>DXCT01000120.1 GCA_019115865.1 Candidatus Yaniella excrementavium | reverse complement strand
GGAGTGCCCCTATGATGCCAGCGGCTTCGGATTCTCTGGGCTGCCCGGCATCGTCATCGGGCACAACCAAGACATTGCGTGGGGCTTTACCAACCTGACCACCGACGTCGCCGACCTCTATGTGGAACGCGTCGAGGGGGATGAGTACTGGCACGACGGCGAGAAACGTCCGGTCGAAACTCGGCAAGAAACACTCGAGGTCGCCGGCGGCAACGACGTGTTGTTGGATGTTCGAACAACGCATCACGGCCCCATCTTGTCTGATCTGCAACGTGACTTCACGATGATCACGATCAATCCGCCAACGGACGAGGTTGATGACGCAGACATTCCACCAGGTGAATTTGCGCTGAGTTTGCGTTGGACCGCACTGGACGTCACCACGACTGCTCAAGCGATCTTCACCCTCAACCGCGCAGAAAATTTTGGCGATTTGCGACAAGCAGCCTATGAGTTTGAAGTTCCAGGACAAAACCTGGTGTACGCCGACCGGCAGGGCAACATTGGGTATCAAGCACCTGGCACATTACCGATTCGCGGTGCCGGAGATGGCTACCTGCCACAACCAGGTTGGGACAGTGCCTACGATTGGCAAGGCACCATACCTTTTGATGAACACCCGGTGAGCTACAACCCGGACTCCGGCTATATCGTCACCGCCAATAACGCAATCGTCACCGACGAGTACCAGTACTTCCTCAGCAGGGACTGGGACTACGGACACCGAGGCGCTCGCATTGTCGAGGAGCTTGAAACGATGCTTCAGGCAGGGTCTGTGACAGTGGAAGACATGGCTGAGCTACACATGGATAATCAGTTTCCGGCCGCTGATGCACTCCAGCAAGCCTATGCATCCATCGAGGTAGACGATGAGAACGTGCAAGAGGCCTTGCAACTGTTAGCGGACTGGGACGGCCAAAATGACTCGGATTCTGCCGGCGCAGCGTTCGCCAACGTGTTGTGGAATCATGTCACCCACGCGATGGTCCGAACGCAAGAAACCGATATCCCGCGAGACGACCAATCACGGTATGCAGTGTTTTTCCAAGCCCAACTCGAAGACCCAGAAAGCCCATGGTGGGGTGACTCCCAAGAACAACTGCTCACCGATGCCGCCGTTACGGCCTACGAGGAGCTCGAAGACGAGCAAGGTTCCGATATCCAAGACTGGAACTGGGGTGAACTGCACGCTCTGACACTTACCCACGAGTCGTTCGGCACCAGCGGTATCGGCCCGATTGAAGCTCTGTTCAACCGCGGCCCCTATCCCGTGGGTGGTGGTTCTGGTGTCGTCAACGCCACCGGTTGGGACCTGGATGAAAGCTACGCCACCAGCACGGTGCCCTCCATGCGCATGGTGGTCGATCTCGACGATTGGGATCGTTCCGTGTGGCACAACCTCACCGGCGCCAGCGGGCATGCGTTCCACGAGAACTACGTGGATCAAACCGAAGATTGGGCCCTCGGCCAGCAGTCTCCGTGGCATTATTCTGCTCAAGCAGTGAACCATGCCACCAAGGACACGCTGGTATTGCAACCGACTCAGGACTAGGTGCGCTTGTGCAATCCGCTGCAATGGGATCGACGCTTGGAATACTCCTGGATTGGAGACGTCGCGCGACGGTTGGGCTCACCCTGTCGTGAACTCACGGTATTGAGTCGGGGCAGGCGGGCTGAAACTATAGGTGTATGACTATTGGTATAGGTTCGAACGCGACACACCACTCGGACACTCCCACCCCGTGGCGCCGTAAGCATAAGAGGCTGATGTATGGTGGCCTGGCAGTCCTGGCCATAGCTGTCGTAGTCCTCGTTGTCGTGTGGTTCGTTCAACGATCAATGATCTACTTTCCGGACACTTCCGAGGTACCTCCTGCCGGCGATGCGTTAGCCGGTGGTCAAGATATTGTCTTGAACACCTCCGATGGATATGCCCTCGATGCTTGGTTTGCCCCGCCAGCACCAGAGGCAGATGATCGTGAGATGGCCGTGCTGATGGCACCGGGAAATGCAGGAAACAGAGAAAACCGAGTGACCATCGCACAGCACTTCCAGCAGGAAGGCTTTGCCGTATTGGTGCTGGACTATCGTGGCTACAGTACCAACCCCGGTTCTCCGACCGAAGATGGTCTCATCCGTGATGGACATGCGGCCGCCGATGCGCTGGAAGCACAGGGCTATCAACCAGGACAGACCATCTATTTTGGTGAATCCATTGGCACCGGTGTGGTTGCCGCGTTGCTCGAGGAACGGTCGCCTGCTGCAGTTGTGTTGCGCTCGCCGTTTACCGAGCTGGCTGATGTAGGGCGCCATCAT
Organism: Candidatus Yaniella excrementavium; assembly: GCA_019115865.1. Lineage (GTDB taxonomy): Bacteria > Actinomycetota > Actinomycetes > Actinomycetales > Micrococcaceae > Yaniella > Yaniella excrementavium. The sequence goes on along the minus strand of DXCT01000120.1, from coordinate 585 downwards.
TATCCGTGGTTTCCGGTGCGGACCGTTCTGCGTGACACTTTCCCGGTGATTGACCACATCCGTGAGACCGAAGTGCCGGTGACTGTTATAGGAGCGGAAGACGATTCCGTCATTCCTTGGCAGCTGAGCACGCAAGTAGCTCAAGCAGCACCAAATCTTGTGGAAGAACAGGTTATCGAGCAAGCCGATCATAATGATCCGGTCATGTTCGGCCCCGAAATAGCCGAAGCGTTGACGCGAACTGCCGACGCGGTGGAGGACTAAAAGACATCGGAGGCTGTAGAGAGGCGTTTGAAACATTGAAGAAGCGCATCCACTGCTGCCCGTCTCCACCTGTTGCTCAGGCGGAGATAGCTAGTATGAGACTATGACTGACGACGTCTCGTACGGCTGGTTGGGCGACCTGCTCATGGCCGTTATGGAAGCCCTGGGCCCCATCGGGCTGGGAATAGCGGTGTTCGTTGAAAACGTTTTTCCGCCCATCCCGTCCGAACTGTTCCTGGCCATGGCAGGGTTCACCGCGGCCAATGGTACGTTTACACCGGCCGCCGGCATCCTGTGGGCAACCATCGGTTCGGTAACCGG
>DXCT01000017.1 GCA_019115865.1 Candidatus Yaniella excrementavium | reverse complement strand
ATGGCGCCGACCGCACTGATTAGTATGGCCTCCCACATCAACATGCTCCGCAAGCCACGTTTTGTCAGACCCAAAGCACGCATCAATGCATTCTCACGAGTACGTTCCAACGAGGATAATGCCAGAGTATTTGCAACACCAACAAATGCAATGAGTACCGAAATGCCCAATAAACCAATGACAGTCAGCATCACTGCATCAATCGCCTGCTGATACATCGATCGCATAACTAACGGCGAACTCACATCCTGAGCCGATAGTTGTGTATCAGCAACCATGCTGGTGACCAGCTCGTTCAAATCAGCCTGCGAGATATCTTTATCCACAACTGACAACCACACAACTGCTTCTCCTGCGATATCCATCGACAACTGTTGTCGCGTCGTGTCAGAAACAATCGGTGTAACGGACGGTAAATCAGACCGGACCGCATCCAGTTCGACCTCACCATCAGCGGTGGTCACCGCCAACGTCTCCGATTCGTAATGCTCAGGAACCAACACCGTACCCGGCTCTTGCAGGGCTTGGGCATCGTCGTCACTGACACTGTCCGAGATGCTCGCCAACCGCTGCGGATCGGCCGTCATCACCTGTTGCGACCACGACTCATCAATGGACCCCACCGGATACAGGGCTTCAGCACCGGCGACACCAGTGGTATCAGCTAGTTTCTGCGTTGTAGAAGCGACCTGTGCGGTGTCCGTTGGATCGATCTGGGTCAGCTGCGCGTAGACATCAACCGGATATTTCGTGGCCAACATTTCATCCGTACTGTCTTGTGCAGTCCGACCCCCGGTCAGGATCATCGCGACTAACGTAGTCCCGACAATTAACGCGGTCGCAGTCGCTGCAGTGCGAGAACGATTCCGCACCGAATTCAGCTGCGCCATTTTGCCTGGAATCCCGGTCCAACGCGTCAGCCAGCCCATTGCGTAGACGGCGCCGGGAACAAACAATACTCCCAGAGTCAACACACCGATAAACGAGATAGCGCCGGCTACGATCGCCAAACCAACCAAACCAGCAGTAGCGAAGTACACGAGCGCGGCACCACCCGCCAGGAGCAACAGCGCCCCCAGTACCAGCCGGAACTTGCCGGCTTTGGAACCCATGGTCGCAGCTGGCACCGGACGCATTGCCTCGAGGGGCGAGACCCGCATCGCCTGGGAGGCAGGCAGCCAAGATGCCACCACGGTGATCGCCACCCCGGCAACCAACACCCACAGAATCGAGGGGTCCATGCCAAAGGCTGCACCGGGCATCCAGCGCTGTGCCAATGCCAACAGCCCGAAGATCAACCCGATGGCCAAGGCAATACCGGTGATGGAACCGATCAGCCCGATCAGGGTCGACTCAGCCAGCACACCTTTGCGGATCTGACCACGGGTTGCACCCAGGACGCGTTGCAGCGCATACTGCCGAGTTCGTTGCGCCACCAACACCGAGAACGTGTTATTAATGACGAGCATCATCACCAATAACGCAATCGCCGAGAACCCGCCGAGCACCACGGTGATCGCATCAAAACCCATCATGTCGACCAGCTGCTCGGAGATTTGCACATCCGGGGTATTCACGGTGGCAGGTACACCTGCGGCGTCGAGCGCCTGTTGGATGTCGGTGATAGCCTGCTGGAGATCACCGTCGACACGTAACAACGCCATGTTGTAGGTGGGCGAGTCGCCAGCGAGCTCGCCCAGTGTCGTCGCAGTGGTGTAAATCGTCATCGCCCCAACCACCGTAGGGTCCATGGACTGGTCCATGAGGCCAGACACTACGAACTCCTGTTCCGTGTCATCGGCCAGCGTGCGCAGCGTCACCGTGTCACCGACAGCGAGATCATGGCGCTGGGCAGCTTCGGTATCCACCGTGATTTCGTCGTTGGCGGTCGGTAATTGTCCCTGAGTCAGCGGTTTGGCCAGCAAGGCTGCGTCGTTTGGACGGTTGGTAGCGTAAACAAAGTCGGAATCTGGATCAAAGGTGCCCTGTTGGTCAGAACCTTCCGGCAGCACCATGGCGGTCGCGGTATTCATCAGCGGATAGACTTCTTCGACGCCGTCTAGGTCGGTGAGACTGCCGGGTTCATCGACGGTACCGGTCAAATCGTAGAACGCCGAGTCGGGGTCGGGTGGCGTTTCGACGGCAATCAAAAGATCAGCGTTGGCGTAGGTGGCACCCAACATCTGTTTGGTCGATTCCTTCGCCGATGAGGTGACCAATAAGGAACCGGCCAGAAACATGGTCCCCAGTACGATCGCCAGTAACACGGCAACATACCGCCGCGGGTGTAATTTCAATTCACTCGTTGCAAGTTTCCACATGACTATTCACCCAGTTCCGCAAGTGCGTTCAGCACGGAATCCGCGCTAGGATCTTCGAGCTGCCCGACGACGGCGCCGTCTTTGAGCAGTACGACGCGATCTGCGTAACAGGCCGCGTGTGGATCGTGGGTGACCATAATGATTGTCTGTCCCATTTCCCGGGCGCTGGTGGCCAACAGTTCCAGCACCTCGGCACCGGTATTGGAATCTAAGGCGCCGGTCGGTTCATCGGCGAAGACCACGGCCGGGCGGGTCAACAGGGCTCGAGCGACCGCGACGCGTTGTTGTTGCCCACCCGAGAGCTGGTGAGGTTTGTGGCTGAGACGATCGGTCAGCCCCAGCGTTGCAACGATCTGGTTGAACCAATCCTGGTCCACCTTCGCTCCGGCCAGATCCAAGGGCAATACGATGTTGTCTTCAGCGTTGAGTGTGGGTACCAGATTGAAGGCCTGGAAGATGAATCCGATGTGGCTGCGGCGCAACTTGGTGAGATCGTTATCGCTCATACCGGTAATCACGGTTGAGTTGACGGCGACTTGTCCGGCGTCGACCGTATCGAGCCCAGCCAAACAGTGCATGAGCGTGGACTTCCCGGAGCCGGAAGGCCCCATGATCGCGGTGAACTCGCCGGGGCGAAACGCCACCGACACCGTATCCAGGGCGGCCACTTTGGTGTCGTTACTACCGAAGGTTTTAGTAATGTTTTGTGCTGCAACGGCAGCCGGTTCTGTGGTTAACATGTACTCAGTCTGCGCGGATTTGCCGTTGAGTAAATCACCAGCCGGAACGATCTTGCCGCCACAGCCTCATCCAAAAGGATGAGGCTGTGCTAGTGCTCTACGGTGATGTTTAAACAGAACTGATGTCGTCGCGATCGACATGACCTTTTTTGATCGTGATCTGCCAAGCCGCCTCACCGGTGTCGTGGAAATCGGTGACTTCGTGACCATCCTCGACGGCCCACTGCGGGATGGTTTCCGTGCCCTGGGTGCAGTCAAAATCGATGACCAAGTGCTGGCCAGGTTCCAAATCTGCCATCACATCTTTGGCCTCGATGAGCGGGAATGGGCACACCGCACCAAGAGAATCTAACGCGAAATATCCATCACCCAGGTGGCGGGCCTTGTCGTCAGCTTTGGAATGCAAGTTGATGAATCCAGTTGCCATCTGCATCCCGGGTATCGCAGTATTGGCCGGAGAGTCGGGCAAAGCGGCGCTGATTGCGGCGGCAGTGGTCTGCGGAGCAGTTTGTGGGGTCTTCGTAGGTGTTGCGGTTGCCGGTTTCAACCAGTACTTGGCACCGACGCCAATCCCCACGGCAATGAACAACAGTGCGATCCATCCCTGGAAACTGAATAAGCTGGTTTGAACCATGCCGTTACCTACGGTGCAGCCACCAGCAAGTGTCGCGCCGATGCCCATGAGTAGCCCACCGGCTACTGAGCGCACCGTTGTTGTGGCGTCTGGGATACGAACGCGGAACTCACCGGTCGATTTTGCTGCGATGAACGCACCAACGAGTAAACCTAGGACGAGTAATACACCCCAGTCAATAAAGCCGTCGTCGCCGGTCACCGTGTATTGGAGCGTGTTGGCGGTCGGAGTGGTAATCCCAAGGCCACTATTTCTGCCGGTTGCGGCCGAAAGCGGCCAAGCAACGACACCGATCAGCCCCACAAGCGCTCCGGCGGTGTATAAGTGCAGCGGACGTTTCCAGACGGGCTGATTGGTCAGTCGTGCCGCTGCGGGCCGTTTGGTATCCCGGGCGCGGAAACGTCGTACCAAAATGAACGTGATGACTGAGATGGCGACGACGAACCACCACGGTGAAACGCCCAACGCCTTCGGGATGGTCGTCAAACCGGTGTCCCAGCTTTTCATCCAGGTATCTAATCCACGCAGTGCGCCGTATTTCATGGCCGCAGCTGACAGGGCATACATAGCCAAAGCAATCCACGAGCCGACCAAGCCCTCAGCAGACCGATACCAGGTTCCCGAGGCACAACCACCCGCGAGGATAATCCCGAGCCCAAACAAAAAACCACCAACAATAACCGCAGCCGGAGCGAAGGTGGTGTGATCAGGGGCAATCACTCCGGTTGAGGTCAGGGCAGCTAGACCGATCGCGTGAACCGCGATAACTACCAGCAGCGCAACAAATCCGCGCCACGATCGTTGCAGAAAAATATCCCGAATCATGCCCGTGACACAGAACCGGCCACGTTGCATAACAACGCCGAGGATGGCACCGACCAGTAAACCTGTAAGGATCATGCGTGGGTCCGCCTTTTCGGAAGCAAGAAGTAGAAAAAGGCACCTCACACCATAGGACGCGAGAAAAAATGGCTTCGGTAACGACTACCAAAAAGTTCACAGGGCGTCGCAAAAAGTAAAAAACCTTGACGCGCGCTCTCTACTCTGGTTCGGGTTGGTGCAGGCGTAGGATGGTGTGGCGACCAGTGTGAAGGTGAGGTTTTTGTGTCCGTGGTGTTGGCCGCTGTGCCGATCGTTGTTGTGATCGGACTGCTTTTAACGCGTCTGCCCGCCTGGATACCGCCGGTTGCCGGAGTGCTTGCGGCCGTTATTGTCGGACTGTGGGCGCTGGATGCTCACCTGACCGAAGTCACCGCTGTCGTTGGTGGTTCCATGGCCACCATGTTGCAGGTGTTAGCAATCATTGCCGGCGGCGTCACCTTGGCCAGGGTCATGGATTACACCGGCGCACAGAAACAGCTGGCCGACTGGTTGGCTGCCGGTGGAGCATCGCTGGCTTCGGCACTGTTGATGGCCAACGGTGTGGTGCCGTTTATGGAATCGGTTACCGGTTTCGGCGTTTCACTGATCATCGGTTTGCCGCTCACGCTGGCGTTTGGCTTCACCGCCTACCAGTCGGCACTCATCGTGTTGATGGGCATTGTGATTGGCCCGTGGGGATCCATGGGTCCTGGAACCCTGTTGGGCGCCGAACTGGCCGGTGAGACGCTCACGGATCTTGGGGTCGCCACCGCCGTCGTCAATATCCCGGCCGTTGTGATTTCCGGTGTGGTGACGGCGTTCATTGCCGCTAAAGCGGCCAAAGTTCGTAGAGCATGGCGGCTCGGTTATCTCGGCGTTGGCGCAATTTCAGGGCTGACGCTGGCGTTGTTGGTTTTGGGGACCAACCTCATACTGGGTACTCCGGTGGCCGGTGCTGTCGCTTCCGCGGTCATGAGTTTCGGCTGGTTGGTGGTGGTGCGCAAGGGCAAACTTCGTCCCGGCCCGGGCGGCTCGATTGTGCCGTACGCCGTGCTAGTCGGTGGCACAATCGCCGGACAGTTGTTGTCCTCGATCATTTCGACGGCATGGTTGGCAGAAGTTGTTGCTAGTCCGGCGCTTTACGCTTTTGGCGGGGTGGGCGTGGCCATCGCGCAGTACCGTCAACCCGTGGATGGGTTAGCCAGCAATGCTTTCCGTTTGTGGCTCAACACCGGGGTTCCAACCGCACTGTACATTTTATTCGGGGTCGTCATGCAGGGCGGTCATATTGCCGAAACTTTGGCGCAATCACTTTCCGCACTTGGCGATGGCTATATTTTCTTGATGCCGGTCATCGGGGCGCTGGGTGGCTATATGACGGCATCGGGTACCGGAACCAATGCGATGTTTGGGCCAACCCAGGTTGCCGTCGGCGGGCAGTTAGACATCCATCCGCAGTGGTCCATGGCCATGAATAATGCCGCTGGGTGTTGGGGCACGATTGCATCACCGGCCCGGATAGAATTGTCGTATCAACTGTCCCGCGGAGCATCGATGACAGACGGCGGCCGGCCGGTCACCCGCGCCCGACTTCTGGCCGTGACCGTTCCGGTGTTAGCCTTTTCGGCTCTTGTCTGGGGAGTTATCGCGTACTTCTTGTTGCCGGGTCTCGCGCCGGTCTAAAGCGAGCAGTAGAGGTACGATATAGGGCACTCACACTGCATTTCCTTGGAGAGGACACTCAAGCGTCATGTCACAGCACGTACCCCAGCCGCCCCCACCTCCTCCCGCGGCGCCGATGTTTCTCAAGAACATTCCGGCCCAAGCCTGGGCGAGGACGTTGTTGATCCCGCTAATATTTTTCGGTGGGGCCTTCCTCATGGCTGCCTTTGTCGCGGCTTTGGGACTGGGCGCCATGAGCGCAGCAGCAGGCTTTGGCGCAACGATGCCGCAGCTGATGGATGGCGGCCCCTCCTGGATCGTGGTGACCATTCAGCTACTGGGCATGGGGTTTTTATCGCCGCTTTCCCTCGGCATCGATATTGCAGAGTTCGGCATGTTCTCCGGTGGCGGCTCAGCGTTTTTCGTTCCGTGGTTGGTGCCGGCAGGAGGAATTGTCGCTGTGGCAGTCACACAGCGTTTCCTCGGCGGCAATATCCGCGCCCAACAAACCGGCATCCGTTGGATGCTCGCCGGTATTTCCGGGCTACTTTTTGCCACGGTCATCACCGTTTTAGCTGCCACCGTGCGATTTCGTTATGACGCCGGCAGCGAGTTCATTGACGGCCGGTTTTGGGCGCATTCCGCCTCGTTGCCCGGATTCGTGGTGGCCGGGGTACTGGTCGGATGTATCACCTACCTGTTGTTGCTGCCCCGTCGTGGTCTCGTGGTACAACGCATTCTCAGCGTTATCGCAACGGTATTTGAACATGTCCTTATCTTGGCGGGCGGCGCCGCACTGGCTATCGTGATCGCAGCCTTTGTACAAAGCGAAACCGAAGTGGGCCAGATGATACTGGCTGGGTTCCTCACCGTTGGCTTCTTTGCCTTTTCGATGCTGCACTTTGTGCCAACGGTTATGTCGGGTAGTCAAGAGTTCGTCGATGGCGCCGAATCCTTGTCGATTTTCACGCTGCCCCCCGCTGTCTGGATTATTGGCCTCATCGTGATGGTGGCGGTACTGTTCATCACCGCGTGCCGTTGGAGCCTGCGGACCCGGTTCTTGGCACATGCACCGTGGGCCTGGATCGCGCTACCGGCAACGTATCTCGTGGTGGGTATCCTCCTGACCTCAGCTAATGGCGTGTACTTGTCGATGTATATGGCCGGTGAAACGGTTCAAATGGCCATCAGTTCTGCGGCATGGGGTTTCTTAGTGTGGCTTGCGATCGGCGGTGTAGTCCAAGTGTTGGCCAGCTACCTGATGCCGAGGTTGTTGCAACATCTTCCAGCCGGTCTCGTCCGTGCCTTGAGTGTTGGTTTGGGACAACAAGTAGGTTCCGCCCACCAACCGCCTATGGACCGCACAATGCAGCTGCCTGGCGCAGTTGGTGTTGAGCCCGAGAGGCAGCCGCGCGGGATGACACGCAAATCCAAGATCCTACTGTGGACCGGCGCCGGGGTTGTCGTGTTGGTTGTTGCCGGATGGATTGCTCATACCGTGCTAGCTCGTACCGTGTTTGGTCCAGAAGAGACCGCCGAAGCGTATCTTCAAGCTGTGGTGGATGGTCGCGCCGAAGACGCCTTGGAAATTATGGGGCCAAACGTCACCGACGAGTTGCGTGCTTTGGCCACCGATGAGGTCTATCAAGCTGCCGAAGACCGCCCTGATCGATTTGAGCTGGGGGACGTGAATTATGCTGGTTCGGCTGCCAACGACGTGACCGTAGACGCCACAATCTACCAATCAGGTAAGGCGTACCCACTTGAGCTCGGCCTGAGTGAATCAGGCACACAGGCCATGGTTTTCAACGATTGGGACCTCCAAACAGGCATGGTATCCGGCAGGGCCCTGTACGCGACCGGTCCGTCTCAGTTGACCGTCAATGAGGTAGAAATCGAGGTGGAACCTTCCGGTTTAGGAACAACTGAGGACTCGTCCAGCCCAGCGTATGAAGGTCAGAACATTGACGGTTGGCTAAAACAGCACGGTTTTGTGCTGCTGCCCGGAACCTATACTTTCGCGGCACCAGAAAGCAGCCAGTATTTGTCCCACGGACAAGACCTGGAACTCACGATCACCCCCGGTGAGCATTTGCAAACGCCCATTGAATTCAACCAGGGCTATACCGAGGCGTTTGAAACCGATGTGATCGCCGAGGTGGAGCAGCGGCTGGAATCTTGTCTGGCTGACGAAACAATTCGTATTGCTGATTGTGAGGCGGCCAGCTGGGAAGATACCGGATGGAACGCCATGACCAACATGGAACGCACATGGGCGACTACGCCCGAGATTGAGCTGGTGCCCGTCGAGACCGACGCTTACGGTGACGGCGTGGACCTCACCGAATACTCGGGACCGGTTGTAGCTCGCATCGTGGAAGGGGACATTACGGTCTCCTACGAGGTGCGCGATGACGAGGACCAAGACTGGCAAGAACGGGAACGCACGTATGCACCCTTTGGTGGCTGGGGCGACGAGATGGAGTTTCCTGTCACCCTGGACGGTGACGAAATCCAGATCGATTATTCGGCGCTGGATGAACCCAATCCGTCTTGGCTGAGCCAAGAATTCCGGGACTAGTTGCCTGCGGCGTCGTCCTTGAACGCGTTGACCACAAGATAGGCCACCGCAATGCCGACCAACACCACACCCACCACGAATGTTGGCACCGAAAACGTTCCGGTGAAAAAGTTGATCGCCAGTGACGAGCCCAGGACCAGCGCCCCGATGATCAACATCATGGTCATGCCCACCGTGGCCGGTTTTGCACGGCGGGGGTTTGCTAAGTCTTTGTCGTTCAATCCTCTGCGTGGTTCCATACGGCCATTATCGCCTGCCACTGTGCACTACACAATTTCAGTGACCTATACGATCCCCGTGCGATAGGCCAACACCACGGCCTGTACCCGGTCACGGGCGCCCAGTTTCGTCAGGACTTTGCCCACGTGGGTTTTGACAGTGGTGGCCGAAACAAACAGTTTCGCTGCAATCTCGGTGTTTGATAACCCTTCGGCCATGGCTTCCAACACCTCACGTTCACGAGCGGTCAGTGTGGCTAACGCGGCTAATTCGGCGTCGTATTCCGCCGACGGCGTCGAAGGTTTCGGGGTCACGAGGTGTTCCAACAGCCGTTTGGTTGTCGACGGCGCAATCACCGCGTCACCGTGAAACACCGACGTGATGGCACTCAGGAGCTGTTCCGGTGGCGCATCCTTGAGCAAGAAACCGCTGGCTCCTGCGTCGATGGCCTCCAGCGCATACTCGTCGAGATCGAACGTCGTCAGCACAATAATCTTGAGCCTTTGATGCCGTTCCAGCAGCGCCTTGGTTGCCACAATTCCATCCATAACCGGCATTCGAACATCCATGAGGACGACATCGGCTGCTCGGATATGCGCAGAATGTAGGGCTTGTTGTCCGTTGGCGGCCTCACCGGTAACTGTCAGATCGTCCCGAGAGTTGATGAGCATTGACAGTCCGGAACGGATGAGTTGCTGGTCGTCGACGATCGCGACTTTGATAGGTTGCATAGGTTCTATCCTCGCAGGGCAGTCGGGGTCTGTGAGTGTCTGGAGCCGTAAGTCAGCAGGCAACCTAAACCGTTTGATACGGCAGGTGGGCGTGAACCCGAAATCCGCCAGCCGCCGTGGGCCCCGCAAAGAAGGTGCCGTCATACAGGGCGGTGCGTTCCCGCATGCCGATCAACCCCTGCCCACCGTGCTGGGTCCTGTCAGCGGGCTCGACCGCCTCATGTGTGCCAACGCCGTCGTCTGCAATAGTCACCGCAACTCCTGTATCGCGCCAGTGTAGGGTCACGGTAGCGCTTGCAGCTGTCCCGGCGTGCCGAGCGACATTGGTCAAGGCCTCCTGGGTGATGCGGTACAGCACAAGCTCTGCGCCATCTGGCAGCTGAGCCGAGGGCAGCCCGGTTTGGTGCAGCTCAACCTGCAACCCGGATAACTGCATGGTGGCAATCAGCGCCTCGATATCGCTGACACCGGGCTGTGGTGCGGTGCCAGCGGCGTCGGTGTCACGCAGCACACCCAGCAGACGGCGCATCTGATCCAGTGCATCGCGGCCGGTATCGGCAATGGTTTCCAGGGTGCGCGCGGCTATGTCAGGATCGGCCTTTGCCGCGTAGCGTCCGCCGTCGGCTTGGGAAATGACCACCTGCAGTGAGTGGGCGACTATATCGTGGAGCTCTCGGGCAATCCTGTTGCGTTCATCTGCCGCGGCCAGTTCGCGTTCCTGCCGGGCTTCAACACGAAGCTGTTCGGTTCGAGATTGCAGCGTTTCCAATCGCACACGACGAGTCCGTTGCACGTTGCCGACCGCCCAAAACAACACCACCAGGGCGATCACCGGAATGGAGATCGGGAGCGTATAGATCGCCCCGGCCGCTTCGAAGATCTCGCCTTCGCTGTAGGCCCCGGCGCCCCAGAACTTGGGCATCATGGTGGCGCTGGCCGCATAGAGCACCGCGCCCGCCAGTGCGGTTATAAACCCGGTGACCGAGGCCCACATCGGGGCCAGATGGGCAAGGTTTTGAACCGTCAACACCACCATGATCATCGACGGCAGCATCTCCGGGCCGAACACCAGGTGAACCAGGGACCCCGCGACCACAACCGCAGCAGAACCAACCGGATTCGTGCGCCGGAAGATCCACGGTGCCATGTGTAACACAACAATGGTTACGACGACGGCGCGCAACGACCAGTCCGGCCAGTCGTACATAAACAGCGGGAACATCGACGACGTCATCGAACCAGCTAACGACAACAGAATTAACCCCAGCAGCGGCAGGATGATCAGTCCGTCGCAGATTCGGGGGTACTTGCGCCACAGATTGACGATACGGTCAAAGAATTTCACGGCCACCAACTCTATGCGCTGCCGCTACATCGCTGCATCATCCTCGGGAACGATTCCCAGTGAACCAGCCTTCAGCCAACCAACCATTCAATAATCTCAACGGCGCTACCGGTGCGGGCCTGCAAATACCCGGTGCCGGCAAACAGATGGGTCGAACGTGGGTCGCGGGCCTCGATCGCCGCGCGTTTAATCGGCACGGTCAGCGCATTGACTTCCGGGTAGGCGGCCGGGGCATCCAGCGACATCAGCTCATTGACCAATGAACGCGAGACACGCCCCGAGTAGACGCGCGTCAACTGCGTGATCCCTGAACGATCGGTGCGCAACATGTAACGGTGCAGCGCATTGCTTCCCGCCTCATCGGTCAACAACAGAGCGGTCCCCACCGCAGCCGCCGCTGCGCCGTGCTCCTGTACCTTGCGCACATCGTCCGGTGTCATAATGCCACCGGCTGCCACCAATGGAATATCGACGACGGCGTTCACCGCAACCAGTAATTTCGGCAGCTCCAAGGTTTCCGGCGTGCCCAGTGGGTCGTGTACCGAGCGGTGTCCACCGGCTTCTGGACCCTGCACCACCAAAAAGTCAGCGCCGTGGTCAGCAGCGTTGCGGGCTTCGGCCGCCGACGTCACCGTCACACCAACCTGGGTATTGGACTTATGCAACTGCTGAAACACCTCGGGGCCCGGCAGCCCAAAGGTGAAAGATACGATCGGCCATTCGACCGCCGCTTCAAGTTTGGCCTCCCAATCGTCTGAAACATCTGCTCCGGCTTGTTCAACGGTCGGGATTTCGACGCCCAACCGTTGGGCAAACGGCAACAGTTCGTTGCGAAACGCCGCCAGTTTTTCGGCCCGCCCCTGCTGACTTTTAGCCACATCCACCGCGCAGTTGGCTGCATCCGGGACAAACAGGTTCACTCCAACGTCACCACTGGCAGCCACCGAACGGTAATCCTTAGCCAAACGGGCAGCTGTTTTATTGCCGCCTCCGAGAAAACCTAGCGCTCCGGTGGAGGCCACGGCGCGAGCTAGTTCATTGGATGATGGCCCACCCGCCATGGGTGCAGCAACGATTGGATGACGAAATTCCATGATCAATCCTTAGCAGTTCGGCGATACTTCTCACCCTAGAACGAATCGTGTCTGAACCGAAGTCACACCACCACACCGATGCCGCCTGTGCCCCTGACGATCGTTCAACACCTAGAGTATTAACCGACCACATACGCCATCGACCATGACCACGGGTGAAACATGTCCGAGCGAGACCATGAAGCGCTGTTTGACCTTGAGCCGACCGAAGCTGCTGAACCGGCGGAACCCACCGTTGAAGCAACGGATGATGCCGAACAACAAGGTGCCTTTGATATTGGTATCGCCATTCCCGAACCGTTTACCGAACCGGCTCAGGACGTTGTCGACGAGGTTGAAGAGCCCGCCGTCGATGTGGCCGAAGACGTGCTGCAAAACCCTGAAACAGCACCGCGTAAGCACCCCAATAAGGTGAGTTTTTACCAAGAACCCGAGGACACTGCTCGACTGCGCGGTGCGGTCCTGCACACCATGGTCCCCGAGGGGCACCGTTCCCTGAGCCAGTTTGTGATCCGCGCGGTCATGAAAGAGGTGCAGCGCCTCGAAGAGAAGTACAACGGTGGCAAGCCGTTCCCTGCGGTGGCAGCAAATGAAATGCCACAGGGACGCCCGCATAGCTAGTCACCTCGGGTCTGACGTGGTGGAATTACGCTGCTGTAGTGACACGGCTCACGATGTTTACTAAAGTGTGCTAGACACATCACTCACCGTGAAGGAGTCTGGCAATGCAGTCCCTAGTTATGGCTGTGGTTGGCATCGTCATGATGCTGCTTGGGTATTTCCTCTACTCCAAGTTTTTAGCAAAACGGGTGTTCAAACTGAGCCCGGACTATCAAGCGCCATCACATAAGTACCAAGACGGGATCGATTACGTCCCAACTAATAAATGGGTTCTGTGGGGTCACCACTTTACCTCTGTGGCAGGTGCCGCGCCGATTGTTGGACCCGCTGTCGCGGTGATCTGGGGTTGGCTGCCCGCATTTTTGTGGGTCACATTGGGTACCGTCTTTTTTGCCGGCATGCACGATATGGGTGCGCTGTGGGCTTCGGCCCGCCACAAAGGGCGTTCGATCGGTACGCTGTCTGGCCGATATATTGGCGGCTCGGGACGCATCTTGTTCCTCGTCGTCATTTTCTTCCTGCTGCTGATGGTTAACGCTGTATTCGCCGTGGTCATCGCAGATCTGCTCATTTCTACTCCGACGGCGGTCATCCCCGTCTGGGGTGCGATTGCTGTTGCGTTGTTGATTGGGCAGGCTATCTACCGGCTGAAGTGGAACCTCCCGATCGTCTCTGTCGTCGGCGTGGGCGTGCTGTACGGCCTGATTATGTTGGGTGATAGGTTCCCGATTCAACTGCCGGAGACCATCATGGGGATGTCGGCGGCCGCGTTCTGGATTATCGTGCTGTTCCTCTACGCTGGAATTGCATCGATGTTGCCGGTGTGGATGCTTTTGCAGCCGCGTGACTACATTAATGGTCTGCAGCTGTTTGTTGGTTTGGGCTTGCTGTACTTGGCAGTCTTTATTTCGAATCCGACCGTTGTCGCACCTGCGGTGAATCAGAATGTTCCTGAAGGCACGCCAGGCATTATGCCGCTGTTATTTGTGACGGTCGCATGTGGTGCGATTTCTGGTTTCCACGGTGTGGTGTCCTCGGGTACCTCATCAAAGCAGCTGGATAAAGAACCAGATGCCAAGTTGGTTGGGTATTTCGGTGCTGTAGGCGAGGGCCTGTTGGCTCTGGGCACGATTATCGCGACGACGTCGGGTTATGCGACCTTGGCTGCTTGGGAAGAAGTGTACTCAGCGTTTAATGAAGGTGGTGCTGCCGCCTTTGTGAGTGCTGGTAGCGGTATTCTCAATATGGGCTTGGGGATCCCCGAAAGTCTGTCTGCCACAATCTTGGCGACCATGGCTGTGTTGTTTGCTGCAACGACGATGGATACGGGCGTTCGTCTGCAACGTTTCGTCACGGCTGAGATATTCGAGTTGTTCGGTATTAAGCTCAGCGTTTTCGTGGCCACCTTGATTACGTTGGTGACCGGCTTTGGTCTTGCGTTCTCGGCTGGTGGTGATGGTCGAGGCGGCATGATTATTTGGCCTCTGTTCGGTACTACGAACCAGTTGTTGGCAGCGTTGACCATGTCCATCCTGGTCATTATCTTGTTGCGCACCAAGCGTCCGGCTTGGCCTGTGCTGATCCCGTTGATCTTTGTATTCTTTGTGTCGATGTATGCGGCGATCATTCAGCTGGGAACCTTTATTGCGGATGGTCAGTGGCTGCTCGTAGTGATCGATGTGATCATCTTGATTGCTGCGGTGTGGGTCGTGTTGGCTGCGGTTAGCAGTATGGTTCGTACTCGACATCAGCCGTTGGATCTGGATGCGGAGATGGAGGACATCGAAGCGGGAACTTCGGTCTAGTGACAAAGAATCAGCGGTCAAAAAGTGACCGCTGATTCTTTACCCGTTCCAATATAGATTTCGCAGGAGGGGTTGGTACGGATCGACCCAAGGCGCGGGTTGGAAGTACGTGATCCCGTTGATTTTTCTGATGCGCCATTTGCCATCGTGAATATCGGAGTGGTGCCGTGAACACACGGTAATCCCGTTGTGCTCATTCGTTTGGCCTTGATTGCACCATTCTTTGCAGTGGTGGCATTGACAGTAGGTAGCTTGGATTGTGCAGCCCGGTGCTTGGCAACCTTTGTCTCTAGCGAAGATTGCTTTGCGTTGAGCGGTGGTGAACATGCGTTTGCTGCGGTATTCGTGCAGCACGATGTCTTGTCCATTCCAAATTTGGCCAGTGAGCGCCACATCGCAAAGCGCTTGGGCTGCGTTTTTGGGGTGGATCGGTCCTACGTTGATTATTTCGGATTGATACGGTGTCCAGGGCACAGGATTGACGTGCCCGGTATATACATCTTCTGATCCGGTGTGTTCTATGAATGCCGGTGGATCAGGATTGTCTGGATTGGGCCGTTTGATGACCGTCGGCAGTATACCGCCAGACCCGTGGGGTCGTCGTACAGCCTCTGGGAGCCCAGGCAAGCCTAACGTGGCATAGGCTGTCTGGATATCTTGAACGACTACTAGTTTTGCAGGAGAACCATGCGCAGATTTTGCAGTACCATCTTTGGGCGACATGCTCATGACCGAATATAGGGCACCGAGCAAAATGGCACCTGCTCGTTCAGCGTGTGAAAGCCGGTCCATGGTGTTGATTTCTTCAGAACCGTAGATGTTTCCGGATGCGTCCTCAGCAATGGCTTTATCCGGCTCGCTTGTTTGCTGCTCGTCCTGTGTGTTTTTGCCGGAGTCATCCTCGTGGTCGGCTTTCGCGTCAGCCGCTGCTTTGTAAAGATTGTCGATCTTGTCTGGCAGCAGGGGAGTGTCGCCTTTAAAGTTGAGGTTCGTATTCAAGAACTCTTTGAGAAATGCGCCCCAGGATGGGTCCATGTGCATAGAAGCCGTCGTTGAACCGTCTTGGTGCGATCTGATGCGAAGAGCATTATCGGGTTTCTTGCCTAAGACGTCAGAAATTGGTGGCCCATCAGCATCGATGTGGTGCGCGATCATCTCAATTAGCCGGTGCTTACTCTGGCTGAGCTCTTCAGGCGTGGAGGACGCTGCGGCTTCGACCAGCATGGGCTCAATAGACCGAACGATCTCATCTTTAAATTCGGGTGTATGGCCGGATCCAATGGCGTACTTCGTGAGGTCTTGATCCATGGAAATAAAACGGTCAAGATTTTCGGAAGACACCAATCCTTGTGTGAAAGCTGCAGCCATTCTTGGCAGCTTTGGAGTATCTCCTGCCAGGGCGGGGCTGACATTCGTGCCATGCGTGACGTATTGGGCGCGGCGTAGTATCTTGTCTGCCTTGGCGCCCGACATCTTCAGGACTTGTCGGAAGAAATCCTTTGGAGTTTTAAACGCCTGCACCCCTTCTGGGGTGCCAAGGTAGGCGCTGGGATCTCTGTGCGCAACCTCTAATTTACGCGCTAGGTTCGCCATATCTGCTTCTGTTGATCGCTCGTGCTGGGAGATCATCAGAGCAATGGACTGTATTGTGTCTTCGGTGTTATCTGGTGGTATTGGCGAGGGCCGGTCGTTTAAAGTGTGTTGCTTCAGCTTCGATGATGAATTGAGTCCTGACCAATCGTCGCCAGGCGCCTTGTCGAACGTTGCCAATTCGTTCACTGACTCGGGAGCCGCAAGACGCTCCGAAAATTTCTGACCAAAGAAGGCCTTTGCCAGCGCCAATTCACCGAGGGACATCTCGTCAACTGCATCGCCGTTTATGGCATCGAGGAGTACTGCAGAGCTAATGTCCGGTGGGACCAGGGTTTGCGCCACTGCAGCATCCTTTCGTTTTGTGAAATGTGGTTGGGCGGTATCTCAAGCAATCGGGGTAGAGGAGCGTCTGAAGTTCCTCTTATTCTACCGCGACTCGGCCAACTAATCAATGATTTTTAATGGTTTTAAAGCTTTTTGTTCAACTTAAATAGATTTTCGTGTTGTTTGATATCATGTTTTCCAATTAGAGTCCGCTTCACTCCGTGTTTTGTGGATAACTATGTCGAGGAATTTAGTTATCCACATATAGCTCCGACTGGGTTGCAACCGCGTTTAAGGGTGTACTTCTGGGCCATTAGGCAAGCATTTGGGCGTAGTTCGCTGAGGTCGTGAGCGCGTGGGCTCGTTGTGAGAACTCGGTGGCGTGCCCGACCCGAGTGTTTATAATCCTCTGGGGAGCTACATCTAGTACCTCGAGGCGATGGCGAGATCGGGACGATTGTGACGTTTTGCGATCTCGCCGAGTGCGTCTTCGGCCGCAGCAGCTAGCACTGTATTGGGGTCCATGACGAGTCGCTGCAGGCGGTCTATGGCGACGTCATCTTGCGGGGTGGCGGTTGCTCCAATGGCATTTGCGGCAGCAACACGAACCTGTGGATAGGCGTCATTGATCAGGAGCTGGACCAGTTCATCGACCATCGTCAGTTCTTGGTGGCCCACGAGTTCGGCGGCGACTTCCCGAACCTGCCATTCGTCGTCGGTCAGCGCAGTCTGGACGGCGTCGACGGCCTTGTGGTGCCAGGCGTGGAGGAGCGCTTGGCCGGCCCAGACGCGGCCCATATACGGTTCGATGGCATCCATGCCAC
>DXCT01000016.1 GCA_019115865.1 Candidatus Yaniella excrementavium | reverse complement strand
GCCCGATAATTCAGTATTTGCTGGCGGGTGGCTTCACTCCGGGGACGTTGGAAATATTGACGCCGACGGCGCTTTCTCCTTCACCGATCGTTTGAAGGACATTGTGAAGTCGGGCGGTGAAAATGTCTCCTCGGTGATCGTTGAACAGGTGGTGCTGGACCACCCTGACGTCTTGGAGGTAGCTGTCATTGGTGTGCCGGATGAAGACTGGGGCGAACGGGTGACCGCAGTGGTGGTCCCTACTCACGGGGTGCCTGCATCTGATACCGAGCAGGCCGAACTGCGGGATTCGATCACGCAGTACGCACGTGAGCACCTGAATTCATCCCACCGGCCGCGCGACGTGTGGTTTGTGGAGCAACTGCCGCGTACCGGATCTGGCAAGATCCAAAAGAACAAAATCCGAGCAAACTAAACCTGGAGGATCTGTTAGTCCGCTGCCGGGTTGATCTTCTTCTTGAGTAGCTCGTGGAGCTTGTCATCGGCGGCTTGCTCCTCGTCGAGGGTTTCCTTCAAGATGTCGCGCACTTTGGAGTAGCCCAGCTGTTTGGCGAGTACACGAAGCGTCCCATAAGCGGCGATTTCATAGTGTTCGATTTTTCGTACGGCACCGATGAGGGCAGCGTCTCGCACCGCGCCCTCTTCGGTGCTTGCAATAATATCGTCGGTGTCATCAACCAGGGCAGCGAACGCACTGTCTTTGATGCGTTTTAAACGGATGCTTTCAATTTTCTCAGTGGCACGCTCGAGGCGTTCCATGTGGCCTTGGGTCTCTTCCGCGTGGCGGTTGAGAGCCTTGGTCAAAGCTTTTCGATCGGTTGCTTCGGCCCAACGGGGTAGTGCCTTGCTGAGCTGCTCTTCTACGTTATTGATCAGGGAGAGCTGACGTTCGAAGAGGTGTTCGGCGTTTTTGATTTGCATGTTGTGCGTTCCTTTGCCGGATAGCGATGGTGGGCGGACCACATCGATGAAGTAACAGTTCAGTCTAACGTTCGGCTGTCTAGCGAAACGTTAGCTGGAGAAAGTGAACCGAATATCTTTGGGCATGATGTGTATGGCTTTGAACGCAGGATTCGGCACAATTTCGTGGTAAACATCGGCGGGAATGACGATACTTTCACCTGCGGAAAGGGTTGGCTGTGTATCAGGAAACTCGACGATCAGTTGACCTTCGGTGACCACGAGTACCGATTCCGCCGAGGCTCTATGTCGTGGCCACTGCACACCCTCGGCGGCTTCCATGCGTTTGGTGTCAAAGAGTTCGCCTTCTTCCAGTGGGGTTACTTGCGGTCTTGGTGCAGTTGCCATTGTGAGATCACCTATCGCGTCGTCATGACCCAGCGTGCCTGGGTGCTTGCATGTGCTGTGGCCAGCTTAGCGAGCGCCGGGGTTGGAAACACGGATTCGGTGATCGTCAATCTGTTGTTGTGGTTAACGCCAGGTGTATGAGAGGTTTCTCATCTGCTTCTACTTTATGACTCATAATCCTTTTTTAGGGTGAGAGCATCACCATCACGAACGAATGAAGGAGACAACATGATGGCACTGTGGGTAGGTCTATTGGCCAACGTTACCGGGATGGCAATTCTCGTTTTTCTCGTCTATTTTCGGCGTCATTACCGGCGTGATCTCGCGCTGGCCTATATCGCCCTGAGCATGGGGATTTTCGCCGTCACCTTGCTACTGTCAGAATCCGAGGCAGGCTTAGGACTTGGTCTTGGCCTATTCGGTATTTTGTCGATCATCCGGTTGCGTTCCGATACGCTCACCCAGGAAGAAGTTGCCTACTACTTCATCTCCCTGGCGATCGGTCTGATCAACGGGCTGCATCCAGATCCGGCCTGGGTTTCACCGGTTATCACGGCAAGCCTGGTGGCCATCATGTACGTTGTGGACCACCATGGCCCTGGCAGAAGCACGCAGCGCCAAATGGTCACCCTGGACCGGGCGTATCCAGCAGAACACCAACGGATTGACGCTCTAGAACAGCTGCTAGACGCCAAGGTATTGCACACCGTTGTGCTGGAACTCGATATGGTCCGCGACCTCACCATCGTTGACGTGCGGTATCGCACCAACGGGCCGGTTGATAATATCCCGGTGCCGAAAAAGGCTCGGAATAACACTACATCGGCAACAGGTTATCCCTCGATCAGTGCGCAGCAACCAACGTACGGATTGGCCCAAGGGCCTGCTAGCGTTTCAACGAATCGGGTGTGATAACTATGCAGCATCGTGAAACAATTTTTGCACCAACCAGCGCTCGTGAAGCGCTCGATGCGGCAGTAGCAGACCGACAGAGTATTTCGCTGGCAGACGTTATGGAAACTGCGGCCTTACAGACTCGGGTCGATAAGAAGTTCTTACTGACACCCGTACAGTTCGCGGAATTCACCGACCGGTTGGGCGCTGAGTTTTCTGTAATGGAAATCGACGGGTTACGCAGCTTTCAATATCGCTCAACATATTTCGACACTCCTGATTTTGAACAATACCGTGCACACCGACAGGGTCGCCGCAGACGCTATAAGGTGCGCTCGCGGACCTACGTAGAGTCCAAGCTGTGTATGTTCGAGATCAAGACCAAGGGGCGACTCGGCGCCACGGTGAAGCACCGCCGTCCACAACCGATCGAAGATGCTCGCCAGCTTACGCCGCAGAATCTCGAATTCGCTGCCCAGGTGTTGGCCGAGGAATACGGTCAGGATGTTCCGGAGCTCGCGCCGGTGCTACACAACTCCTATGTTCGGGCAACACTGGTGAACTCGACGGACGGCGAGCGTGTGACCAGCGACGTCGAATTGCGTTACTCGGATTCCGCATCGAAGGTCCAGGGACCGGACATGGTCGTGGTCGAAACGAAAACTGGAAACGGTCGAGGAGTGTCGGATCAGGCGTTGTCTGACCTCGGTATTCGCCCGGTGAGTATGTCGAAATACTGTCTGGGAGTAGCGGCCTTGAATCCCGAACTACCGGCCAATAAGTGGTCGCGGTTGATGAAGCGCCACCAGTGGGCTCGCGTGCCCTAAGACCACATCAGATTTTAGTGGAGAGTCGGTAGCCGATCCCGCGGACTGTTTCAAAGCGTCCGGTACCTAGCTTATTGCGTAGGTACCGGACGTAT
This sequence comes from Candidatus Yaniella excrementavium, assembly GCA_019115865.1. Taxonomy (GTDB): domain Bacteria; phylum Actinomycetota; class Actinomycetes; order Actinomycetales; family Micrococcaceae; genus Yaniella; species Yaniella excrementavium. The sequence goes on along the minus strand of DXCT01000016.1, from coordinate 2,742 downwards.
ACGTCTACCACGTTGGAGCCGGGATCGTAGTCATAACCCCAGACGCGAGACAGGAGTTGTTCTCGAGACAGTGCCTGGCCGGGGTGGCGCAAAAATGTTTCGGCTAACTCAAATTCGCGGGCCGAGAGATCGACTTCGACCTCGTCGACGCTTGCGACCCGGCGCAGCAGATCCAGTTTGAGCCCATTATGGGTGAGGATCGAAATCTCGGCTTCTTGCGGTTCAGAACGCAACCGCAGTTGGACACGAGCCAAGAGCTCATCGAAGTGGAAGGGTTTGGCCATATAGTCGTCGGCGCCGGACTGTAAACCGGTCACGGTATCGTGGACCGAGTTACGCGCCGTCAGAATAATGACCGGTATATCCAGGCCCAGGGACCGGATATAGCTCAGCACACTGTACCCATCGCCATCGGGCAACCCCAGGTCCAAAATGACCAGATCAAAGGTTGCAGTACCGGCTTGCTCGCGTCCCTCTGCGGCGGTGGCCACAGCCAACGGTGTGTAACCTGCGGCTTTCAGCCCTTTGGCGAGAAATTCACTGATGCGTGATTCATCTTCGACGATAAGGATTCTGTTCACTACTGGGACTCCTGGTCTGGGGACGGCTGCATCGTATGGGATGTATCAGGTAGCGTATCGGAATGCTCTGCCGGTTCTAGCGGAATCGTGATGATAAAAATTGAACCGGCGCCGGGGGTCGACTCGACGTGAATTGTACCGCCGTGTGCTGAGGTTATGGCCGAGACGATATTTAGTCCCAGGCCGGAACCCTGGGTGCGTTCACCGCTTGAACCGCGACCGAATCGCTTGAAAATACCGCGTTGATCTTCGGGTGTGATGCCGATGCCCGAGTCTGCGACCCACAGGCACAGGTCGGTTCCAGTGGTGGCACTGTGGCGGAAGGTGCTGCCCAGTTCTACCGCAGTATCGGGTTCAGAGAATTTGACGGCGTTGGCGCACAGCTGCAGCATGGCCTGGGTGAGTCGGGCCGTATCAACGGTCACCCAACCGTGGGCCCGTGCGCTCAGGGTCCAATCTCGTGTGCCCAGTGCTTGGGCCTTGGCATGGATATCGTGCATAAATTCGCCGATATCGGTGGGTTTAGGCTGGATAAAGTCCGTGGTGTTCGACTGGGCCAAGGTCACCAGATCGTTCACCAGCAGCGACATGCGCTGCAGTTCATCCAGGCCGATATCGCGGGTCTGTGCGACATCTTCTGGATCATTGGGATCCACGAGTTCTAGGTGGCCGCGGATGATGGTAATTGGGGTGCGCAGTTCGTGCCCGACGTCGTCGAGCAGTTGGCTTTGCTGTTCAAGCGCTAGCTGGAGTCGGTCCAGCATGCTGTTGATGGTTTCGGTGAGTTCGGCGAATTCATCATGCCCCCGCACTTGTATACGGGAATCGAGTTCTTCTTCGGAAATTCGCTGTGCGGTGGCCTGTACATCGCGGACCGGTTGTAGCATGCGGCCCACCAAGAGCCAGGCGGCAATCCCGCCGATCAACAGCGCCCCGGCACCGGCGCCAATGAAGATGGCCAAGGACAGGTGGACTTCACGAAGCTCTGCCTGCAGATCGGCGGCTTCGATATAGATTCCCGGTGCGGAATCTTCAGCGAGGTGGACGGGGACGACTGCGGCACGGTACGTGGATCGGTCGGTTTCCACGGTGGTGATGTAGGCCGAATCCGGTTCGAGGTTGGCGGCCCAGTCAACGAATTCGGCATCCTGTTCCAGACGTAGCGAAACGTTTTCGGGCGCACTCCAGATGATCTCGCTGTCCTGCATGCCGATCACGCTCTGAGTCTCGGACAGCTGGTTGTACTGCATGGCTGTGTACATCAGCTCGGATGCCTTGGTGAAATGTTCTTGGGTTTCTGGGTCGATGCCGGTGTCTGCCAAAACGCGAAAATCTTCGATGTCGCGAGCCAGGGAGGCATCCATCTGGGTTTCGAGGTTCTGTCGCTCGAGCACATAGTTCACCGCCCCGGCGATCAGCAGGGTAGCCCCGGTCAGTAATAACATGCCGATCAATAACCGGGCCCGGATCGATAGTCTGGCACCGGTGGCTCTCTCGGAGGCCTTAGTCGTCGTCATCGTCGTCCCAGTCGTCATCATCCCAATCGTCTTCGTCCCAATCGTCATCGTCATCGTCGTCGTCATCCCAGTCATCGTCATCCCAATCGTCGTCGTATTCGACATCGACCGGGGGAGCGGGGGCGACCGGATGATTAGTCGGGGCAGGTTCAGGTTCCGGGCTAGGCTCCACCGTGGGTTCTGGCGATGGGCTAGGTGTCTCGGTGGGCGTCGTCGACGGTGTCGGGGCAGGCTCGTGGGTGTTTTCTACGATCGGGCCAAGGTCGCGGTCATCGGGGCCGGCGACGACGTCTTGGACGAATAGACTGCCGGTGACGACCGCGGCAAGGGCAGCCGCTAGCCATACAAGTCGGGACGAAATGATGCGAGACATGCGTCCATTATGACCCAGAGACATGAGACGCAGATGAGAAGACGGTGATAAGGAAGCGTTGGGGTCCCGATGACAGGGTGGGGTCTAGCCCATAGAATCGCACCATGAAGCATCTTGAATTTGGCACAGACATTCCAGATCCCATGGCCCCGTATCTGGCGGTTGATCGGTCTCAGCCCAGGCATGAATGCTGGGTCACCGGCCACATGGTCGCAGGCCTGGATGGCACCGCTGCGATCGATGGCAAAGTCGGGGCACTATCCACCGAGGT
>DXCT01000119.1 GCA_019115865.1 Candidatus Yaniella excrementavium | reverse complement strand
AGGCTGTGCGGCTCATCGGCCCTCCAGATAGGTCAGGACGCGTTCGGCAAGTTCGGCCGTGGTGGTCTGGGGTATTGCGAAACTCGACAGGTCGTTGCCGATATGGACGACGACTTCACCGTCACCTTGGGTCCACGATACGTCTACGGGAAGCTGCCCGGGCCCGATACCGGTAATGGTTTGTGCACCCTGCGGCAGATCGACCAGATAGGCATGCGCGTAGAATCCGGCAACCCCGATGCGTTTGAGTTCTTGTAGCGAGTGTTTGCCTGGGACACCGGTTCGAAAGATGAGTTCGGTGCGTTCCACACCCCGCCAAATGGGGTGCTCGCCCACGGGATAGAGCCAGAGCTCTTCCGGGGTGTGGAAATCCAGTGCACGGTGGGCGGGCATCTTGGCAAGCCAACGTTGAATGGGGTGGCCGTTGGCAACCAGCCGGCCACCGGATTCCACCCAGTGATCGAGCTGTGGCTGCTGGGTTGCCAAAAAGCGTTGATCGCAGCCGCCCTCCACCAAGATGCCCGTGTAATCGGCCAGCTCAACCGCAGCCAGGTCATACACGTCGATGGTTCGCACGCGGCCGTCGTTGTTATCGACGGGACGTTGAGTGAGCTTCAGGATGCGTGCTGTCATACGTGCTCCGCGAGGAGGTCGGGGGCCACTACGGTCCGTGCGCCTGAATCAAAGCCGACCGTGGCGGTGTGAACGGGTACCCGGTACATGTGCGACAAACTGTCATCAGTGAGCAGTTTGTTCGTTGGTCCAAAGACGACGTCGTCGTCCATGCGCAGGGTGTAGGAGGAGATATGCAGCGCATGTGTGGGGTCGTGGGTGGTGAACATAATGCCCATGCCGGTATCCGCCAGCGAGCGCAAGACCATAAGGACTTGGCGTTGATTGGATAGATCCAGCGCGGAAGTGGGTTCATCCAGGATAAGGATGGCCGGGTCACACACTAGGGCTCTGGCCATCAGTACCAATTGGCGTTGCCCGCCGGACAAGTCCGTATAAAATGCTGCGGCCTGCTCGGCCATGCCCACGCGGTCCAGAGCGGCCCATGCAGCGGCGTCGTCCTGGGCATTGGGAACTGACCAGGCGCGAACTTTGGTGGCACGTCCCATCAGTACCATGTCGAGCACGGTGAAGGGGTGGTCGGTGGCGTGTGATTGTGGCACGAATCCCATGGATCCGGTGACCTCGATGCGGCCCTCTCGCGGTGTGCGGATGCCAGCGAGACAGGTGAGCAGTGTGGTTTTACCCCGGGCGTTGGGGCCTAGCACGGAAACTACTTCACCGGGTGGGATGGTGACGTCCAGGTCGCGGAAGAGCCAGTCAGATTTGTTGCTGTAGCGGTGGCCTACACCGGTTGCATTAAGCAAGAAGTTTTCCTCCTTTTGCACCACGTACTAACAGGTAGACGAAAACGGGAGCGCCGATGATGGCGGTGAGGATGCCAACGGGAATTTCAACTTCGATGACAGAACGGGCCATGGTGTCGACCACCAGCATGTAGAGGCCACCCAATAGCGCGGAGCCAGGCAGCAGGATGCGGTTGTCGGAGCCGATCAGCAACCGCACCAGGTGCGGAATAACCAAGCCTACCCAGCCGATGACGCCGCTGACGGCCACGGTTGCCGCCGTCATAAGCGCGACCATGACGATGAGGAACATGCGGAGTCGTTCGGGGCGGACACCCAGCGAGCGTGCCTCGTCATCCCCCAGGGACAGCAGGTTGACCCGCCAGCGCAGCAGATACACCACGATCAGACAGGGCAGAATCGGGATGATCGCCGTGAGCACGTGGGTCCAGGATGCCGAGGCAAAGGAGCCCATGAGCCAGAAGGTGATCGAGGGCAGCGTGGTGTAAGGATCAGCCAGGTAGGTGACCAGTGAGACCAACGCGTTGAACAGTGCCGACACAACGATCCCGCCCAGCACGATGGTGAGAATCGGGGAACCGGTGCGGATGCGTCCTAGTGCCATGATCAGTAGGGCTGCGGCCAATCCCGCGGCGAAGGCACCTGAGACCAGCGCCAGGCTGCCCAGACCGAAAAGAATGGTGAGCACCCCGCCAAAGGATGCGGCCGAGGAGACCCCGATGACATCCGGTGAGACCAGTGGGTTGCGGAACAGGCTCTGAAGCACAGCACCAGAGACCGCGAGGGCTGCACCCACCAGAATGGTCAATAAGACCCTTGGAGCGCGGATAAGCCAAACGGTACTGGTCTCAGCCGGGCTCACATCGTCAGCAAGACCCGGTTTAAGACCAACGAGGCCAGCGAGTTGATCGATGACGATGGCACCGACCCGGTCAACTGGCAAGGCGAGTCGACCAATGCCCATTGCCGCAACGGCCGCGAGAACCAACACAAGCCCCAGCACACTGATCAGCACCAGACTGCGGCGCACCCGCATTTTTTCGGCACGGTCTGCCTCAGGGGCAGCCCAACGGTGGTCCGGGGTGGTCGAAGTATGAGGCCGTGATTGAATTTGTTCAACCATTACTGAGCCACCACGTCGTAGTTGGCACTGCCGTCATTGATATCGGTGCGAAGCTCTAAGTCGATGTCTTCGTCGGTGAGATCATAGTTGTACAGGAAGGCAGTCTGTTCGCGCATTTCGGCGGGCAGGTCGACTTCAAATTCACCCGGGTAGGCCAGGGCAGCGACCCAGTTCCAGTACAGGGGTGACTCAGCACTTGGGACCTGCCAGCGGTAGACCCCCAGGGGTGCGCGGTACACCCGCTTATCTTTTACCGCGGTGACTTCGGACAGTCTCGGATCGTTATAAACGTCCTCGGGGACTGCTGGATCAAAGGCCGAAAGGAAAATGATTTCCGGGTCCCATTCGATAATTTGTTCGGCACTTGCAACACCATCGGTGACTGGTGCATCTTTGGCCACATTGGTAATACCGGCGGTATCAAAAACGTGCTGTGCGTAGTCACTTGACGTGTCCACCGAAATGGCACGTTCCGAGTACGACATGGAAAGCCCACGCGGGGATTCCAAATCGAGGTCTTCGACCTGGCCGGACACCGCTTCGGCTTCTTCATGCATCCAGTTCAGAATTTCGTCGGCGCGTTCCGGCTTACCGATCATGTCGCCGAACAGGTCAATCCATGTTTCAAGATCTTCTTGGGTACCGTATTCGAGACCAACAACAGGCAGGCCTGCCTGTTCGATTGGTTGCAGCACCTCATCACCCATATCGCCCCACTGCACCACGACGTCGGGATCGGCGGCGAGGACTTCTTCCATATTCGGGATGAAATCTTGGCCCGAAATCACCGGGGTCTCAAGGGATTCGGGAAAATCTTGCCGATAATGCCCTGTTGATTTGCATCCAATAGCGACTGGTTGATCCCGGTAATCCGATCCCAGGAACCATCTACCGCAGCAATGATCGCTGGCGCTGGGATTACCGCCGAGGCGATGCTCTCAACTGGGCCTTGCACAGTAACTTCTTGACCGCGCTGGTCGGTGACCGTAATAGCTCCCTCTTCTGAGGCTGCATCTGCATCGCTGGTTGAGGTTGAGCTACAACCGGCAACCATAAGAGCAAGGGTGGTCAAGGACGCAAGACTAATAAGCGCGCGTGATCTGCGCATAACGGATTCTCCGATTCACAACAAAGCATGGCGCACAGCTCGCACGCCATAAACAACAATTCGATAGGTTAGCATAACCTAACCTAAATAGTTTATGTTGCAATGCTGTTTGGCGCGTTGCCTTCTAGTCCTGCACCAGGCGGATGCTCAGCATTTTTGGCATAAAAATACCCGCACGAATGCGGGTATTCTTGGTGAAATACATGTGTGTAAGTAATACACACGTGTGGAAACGCCTGTGGATAACTTAGTTGGAGTAGTCGCGCTCGCCAAAGAGCGCGCTCCCAACGCGCACCACCGTGGCGCCCTCTTCAATGGCAAGCATGTAATCATTGGACATGCCCATGGACAGCTCGCCGTCACCGATCAGCGCGGGACGACGATGGCTGAGGTCGTCACGAATATCTCGCAGCGTGGTGAAACATTTGCGGATAACTGCTTCGTCATCCGAATGCAGTGCCATCGTCATGAGGCCTTTGACCTCTAAGTTTTTAAATGCTTGGAGCTGCTCCAGGAAGTCTTCAACCTCACCTGGTTCGATCCCAGATTTTGTTTCTTCCCCCGAAGCGTTGACCTGCACGAAGACCTCGAGGGTGCGATTAAATTCCTGCAACTGCTGATCCAGCCGACCAGCAATCCGGATCCGATCTAGCGCTTGGAACTGGTGAGCAAACTCGGCGACGTTTCGAGTCTTATTCGACTGCAAGGGACCAATGATCGCCCAGTGGGCGCCCAAATCAGCCATCGCCTCGGCTTTCCGTTGCGCTTCTTGCACCTTATTTTCACCAAATGCTGTCATACCTGCAGCAAAAGCTGCTCGCATGCGCTCCTCGGCAACGGTTTTGGAAACCGGCAGCAAACGAATATCGGCAGGATTTCGACCCGCTCGTTCGGCAGCAGCGGCAATATTTTCATAGACCGCATCAAGGGCTTTACGGAACTCAATTTCAGTGGTGGCGACAGATAGTGCATTCTCAGGCGTGGACATAGCCAAAATGTAACATAGGTACCAAGTATTTCAGCCTTTAGTCTGCACCCCTGGTGGGTTGTTGAGGAGTTTTGGTGCCCCAACCGTTCGTTCCGTCCGACCCGATTGCCTCGATCACCGCGCAAACCGCGGCAGAGATTGCAGAGTCGGTACGCGACCTGGTCGATACCGGCCAACTTGCTCCCGGCGCAGGCTTGCCGCCTGTTCGCACGCTTGCCGAACAACTGGAGGTCAATCGCAATACGGTGGTCGCCGCTTATGGCCTGCTCGTCCAGGCCGGTGTTGCGGTAACGCGGGGCCGTGCCGGCACCAAAATCATTGACCTGCAGCCGCTCCCCCAGGAAGGTTTCTCCAATATCACCGGGATGATCGACATTGCCTCGGGCAATCCCGATCCAGACCTGCTGCCGCCCGCATCCGGGGCCTTGGCGCAACTGGCTGCCGATGAACCAGTACTCTACGGCCAGCCTGTCATCGATCCTGATCTGGCCGACTGGGCACAGGCAGTCTTGGCCGCAGATGTTGGCCAGGCACAACTGACGGTCACTGCCGGCTCCGCGGACGCGGTGCAACGCTTACTGGCGGACTCCTTGACCATCGGCGACGCCGTAGGGTTTGAACAACCCTGCTTCTTGACTACCATTCAAACTGCCCAGGCAGCAGGGTATCGACCAGTCGCCATGCCCCTAGATGATGAAGGCCTCACTCTTGAAGGACTGCACGCCGCACTGCAAGAAGGCATCCGCGCACTGGTGGTCACACCAAGGGCACAAAACCCAACGGGCACCGTCATTTCGGCGGCCCGAGCCACCGTACTGCGAAACCTACTAGCTGACTATCCACACGTGCTGGTGATTGAGGATGACCATTTCTGGCAGCTTTCGGGCCACCCCTACCGGTCGATCATCCCCCAAGGCCACCCGCGCTGGGCCCTGGTCCGGTCCGTTTCAAAGTCGCTGGGCCCTGATCTACGCGTAGGCATCGTTGGTTCCGATACGCTCACTGCTTCTCGCCTGAATACACATATTCGCTCAGGCGCAATGTGGGTTTCCCACCTCCTGCAGCGCCTCACCTATCTTTTGGCCACCAACCCCCAGACACCTGCCAAGCTTGCATACGCTGGCGCCGAATATGCTGATGCCAACGCTCAGTTTGTTTCGGCACTGGCTGCCGAGAACGTTTCGGCAATCTCTGATGACGGAGTCAATGCCTGGATCAACCTCCGCACCATCGCATCACCAATTGTCGAAGCACTGGGCAAGCGTGGATGGTTGGTACGTGACGGTGCGGAATTTTCACTC
>DXCT01000015.1 GCA_019115865.1 Candidatus Yaniella excrementavium | reverse complement strand
GGGGTGAAGATATCTTCATCGGCCGAGAGCGACCAGCCCAGCAGCGCCAGATAGTTCAGCAAGCCTTCGCGAATGAAGCCGTTATCACGGTGATTGAAGAGACTCGATTGTGGGTCGCGTTTAGACAGTTTCTTATTGCCATCGCCCATCACGTAGGGCAAGTGGCCAAAAGTCGGCTGGAAATCTGCGATCCCAACGGCGTAGAGCGCACGGTACAGTGCAATCTGGCGTGGCGTGGACGACAACAGGTCTTCTCCCCGCAGCACGTGGGTAATGCCCATCAGTGCATCATCTAGGGGGTTGACCAGCGTGTACAGCGGTGAGCCATCGGCACGTACCACAACAAAGTCGGCTACCGAACCTGTGCTGAATGTGATGACGCCGCGCACGGTGTCGGTAAACGACAGGTCATGGTCTGGCATGCGCAGTCGCCAGACAGGTTTGCGACCTTCGGCCTCGAATTCGGCGATTTGTTCTTCGGTTAGGTACCGGTCATAACCGTCGTAGCCAAGTTTTTGGTCGCGTCCAGCGGCCTTGTGCCGGGCTTCAGTTTCTTCGGCGGTTGTGTAGGACGGGTAGATGAATCCGCCGTCTTTGAGTTTTTGGATGGCCTCTTGGTAGACCTGCCCACGCTGTGATTGGCGGTAGGGCTCATGCGGGCCGCTGACTTCGACGCCTTCGTCCCAGTCGATACCCATCCACTCCATGGCGTCGAGGAGTTGTTGGTAGGACTCTTCGGAGTCGCGTTTGGCATCCGTGTCTTCGACGCGAAAGATCATTTTTCCGCCGGTGTGGCGGGCCCAACCCCAATTGAACAGGGCGGTGCGGATCAGTCCAACGTGCGGGGTGCCGGTGGGAGAGGGTGCAAAACGCACCCGGACCTCGGCGTCGGTGGGGACTGCAGGAATATCGTCAGGATTGCGAAGCTGGCTCATGGTGTCCAAGTCTAGCCGTCCACGCCGCGGTGCTGTGTGCGCGTGACCGTGTTTCTAGCGGTTAGCCAACGGTTGGGCGGCGCACTGTAGTAGACAGCGTGCCAATGCCTTCAATCTCACAATCCACGACCTGGCCGTCGTCGATTTCGCCAACACCTGCCGGCGTGCCGGTGAGGATAACGTCGCCGGGCAGCAAGGTGAATGCCTCGGAGATGTAGGACACCAGTGTGGCGACGTCGAAAATCATGTCTTCGGTGTTGCCGTCTTGGCGCAGCTGACCGTCGACCCACGAGCGGATCTGCAGCTCGTCTGGATCCAGTTCGGTTTCAATCCACGGACCAAGCGGACATGAGCCGTCGAAGCCTTTTGCCCGGGCCCACTGATCCTCAGCGCGCTGGGTGTCCCGGGCGGTCAGGTCATTGCCCACGGTATAACCAAAGATCACTTCATCAACGCGGTCGATGGGAACGTCTTTGGCGATACGGCCGATGACGACGGCGAGTTCCGCCTCGTAGGACACTTCTTCGGTCCAGTCTGGCAGCATGACCGGCTCATCGGGCCCAACGACTGCGGTGTTGGGTTTGAAGAAGAGCAGCGGCGTGGTGGGAATCTCGTTGCCGAGTTCTTCAGCATGGGCCGCCCAGTTGCGGCCCACACCGATGACTTTTGAGCGTGGTAGGACCGGGGTCACCAGGCGCACGTCGTCGAGTTTCAACGTTTCGGTGGTTGGCACAATTCCGGCGTAGAGCGGGTCATTGGCCAAAACCGTGATGGTTTCGTCTTGGACGACGCCGTAATGGAACTCATCGCGGTGGACAAAACGTGCAATGCGCACGGTGTTCCCCTTTCGGTTGAACGGTTTTAGGCTAGACGGTGCATCCAGCCGTAGGTATCTTTTTCGGCGCCGGTTTGGATCCCGACCAACCGGTTGCGCAGGGCGGTGGAAACCGGGAAGTCCTGCGATGGGGTCTCATAGACTTCATCGCCGTCGGCTACCCGGCCGATCGGGGTCAGCACGGCAGCGGTACCGCATGCGAAGACCTCGGAGATTTCCCCGGTGGCCACACCGTCTTTCCATTCGTTGAAGGTGATGTGGCGTTCTTGGACTTGCAGGCCGAATTCTTCACCTAGCTGCATCAGGGAATTTCGGGTAATACCTTCCAGGATGGTTCCGGTGAGTTTCGGGGTGATGAGTTTTTTGTCTTTGGTGACAAAGAAGACGTTCATACCGCCGAGCTCTTCCAGCGAGTCGTCGGGACTGCGGTCTAGGAAGATGACCTGGTCGTGTCCGCGCGAGGCGCCTTGGAGTTGACCTGCCAATGAGGCAGCGTAGTTGCCACCAAATTTTGCGGAACCGGTGCCGCCTTCACCTGCTCGAGCGAAGTCGCGCGAGACCCAGATGCTGACCGGTTTCAGTTCTGCCCCAAAGTAGTTACCTGCCGGGGAAGCAATCACGTGGAAGCTGAATTCGCGTGCCGGGCGCACCCCGAGGAAGACCTCGGTGGCGATCATGAATGGTCGCAGGTAGAGGGATTGGCCCGTTCCGTTGGGTACCCAGCCACGATCTTGGGCCAGCAGTTGTTCTAGTGCTTTGACGAAGACATCCTCTGGCAGTTGCGGCATCGCCATCCGGTGGGCCGAGCGGTTCATGCGCGCTGCATTGGCATAGGGGCGGAAGGTCCAGATGGAGCCGTCATCGTGGCGGTAGGCTTTCAGACCCTCAAAGATCTCTTGGGCGTAGTGCAGCACGGCACTGGCGGGGTCCATGGACAGCGGCCCATAGGGTTCGACTCGTGCATTGGACCAGTCACCAGCCATATTTAGGTAGTCGCCGGCCTCGAAGGCTGCCTTCTGGGCGTCCAGATCTGCGGTCCAGTCTACGGTGACCATGTGGTCGCTGAAGTACTGACCGAATCCCGGAGCGGCGAGAATTTCGTCGCGTCGGGCATCCGTTGCTGGAGCCTGATTGGGTTCTAACCTAAATTCCATGATTGACCTTCCTGAGCCCTGCTGTGGGCCAAAACGTGCTGCCTGTGCCGTTGGTACTTGAGCGGCTTAGACCTGTGCTGCTATCGCGTCGCCCACCTGAGCGGTGGTGCGCTGCGTGGTGGTGTCGTCAGCGGCGAGATCTTCCCATACTGCTTTATGTACCCGCTGTGCCGCATCTGCGTAGCCTTCTTGTTCCAGCAGGATTGCTGCCGACAGGATGGCTGCGGTTGGATCGGCCTGCTGAGTGCCGGCGATATCCGGGGCTGAACCGTGGACTGGTTCATACATCGAAGGTGCCGTACCCGAGATGTTCAGATTGCCCGAAGCGGCCAAACCGATACCGCCGGTAACCGCTGCAGCCAGGTCGGTGATGATGTCGCCGAACATGTTGTCGGTCAGGATGACGTCGAAGCGGGACGGATCGGTGACCATGAAGATCGTTGCCGCATCGATGTGCAGGTAGTCGTGTGTGGCGTCGGGGAATTCCTCGGCTACCTCGTTGACGATGCGGTTCCAGAGGTGCCCGGCGTGGACCAGCACATTGTGTTTGTGGACCAGGGTGACGTGTTGACGTTCGCGGTCTTGGGCGTATTCGAAGGCTTTGCGCACGACGCGCTCGACGCCGTAGGCCGTGTTGACCGAGGTTTCGTTCGCGATTTCGTACGGGGTGCCGGTGCGCATTGAACCACCGTTACCAACGTATAGCCCTTCGGTGCCCTCGCGGAATACGACGAAGTCGATGTTGCCCGGCTCCGCCAGCGGTGAGGTTGCACCGGGGTACAACACCGATGGGCGGAAGTTCACCGCGTGGTCGAAGCTAAAACGCAGTTTGAGCAGGATGTCGCGTTCTAACAGCCCGGAGGGAATGCGCGTATCGTTCGGGGCGGCGCCTACGGCTCCAAAAAGAATTGCCTGGTGACCACGAAGGGCGTCCAGGGTTTCTTCGGTGAGGGTTTCCCCGGTGGCCAACCAGTGCTCGGCGCCCAGACCATATTCAGTGGTTTGTACTTGGTCGTCCCCCAGGACGGCTTTGATGACTTTGAGGGCTTCAGCCGTGACTTCTGGCCCAATACCGTCGCCTGGGATTAGCGCGAGATCTAATTCGTTATCGCTCAATGCTCTACCTTCTTATTCTTCGTCGTGGCGTGGGAATACGGCGGTGGGTTTATCGATGGGTGTGCCAGGCGCCAGTTGTGTGTCCCAGGCAGCATAAGACCGTGGACCTTGACCTGACGCATTGGTCCTACCGGCATCGGCTGAGGCTGCAATCCCCAGGGCATCCAGCAGTTTGGTAGCTGATTCCGGCATGACCGGCTGGACGAGCACGGCAACGCGACGCACAATCTCTAGGGTCACCCACAGCACGGTTTTCATGCGCGCTTCATCCGTTTTGCGCAGTACCCACGGTTGTTGGTCTGCAAAGTAGGCGTTGGTGTCATCCAAAACTTTCCAGGCGGCACCCAGTGCACGATAAAAGTCTTGAACTTCAAAGTGGGTTTGCCAGGTTTCCAACAGCGCAGCGGCATGAGACAAGAGCTTTTTGTCCTGGTGGGTCAGTTCGCCGGGTTCGGGCACCTGGGCGTCAAGGTTTTTATATACCATCGACAGGCTGCGCTGCGCCAGATTACCCAGGTTATTTGACAGGTCGGCGTTTTTTCGGCGCACTACCCCGTCGTGGGAGTAGGACCCATCAGAGCCGAAAGGAAATTCGCGCAGCAAGAAGAACCGCACGGTGTCTAGCCCGTAGCGGTCAGCCCAGTCTGCCGGGTGGACGACGTTGCCCACCGATTTCGACATTTTTTCGCCTTCATTATTCAAAAACCCGTGAATCATCACGCGTTTTGGTAATTCGATACCGGCCGACATCAAAAAGGCCGGCCAGAAGATGCAGTGGAACCGTGAGATATCTTTACCGATGACGTGTAGATCAGCCGGCCAGTAGCGTTGTAACTCACTGTCAGCATCGGGGAATCCTGCCCCGGTGATGTAGTTGGTCAACGCATCAACCCACACATACATGACGTGGTGTTTATCGGTGGCCAAGGCTGGATCCGTGGGTTCCGGCACCGGAATACCCCAGTCGAATGAGGTTCGAGAAATGGACAGGTCTTCGAGGCCGCCCTCGACGAATCGCATGACTTCATTGGCGCGGGTTTGCGGTGCAATGAACTCTGGATTGGCCTTGTAGTGGGCCAACAACTTCTCGGCGTAGTTGGATAGCCGAAAGAAATAGGACTCTTCTTCGGTCCAGGTGACTTCCGTACCGGTTTCGGTGGCCAGCCGAACGCCCTCGTCATTGACGTGGGTTTCGTCTTCATTGAAGAACCGTTCATCACGAACCGAATACCAGCCGGCGTAGGTATCCAAGTAGATATCCCCGTTGGCTTCCATCCGACGCCAGATCTCCTGGCTCGAGGCGTGGTGATCGGCATCGGTGGTCCGGATGAAGCGATCGTAGGAAATATTCAGGACGTCGTCATCCATTTTTTTGAAGACGTCAGCATTGCGGGTGGCCAGTTCCATGGGCGTAATGCCTTGGTCAATGGCGGTTTGCTGCATCTTCTGACCGTGCTCGTCAGTTCCGGTCAGGTATCGAACGTCAAAACCGTCGAGGCGTTTGAAACGCGCCATCACATCGGTGGCAATATATTCATATGCGTGCCCGATGTGTGGTTCGCCGTTTGGGTAGGCAATCGCCGTTGTCAAATAGTAGGTGCTCACCGGCCGGTTTCCTCCAAATCAACCTCAGCGGTTTTTTCTGCGTGGATCGCCTCGCCGACCTGGTCGATCAGCCCGGCTGGTAGGACGGAATCTAGCGTAAGAATAGCCAGAGCTTTCGACCCGTCTGCACGCAGTGCGACGTCCATGGTGGCAATATTAATGTTGCGGTCGCCTAGTTGCATACCCATGGTGCCGATGACACCCGGGCGATCTTGATATTCCAACACCAACATGTGGTCAGCGATGGCGACCTCAAATTCGTAATCGTTAATACCGACCAGTTTTTCAACTTGCTGTGGTCCGGTCAAGGTGCCGGTGACATTGAACTCTTGGCCGTTCGCCGAGACCGCTTTGACCGTAATGGTATTGCGGTAGTGCGGTGAGTTCGTGGTGGTTGACAGTCGGGTTTCGATGCCGCGACCTTCGGCCAGAACCGGGGCATTGACGTAGGAGACGTGGCCGGAGACAACATCGGTAAAGACACCTTTGAGTGCGGCCAGCTTGAGCGAGTCGACATTCTTTTCAGCCAGTTCGCCGGCAACTTCTACTTCGATGCCCGAAACCGAAACGCCCTTCATGACGGCAGATAGGATGCGGCCGAGTTTTTCGGTCAGTGGGATACCAGGGCGAACGTATTGGTCAATGACACCACCGGCAACATTGACGGCGTCCGGAACCAACTCACCGGCCAGGGCCAGGCGAACGGATTTTGCGACGGCAACGCCGGCTTTTTCTTGGGCTTCTTCGGTTGAAGCGCCCAAGTGTGGGGTCACGGTTGCGGAGTCGTGAACGAAAAAGGCCAGATCTTTGGCCGGTTCTTCGACGAAGACATCGATACCGGCACCGGCAATGAGTCCGGCGTCTAGCGCGCGGCCCAATGCTTCCTCGTCGATGAGTCCGCCGCGGGCTACGTTGACCACGTAGGCGGAGTTCTTCATGATCTTGAACTGATCATCGGAAATCATGCCCAGAGTTTCTGGGGTGCGCGGCATATGGATGGTCACGAAGTCGGAGGTCTCCAGCAATTCATCCAGGCTCAGCAGGGTTGCCCCCAGTTGCTGGGCACGAGCGGCGGTGACGTATGGGTCATAGGCCACGATGTTCATGCCAAAGGACTTCATGCGTTCAGCGACAAGTGAGCCGATCCGCCCCAGACCGATCACGCCCAAGGTCTTTTCATACAGCTCAATGCCTTTATAGGCAGAGCGCTTCCATTCGCCGTTTTTCAGCGCTGCGTTGGCCGGGGCAATATTGCGTGCTGCAGACAGAATGTGGCCGCAGGTCAGTTCCGCGGCAGAGATGATGTTGGAAGTGGGTGCATTGACAACCATGACGCCGGCTTCGGTGGCGGCTTGTGTGTCCACGTTGTCGAGTCCAACCCCCGCACGTGCAATGACTTTGAGATTGTTGGCCGCACCGATTGCTTCAGCGTCCATCGTGGTTGCTGAGCGAATCAACACAGCGTCAGCTTCAGCAAGCGCTGGCAGCAGCTGGTCACGGTCGGAACCATCGGTGTGGCGAATCTCGAAGTCGGTCCCAAGAGCATCCATGGTGGCCGGGGAGAGTTCTTCTGCGATAAGCACTACTGGTTTGGACACGAACGACACACTTTCAATAATAGGAAAACTTTGTCGTGAGCGCACTGCTCACCGCATTCATCTTAGTGCTCGTAACCACCGGATATTGCACTGGGACATTCAGTGAAGCCCGACAGCTCGAGTCATCTGTCTCTATTGTCTTGCCATGTATATCGCATAAAACCCGGTAGCGATGGTTCCGCCAATGCCAGCAACTGCAAAAACGGTAATCCACGGAATCGTTGCGTTTGCTGCCATGACCCCACCAATGACAGCGAACACAATCATGAGTAATCCCGCAGGATAGTCGACCCATCGACCAAGTATGTGGGCAATCGGCAGAAAATGAGCGCCAATGACAAGAACCATCAACGGCATCACCCAGCGGCCCTGCCCCGCTATCAGCAACACAATCGTCCCAACCATCCAGACCGGATGTGCCACACTGTTGAGGATGCCCATGGCTCGGGCAAGAAGTCTATCTTCAGCCGATTCCGTTGCTTCAAACTGCACCGAGTGTCTCATCTGTCGTATGCCACGGGTGACGAAAAGTACCGCGAAAGCGACAACCAAGACAAAGGCCACGAGCCCCGGTATCCCCCACGCGAATGGCCACCAAATTGAGTAGACCAGCACGTATACGCTCATTAATATTGGAAACGGTGCGTTGGCTCGCGCCCATGTCCCAAACCACTCTGGCGCCTGGACCTTGCCTGAGATCTCCACCCTCGTACCTTTCGTCCCGACGCCTCAAGCCTATCCTCACGTTCGCGCTGAATCACTGGGTGCTTAGCGCTGGATAGGGGCAGCGTTGTGGGGTTTTCCCACTCTGGCTGGCCAGGTTCCTCATAGGAAACGGGTGTTTTCTAACTCCGCTGGATCGTATATCGCACCGGGGTTGAGAATATTGTTTGGGTCGAGTGCCTGCTTCACCCGGTAGTTGAGTTCCAGGGCATCGTCGCCAATAGAGTTGACCAACCACGGTCGTTTTAGCCTGCCGACGCCGTGTTCCCCGGTAATAGTTCCACCGAGATCAACTGCTAAATCCATGACCTCGCCGTAGGCAAGGTGTGCCCGTTGCTTTTGGCTCTCCTCTGAAGGGTCAAAGACCAGCAGCGGATGAGTATTGCCGTCTCCAGCGTGAGCAAGAACAGCGATGAGCACGTTGCGATCCTGTGAGATCTGTTCCATACCGCGGACAAGGTCTCCGAGCCGAGGCAGCGGAACGCCAACGTCCTCGAGTAACAGTGTGCCCTTTTGTTCAACCGCTGGGATGGCCATTCTGCGAGCAACGATGATGGCTTCGGCTTCTTCAGGGTCAGAGGTAGCGAAGACCTCGGACGCATTGTGTTGGGTGCATAGCGCTTCAATACTGGCAATCTCTTGTGCCGCGTATTCTGCGGGTTCATCTGATTGGATAACTAACATCGCAGCAGCATCCCGATCCAGCCCCATCCCGGTTGCATCTTCAACGGCGTTGATAACAGTGTGATCCATGAATTCCAACATTGATGGGCGCATGGTCGAAGCCACCGCAAGAACAGCGTTCGTTGAATCATCGAGAGTCGAAAAGGTGGCTATCAGCGTCGTCGGAGGGCGCTGAGCAGGCACCAATCGCAAGGTGGCTTCGGTAACCACTCCCAGTGTGCCTTCGCTACCGACAAACAGTTGCGTCAGGTTCAGTCCGGCAACGTCTTTGAGGCGCGAGCCGCCAAGCTGGACTTCCCGGCCATCAGCAAGCACAACTTTCATACCCAATACATAATCTGCTGTCACTCCGTATTTTACGCAGCACAGTCCTCCAGCATTGGTTGCAATATTGCCGCCGATGGAACAAAATTCGAACGATGACGGATCCGGTGGATACCAAAGCCCGTGTTCAGCTGCAGCGATTTTGACTTCCGAATTGAATGCACCCGGTTGAACTACGGCAGTTCTGGTCTGCGGGTCGATGGTAATGGCACGCATCTTCTCCATCGACAGGATAATGCCGCCCTCCACAGCCGAGCTTCCGCCAGAAAGTCCCGAACCAGCCCCGCGGGGCACCACCGGTATACCGTGTGCTGCAGCAAAGCGGATCGTGGCTTGGACATCTTCAGCATTGTTAGCCCGCACCACGGCCACCGGATTACCGGCCTCGGGATCGTTGGCCCGATCCCAGCGATAACTATCGATTCTAGCCGGACTGGTAACCACACTGTCCTCACCAACGGCATCAATCAGCTCCTGAAGTTTGGACATATCGACGGTAGATATCTGCGCCACCCTTGGACCCTCCCACACCAAAACTCGATCGTGACTTGCGCCACCTTCGAGGATCGTATCACGCGCAACCATCATGCGCCCATGGCTGCAAAGCACTCAGGGGTGCTGAGCCTACCCCATGAGCAGGCCTGCCATAGCTCAGCTCAGAACAGATGTCACCTGAGCGCTTCTGAAGTTTGGCCTCGATGATAGCCTGCATGTGGTTCATTTAATTTCAAGGAGGATACTTTGGAACTCAGCATGGATAAGGGCAATCAGTTCGTCGAGGATACGCAGTCACCCGAAGGTGCTGCCGCATGGAAGCACCAGCTGGACCAATACGCGCCAGGTGCATCAGATTGGGTCGTTGGTGCAGTCTTCGGTGGGACCTATCAGCGTGATGGCATCGAGCTTCGCGACCGCCAGATGCTGAACATGGCCGCACTTGCCGCCATGGGTGGCACCGAGCCACAACTGACCGGACACATTAAAACTGCCGTTGAGGTCGCGGGCATGACGAAGGAAGAAGTCGCCGAATGCTTCGTGCACTTGATGCCATACATTGGCGTGCCGAAAACCCTTGCGGCAATGCGCTGTATGCAGACCGCTTTCGAAGACTAAACACGTCATAACTCTTGACAGCAATGCGGCGGCGAAGGGCAGGTTACGCTAATGCTTCGCCGCCGTTTGTGCACCGAACTAGGTCCGGTTCACTGCTGGTAGTAGTGACCGCTGTGCGGTGGCGTGTCTATATTGTCGCGGAGGAACGGAATGGCCAACGGGTATCGCCAGGCTTCGCGGTCCCCTGCCTTCACGGCTGCGACGATGCAGAAAACAATGTCTAGGATGGCTACCGCAAAAATGGTAAAAAATCCCACCAGAACAATCATGAGCACTGACGAAACAACCGCATAGATCAGAGCACTGATCTGCCAGTTCAATGCGGTACGCCCCTGTTGATCCAAGGTTTGGCTGCGTTCACGGTAGATGAGCCACACGATCAGCGGTGCCAGAAAACCGATAAAGAGGCTGCCGACGTGCATGAGCACACCCCAGGTTTTCTCATCACTGACGGAAACAGGTGGTTGCGGGGCATAGGGCATATAGGGACCAGTTCCGTGACCATAGGGCGGCTGTCCTGGGTAGGGTTGCTCCCCCGGATACCCAGCTTGAGTCTCTTGGGAAATGGTGTGAATATAATTCGCTAATTCCGCGTGGCAGTGGGGGTGACGCAGTATCAGGTTGCGCAGGTCTGGCCGTGCTAATGCGATCTGCCGCAGGGTTTCTGCATCGATAGTTGGGTCATTCAGGTCGTCTGCACTCATATTGGACGGATTCATACACCCATCATATTGCGCAGGGCAAATACCGCGCCCAAACTCTCATACCACGTAGCGGCAGAGGCGCCAGGTCTTGGTTCGAGCCCACGACAGGCGCAATATGTAGCTATGGTTTGAATCACCTTTGATTCGACAAGGAGGGGCACAATGCTGCAGGCCGATATGGCGCAACGATTTACTATCATCCGTTACATACCTGCCACCCCAGCGGATGTGTGGCACGCTTGGACGACCCCGCAAGCGATTGCGCAATGGTGGCATTTACCGCATACGACAACCCCGCGTGATGAGCTTGAATACGATGTTCAGGTCGGTGGTTCTTACATCTACACCAGCATCGACGGCCAGACGCAGGAGCGTTCAGTTTCTGGCGGGACGTTTCGCGAGGTTTCACCACCTGAGCGTCTGGTCTTCACCTGGGGTGCCCCGGGGTTCAAGCCTGCCCAGCTTCCCGTAGCAACAGTGGAGATTGAAGAAATCTCTGACGGAACCTATGTGACCTTCGAACTCAGCGGAGTTTCGGGCGAGCCCGGTGATGGGGCATTCTACGATATTTGGGACAACGCGTTAACCTCGCTGCGAGACTATGCGAAGACCGCATCTACAGCCTGAGACAAAACACCGGGGTATCAGATAATGGCTCTGATACCCCGGTGTTCATGGTCTAACGTGACTTAGCGAGCGGCTGTGCCCTCGGTGTAGTCGTCGTCAGTTTCCTGCAACCAGGAGAACATGCCGCGCAGTTCGCGACCGGTTTTCTCGATTGGGTGTGTTTCTTCTTGTTCGCGCAGTTTCTTGAACTCTGGCGCGCCTGCGGCCTGATCGTCCATGAAACGCTTGGCAAAGGTACCATCCTGGACGTCTTTGAGGACTTCCTGCATGTTTTCTTTGACGCGAGCATCGATAACGCGTGGACCGGAGACGTAGTCACCGAATTCAGCGGTATCCGAGATGGACCAGCGCTGCTTGGCCAGGCCACCTTCGACCATGAGGTCAACGATGAGCTTCAGTTCGTGCAGTACCTCGAAGTAGGCGATTTCTGGCTGGTAGCCGGCTTCGGTGAGGACTTCGAAACCTGCCTGTACCAGGTGGGATGCGCCACCGCACAGTACGGCTTGTTCACCGAACAGGTCGGTTTCGGTTTCTTCGGTGAA
>DXCT01000118.1 GCA_019115865.1 Candidatus Yaniella excrementavium | reverse complement strand
AGGATATTTTTGGCGGCTTCGCTTTCGACGCGGCAGCACCTGCTAGCAGTAGGACTGACTGCTAACGCAGGGTTCGTAGACGGCCTGTTCTTTATTCATCTGGGTGGATATTTTGTATCGTTCATGTCTGGGAACTCGACCCGTGCTGCAGCCGAGTTGTCACAGGGAAACTATCTGGCATGGGTAGCCGCGTCATCATTGATCGTGGCATTCATTATCGGCGTCATGTTGTCATCTTTTGCCGTGCGTTTCGGACCCAAACGTTTCCACCCGTCTGCAGAGTCTTTGCTAACCGACCAGGTAACGCCACACGGCTCGGCAGTGTGGGTGGCCTATGCACTGATGCTGCTAGGTGGTATCACCGCTGTGATTCCTGCAGTGGATAGGGTGGCACCGTTCATTGTGGCTGCGGCAACCGGTGCAATTAACGGTACTTTCACTCGGCGTGGTGAAGTCACGGTTGGGCTTACGTATATGACTGGCACGCTAGTGAAGATGGGTCAGGCTCTTGCCTCGGCCATCGCATTGCGGTCCTCCGTCTATCTGTTTCGGTTCTTGCGATACCTGCTGCTGTGGGCTGCGATTGCCATTGGATCGCTGATCGGTGGCTGGAGCTATCTGCAGTTTGGTACAGCAGGCATCTGGCTTACCGTCGTCGCTATGACCTTCTTGAGCATCACTTTGACTTGGCGAGTGCGCCGTCGGAGGGCGTAGACAACGAAAAGGCTTGAAAGTGTTGTGGGGTCTCACCGTGTTACCGGTGAGACCCCACGAACTGTGAGCACAAGAGGAAGTGTTAGGCGCCAACTTTCGCGTTGGCGGAAAGGTATCGGTCGTAGGCCGGCAATGTCAGGAAGTCCTCAAAATCTTCTGACAGTGCGGACTCGGCAAACAACTCTTTTGCGTGATCTAGACGATCACCTTCATACCGGGTAAGCGTGGCAAAGACCTCTTCGATCTTCTGATCTACCCACTCGGTCGTGATCACTTTCGTGAAGCCATCATCACGATCAGCTTCGGACCCGGCATTGATCCACTGCCAGATCTGTGAGCGCGAGATTTCTGCGGTTGCAGCATCTTCCATCAACCCATTGATCGCTGCCGCCCCTGAACCGTTGAGCCAAGCATCCATGTAGCGGATACCGACTTCAATATTGGTGTCTAAGCCAGCTTCGGTGATCGAACCGGTGGTGGCCTGCACGTTGATGAGCGCGCTCGCCGAAGGTGCGACGTCTTGTCGTTTATTCGTTCGGATCTGGTGCGGTGCGTCCAGGAGCAGTTCGTCAAATACTCCCATACAGGTTGGAACCAGTCCGGGGTGTGCAACCCATGAGCCATCGAAACCGTCGTTGGCTTCTCGAGTCTTGTCTTCACGAACTTTCCGTAGCGCTTCTTTTGTGCGTTCCGGATGAGCGGATTCTGGAATGAATGCGGCCATGCCACCGATCGCGGACGCCCCGCGCTTGTGACAGGTGTGGACCAGTAGATCGGTGTAAGCACGCATCATGGGTTGGGTCATGGAAACCTCGGCACGATCTGGCAGCACGTATTCTGCCCCGGAGTCGCGGTAGGTTTTGATGATCGAGAAGATGTAGTCCCAACGACCGGCGTTCAAACCGGCTGCGTGATCGCGAAGCTGGTACAAGATCTCTTCCATTTGGAATGCTGCGGTGATTGTTTCAATCAGCACCGTTGCACGGATGGTGCCCTGTGGGATGCCCAGGTAGTCCTGCGCCTTATTGAATACACAGTTCCACCAGCGTGCTTCGAGATGATGCTCCAATTTTGGCAGGTAGTAGTACGGGCCTCGACCGAGCTCAACAAGCTTCTCGGCGTTATGGAAAAAGTACAGTCCAAAATCCATCAGTGAACCGGAAAGTGGTTCGCCGTTGACTTCGATATGAGATTCATCCAGGTGCAGACCTCGGGGGCGAACATTGATGGTGGGCATTTGGGCTAGTGCTGGTTTCTTCAAGCGGTAGGCTTTGCCCTGCTCAGAAGTAAAATCAATATTCTGTCGAATCGCGTCGTATAAATTGACCTGACCGTTGATCATGTTGGACCAGTATGGTGATGACGCATCTTCAAAGTCTGCCAGCCAGCCTTTGGCCCCTGAATTCAAAGCGTTAATGGTCATCTTTCGGTCCACCGGCCCGGTAATTTCTACGCGCCGGTCTTTTAGGCCGGGGGCCAGGGGAGCGACCCGCCATGAATCATCTTCACGGATCGTGCGGGTGGACTTTTCAAAGTCTAGTTGCTCGCCGGCTGCAACCCGAGCCCGAGCGTCCTGACGTGCTGCAAGAAGATCGAGACGCTTGGTGTTTTGTTTGGTGTGCAGGTAGCCCAAAAAGTTTAGGGCTTCTTCGGTGAGAACTTCACGCTGCCGTGCATCGAGTTCACCGAACACGGTCACCGTGGTGCCTCCAGGCGTTGTGTGCTGGATAGTTGATGATGCCATGGCGGGTGCTCCTATCTGGTGTAGCAGTTCAAACTAGAATTGCTGTGCTTCGGTCGAGTTGGCCCAAGCGGTGGTGGAAGATTCTGGGTTGACTGTGGTTGAGATGCGGTCGAAATAGCTGGTGCCCACTTCGCGCTGGTGACGGGTAGCCGTAAAGCCATCCTTCTCCGCAGCGAACTCGGCCTCTTGCAGTTCAACAAAGGCTGACATCTGACGATCGGCGTAGCCCTTAGCCAAGTTGAACATCGAGTAGTTCAACGAGTGGAAGCCCGCCAAGGTGATGAACTGGAAGGTGTAGCCCATAGCAGCCAGCTCCCGCTGGAATTTTGCGATGGTGGCGTCATCCAGGTTGGCTCTCCAGTTGAATGATGGTGAGCAGTTGTAGGCCAGCATCTGCTCTGGGAACTCAGCTTTGACAGCTTCAGCGAACTGGCGCGCAACATCGAGATCCGGTGTGGAAGTTTCCATCCACAACAGATCGGAATACGGAGCATATGCTTTGGCGCGGGCAATCGATGGTTCCAAGCCATTCTTGATGTAGTAGAAACCTTCGGAAGAGCGCTCGCCGGTCAAGAACTTGTGGTCACGTTCGTCAATATCGGATTGCAGGAGTGTGGCTGCCTCAGCATCGGTTCGTGCAACGATGAGTGATGGTGTGCCGGCAACGTCTGCGGCAAGGCGTGCAGCATTGAGCGTGCGAATGTGGTGGGAAGTTGGGATCAGGACTTTGCCGCCGAGGTGGCCGCATTTCTTTTCCGAGGCAACCTGATCTTCCCAGTGGACGCCTGCCGCACCGGCGCCGATCATTGATTTCATCAATTCGTAGGCGTTTAGCGGGCCACCGAAGCCGGCTTCGGCATCGGCAATAATGGGTACCAAATAGTCTTCCACGGATTGGATACCTTCGGCCCATTCGATCTGGTCGGCGCGCATCAGAGCGTTATTGATACGGCGGACTACCTGCGGGACGGAGTTTGCCGGGTACAGGGACTGATCCGGGTAGGTATGACCGGCGAGGTTTGCATCCGCGGCAACTTGCCAACCGGACAGATAAATCGCACGTAAGCCAGCTTTGACTTGTTGCACGGCTTGGCCACCGGTCATGGCTCCCAGCGCATTGGTAAATTCGCCCGTCTGGTGTTCAGCGGTGAGCTGGTACCAGAGCTTTTCTGCACCGCGGCGGGCCAGGGTGTGCTCCTCTTGGACACGACCACGCAGACGAACGACTTCTTCTGCGCTGTAGTCACGGGTGATACCCGACCAGCGAGGGTTGTTATTCCAGTCCTGCTGGAGCTGATCTGCTGCTGCTTGAATTGCCTGTTCCATGTTTCTCCCTACATCACAGTTCAATCGGTATTTACGAATTCGGACCTACCGAAAATTTGGTTGTTCTATGTGGTGTGGATTGCAGCGGTGGTGACCGTTGCGATCGCTGTAGGAACTACTCTGCCCTGGATTGCAACGTGGCAATAGATGAATCGCATGAAAATATTCCGCAAAATTTCCCACTCAAAATTTCTGCCTAATTTTCGAGAGCATTACGCTTTGCTCGGCGATGCGGTGCATAGAGCAGGAAACAATGACGAAATTTAACAGCAAGAATTCTAATGATATAGGTTGTATTCGACGAAATTTGGTAAAGTCAGCAATAAAAGCGACAGAAAAACTTTTGGAGCGTTTGTGTTGGCGTGTCGAATATTCGTGGTTTTTGAGCTTCTTCTCGTCGAAGAGCTGGCTGATTTGCGGCCCACTCTGTGAAGAATTGAAGTTTTTGACTACACTGCCTTTATGGCTTCAACCACAAATCCAGAGTCGCAAGACCATCCTTACGTTTCCGAATCGGTGTCACCGTCCAAGATTGATCCGGTGATCCTTGGCCACAGGCTCCGTCATTTCCGCGTGGCTGTAAATATGACATTGGGGCAGCTTGCTGATCAGGTGGGTGCCACGGCATCGCACTTGTCGATGATTGAAAATGGGAAGCGAGAGCCCAAGGTCTCGCTCTTGACCCGAGGGGCTGACATTCTCGGCGTAGATGTAGCTGACTTGCTCCAGCCCGAAGCGCCTTCTGCACGGGCGGCATTGGAAATCTCGGTAGAAAAGGTACAGCGTACTCGTCATTGGCAGGCGATGGGACTACCTGAGCTTCGCGTTTCTTCTGGAATGCCTACGCCGGTGTTAGAGGCGATTGATGGGCTAACCCGTGAGTTGCGTCGACAGTCTGCAGAGCAAGCGGCAACCCCGGAAGAAGCTCGTCGAGCAAATGTCTCCATGCGAAAAGAGCAGCGCGAACGCAATAACTATTATGCGGATCTTGAGAAGCAGGCTCATGAGCTCTTGTCTGCGGTCGGCCATGATGAAGGCCCGCTGTCGTATCACGCCATCGCAGATATTGCTGATCACCTGAATTTTGAATTAAGATTCGTTTCGTCGTTGCCGCACTCGACGCGCTCCGTGACGGACCTGAAGAATCGCGTCATTTTCCTAGCGGATGCTCGAAATCCTGATCACGATCCTCGGTCGGTTGCGTTGCAGGCATTGGTTTCCTATGTTCTAGGGCATGGTGAACCAGTGGACTATAAGGACTTCTTGCGGCAGCGCGTTTCAACGAACTATGTCACCGCTGCGCTGATGATGCCAGAAAAGTCCCTGGTCAAACAACTGAAACAGCGAAAAAAGGACCGAGATATTGCCATTGAAGATATCCGAGATGCATATTCGGTGTCCTATGAGGCAGCTGCTCACCGCTTCACGAATCTGGCAACTCATCATCTGGAAATCGAGTGTCACTTTCAGAAAGTCCACGAATCTGGTGTCTTGCATAAAGCCTATGAGAACGACGGCGTGAACTTTCCAGTGGACTCCATCGGTGCCATCGAGGGGCAGGCAGCCTGCAGATATTGGACATGCCGGGAAGTGTTTGGCACCAGCGATCGGTTCCGCCCCTTTAATCAGTACACCGACACAACGGTGGGTACGTATTGGTGTACTGCAGTGGTCGAACCGTCGCAGTCGGCGTTGTTCTCTTTATCGGTGGGGATCCCGTTTGATCATGCACGGTGGTTCCGTGGGGCGGACACTGCTGAGCGTTCCAGCTCCAATTGTCCGGACCCAACGTGTTGCCGAACCCCTTCCGCCGAACTCGAAGCGCAGTGGGGTGGCAACGCCTGGCCGGCAGCGCGTACAAACGCGCACATGCTGGCAGCAATGCCGCCCGGTGCTTTCCCCGGTGTGGACGACGTCGCGGTTTATGAATTCTTGGCTGCGCAAGAACAATTCAGCCGCTAGGCCAACTTTCGAAACGACAGCTTGGCTGATCTAACATGCCGCTGTTAGAGTTATATAGCTAGACTGTTTGCGACAGCTGTGTCTTTTTCCGTTCTGAATACCCACAGCTTGTCACCCTGCCGAACGAAAGGTGCCCACCGCACATGCGTCTGACCCTTGGTAAATTTGTAGTTCACCCTCAGCACGGTCCTGCAGAGGTCGTTGAGCGTAAAACCAGGAAGGTCAAAGGTGAAGACGTCGAGTACGTGGTGCTGGAAGTAGAAGATCAGCGCCTGCAGATCGCCGTTCCCGAAGACAGCCTGTCTGAAATTGGTGTCCGTGACTTGGCCAGCCACACCCGACTGCGGAAACTCATGTCACTGTTGGCAAAAACTGGTGACAAATTAGAGAAGCAGTGGTCGCGTCGCTTGAAGGCCCTGCGTGAGAAACTGGCCACCGGTGACCTAGACAACGTGGCAGAAGTGGCCCGTGACCTCTACCGTCGTCAGCAAGAAAAAGACCTCTCCATGGCGGAGCGCAACCTGTATCAGGAAGCCAAAGACATGGTCGTGTCTGAGGTTGCTCTTGTACTGGATGTCGATCATGAAGAAGCAGAAAAAACCATTGATGGTGCCATTGACGGTGTTCCACTGACCCGTCTTGGCCTAGATCGTGGCAAAGACAAGAAATAATTTTCTCCAGACAAAGATGCCGCCCCGAAGATCTTCGGGGCGGCATCTTTGTCTAGTCGCAAGACGAGGCGGGTAACTTCAGCATCATGCTTGGTCTGTGTCTTGTCCATTGAACACGGAATAGGTGCGCCGAAGCACCTTGCCGCCTTCGATTGTCTTCTGATTCTTCTCAGCTTGCTTCTCCACCGTGGCTACCGAACGGGGACGCATTTGGAGGGCTTCCTCCGCAGGGATTCCTGCAACGAGTTGGCGGGCCCGAAGGATTTCTACATCGATTTCCGCGCCTAAGAACAGCACGATGTTGAACACCCAGATGACGAACAGAATAGCCATAACCGTACCGATCGCACCGTATGAGGAGTACGAAGCGAAATAGGTCAGGTAGATGATCATGGCAATTCCCGCCACGATGATGCCCACAACCGCGAAAATCGAGCCCGCGGAGAAGAGTCGGAAGCGACGTTCAACGTTGCCTGTGAAGTGGTAGAGCACCCCGGTTAGCAGCATAACCAGAATGAGGACCACCGGGTACTTCACCCATGCCCAGATCGGTAAGAAAGTTTCGGTCATCGTGTCCAGTGCGCTTTGTGCGTCCATAGCTTGAGCAATAGGTGCAAACACCGCATCGATGATCGTGGTATTCAACGCTAGTGAGAGCAAGACGGCAACCACAATGACAACAACAATCAAAGTGGTCAGCAACATGCTCAGCGTCAATCGCACGAAGGGGCGCCCCTCGACAACACCGTAGATATGGTTCATGTTGCGGGTGAAGGCCTTTACATAGGCTGAAGCAGACCACAGTGCGACAAGAATACCGACGATCAGGGCGATCACGCCGCCGGATGCTGACTCAGTCATCGTGTTGACGAGGTTCAACGCCATGTCTTGATATTCTGCCGGAACAGTCTGCTCGACTAAATCTTGCGTGAAGTTTTCCACGGCGCCTGCGGCAGAGGCCAAGACCAGGGTGAGGATCGAGAAGACAGCAAGCAGTGTTGGAGCTAAGGACAGTACCGCGAAATACGTGAGGATAGCGGCCCGGTCAGTTCCCTTATCCAACGAGAATTTCTGTACTGCACGTTTCAACGCGTACCCGACAGCACTAGCCGGTAGCTTTTTAGCAGGCTCTTGACTCGACGAGTTATGTATCGCCTGCTGCTCAGCTGCAATAGTACGTTCTAATCTAGGTTGAATAGTCACAACAAACTTCTTTCTACCGTCGTGCAGCGGACTCTTCCAGCTTAGAAACTCACTGTGAGCTTGTCAGCTATTCCCGCGCGGTGGAGCGCACGCATTTATTTTCAAACACGCTTTTTACTTGCGATTTTATGCTGTTCAATGCCAATACATACGGCAAACTAGGACACGAACACTGTCCACTGTAGAATCTGTTGGAGCCAGCGTCTTGTTGGCTCACCCTCTGTTTCCTATGTAGCAAGAAAAGTTATGCCAAAACCGTCTACTCGGCGCACGAGTCGCCTGACTACACCAGTCATGATTACCTTCGTGGTGGTTGCCGTCGTCATGCTGGCGCTAACCGTTACCTCAGTGGTAAAAGCCATGACCCGGGGAGACGACCCGGTGGTCGTCAGTTCGGTGTTGACCGGTCAATCCATGGAAGTTAACCGTACAACCGGTCTGGATGTGATTCGCTTTCAGGATGTTCGAGCACCATTGCCAAAAGAAGAAGACGTTCCTGAGACACTCGATACATGCATGGCCCAGCAGGCTACAGAGCACCTGCAGGGTCTAGCTGGCGAGGGGACGTCACTAGATGTTGAGATCGAAGCGTATGCGAATGCTCCGAACGGTGAGTTGTGGGCTGGCATTTATCACGCCGGGAACGATCTCGGTTTAGAAATGGTGAAATCGGGTTATGCGGTAGTGGACCCTGCCTCGGTTGACGATCCAGAAAAATTAGAGGAACTGCAGGAAGCACAGCAACAAGCCAGGGATGCTGAGCGCGGTATTTTTTCAAAGGATGCAGATTGCACCCTGCCATCCTATGTTGAGCCTGTGTTAGAACAGCTTAATGAGCTGCCACCGACTCCTCAGGCCAACGATGTAACTGAACTGACGAAATACATTGGTGAACTCAATAATCTCCGTGCGGGTGCTCAAGAGGCTGTCTCCGTGCTGACGGCAATCCCCGACACCGAAAATGATGACTCGGTTGCAGCCCTTGCCTGGGGCGACGCGAAAGAAGAGTACATCTCAACCCTTGAAGGTGACCTCGAAGAGATACGTCAACTCGTCGAAGATGCGCAAGACAAGCGTGCTGATCTCCAAGAAGCCACGACACTTGAGAACTCACCGTCACCAGATGCTCCTGCTCCAGACGAAGATCAATCCGATGAGCAGCAACAGGAGCAACAACAAGACGACGCCGAAGAACAAGAGACGCAGCAAGATGCCGCTGCAGCAGAACCGACTCCGGAACCTTCCGGCGAACCAGCCGCAGCTGAGCCCGAGGATGAATCGCAGCCGGCTCCGGCTGAAGCCACACAGAGTGTCGAGCAGGAAAACTCGTCTGCAGAACTCGGTGGCGCTGCAGAGGCAGCTACCCCCTGAATGTCACGACGAATTTTGCAATGAAACTCCGCCCTTCCTGCGTCTCGAGCTGTGTGTTAGGTTTGAGCTCACAAGCCAAGGTGGCCCCTGAACCATCACGGCAACCAGGAGGCGCAGTGCATGACGCAGAACATATTTGTCCTCGGGTTGGATGAGCCTGGCTACAACGAATTAGTCACTCTTCCAGAAGCCGATCAATATACTTTTCACGGAATTCTGTCGCTAGAAGATCTCCAAAGCGGCGTCATCTCCCTTGCTGATCTACTTGCCCGAGCACAAGAGCAACTCGATGCATTCGATGGCACAATTGACGCCATCGTTGGGTACTGGGATTTCCCGGTTTCTATGATGGTTCCCATTCTCTGCGACCGCTATGGGCTCCCATCAAAGCCACTGGTCAGCGTTGTACGGTGTGAACATAAATATTGGAGCCGGCTTGAACAGCAAAAGGTCATTGACGAGTACCCGGGTTTTGACCTCATCGATGTCCATGATCCCTCGGCCAAGCTCCCGCAGCATATGACGTACCCGGCATGGCTCAAGCCAATAAAGTCCTTCTCATCCGAGGGCGCCCACCGAGTGGATGATGAGACTGAACTGTTAGAAGCGCTTGCCGAGGAACGCGACGCAACAGAACGCATCGGCGGTGCCTTCGATGACGTTTTGGAAATGCTGGACCTGCCCGAAGCGATTGCCGATATTCCGGGTGGCGCATACATGGTCGAGGAAGCGGCACAAGGCCAGCAATACACTCTAGAAGGGTATTCTTGGGGCGATGAGGTCGAAATTATAGGATTGATCGACTCTTTTAATTACGATAATGCTCCAAGTTTTCTGAAATACCAGTACCCATCGACCCTGCCCGAACCGGTGCAACAATATATTCACGACGTCAGTCGGCGCGTTATTTCGGCGGTGGGCCTGACCAACAGCACCTTCAATATTGAATATTTTTGGGACGCCCCCGTTCAGCGGCTCAGACTACTCGAGATCAACACCCGCCATTCGCAGTCACATGCGCAAATGTTCCACTGGGTGGATGGTCAGCCCAATCACGCCGTCATGCTTGACCTAGCGCTGGGGCGTAAACCGCATATGCCAAGACGACAGGGCGAGCACGCGATCGCCGCCAAGTGGATGCTGCGGCATTTTCAAGACGGTGTTGTACGTCGGGTCCCTACGGCAGAGGAAATCGAGGCTCTTGAACAACGCTACGGCAATGTCGACATTGAAGTTGCGGTTGAAGAGGGGGCACGCCTATCGGACGCCGACACTGAAGACAGCTACAGCTTTACCCTGGCGGAAATTTTTGTTGGCGCAGAGACCGAGCAACAACTCCGCGACATCTACGATGCATGTTGTGAAGCTTTAGCAATCGAAATCTCCGACGATGTGGAAGGAGCATGATGCGAACAGTCACCTCATTGCCGACCTCAATCGAGGAGACCGAACATCTCTGGGTTCCGATGACCGATGGGACCAGGCTGGCTGCGCGACTGTGGAAACCCGTCTCGGCCGGCGAGGATCCGGTGCCGGCAGTATTGGAAATGATCCCGTACCGCAAACGTGACTTGACCGCTGTCCGTGATTCAATCCACCACCCGTATATGGCCGGCCACGGGTATGCATGTCTACGTGTGGACCTGCGAGGCAGTGGGGACTCTGAAGGAGTCCTGACCGATGAGTACTTGGAACAAGAACTTGATGACGTCGAAGATGTACTCGCCTGGCTGACCGAACAGCCCTGGTGTAATGGTCGCACGGGGATTATGGGCATTTCGTGGGGTGGCTTTAATGGGCTCCAAGTGGCTGCTCGTCGTCCTCAGGGGCTCGGTGCAGTGGTTACGGTCTGCTCAACCGATGATCGCTACTATGACGACGTGCATTATATGGGTGGCTGTCTTTTGACCGACAACCTGTCGTGGGCTTCAACCATGTTTGCCTATAACGCCTCGCCGCCTGATCCTGACCTGGTGGGGGAACGCTGGCGTGAAATGTGGCAAGACCGGATCGAACACAGCGGACTCTGGTTAGAGACCTGGTTGCAGCATCAGCGCAAAGACGCGTATTGGCGTCACGGGTCCATCAACGAGGACTACTCCGACATCGAAGTTCCCGTCTTTGCCGTCAGCGGCTGGGCCGATGGGTATTCCAACGCCGTCTTTCGGCTGCTACGCGGACTCGATGTTCCGACGCGCGGTTTGATCGGGCCATGGAGCCATAAGTATCCGCACCTGGGTCAACCCGGCCCCGCCATTGGCTTTCTCCAAGAAATGGTGGATTGGTGGGACCACTGGCTCAAAGATAAAAAAGACAACGGCGCTATGGACGGCCCAGAGCTGTCGATTTGGATGCAAGATTCTGTTGCACCGGCGACGACGTATGAACAGCGGCCCGGTCGCTGGGTCGGGGAGCCGCGCTGGCCAAGTTCCCGTATCGTTGAACAACGCTACCCTTTAGGGCGGCACCGCATATTCGACTCAGAAGCAGCACGCGACGAGTTTCCTAAAAGTCCTGAACTCACCGTCCAATCACCACTGTCACTGGGCCAATACGGGGGTAAATGGTGCTCGTATAATGCGCCGCCGGATATGCCGTATGACCAACGCGAGGAAGATGGCGGGGCAATGGTATTCGACAGTGATCCCCTCGAAGAGCGTCTGGAATTATTGGGCGCCCCGACCGTTGAACTCAGCCTGTCAGCCGATCAACCGGTGGCCATGGTCGCGGTGCGTCTTTCTGATGTTGCCCCAGACGATGCGGCAACACGAGTCAGTTATGGGGTGCTCAACCTCAACCACTTTGCCGGGGCGGATAACCCGCAACCGCTGGAAGGCGGACAGAAGCAGACCGTGACGGTGCAACTCAATGGCTTGGCGCAATCGTTTCCTGCCGGCCACCGGATTCGGCTGTCGATATCCACCTCGTATTGGCCCGTCGTGTGGCCGTCTCCAAAGAAATTCCGGCTCACGGTGGATCCGAGCGCAAGTAGTCTCGTCCTTCCGGTCAGACCCACTTCGATTGATGACGACGCAGCCCTGACCCCGACGTTCAGACCGCCAGAGGGTGCACCACCACTAACAACCTTGCAAATAGAACCGGATGAGCACGATTGGAGCATCAGTCGCAACCTTGCAGACTTGACCGGCAAATTAGAAGTGGTCAAAGATCTCGGTGTGGTCCGGTTTGAAGACATTGACCTGGACCTGACGCGCAGGGCAGTCGAACGCTATACCTTTGCAGACGGCGATATGAACTCGGTACGCGGTGAAACCATTTGGCACATGGGTTTTGAACGCGAGGGCTGGAATATTCAGACCCGAACGAAAACTGTACTGACCTCGACCGTCGATGCATTCCATATCTATGCTGAGCTCGACGCCTACGAAAACGACAGCCGGGTCGCTGCTAAAACATGGAACACCACGGTTGCACGTGATTTCATCTGATAGGAGACCCGCATGGAGATTCTCAGCAGTCGAACATTGCTACGGCCCAACAACCTTGAACGCACGCAAGCCTTCTATCGCGACATTCTTGGCCTGGCCATCTTTCGCGTCTTTGGACCGCCCCAGAGTCCGGGCATGGTGTTTTTCTGCGGCAATGGCCTGCTAGAAGTTGCTGGCCAGGCTGAAGCACCAGCGTCCGCACCACAGCTTTCGCTGTGGATGCAGGTTCGCGATGTTGAGGTGGAGTATCAGCGTCTTGAGCAACACGGCGTTACCATGCTGCGCGAGCCCCGAACAGAACACTGGGGACTCATCGAAGCCTGGATCGCTGACCCCGACGGAGTGCAGATCGTACTGGTGCAAATCCCGCACGATCATCCACTGCGCCAGGACCAGCGATAGCGGTTCGCCGGGTTATTCGGGCGAGGCAGCCTGGCGTGGTTTAGGGCGCAGCCCGCCCTGCCACATAATGTCATACGGCGTCGCAGCGGCAATGCGCTGGTTGATACCGGCCGTGACGAAGTCTTTGGCGCGTTCAGCCGCTTGGAGAGCCGTTCGGCCCTTGGACAGTTCAGCGGCGACGGCGGCAGCCAGGGAACACCCGGCACCAGATACCGCATGGTTACCGATCTTTGGTACACCGAGGACCTGCAGATCTGAACCGTCATAGAACACATCGACGGCTTCTGGCCCGGACAATCGAATGCCACCTTTTGCCAGCACCGCCACACCTGAGTCGTCATGGATTTTGCGTGCGGCGTCCTTGAGCTCGGCCAGGTTCGTGATCGTCATACCCGAGAGCTGTTCGGCTTCAAAATGATTCGGGGTGGTCACGGTTGCCAGCGGAAGTAGCTTTGTCTTGAGCGCGTGATCGGTGTCTTGTGCTTCACCGGGTTCTTGACCCTTGCAGATCAAAACCGGGTCTAAGACAATGTTTTTCCATTCTTGGGACTGTAGCGCTTTGGCCACAACATCGATGGTTTCAACCGACCCCATCATGCCGAGTTTTACAGT
This sequence comes from Candidatus Yaniella excrementavium, assembly GCA_019115865.1. GTDB lineage: Bacteria > Actinomycetota > Actinomycetes > Actinomycetales > Micrococcaceae > Yaniella > Yaniella excrementavium. The sequence continues at coordinate 2,565 of DXCT01000118.1, read as the reverse complement.
GTCGAGCTGCCCGGCAAAATTCGCCTGGATGGCTTCCAGCTGCTGCTCCAATACTTCTGGGGCAATTCGTGTGAGTCGGTGGTTCCAATTGTCCTGCGGATTATACGCAACGATGCAGGTCAATGCGGCTGTGCCATAGGTGCCGAGTTCTTGAAAGGTGCGAAGGTCAGCTTGGGCGCCGGCACCACCGGTGGCCTCGGACCCCGCGATGGTCATGGTGACGGCGGGTGCGTGAACGTTATACATGCCATCATCTTATATGGCCTAGGCCAATGAGCGCATGTTTGCTAGGTCATATTTCGTGTCAGTTAGCGCTCGGCGATACCTGTTACTCTTCAGCGGTCCGCGTGGATGCCGCAGGGTCAACGACATGGGCAAATGAGCTGGCAGCCCAGCGGCCCAGAGCCATCAGAATTGCCGCCGGGAAGCCGACCAGTGGGATCAGTAATGGAATTAGCCCTTCGCCACCAGCGGTGAGCACGGTCAGCCCGTAGAGCATACCGATAATTGCGTACGCCATGATGTGGACGGCCTGATTGAGCTGGTGACGCAGCAGCCAGTTTGCCAACAGTGCTAACGGCAGCCCCAGCACGAGCCCGGAGAGTCCTACCAGTGTAAGGATCGGTGTCAGGTCGCCGACCGTGTCTGAAATTGGCAGAAGATTGAGGATGACGACGATCGCAGCCATCACAATATTTGGTACTAACCAGGCCACGAGGAAACCGTAAATCGACAGCGAAAGCCGGGGTTTTGGGCCGGTATTACGGCGACGTTTCGGGGCGGAATCGTATTTCTGGGGAACGGGTGTGGTCACAACGAGCCTTAGAACGGGGTCACGCGGGTACTGACAGCGTTTAGTCTAGTGCTTTTTGAATTCCCAAGAGTAAGCTTGGTCGTTATGGCAACAAGGACATCTGGCACCCGGGCATGGACCGTGGTAGTGGTTACGGGCATCCTAGCGGCGATGCACGTTTGGAAACTGCCGTCAGCGTTGGAATATATTCGCGCTGATCTGGGCATTAGCCTCGTTGCCGCCGGAACCCTGGTTGGGGTCGTGCAATTGGCTGGTGCATTGGGTGGGCTTGCCGCCTCGGTCGTTTCTGAGCGAATCGGCGCGAAATATACGCTTGTAGTCGGCATGGCCTTGGCTGGTCTGGCATCGCTAGCAGGTGGTGTCAGCCTGAACGCCGGATGGTTGATGACGACTCGTGCCATTGAGGGTATCGGATTTATCCTCATTACAGTTGCGGCCCCGGCGTTAGTCCGAGCGCTTGCTCCGGCACACAGCGTGAACGCTGCAATGGGGTGGTGGGGTGCGTTTCAAGGCATCGCATTATTTCTCGGGGTCGGTATCTCAGCGGTCCTACTCAATGCCGCCAACATCTCTTGGCAGGTCTGGTGGATCATCATGGGTAGCGCCACGTTGGCCTTTATCCCGGTGATGTTACACAAAGTGCCTGCGGATAGTCCGGGCGCTATCAATTTCAAGCGGATCAGCCGTTTGATCAGCAATTCGGTAAAGACGCCGTTGCCGTGGGCCTTGGGCATTATTTTCTCATCGTATACCTTGCAGTGGGGTGCGATTCTGAGCTTCTTGCCCACCATCTTTGGTGCCGTAGACATGCATTCCGCCGTCAATGTTGCCATCGTGGTTGGTCTTGCAACGGCCGTGGTAGGCGGGCTCAATGGCGTAGCAAATATCCTCACCGGGGTGCTGTTGCAGCGCGGCCACCCACCGCGCCGCCTGTTGGTAACCGGCTTGATCACCATGGCTGTGACCTCGACACTGGTTTTTGCCCCCGACTGGTCTAGCGTGCCAGGACACGTGGTGTGGCCGTTGCTTGCCGCCGCAGTCTTTTCGTTCGCCGGTGCACTTGTGCCAACAACCGTGACCCGCCAGGCCGTGGATATCGCCCCGCCGGGTGGTTCGACAGCCGCCGTGATCGGGTTGATGACCCAGCTCTATAACCTGGCGAACTTTCTGGGGCCCATTATTCTCTCAGCAATTGCTGCGGCGGCAGGCAACTGGCAGATGTCATGGACCATGACGGTCACAGCATCCGCCCTGGGGATCATCACCGCGATCATCTTTGTGCCACGCGGTATCGACCCATTTAAAACTTCCCGACAGTCTTGATTACAATATCAATGAACTATGACGCCGGCTGGGGCAGCAGCTGAGTACGGGGCCGCTGAGGCCGTGACACCGTCGCGAGACAACGTTTTTCTCTAAGGACGCTTCGTGACCGAAACACCGCATGTCAAAAGACAGTATCAAGGAACCTTCGCACCGATTAGCTCGCATATTTATCCGGTGCTTTTTGCCATCATGGCCGTGGTCTTTATTCTGTCGAATATTGGCGCGGCCAAGGGTGTACAAATTGGACCGCTGCTCACCGACGGCGGGTTCTTCTTATTTCCGGTGGCTTACATTGTCGGCGACATCATCTCCGAGGTCTACGGCTTCAAAGCATCTCGCCGGGTCATTTACACCACGTTTTTGATCGCCGTCTTCGCGTCGCTGACCTACTGGATTATTATCATCCTGCCCCCGGCAGAGTTCTA
>DXCT01000014.1 GCA_019115865.1 Candidatus Yaniella excrementavium | reverse complement strand
GCGGTGTGGAGTCGAGAATTGACCCGTTGCATCGCATCGGCGACAGTATTATACGGCCGCAGCGTAATGAACTGGGGACTCATACGCCGTCCAATAGATCCCTCGGCATATCCCAGCAGCGCTGAGGTTTGAGCACGTTCATCGACGTCCAAGCCTTCTAAAAGTTTTGAAGCCACGGTCGCTGGCAGCTCATCGAGCAACCACACCCGATCATCCGGGGCTAAACCGATAAACAGTTCGGCGGTGTCGTGTTCCTGCAGTGCATTGACCAGGTCGCCCTGCAGCACCGGAGGCAGCCCCTCGAAGACGCGCAACGCCAAGTCTTTATCGAACATCAAATACACAAACGCTCGATGGCGATGGTTCAAGCGTTCTAACACGCGGATCGCATCTGCCGGTCGCAGCACGTTGATGCGGTGGGACACTTCAGCGAAATTGTCGTCGCCGAGGTGTTTCTCGATTTCGTCAATCAACTGTTTAACGTCGTCCAGCTGCTTTTTGGCCATAGCAACCACTTTCATAAAATCAAAGCAATGGGTGTCCACCCTGGGATATTAAGGTTGCTGGAGCACCGTACCGTGGAGCACTCACACAGCGAAAAACACTGGTTCAAACACCCGGATCCGCACGGCGTCCAGCACGGGACAATAACTAGAACTCTCGTCCAACGAGGACACCTCCCAATACTTTGCCGCACGGCCGCGAATCACGGCAGACCATAGCTCAGCTTAGCACCAGCGCTCTATTCCTCGAGCATGTCCCCTTCGCATTGCTGAGTTTGCCCAGGTGTCGAACACCGTCTATGGCGCACAACACGAACTGGCGTTATGATCTTTTCAAAGACACCTATGGTCTGATAAATAACTGAGCGGTATAACCATATGTCTACCCCACCCCATTCAGATAGCATGATGGTTCCGGAATGGGACGAGTTGTCTGCCCTCGTTGCCAAAGTTGAAGCGTTGTTCGCTACTGAATCCTTCGATGACGCAGCCCGCCTCCTTGAAGACAATCTTGCCGCACTATGGTTCGGGCTGCACCCATCCAGAATGGCCAGTGTTCTCGAAATACTTATTCAGACTCTGCCCGCTCCGCCCCTGTTACTGGTCGCTGCCCACCGTATTCTCACCGCATCTGAAGCCGAACGGGCAGATGCTTACGCTTTCCTGTCGGAGGTTGATAGCGATGACCCCCAACAGATGTTCATCTTGGCGATGTTTCGGATGCACGATCTTCGCATACAGGGTCGCGTCATTGAGGCATTTGGCCAAGCCGAGGTCATCGAAGGTCTCCTGGGGAAAATGCGGTTTGTCTTAGATCCGCACGGCGGATGGCGCCTCCAAGCCTCTCTAGAGATTGGTGTCTCGGCCATGCTGGCCGGGGACTTTACCAAAGCGCTCACGATTTTCACCCAGGTACAACTGTATCCGGCGACGCCAAAATACAGTTATCTCACGCGGGCTGCCCTGGTGAAATCAGCTTTGATCCATGCCTGTTTCGGCAACGTCACAAGTGCGAAGGCATTTCTTGAACGCACGCAGCGCATTAAACGCCCGTCGAGCTGGCTTGAAAACCAAATTGATATCCAGTTGGAATTTGTCGATATCCTGACGTCTTCAGACGATCGGGAGATCATGCTCGACCGGCTCGAAGCGGTCAGCCTGCATGATATCGGTGAGATGTGGCCGTTCTATATCGTCGCAATCCACCGGGTCTTTGAAGCGGCTGGGCACTATAGCGAGCTGGAACATCGACTGAAGATATTCGATGCCTTACCGTTTCCGCGAGTTGATGGCAATGGGTTTACGGGCAGCGTCATTCCACTCAAACGAGCAAAGCTTGCCTTGCGTCTCGGCCGGGGGTCAGAGGCCATAGAGTTCTTGCATCGGACCGACCCGCGGCTGATGTACACCAAGCTGATCCAAGCTGCCGCTCAACTGTATGCGGGACGATACGACCAGGCCATCCAACAAGCATCAAGCCTGCGACAGCATACGCGAGGGTTTCGCCTGGTCGAGATCCGACGGCTGTCCATTATCGCCACCGCCCAGTTTCAAGCAGGCGAGACAAAGGATAGCCTTGCAACGCTGGAACACGCTGCTCGATTACCACGCGGCTTGTCCCCGGCTGAAATTGATCTCTTCAACCCCATGATTCGTGACTTCGCGGAACAACATGTCAGTTCATGGCCACCACCATCCCAAAGTGCCTCCACATTCCTGGTGGGACTCCCGGAACCCGGTCCCACACTCACGGAGCGTGAAGTAGAAATTCTTAGCCATTTAGCCCGTGGACATACGCGAGCACGTATCGCCAAGGCCCTTGGGATAAGTCCAAACACCGTCAAAACGCAGCTGCGGTCGGTCTATCACAAGCTCAACGTATCCTCAGCCGTCGACGCGGTCCAACAGGGGCAACGGCGCGGCATCATTGAATTGCAGCGCCCATGACGGATCATTCACCGTGACCTGTTGGACACCCAGCCGTGCTGCAGCGCGCAACTGTTCGTTCGTCTCTACCGTCCACATACGGACGATCCGGTCTGCCTGAATCCACTTGTCCACCGCGCTGGGGGCTGTCAACCAGTGTACCGAGGGTCCGATCAGGCCCGTGGCTCTACTATCCACATCATGTGTGCCCACCAGTTGGCACAACCAGGTCGCTGGTACGTCATCAGCCACGTGTCCCAATGCTGCAGTGGAAAAACTCATGATCGAGACACTGACATCGGTTGCTTCGCCATCGGGCATCAACGTCCCAGTCGCAGCATCCCACCCCCATCGCTGTAGCCACTCCAGCACAGCATCTTCAATGACCCCATCTGGCCATGCGCCGATTTTCATTTCGAGGGCAAGTTCCACTGGGTACTGTGCTTGCACCATCAGATGCGTCAACTGCTCCAGGGTGACGAGCTGGCCTTCGGGGCTTGTGTAACGTGCTGGGAGGGAGTGCAGCCCCGAGGGATGAGTGGTCTTCCACGAGTGGACATCAAGTTTGCGCAGGTCACTCAGTCGCTGTGCTCGCACCGGTCCGGTGCCCGACGATGTCCGGTTCAGCGTCGCGTCGTGCCAGCAGATTAGGTGACCATCAGCTGAAAGTTGGACATCTGTTTCGATTCCATCGACACCAAGTACCAGCGCGTGAGCAAACGCCGCATACGTATGTTCGGCATAGTCTGAGCTTGCCCCGCGGTGTGCAAAAACTTTCACGATATCAACAGTAGTCCAAGAACGTTCCGAGTAACGACTGCATGGTAAATGAGCTGTGGAGAAAATGAAGGAACCCCCGCGATGTAGAAGCTACGCGAGGGTTCCAGTGGCTCCGACCGGCATCGATCCGGTGACCTTTCGATTTTCAGTCGAACGCTCTACCAACTGAGCTACAGAGCCTAGGCCGAATATCTGACCGCAACCCCTTTGGAATTTCTTCCAAAGGACCGAAGCGACCCTGACGGGACTTGAACCCGCGACCTCCGCCGTGACAGGGCGGCGCGCTAACCAACTGCGCTACAGGGCCATCGAGGAATGATTATCCCTCAGTCATGTAATGACCGTACCCCCAACGGGATTCGAACCCGTGCCGCCGCCGTGAAAGGGCGGTGTCCTAGGCCACTAGACGATGGGGGCCTACTCTTCATCGGCCCCTGAGGGACCGAAGCCAGAACACCTAATCATAGAGGCAAGTACTGTCGCACGCAACTTGAGCTCAAAGCACCCGAATACGCAGCACCTGGCCAACACCAACCATCACGGTACACAACGCTCATATTGGATACCTCGATTGCACTCGCAGCAACCAGGAGAGCCAATTGCGCCCATTTACTATGAGAGAGCACTGTGCGACAACAACATCATTGAATTCTTCATGCGCTTCCATAGACAGATGACTCTGCGTGACGGACAATACAATTAGGATGAATTTGAAGTAAATATCGAGTATGCAGCAGCTAAAATGGTAATCGCAAAAGTGCGTGAGGGACTCATGACTGACGAATCGCTTCCAGGAAGGACGCCCCTCGGTGAGTACGATGCGCTGTCCCGCTTCGTGGAGCAAGTCGAGCACCATCTTCACGACGGGAACCTGCCCGAAGTCGCAAAATTTTTAGAATCGGACATGGCAGCGGCGTGGTATGGATTCGAACCCGCAAGAACCGCTGAGATTCTACAAAAAATTCCTACCCAGCTAAACTCATCAACACCGATCCTGAACGCCGTGATGCGCTTGTTGACCGCCACCTCAGCCGGCCAGTTCGATGATCAAGGGTATCTGGCCACCGTAGATTCCGATGATCCACACGAGATGTTCGTGTTGTCGATCTTTCGCATGGCTGATCTGCGACTGCACGGCAGATCGGTTGAGGCACTGGAGCAAGCTGACAACCTCGAAGAATACCTTGGGAAAATGCGTCTGCTCCTCGACCCACAGGATGGTGCAGAGCTCCACACCGTCGTACAAATTGGCATCTCAGCCATGCTGGCGGGTGACTTTACGCGCGCACTGACGTCTTTCACACATGCACAAATGCTGTCACTGGTCCCCCGGTATGCATTTTTGACCCGGGACGCGCTGGTCAAATCTGCCGTGATTCATGCATGTTTCGGCAACTCAACGATGGCTCGATCGCTCTTGCAACGGGCAGAAAAGATTCCCCGAACACCAAGCTGGATCGAAGACCACATCGATTCCCACCGCGAATTTGCCGCTATTCTCACATCAGCAACAAGCCCCCAGGAAGCGCTCGACAATCTCGAAGCAATCAGTCTGCACGATATTGGTGAAATGTGGCCGTTCTATATTGTCGCGGTTCACCGGCTGTTAGAGGCCAGCGGTTATCATGACGAGCTGGATCACAGGCTCGAAATGTTCGATGCGATGCCCTTCCCAGCTGTCGATACGGAAGGAATCTCCTGCAGTATCATTCCGCTCAAACGCGCAATGCTTGCGATGAAAACTGGTCGCGAAGCAGACGCTCAAGCCTTCCTCTGCCGAGCAGACCCCAAGCTGGCCTACACCCGACTCATCGAAACCGCCGGGCACATCTACGCGGGGCGGACCCAACAAGCACTGAACCAAGCTACCCGACTCAAAACTGAAACTCGATGCTTTCGCTTGCTTGAAATACGTCGCCTCAGCCTGCTGGCAGCAGCCCATTATCAGTCTGAAGCTCTCGAGGAGTGCGTCGAGACGCTGACAGTTGCCGCAGGTCTCCCCCGTGGTCTCTCAGCACAAGAAATGGAGCTCTTTAGCCCCGAAACCCGCGAGCTCGCCATCGATCGTGTGACATCCTGGCCCGAAGACAGCGGTAGCCCATCAGCATTTTTGACCGGCCTGCCAAAACCAGGCCACGCACTCACGGAACGCGAAGTGGAGATAATCGGCCAACTTGCGCAGGGGTACCGCCGAGCCGACATTGCTAAGAACCTCTATATTTCGCTGAACACCCTCAAAACGCAGTTACGGTCCATCTATCGGAAACTTGAAGCCTCCTCCGCCTCGGACGCGATTGTCGGGGCACAACGCCGCGGGATCATCTGAAACGCAAAATGCCCCGGACGACACCCGAGGCATTTGCTGGCAGCTGCTTGCCAAATACTGTGGCTCCGACCGGCATCGATCCGGTGACCTTTCGATTTTCAGTCGAACGCTCTACCAACTGAGCTACAGAGCCGAAGCAATCGCTTCTGGACAAAGAGCCCGTCCAAAAGGACAGGCTCTCAGTTCCGCGACCCTGACGGGACTTGAACCCGCGACCTCCGCCGTGACAGGGCGGCGCGCTAACCAACTGCGCTACAGGGCCATAGAGAATCACTCTACAGTTTCTCATGAGTCATATTCTGACTGTACCCCCAACGGGATTCGAACCCGTGCCGCCGCCGTGAAAGGGCGGTGTCCTAGGCCACTAGACGATGGGGGCCGGACTATCGCTGAGCTTTTAGACTCTTTGGCGCGATCGACCTAGATCATCATAGACCTAAAGGATTTCTTAATGCAAATCGGACCGCACCGCCTGTCACGGCAGCACGGATTGGTCACCGGCGTCGGCAAAACAGTGTCGAAGCATGAAACTCAAGCCCCCACCGCCTATTTCTTTGAAACCACTAGTCAGGTTACAAAAAACACTAGAAATCTTGTGCAATAACTTGGGTACCCCCAAATGCAGACAGAAGCATTATCCAGTGATATTGTGAGATTCAGCACTGTTAATCCCATGAATTTACGGGAGTTCAGATGGACAAGCCTGTTATACCAGAGCTTTTAAATGCAAACGACGATAACGATGATGACCAACTGCATGCGCACACCCCCACGAGGATTGCAGCAGAACTGCGCCGGCTCATCTGCAAGGGCAGCTTAGACCCAGGCGCAAAACTCTCCGAAGAGATCATCGCAGCCGAATTTGAAGTATCACGAAACACCCTCCGCGAAGCGTTCACCATCCTCGTGGGTGAAGACCTGGTATTCAAAGTGCCCAACAGAGGCGTCTTTGTTATCGACCCGGGAACCCGCGATATCCAAGAAATTTATCAAGCACGCCGATTCTTGGAACCTTCTGCAATCCTCTGGGGTCAACTGACCCCAGAACTCACTGACACCCTGCAGCACGTCGCCGACCAGACCCGCCGTGGCATCGCCCAGGAGAACCTTGAAGCAATAGAAGAAGCTGACCGCAACTTTCACATAGCAGCTGTTGCTCTGGCGGGATCGACAACCATGTCACTGACCCTGGAACGTTTACTCACCCAACTTGGCCTAGCCTTCCAGAGCTTCAACATCAGCCCCAGCGTCCATGAATCGTTTGCGCAACAGAATCTGGCAATCATCACTCGAATTCTCGCGGGCGAGCGCATCGACGCTTCGCGAGGCTTGCACCGATACCTTGGGCTAGCCGAAAACATGGTCTTGCAGTATGTACACCCCGATGGCGAGATCGTGACCACCAAGCAAGCACCCATTCAAGAAGCCGTGACGAACGGGCATAACCTCAGCCCGACCTAAAAAATTTTCCATAACGGAACGATAAAGCAGCGCCTGGATTTCCCTTTTCAGGCGCTGCTTTATTGCGTGTCAAGCACCAAGAGCTGTTCTGTGTAACAATTTTATAAATCCCTGATTTTCCACAGAACGTGATGTTTGCAGGCGTGTCGCGAAAATTACACGAATGTGGTTTATGTAGCTCAATGTTTCAAGTGTTGCAGTTGTGACAATAGTCCGGATAAAGTCACTGTTTGTGGTCGAAATGGTTGAAATGAAAACCATAAAACTGGACTAGCCACAGAATGAGGAAACTATCGTGAAGGCACGAAGCATTAAAGGGGCAGCCGCCGGCGTCGCCCTGGTGACGGTCGCAGCAATGTCTGCCACCGCGATGCCACAAATTTTCTCTGAATCCGATACCTTTTTCGCTGGATCCGACACTCAACGCGACGGCTCACTCACCGAAGTTCCAGATCTTCCAGATGAAACAACTGTTGCTGCGGCCAAGGATAATCCTGATGCCCAGGCAAAGTTGCGGGAAGATCTCAAGGAGATCCTTGATAAGAGCAACCAACGTTTAGCTGAAGTTGAAGGTCAAACACTTTCTGCCAACGAAAAGGCTCGCGAACTCAGCGAAACTGCAGCCGAGGCTCGTCGGGATGCTGAAACTGCATCACAACAAGCCACGCTAGCCAACGAAGAAAATGAACAAGCTCAGGAAAATGCCGGGGAAGCCGCTGCGGGCATGTATCGCAACGGTGGCTTGAGTACTGAAGAGTTCATGCTCGGTGACGAAGACGCTCTGCGGGCTGAACAGAACGGCCAGCAAGTAGCCGAGAACTTCAACGCAGAAGCCTCCGGTGGCAAGTACGATGCCGAGGCAGCGAATGCAGTCTCCGACAACGACGCTGAACGCGCTGAAGCACAGCAGGATGCTGCTGACCAAGCTCAAGCCGATTACGAGGCTGAACAGCGTCGTCTCGCAGAGCAGGAGGCGCGTGAGCTCGAAGAGGCAGAGCGCGAAGCTGCAGAAAACCGTCAGCTAGTAGCAGCTACGCTTGTAGACTCTGAAGGTCTAAGCGAGGAAGAAGCTGAAGAGGAGACCGAAGAACTTGATGATCAAGTTCGTCGGGAAACTTTCGAAGAGAACATTGGTGTTGACACTGCATCATCGCAGACATCACCAACCAGTACCGAGTCTGTGGAACAGGCGCCTGTCACTCCAACAGAAACTGAGAGTGCCTCGCCAACAGAGACCGCCACCGAGGCTGAAGAACCAACGCCGACTGCGACCCCGACGCCTACCCAGACGTCTTCGCCTTCGCCGACCCAGTCCTCAACGCCATCAGCCACACCTACGCCTACGCCTACGCCAACTCAGACGGCGACACCAACCCCGACGCCTACTCCGACACAGACGGCAACTCCGACGCCGACCCCAACGCCAACACAGACTCAGACTTCTGCTCCAGCTCCACCGAGCGGGAATATGTCTGCGGCAACGAGCTG
>DXCT01000117.1 GCA_019115865.1 Candidatus Yaniella excrementavium | reverse complement strand
TGGCGCACTCGCTCTTTGATGACGCCGATGCGATGGTCCGGTTCGATATGTCCGAATTCGGTGAACGCCACACGGTGTCACGTCTGGTCGGTGCCCCTCCAGGCTATGTTGGCTATGACGAAGCCGGTCAGTTGACTGAGCAGGTGCGTCGGCGTCCATACTCGGTGATACTGCTCGACGAAATCGAAAAGGCCCACCCGGATGTGTTCAATCTGCTCCTGCAGGTACTCGATGATGGACGTCTGACCGACGGACAGGGTCGCACCGTGGACTTTCGCAATACGGTATTGATCATGACTTCGAACCTTGGTTCGGAGTTCCTGTCGTCAAGCGGCACTCCCCTGGGCTTTGTATCCGGTGACGCTGCGGCGGCCCAACGGGATGTCAAACAAAAGGTCATGGGTCGGGTGCGTGAGTTTATGCGTCCTGAGTTCCTGAACCGCATCGACGATACCCTGTTGTTCAACCCGCTAAGCACCGCGCAACTGCGCGAGATTGTGGGGCTGCAGCTGCACGACTCTGAACAGCGACTGGTCTCACAGGGCATCACGCTGACCGTCAACGATGCCGCCAAGGATTGGATCGCTGAAGCCAGCTACGAGCCAGCCTACGGCGCCCGTCCGATGCGTCGAGTAATTCAGCGGCAACTGGATGACAAGGTCGCCGATCTGCTCGTTGCCGAAGCGATCGCAGAAGGCGATAGTGTTGTGGTCACCGTGGCCGACGACGAACTGCGTGTCACACCGGTCCGAGCACAAAAGCAACTGGTCGCCTAACCACAACTAGGCTCTTGCCACAAAACACATCGATCCGGGCGTTTACTGAACCTTTTTCAGTAAACGCCCGGATTTTTATGTCTGCCTTGTTAGGCACCCTGCGACAAACTGAACTTGAGGTGGCGCATAATCTCTTGGGAATGGAACCCCATCGACTGCATCGCAGTCACATAATCGGAGGTCAATTTTTGTGCTTGAACGTGTGGATCAGCAGACGCATTCGGTGCTACCACCGTGCCATTTCGGCCGCGTGAGACCAAGTACCCCTCTGAGACGAGTTCTTTATAGGCACGAGCTACCGTGCCCGGAGCCAGGGCAAGTTCAGCGGCCAGGCGCCGGACCGCGGGCAGTTTTGTTGCTGCCGCAAGTTGACCCGTGGAGATCTGCTCAATGAGCTGCCTTCGGAGTTGCTCAAATGGAGGAAGTTCAGCATTGGGATCGATAACCAAAGTCTTCATGATGCCACCCCGTGGGACCACAGTTGCCGCTGCTCATAGCCACGACCGGTCCCGCTAACCCACGCTTTAAGTGGTCCAGCGGTCAGCACCCCGAGTAACAGCCCATAGACCAACAGCGAGACAATGCCAAGCGCTATCGTCAACTGCTCCTGGTCTCGATAGAAACCATCGGTGGTAAGTGCAACGCCGATAAATAGCAGCCAGCACATCAGCGAGATAGCCGCAACCACAATGGTGAGCACAACAATCTGTCGCAGGCTATCGGCACGCTCGGAATCGTCCCAGGCCAGTTCAAGGTCTGTGGCACTTCGTGCAGGAGCATCGAGCACTTTCCGTAGCGCATATAGCGATACCGCCCACGTGAGCAATGCCAAAGCGGTGACGATCCAACCGGTCAGAAGAGCTCCGGAACGCTGGTCTTGGGGCGGTTGCAACATGATCACACTTCCAGCGACGCCACCCGCTAGCTGGATCGCTGGCGCCACCCAGAGGCCAAAGCGTTCTCCGCGCGTCAAATAATCGGAAAACTGCACTGACCGCACTCGGGCAACCACCGGCTGATCAATATGGTCTGCGGGCCGGTGGGAAGTAATGGCCCATGCGCCACCAAAGGCTGTTCCCATGGCCGCAACAAACATGACGACAAACCCGGCGGCACCGTCATCACCATCAAAGAAGATGACATAAATCAGGGCGGCTACCGCGATGCCGATGGTCCCACCGCTTGCCATCCCCCACTGCCGGCGTCGAATGCGTTGCGCCACCGGAAGCATGAGGTGCTCTGGCAGCGGCAACCCGACCTGCTCGGCGTGCTGATTGAGCTTGGAACGTTCTGGGTTCCGCTTTCCGCCGTCGGTCAGCGAAGTTGCCGGCAGGACGAAACATACCAGTGCAATGACAATCCAGGTTGCGGTGTTCATAGGCACTCCCTCTTTATATCAATACACTGAATGTACTAATACAAAGCGCAGGGTGTCAAGACCATGGCAAAGGTCAGTTTGGGCAGCACGAACCAATCCGCTGGAGAACAAGGTGCTCTCCAGCGGATTGAGTGCAACATTCTAGGCTGTTGCACCAGCTGCTGCTTTGGCAGCGGCCGGCAGTGCATCAGCGATGATATTCATGGCCGCGTCATCATGGGCGGCAGAGACGAACCAGGCTTCATAGACCGACGGCGCCAGGTAAACTCCGGCATCAAGCATGGCGTGGAAGAATGGACCGTAACGGAACGCTTCTTGTCCCTGGGTATCTTCGTAGTTGGTGACACCCGATTCGGCGGTACGAAAAGCAATGGAGAACAGCGAGCCAGCTGACTGAATAGAGTGGTTGACACCTTCAGCATGCAGCGCCGCAGCGACCATGTTCTGCAACTGCGTTGAACGCTGGGCAATAGTTGCATAAGCATCGTCAGTTGCATTGGAAAGGGTTGCATGGCCCGCGGCCATGGCAATCGGATTTCCCGATAGCGTACCGGCCTGATAGACCGGGCCCAGCGGTGCAAGTTGATCCATAACGGCCGCGGTTCCGGCAACCGAAGCCACCGGCAGTCCTCCACCGATCACCTTGCCAAAGGTAAAGAGGTCGGGCGCCCAGTCAGGGTTTTCGATCCCCCAACCACCGGTTTTGGTGGCGCGGAAACCGGTGAGGACTTCATCCATGATGAATACAGCACCGTGCTGGGTGGTGATATCACGCAGGAATGTATTGAAGCCTGATTTCGGCTGGACGACGCCCATGTTGGCCGGCGCGGACTCGGTAATGATGCCGGCGATCTGGTCCGGGTATTTTTCGAACGCTTGCTTGACGGCGTCTTCGTCGTTATAGGGCAGCACGAGGGTTTGGCTGGTAATAGCTTCGGGCACTCCGGCGGAGTCTGGTAACGCGTGGGTTGCCAGTCCCGAACCTGCAGCAGCCAGTAGACCGTCAGAGTGGCCGTGGTAGCAGCCGGCGAATTTGATAATGAGATTTCGTCCAGTAGCACCGCGAGCCAAGCGAATGGCGGTCATAGTGGCTTCAGTTCCAGTGGAGACAAACCGGACGCGCTCAACCGGCATGATGTCCGCGATCAGTTCTGCCAGACGAGCTTCTCCGGGCACGGAAGTTCCGAAGGATAAACCGTCGTCGACAGCTTTATGCACGGCCTCAACGACTGCTGGATGGTTGTGTCCCAGCAGCATCGGACCCCAGGACCCAACGAGATCGACATACTGTTTGCCTTCGATATCGGTCAAATATGGTCCGCGCGCTTTGACCATCGCGGCGGGTGTGCCGCCCACGGAGCCAAATCCACGGACCGGAGAGTTTACTCCCCCGGGAATGATGGCACGAGCGGCATCAAATACTTCTTGGTTTGTGGTCACTGATGGGTCTCCTAGGCGAGTAGACGGGCGGCTTCAGTAGCGTAATAGGTCAGAATGTTTTGGGCTCCGGCTCGGCGGATAGCAGTGAGGGACTCGAGCATGGCTGGTTCGCGTTCGATCCAGCCATTGGCTGCAGCGGCCTCGATCATCGCGTATTCCCCGGAGATTTGGTAGGCGGCAACCGGTACCGGGGACATGTTGGCGACGTCGCGCAGGATATCCAGGTAGGACATGGCGGGTTTGACCATGACCATATCGGCACCTTCTTGGATATCGAGTTCGGTTTCTAAAATGGCCTCGGTACGGTTAGCTGAGTCCATTTGGTAGGTCTTGCGGTCACCGGTCAACGCCGAGTCAACCGCTTCCCTGAATGGTCCGTAGAAAGCCGAGGCATATTTGGCCGAGTAGGCCAGAATGGCGACGTCGATGTGGCCGGCGTCGTCCAACGCCTGGCGAATAACCTCGACTTGGCCGTCCATCATACCCGAGGGGGACACCACGTGCGCACCAGCTTCAGCCTGGGCAACGGCAAGCTGTGCATAGATCGCGTTGGTCGCATCATTGTCGACGTTGCCGGCGTCGTCAAGTACGCCACAGTGGCCGTGGTCGGTGAATTCGTCCAAGCACGTATCGGCCATCACCACCATATCGTTGCCGACTTCTGCAATGACTTCGCGCAAGGCGACGTTCAGAATCCCGTTGGGGTCTATGCCGGCGGTGCCCTGGGCATCGAGCGTTTTAGGGACCCCGAACAGCATAATGCCCCCAACCCCCGCAGCGGCAGCATCTTGGGCCGCCTCTTTGAGCGAGGCCATACTGTGCTGCTGTACGCCGGGCATCGAGGAGATGTCGATCGGCTGCTCGGCGCCTTCTTTAACAAAGGCTGGCAGGATGAGGTCAGCGGGCGCGAGCCGGTTCTGAGCCACTAGGTGGCGCATCGGGCCAGATTGGCGTAGGCGTCGAGGGCGATGAGTGAACATGAAATCCTTTCGAGATTGTTACTCAAGTGTATCGACGACGGCGGCGATACCGGCGGCGTCGGGAGATACAGCGGTGGCTGCCAGGGTCATCCCGGTTTCGCAGGCGGCGCGCCGGGTTGGCTGACCGATCGCAATGACGGCGTGGACTTCAACGCCAATGGCGGCCCAGCGTCGGGCAGCGCTCGGAGCGGTCAGCACGACGACGTCGTCGGTGTTTAGGTCTGCTGGTTCCAAGATACCGGACTGTGTGGGCATCAGGGCAAGCTCGGCTTGTGCCGGATAGTCGACCGTATGGTAAGCAACGACATGGGTGACTTCCCAGCCGCGCTGGGTGAGTCCCGTTCGCATAGCGTCGCCGGCTGCGGCGCCCTGTGGCAGGGCCAACATACCTGGGCCGGCCGGAAATTGTTCGAGAATGCCCGCGGCTGATGCGTCACTTTTAGGCATCCAGGGGGTTTTCAGGGCTCCGTAGTCATAGAGCACTCGCGCTGTTCCGGGCCCGGTCACCGCGATGGTGGTGTCACGTTCGGTGACTGCCGGTTGCCACCCGCGAGCTATCAGCACCCGGATGGTGTTGGGACTGGTCAACAGGAGTTTATTCCAGGCACCGGCGTGTAAGCCCGCTACCAGTTCATCGAGTGCCTCGGTGTCTTGTGGGTATTGGAAATCCGTGAGGGGCAGATACCCGATGTGATGGCCCAACTGCTGCAGGCCGGCTTCGATGCGGCCGGCCTGTGCAGGTTGACGGGTCAGAATGATTCTCATCGAGTGCCGCGTGGCGGTCCAGCTGGTAGTAGATCGGCACCGTCGGCGATCAACATGTTGGCCACTTCAACGCCGAGTGCATAGGCTGCCTGACGTGTTGCATCAGTGACGGCTTCGACCTCGATGGTGGTGGATGACTCACGGCGCAGGGTTTTACTGCCGTCCATGGCGGTGACGATCGCGTCCAGGTGCAGTGTGTTGTTGGCGTATCTTGCTAAGCCACCCAGCGGTGCCGCGCATCCGGCTTCTAAGGTTTCTAGCAGTGCACGCTCGGCTGTAGCTTCCAGTCGAGCACCGGTCTGTTCTAGATTATCCAGCGCGGTTGACAGCGCTTCTTCCAGGCAATGTTCGGCAGTGACTTCAACAGCCAGCGATCCTTGGCCTGGCGCAGGCAGCATTTGGGCCGGGTCGATACGTTCGGTGATGGCCCACTGGAGTTCGAGCCGATCGAGGCCAGCACACGCCAAAACGACGGCGTCGAGATCGCCCTTGGGTGAACCGGCTGCCGCAGGGGCGTTGTCGTGGTGTTGTTCGTAACCAGCCACACGTGCCAGACGGGTGTGGACGTTGCCACGGATATCAACCAGTTCAAGATCGGGCCGCAGGGCTAAAAGTTGACCAACACGGCGCGGTGAACCGGTCCCGACTCTAGCGCCGCTCGGTAGCGTATCCAGCGTCCAGCCGTTGGATGCGCACAGTGCATCGCGGACGTCTGCCCGTTCGGGAATGGCCGCAATGCGCAATTCGGGTGGCTGTTTGGCCGGGAGATCTTTGAGCGAATGGACCGCCATATCGACTTCTTGATTGATCACGGCCTGGCGCAGCGCTGTGGCAAAAACGCCGGTGCCGCCCAGATTGGCAAGCGACCCGGTGGTGACGTCACCTTTGGTTGTGATGATCACCTGTTCAAACACAGCATCATCGCTCGACATAGCATCTGCCGCCCATTGAGTTTGGGTGGTGGCAAGCGCGGATCCGCGGGTTCCAATACGGTAGGCCATTAGGCCAACACTCCTGCAACTTCGTCGATTTCAATGTAGCGACCGGTGTAGAACGGCACTTCTTCACGCACGTAGTGGCGGGTTTCGTTATTGCGTAGCGAACGCATCATGTCGACCAACAGCTCGAGGCGCGGCGACTCCAAGCCCAGTAGCCATTCCCAGTCGTTGAGACCAAAGGCAGAGACCGTGTTGGCCCAAACATCTGGGAATTCCTGACCCAACTGACCATGGTCACGCAACATCCGTGCGCGTTCTTTGGGATCGAGCGTGTACCAGTCATAAGACCGCACGAATGGGTAGAAGCAGAGCCATTTGCGTGGCTTGCGACCTTCGGTGAATGCTGGAACGTGCTCGGGGTTGAATTCTGCCATGCGGTCGGCGCCCATCGCGGTGAAAGCCAGGCTGGTGGTTGAGAAAAGACCTGTGCGACGTATCTGGCGGATGGCGTCCTGTAACGCTTCCGGAGATTTGGACCACATCCACACCATGATGTCGGCTTCTGCACGCATCCCGGAGACGTCATAGAGTCCACGGACGGTCACGCCATTGGTCTGCAGCGTTTCTACGAGGGTGGCAAATTCTTGATTGTCCTGGGCGATCTCGGCGTCGGATTTCGCAGCGGCGTCAGCCTTGCGGGCAAATACGGTATAGGTGGTAAACCAGCTCGTGGCGGACTCTTCGCCTTGCACGACATTGGTTGATTCAGTCACTTCTGCTCCTTCTGTTTTCTACAGGTTGTAGAAATTACTGTAGTGGATAAAACCTTAGTGCTAAAGAATACTGAGCGATAGCTGCTAGCCCGGTGCCAGCAAACCACGCACCGGTAACATGCAACCCATCAATCGTTTGAACGGCGTCTTGGATTGCCGCAATTCGCCGGGTGTTTTCTGATGTAGTCAGCGGCATGGAAGCACGCCACCGAATAACCGCAACCTGGGCTAGGTTCTCGATGACGTGTCGCTCAGAAACGTCGAAGAGTTTGGACAGATCCTGGCGTGCCAGTTGCACAAGGTCTTCGGCTTCGGTGTCGTGGCCTGGCGCCGAGCCGTCTGCCGGGTCGGTGACTCTACCGTAACTGAGTCGCACAACGTGTCGGTGTTTGCCAAGCTCGCCGGCTTTTCCACGCGCCCAATCCCACTTCGCGGTGACGTGGGTGGCAGCCTTTGCAGCGACGTCCGTAACGTTCGGTGACACGAGAATGCCGGTGCCTCGCGGCTGCTCATCTAATGCCGCAGATTCCAGTGCCATCATCACAAGTGCAACGCCGGCACCAAATGCTGGTCGTGGCGGCAATTCCGGACGCTGTTGCAGCGGAGTCATAGTGGAGACCAGATCATGGGCTGTCGGCGCATCTACGGCTAAGACGATCTGGTCACCTTGAACACGCTGTTGCGTTTCGGTGAAGACGGTGCGAGATTCCATATCCAACGCCACAGCCTTGGCCCCACGTTGGAGTTGACCGTGTGCTTCTACGTAAGCAACGAGAGCGTCGACGAGTTTTTGCATGCCCCCGCGCAGGGATTTGACAGCGGCACCGGGTGGCGCGGCAGCTCTGAGATACGCGACGGCTTTGGCGACCGAACCGTGCTCGATGGCTTTGTCAACGAGGCCGGGAGCGACCTTGTCAATATCGACGTCGTTGGGATCAGCTGAGTGGACACCTGCAACCACCGGCGCAACAAGGCGGTCTAAAGCGACAGGTCCAAAGCGATCCGCCACCAGCTCGCCGACGGTAATGGACTCACCAGCGGCACGACGTTTCGCCCACACATCCATGGGGGCCTGCAGATCTTCAGCGGCTCGAGCAGCACCTTCTGCCCCGAGCGCTACAACAACCTCTTGGGCTGTCGGGTCACCTGGAATGCCCCACATACCCACCCTTGGGGCCGGTATTGCACCAACATCGGGCAAGTATAACCAAGATCCAGCAGGATTTGGGGCTACGATGTCGTTCACTAGTCCGAGGTCGTCCAGCAGCTCGTCAAGCACGGTAGAACGCGCAGCGTAAGCTTCTGCGCCGGTATCAACCCCGAGCATTCCCTCGGGCAACTTCAGTTGCTGCGCTTGTACAGCACCGCCTGGCTGATTGGTCGACTCCAGCACGGTCACGGTATGACCGGCCTTGATCGCAGAGTATCCTGCGATCAGACCGGCTATACCTGCACCGACAATGACAACGTGGGTCATTTAGTAATCGATGGAGTGGATGAGTTCGACCATGCGCGTCAGCACGGTTGGATCCGTTGTCGGCGGCACCCCGTGGCCTAGATTCAAGACGTGACCTGGGGCTTTGGACCCTTGGGCAATGACTTCGCGGACGTGGGTTTCTAAGACATCCCAGTCGGCATCCAGTAGGGCTGGGTCGATATTGCCCTGCAGGACCACGTTGGTGCGGCCATCAGGGCCGGGTGTATTGCCTAAACGCCGGTTGGCTTCGTCCAGTCGAATGCGGTAGTCAACGCCGACGACCGAGGCTCCGGTGTCGCGCATGAGATCCAGGATTTCGCCGGTCCCGGTGCCGAAGTGAATCAGTGGCACGCCGTTCTCGCCGGTCAGGTCCTCAATGTGCTCCAATGCCTGCTGCGAATATGGCATGACCTTGTCCAAATAGTTTGTGCGGGACAACGAACCCGCCCATGAGTCAAAGAGTTGAGCCGCGGAGGCGCCAGCCATGATCTGTGCGCGCAGGAACCGCCCGGAGGCTTCGGCGGTCCAAGACATCAAACGATCCCAGGACTCTGGGTCGTTGTACATCATGGTGCGAGGTCCCAGGTGATCCCGAGAAGGCCGTCCCTCGACCATATAGGCCGCAACGGTATATGGCGCACCGGCAAAGCCGATCAGTGGGCGAGACCCAAGTTCCGCCACGGTTAATTTAACGGCTTCAGTAATGGGTTCGAACATTTCATCGGTGATCTCCGGGAGATTGGCAATGTCCTCCGGCGTCCGAATTGGCGCATCCAAGACCGGTCCAACCCCGGGCTGGATTTCCACGCCCACTCCCGCCAGCTTCAGCGGGATGACAATGTCTGAGAAGAAAATCGCAGCGTCAACATCGTGACGACGCACCGGTTGCAGCGTAATTTC
>DXCT01000116.1 GCA_019115865.1 Candidatus Yaniella excrementavium | reverse complement strand
CGACCCCTACTTCTGCCAAGACCGCCGGCTCGAAAGCTTGGAAAGACATTTGGGGCTCGGGCCAAGGAATCGGCAGCCTGAAAGAAGCAACCACCGTCAGTGGACTGGTTGAACGCTTTGCGGGTGAATACCACGACGCCATCGACCAGCTGAACCAGCAAACACTGGTGGCCAACGCAGCCTCGGTAAGCTACTGCTGAGGGCTCCTCGGGGTTCCAACAACGAGACCGTGTACCTTACAAAAGGCGCAGTGTTAGGTGAATTATCATGGCCCGCTTATTTGATCCTCGGAAGCGTGAAATCAGTGAGCACCAAGCTCGCCGCTATGCCATGTTTGAAGCCTTGCACACCACTGTCGGTTTTCTGGCAGCCTTTCTGTTCGTCATTGGTAGCGTCCTCTTCTTTTTCCCAGAGCTTCCGACTGCAGACACCATCGGTTTCCTGGTGGGTTCGCTGTTCTTTGCTGCCAAGCCAAGTATCCGTCTGTCTCACGAGGTCTGGCTCGCAAGATCAGGATACGTAGGAAACCTGGCCCAAAAGGCTCCTGAAGCCCCGAAGTTAATTGGTTGCCCAAGTGTGGAAGACCCTTCCAACCGGCAAGACGACCCCACGGATGATAACAAGAGCGGGTCTTAGCTCAGCTGGTGTGCTAACTGGTGCAGCGCTTCACGGCCAACGAGATCGCCAGCCAGTAACGGCACCGAATCCGTTGCTACTCCTGGCAGTTGAGCTTGCAGGAAGGCCACATGCTTGTCCTCTTGTACTCGGCGAGAGGCTAAAAACTCTCCGGCATCGGTTGGCGACAATCTGTTGACCACCAAACCTCCGACGTCGACCCCGGTGTCGCGCAACTGGCTATACAGTTCAATCGACTCCAGGACAGGGACGCGTTCACCAATCAGTACGATGACGAAGCTGGTGCGCTTGGCATCCGTGAGGACATTGCGCATCATCTCGAACCGATTTTTACGCCGCAATAGCATCCTCCGGATGCGGCGATCCCGGTTTTCTCCGGAGGCCGATTGTGGATCGTCATCACCGTCTATCGCCCTGATCGCGGCACCGAACTTCTCGGCCTTGGTCCGCCGGTTCAGTAGCCCCTCGGTCCAGAACGTCATGATTTCAGGCAGTGCCATTAATCGTGCCGTGTGTCCCGACGGGGCGGTATCGAAAATCAGGAGATCATGATCATCCAGTCCATACTCGATGATCATGGCCATGCGCTCCAACATGGCTGACTCGTGTGTGCCGGGAGTTTGTGCTGCCAGTTTCAGGTGCTGAGTGACTTGGGGATGTAGGTGCTGGGGCATGAAGTCACGCAGTGTCGCACCGACTTCAGCCAAATAGTCCGCGATGGTGGCCTGCGGGTCGATCTCTACGCCGTCCACCACCCCGGTGCCGTCTTGACTGCGAAAGAGTTCAACAACCTCATCGCCAACGGTTTGTTCCCAGAGGTGGCCGAGGTTGTGCGCCGGGTCGGTCGAGACGAGCAGCACACGTCGACCAGCCATGGCTTGGTGCAGGGCCACCGCCGAGGCGGTCACTGTTTTTCCAACGCCACCTTTGCCCCCGAGGAACAGGACGTTGCGTTGACTGGCAAGTTCTAGCAGCATGACGGGTCGCTTTTCAACAGCAGCTCATGCCGTCGAATGGGGACTGCTCAAGTCCTTGACGAGTGTGCCATTCGTGCATGCGGTCTAACATTTCGGGGAGCAATTCCAGGGTGACACCGGAGGCAGGGTTTGGCACGCCCAGCGCTTCGGACATAACCAGCATCATAAACAGGTCTTCTTCGTCGCGTTTGGCACGGGCGAAGGTCCGTCGGTAAGGAGCCACGTAGTACTCCTTGAGGCCTGCGCTGAAGCGTTGCCACCAACCCATTATGTTGCCTAACGTCGTGGAGTGCCGACGGGCAGCTTCTCGTCTTCGGTGAGCAGCTGCTCGTCTTCCGGTTCTGGATCGAGTTTCTTGGTTCTGACCATAGCAAGAATCGCTTCGAGCATCACCCACACCGCAGCGACCAGGATGATAATGTCCAGGCCGAACAGCAGCCAGTTGCCTTCGTTGTAGAACTGTCCAACCTGCAGGATGAGCGCGAACATGGACACGAAGAGCACAAAGACCATCGGGATCAGCGCTGGCAAGAACGGACGTCCCTTGCGCATGAGCATGACCACAACGATCCCCAGTGTCAGTGCGGCCAGCAGCTGGTTGGTGGTACCGAACAGCGGCCAGATCAACACGCCACCTGAACCATCGGCACCGGCGGAGAACGTGAGCGCTATACACACACCGACCGAAATGGCGGTGGCCGTGTACATACCGATCTTCAGGTTGAACACTTCGGCGATCTCTTGGACCACGTAGCGTTGCAGCCGAACCGCAGTATCCATGGTGGTTGCCGCAAACAGGACAGCCATGGTTGCCAGAATGGTGGCGCTCAGAGACTCAGGTAGGCCGAGCCCCTGGTTGACCAGTGTGCCACCAGCTTGAACGAAGACTTCAACGCCACCGTTTTCGAAGCTGGAGTAGATTTCTTCCCATTCCGCCAGGGTACGGAAGCCCGCAGTGGTCACTAGAATCGCGCCCAGAGCGAGTAGGCCTTCGCCCACGGCCCCGAAGTAGCCAACGAAGCGGCCATCGGTTTCGCGGTCAATCTGTTTGGCGGTGGTACCGGAAGACACGGTGCCGTGGAAGCCGGAGATCGCACCACAGGCGATCGTCACGAATAACAGCGGCATCAACGATGGGGTATCAGCCGGGACATTATTGTTGATGGCTGGCGCAACGACCGTTGGTGTTGCGATAACAAAGGACGCGTAGAGCAGGCCCAGACCGATAAACAGTTGCAGACCGTTGATGTAGTCGCGCGGCTGCATCAGCACCCAGACCGGCAGCAGCGATGCGACCGCACCATAGACGAACAGAATGATAATCCACCAGGTAGTTGCCGGCAGCCCAAGTACACCCTCGGGAATCGCCAGCGGAAAGCGGTCCCCCAGTGGCACCAAGACACACAGTGCCGTAACACCAACCACGGTGACGATCGGCAAGTTCCAGTTATAGCGATACATGGCCTGGCCCACAAAGACCGCGACAATCAATGCACCCCAGGTCGGGATGACAGCGGTTGGCGAAGCGACCAGCAGGTCCGCGGTAATTGTGGCGAAAGCTGCGATGACCATCATCAGCAGGAAGAAGATGACCACCAAGAAGAGGTTTCTGCCGCGTGGTCCAATATAGCGGCCGGACAGCGAGCCCAACGACTGGCCCTTGTTTCGTGCAGATGCCCAGACGGACCCCAGGTCGTGCATACCGGCGAACAGTACGGTACCGAACACGACCCATAGGAACGCGGGGAGCCAACCCCAGATCACGGCGATCGCTGGCCCCACGATGGGCGCGGCACCGGCCACCGAGGTAAAGTGGTGACCCCATAGAACGAACCTATTGGTGGGGACGTAGTCTGTTCCGTCGTTGAATGCATGTGCCGGGGTCTTGAATTCAGCATTGAGTTTGAAGACTTTTTTGGCAAGGTATTTTGAGTATAGGAAGTAGCCGGCCACCATGATGCCAACGCCGATGACCGCCAGCAGCAGTGCGTTTGGACCTTCGTTCACGCAAGACTCCTCAGTATGGTTATTTCTGCACGGTGTCGAATGACTCGGATCATGGTAGCATCGCGCTTTGACTCTGCGTGACAACGCTCTAGCATTACCTGCGTGTGGAAAGCTCTTGGTGCCCTGTGCGTTGGCCTATTCATTACCCTGATCGATCAGTCCTTGGTTGCTGTAGCGCTACCTCGTATTACCCAAGATTTGGATGCCAGTGTGAACCAGGCCGTCTGGGTCTCCGCCGTGTATCTGCTGACGTTTGCTGTACCGCTGCTTGTTAGCGGGCGCCTGGGTGACCGCTTTGGTCAACGCAATGTGTATGTGGTGGGCATGGCAATCTTTACCGCTGCCGCCGCAGCCTGTGCGTTTGCCCCAACCATCGAGTTACTCATTATGGCTCGCGCTGTACAAGGATTCGGTGCGTCCCTGTTGAATCCGCAACCCTTGAGCGTAATCAACCGGATCTTCCCGGTCACCAAACGTGGTGCCGCCATGGGTGTGTGGTCTGCCGTGGCAGCGTCCTCTGGACTCTTCGGTCCGGTCGTTGGTGGACTCCTGGTTGGTGGTCTGGGGTGGCGATGGGTGTTCTTGCTCTACATCCCCTTCGGTCTGCTGGCCCTGGTCTTGGTTGCCCTGTGGGTTCCGAAACTGCCCCGAGGTGTCGGCCACATTGATCTGATCAGTGCAGCATGCTCGTTGATCGCCATTTTGGGCATCGTCTTCACCCTGCAGCAAGGCCCCGAACTCGGGTGGCCCGCCTGGCTCTTGGGCGTCTTGGCCCTTGGTGTCGTTGCGCTAGGGACCTTTATTTGGTTGCAGCGGCGTGCTCAGCGTCTGGACCGCGACGCGCTGATGCCCCTGGAGCTCTTTAGCTTCCGCAACTTCCGATGGGGCACCATCGCTGTATCCACGCTTGGCTTTGCGGTTTACTCGGTGAATCTGCCGATCATGCTCTATCTGCAATTGGGCGCAGGCACCAGTGCAGAAAGTGCGGGGTTACTCATGTTGCCGATGGCCTCGGTATCGGTGTGCTTGGCTCCATTTATGGGCCGACTCACCGATCGCCTACCACCGGGCCGCATTTCCAAGATCGGCTTCAGCTCCATGATCATCTCGATGGCGCTATTCGCCGTATTGATCACGCTAGAAGTGCCTATCGGTTGGTTGGTCGTACCGTTGGTCTTCCAGGGTGGGGCCAATGCGTTGAGCTGGTCGGCAAACTCGGCGATCTCTATGCGCCAGCTTCCCGGTCACCTGGTTGGTGCCGGGTCCGGTGTCTACAACACGTCACGCCAGGTTGGTGCGGTCGTTGGGGCTGCGGCCGTGGGCGCGATGATGCAGATCAATCTCCAGTTCACCGGCTTCTCCGCGGCCATGGGACTCTCGCTGGTTTTACACGTGATCGTGTTGTCCATTGGGCTCTTCGCTGTTGCTCGGTTCCGCTCCGATGTAACAACCACCTAGTCCAACCGTTGGCAGACACAGCTGTGGCCCGGTCGATGCGACCGGGCCACAGTTGATTGGGTGTTGTCTTAGCGTCCTGGTTGTAACAGCACCTTGGAGTAGCCGGACTCGCGATTATCGAACCTGTGGTAGGCATCTGGTGCATCGTCAATCGGTAGTTCCTTCGACACCACAAAACCAGGTTTGGCACGACCGGCGATGATCATGTCACGCAGTTTATGTGCATACCGTTTTGCATCAGCTTGGCCGGTGCCCATGGATTGGCCCTTTTCGAAGAAGCGGCCAATACGGAACAACAGCTCACCTTTGGCTGAATGTTCATCTGGTGCACCAGGATCCGATGGAACATAGAGGCCCACGATGCCCAGCCCACCGGTATGGCGTACGGTATCCACCAGTTGGTTCAGCACTACGGCAGGCTGTTCTTCACCGGATGCTTCAGTGGCTTGATACCCGACGGCGTCAATGCCACGATCCACACCGTAATTCTGGACTGCATCGTGGATCTGCTGGGCTGGGTCACCGTCATCAAAGTTGATCGGTTCGGTACCGAGTTCTTTTGCCAGATCCAAACGGTTCTGGACGTTATCAACCACAAAGACTCGGCTTGCGCCCTTCAGCTGTGCCGAGTAGGCAGCCATCAGTCCAACCGGTCCGGCACCATAAACGGCTACGGTTTCGCCGACTTGGACGCCGGCGAGTTCGGTGGCGTGATAGCCGGTTGGGAAAATGTCTGCGAGCATCGCAAAGTCTTTTTCGTGTTCGTCCCCTTTGGGCAGCTGTACACAGTTGTAGTCTGCAAATGGCACGCGCAGTTTTTCTGCCTGACCACCCGGATACGGTCCCATGCCAACGTACCCGTAGGCACCACCTGCGGTGCCTGGTTCGTTGACGGTCAGACAGAATGCCGATTTACCGGCGCGGCAGTTGTCACAGAAACCACAGGCAACGTTGAAGGGCATGACCACCCGGTCGCCCTTCTTGACGGTGGTGACACCGGAGCCGACTTCTTCGACAATGCCCATGTTTTCGTGACCGAAGGTGATGCCGGGTTCGGCATCGGTTCGGCCTTCGTACATGTGCAGATCTGAGCCGCATATAGCGGTGGCGGTTATGCGAACAATGACGTCAGTGGGATCCTGAATTTTTGGATCGTCCACTGTTTCAACGGATACTTCGTAAGGTCCTTTATATACAACAGCTTTCATGAGCTCTTGTTCACTCCTTCTTCGAGGAAACGTCGTGCGCTGTCTTTCCGGCGGGTATTATTTCACGGCGGATTCGAAGGCTGCGACGCCGGCTTCAGCGACTTTTTGGTCGTTGTCGACCGTGGAGCCACTGACGCCAACGGCACCGATGACCGTGCCGTCATCTAGTTTCAGTGGGATACCGCCTGGGAACGTGATGAGTCCACCGTTGGAGAATTCAACGTGGTATAGCTGTTCGCCTGGTTGAACCATCGGGGTCATATCGCCGGTTTCCATGTCAAAGAAACGAGCGGTGCGGGCTTTCTTCATCGAGATATCGATGCTGCCTAACCAGGCACCGTCCATGCGGTTGAATGCTTTTAGGTTCGCGCCGACATCAACAACAGCGGCGTTCATTTTCAGATCAAGGTCTTCTGCCCGACGCATGCAAGCGTCTACGACCGTTTGTGCGAGTTGCAAGGAAATATCAGTGGTGTTCGTGGTCATGTCAACACTCCTTCCACGGTGGTTTCGTGTAACTGACCAGCGCTGTGTAGTGTGCGGCGGTTCGACGTTCAATTCCAAACAACGCCTCATGTCCCATTGTGGTAGCCATGAGTTTTTTTCGAAAGGGCCAGGTCCCGATTAGACTGCTGGAGTGGTAAATTCAGCTCACCCTGCAGCATCAAGGACGTCAATGCTTTCTACGCCCCGTCAGTTTTTCCGCTTCTTTGCCATCGCAGAAGTGTTCTCGTGGACGCTGTTGATCGGCGGGCTCATCCTGCGGGCCACCCAGGGTTGGGATCTTGCGGTAACCATCGGTGGTGGCGTGCACGGTTTCGTGTTTCTGTCCTATGGCGCGACCGCTGTCCTGATGAGCAAAAATCAGCGTTGGTCGCCCGGTGTTGCCGCAATATCCATCATCACTGCGGCGATCCCGTATGCCACGATCCCCGTTGATATTTGGTTGCACCGCACCGGTCGGTTAGATGGGCCTTGGCGTCGCACAGCGACCGAAGATCCGCGGGATCACACCTGGCATGACCGGTTGCTGCGCTGGATCATCAACCATCCGGTGCTGAGCATTCTGATCATTCTTGGACTTGTCGTGGTCCTGTATGTGACGCTGCTGCTGATGGGACCACCCGTTTAACCCACCGGTAGGCGAACGCGACATTGTCCGACAATGGTGCTGGCGTTCGCAGTGCTTCCAGCAGTACGCCGGGGGTACCCATTGTTTTCCGTGCTTATTCGAACCAACCGGTTTCCAGATCAATCAGCCAGTGGTTCCGCAGCGTTAACGCCCGCTCCATTGCAGCAATTATGCTGAGGACCAACAGTGGCGTACTGGTCCATTCTGGCAGGTTGATCGGTGAGGTAAACGGATCCATGACTTTGGCTGCGACCTCGGTGTGGGAAAAGACTTCAACCAACTGCAATAACCCGATCGGCAACAGGGTGAGCAGGATGACTACCGCACCAATCCCAATCGCACGGCTGAGCCCGGGGTGACGTTTCGCGAGCTTAGCCCGCAGCCCTTCAGCACTGGCACCATCTGGTTTCAGCACCTGCTCTTGCCCGTTTGCGGTGACAAAGTGCATACGTTTCAAACCGTAACTCGTCGCGGCCACCTCAATGACTCCACCGGGTACTGGAATCGAAGCCGGGAGTTTTGCACGAGCATGGTGTTTTGCATTGAGATAGACATCAGCGTTATCTTCCCAATCGAAATACTCCACACTGACCGCATAGGTTTGCGGCTGACCATCCTCGGTGTGCAGTGGCGCATAAAACAGCGAGCGCCCCAGCAGCTGCCACCACCGAAACGGCTTCAACCGATGTCCGTCACCGGGTTCAATTTTAGATTTCTTCCGGCCCCAAAAATCCGAGCCCTCATCATGTCCTGAGTCCATACGCCCTGTCTCTTTCAACGTTGAGGCGGTTTTCTGACAGCATATACTGTCGCTTTGCCGCTGACGGTACAGACCTGCTGCACGGCAGATTCTATGACGGGAAATGACGTACGTGCAGAGCAACCGCAGCCGATGCGTTTAGCCTCGAGGTTATGACTACAACATCAAAAGCAGATTCCACCGTTCCCGAGATCACCGCCGACGAGCGCGCCGCACGCATCACCAAGGCCGGAAACGCCTGGGCTGAGCGCATCGATGCCAACCGCAAAAGCTCACAGCTGTCCTACACCGTCGAAGGCGCTGGAGTCGGCTCAGTAGCCACCACCGTGCGCGCGGGCAAACACTCCTTCATCGTCGATGAACCATCCGCACTTGCCGGCGATAACATCGGCACCAGCCCCGTCGAATACGCCCTGGGGGCACTCGTAGGCTGCCAGGTCGTGGTCTACCGACTCTATGCGCAGCAGCTAGGTATCCCCTTCGACGAGATCGTCATCAAGGCTGAAGCCGATCTTGATGCTGCTGGACTGTTCGGCGTTGACGACGCGGTGCGCGCTGGATTCTCCGAGGTCCGGTTGGACATCGAACTCACCGGTTCTGAGTCAGATGAACGCTACGACGAACTGCGCAAGACCGTCGACGCTCACTGCCCGGTACTGGATATCTTCCAGAATCCGACCCCGGTAAAGACCACCGTCACCCGCGCCTAAACGCTGGTTACCGGTCAGGTGGTTGGTTTGGGTCTTGTGCGTCACTGCCCTTTCTGTCAACTTCCTCACCGGTAACCAGCCGGATGGAGCCGGTCTCAGCTTCTTCCTTATACCAGTCCGTGTATTTGGCATCTGATGCATCGACCAAGCTGCCGGCGCCCCGTCCGTCCGGTGAGTGTTTGACCACGATCTCAAATTCTTCACCGTGGTCCTCAATACCGCGTATCACCGCATCAGACATCGCCTTCTGAGCATAGTCATACCGAATCCTGGCGGGGTCGGTAGCAAGGTCTTTCAAGAAGGCGACAACCATCAAAATCAACACCAAGCTAAACGGTAGCGCGATCAGATAGATCAGACTCTGGAGTCCGGACAGGGTTTCTTCGCCACCGGCCAGCAGCATGACAATGGCAATGCCCATCATGCAGAAGCCCCAGAACACGACCAGGCCCTTCTTCGGGGCAGGGTTACCGTGCGAACTCATCATGCCCATGACCACCGACGCTGAGTCGGCGGCGGTAATAAAGAAGATTGCCAGGACACCGATCAGAATAAACGGTGTGATGTTACTCAGCGGCAGCGTATCAAAGAGATTGAACAGCACCGCTTCGGGTGAGGCATCCCCTTCGAAGCCTTCGACACCGTTGATCGAATTGATAATGGAGGAGCCACCGAAAACGGTGAACGCCAAAATCAGAATGAAGCTTGGCACACCCATGGTGACCAGTGCGAATTCACGCAGCGAGCGACCACGAGAAATACGGGCAATAAAGGTGCCGACAAATGGTGTCCAGGCGATCCACCAGGCCCAGTAGAACGCAGTCCACCAGGTCTGAAATTCCACGGTTTCCGGACCCCAGGATAGCGATTTGCTCATCATCAACAGGTAGTTGTCGATGTAGTGCATAATGCCCGATGGGATGAGATTGAGCAGATAAAGCGTGGGACCGGCAAAGAAAGCAAACAGCACCGCACCCAGGGTCAGCGAGATGTTGATATTCGACAGATAGCGAATGCCGCGTGCTACGCCCGAAACCGCACTAATGACGAACCCGATGCCCAGGACACCAATAATGATGATCAGCGTGTTATTGCCCAATGGTCCAATGCCACTGACGATCGTGACCCCCTGACCGATTTGAATGGCAGACAGCCCTAGTGTGGTTGCCGTGCCGAACAGGGTGGCAATAATGGCGAAAATATCGATCAGTTTGCCGGCAAACCCCTGGGTCTTCGACTTACCGAATAGGGTTTGGAAAATCGAAGAAATCAGGGTTGGGCGCCCGCGCCGGAAGGTTGCGTACGCCAGTGCGCCACCAACCAGTGCGTACATGCTCCAGATGTGTAGGCCCCAGTGATAGCTTGCCTGGGAAACACCCTGGTGGATCGCCTCGCGGTTGATTTCGGTGGTCTCGCCTGCCGCACCGGCAAGGCTATTGATCGTCTCTTGCTGTGCTGCCGGTGTATGTGGTGGTGGATCCACGAAGTATGCCAGTGGTTCCGAGGGGCCGTAGAAGAACAGCCCGACACCCAGGCCTGCACCGAACATCATTGCGATCCATGAGAACCGCGAAAACTCCGGCTTCTCATGGTCTTTACCGAGTTTGATCTTGCCGTATTTACTAAAGGCCACATAGAGCATGACGAACAGCCCCACACCCATGGCGGTGTTGAGCAGCCAGCCCATGTTTTCCATCGACCAGGCGAAGGCAACACCAGCCACCGAGGCGACTGTTTCCGGGCTGATAATCCCCCAGAGCACAAAACCGACAATCAGTGTCGCTGTGACCCCAAAAATGGTTTTATCAATGGTGAATTTTCGGTCTTTATCGTCAATGCCAACCCCGGAGAGGAGTCCAGGGTGAATGTCTTGTGGGTATAAGCCCACGGCCAAGGTTTTTCGAGGTGAACGGAGTTTGTCTCCTAGGCTCGGCCCGTCATGGGGCGGTTGGCCTGTGCCAGAATCGTTGGTGTTCATTGTGATCTCCTAGAGCTGCCTCGTGTATGCTGCACGAGTTGTATAGGGAATTGTTATTGCACAGAACACGAATCCTGCCGGACTGACGGTTCCCTGAAACGGGTCTGGCAGACCGTCAACTGGTGACGGGTGTGATGAGAGATTCGTTGCAAATAGTTAGCGAAACGCGGGTACAACATGTTCGATAAAGAGTCGCAGTGACTCTTGTTTTGCTGCATGGCTCAGACCGCTGTCCATCCAGTAGGAAAATTCGTTGATGCCCATGGCTTCATAAGTTTTCAGCCGGGCAATCACTTCATCCGGGGTGCCGATCATGGCCGCATTGCGCAGCGACTCCGGCTGCATTTCCGGTCGATCGTCGAACTTTTCTACGGGACTTGGATCCAAGAATCCGTCGGTCGGGGTGGTCGTATTGCTGGCCCATGCATCAAAAGTACGGAAGTAGGTATTAACGGCTTCAGCGCCTTTACGCCAGCCTTCTGGTTCTGCTTCCTCATGCACATAGGTATGGCGCAGTACCATGATTTCAGCATTGTGGGTGGCCTGTGGGTTATTGGCCACAGCACCGTCGAATTTGGCTTTGAGATCCTCGACTTCTTCATCACCCTTCATCAGTGGGGTGACCATGATGTTGCAACCGTTGGCGATCGCGAAATCATGGGTGTTTGGATCACGTGCTGCAATCCACACTGGTGGCCCCGGTTGTTGCACCGGCTTTGGCACGGCGGTCGAGGTGGGGAAATTCCAGTGTTCCCCGTCGTGTGCGTAGTCGCCTTCCCACAGCCGCTTTACCGCTGGCACCAGTTCCCGCAAATAGGAACCGCCGTCTGCTGCCGAAAGGCCCGGTGTCAACCGGTCGAATTCGAATTGGTACGCACCGCGTGCCAAACCGACTTCCATACGTCCATTCGAGATCACATCGAGTAGCGCGCATTCTCCTGCGGCACGGATCGGATCCCAGAAGGGTGCAATCAGTGTCCCGGCACCGAGTCGGATGGTTGTTGTTTTACCGGCCAGATATGCCAGGTGGGTCAGTGGGTTGGGCGAAGCGGTGAATTCGGTGGAGTGGTGTTCCCCGATCCACACGGTCGAGAAGCCGCCTGCTTCTGCTTGTTGTATAAGTGAGGTCAGATTCTGGAACGATTCCTGATGACTCACGGAGTCGTCCCAACGTTCCATATGTGCAAAAAGTGAGAAACGCATAGTCCTCGTCCTAACTGGAGGGTAGAGCTGAGTTATTGAGACTGGTGTTTTTCCTCGATGGTGGTATTTGTTCGCGCCCACAGCTGGGTCTCGACTTCTCGGACGATCACAGTGATGTTTTCTGGGGCAGCATCAACGGTGTTTTCGGCCGCTTGGTGGACTTGGTCGATGAGTGCTCGCAGCTGCTTAGGACTTCGTCCTTTGGCAATGGAAATATCGATCAGTGGCATGGTTATCCCCGCATGATGAATGGATCGCCAACTTCTGCTTCGCTGGTATTGATCCATACCGATTTGAGTTTGGTGTATTCATTGATGGATTCCAGACCGTGTTCAATACCCACGCCGGAATGTTTGAAACCTTGCCGTGGTGACATCGGTGACATGGCTCGGTAGGTGTTGACCCAGATTGTGCCGGCTTCTAGCCGACGACTCATCCGATGTGCCAAGGCTAGATTCTGTGTCCACACGCCTGCTGCCAGACCGTATTCGGTGTCGTTGGCCAGGCCAACAACTTCGTCTTCGGTATCGAATGGCATCACGGCTGCGACCGGCCCGAAGATCTCTTCGCGGACCACGTTCATGTCGTTATTCACGTCTGTCAGCACCGTGGGTTGGTAGAAATATCCCGGCAGGTCAACGTTGGCATCATCGCCGCCGGAATAGATGGTCGCTCCTTCAGAAACCCCGAGTTTGACGTAGTGCTGTACTTTTTCCAGCTGCTTCTCAAAGGCCAGTGGGCCCAGCTCTGTTGCGTCATCCATCGGGTCGCCCATGGTGATGCTTTGGGCTCGTTGGGCTACGCGTTCCAGCAGTTCGTCATAGATCGAACGGTGGGCGAATACTCGACTGCCAGCGATACAGGTTTGGCCTGCTGCCGCGAAGATGCCAGCGATCACGCCCATAGCAGCGTTGGATACGTTGGCATCACCAAAGATGATATTTGGACTCTTACCGCCGAGTTCTAGCGTGGTCCCGATGAATCGTGCCCCGGCCTTTTGGGCAATCATCGCTCCGGTTGTGGTGGAGCCTGTGAACGAGATTTTGGCGATATCTCGATGCTCTGTCAGGGCACTACCTGCTTCGTGGCCGTATCCGGTCACCACGTTTACCACACCATCTGGGAAGCCTGCTTCGGATGCTAGTTCGGCGAATCGCAGAATAGTGCGCGAGGTGTACTCACTGGGTTTAATAACCACGGTGTTGCCTGCAGCCAAGGCGGGCGCCAGCTTGGATGTCGTCAGCGTCAGCGGCGAGTTCCAGGGCGTTATCGCGGCAACAACCCCCAGTGGTTCGCGTTGTGTGTAGTTGAGTATCGCAAGGTCATTGGTTGGAATCTGTGAGCCCTGGATTTTATCGGCCAGTCCTGCGTAGTAGTACAGGTAGTCCGGCAGACTGGCGAGCTGTCCGCGCATTTCACGCAGCAGCTTGCCGTTATCAAGACTCTCTGAGCGGGCGAGTTCTTCAGCATTCTCGGTGATAAGATCACCGAGTTTGCGCAGCAGTTTGCCGCGTTTGGTCTGACTGATGTTGGCCCAAGCATTCGAGTAGAACGCGTTACGAGCTGCGGTGACCGCGCTATGGACGTCTCGTTCGTCGCCTCGTGCAACATCGTAGAGGTGTTCCAGATTTGCGGGATTGGTACTGGCAAAGTATGCGCCGGAAGCCGGTTCGCTCCAGGTGCCATTGATGAAGTGGGAGTATGTCTGGCTCATGAGTTTGCAACCTCCTCGATGGCAAAGTGAGCTTTCAGGTGTTCCACAAATTCGTGCGGAAATTCGTGCGGGAGCATGTGCCTGGCAGCAGCAATGAGCTGCAGCGTTCCATTTGGGACTGCGTTGACGAGTCGACGGCTCATCTGCGGGGTTGAGCCGGGATCCAGTTCACCGGTGATCGCTAATATCGGTTGTTGTAGTTGGCTCAACTCCGCGGCGAGTTCTTGGTCCGCGGTGGCAAATATCTCGTAAGCGTAGAGGAATGAGTCAACCGTATTGTTCTGCAGTACCATCCTGGTGTGCTCGATGACTTCGGGAGCGACATTGGTGTTTGTTGGATACCACCGCTGCACAGAACGTTGTGTTGAGAGGCTAAAGTCGTTCCGTGCCGTCGCCAGTCGATCTTGGACGGCTGCACGTTCTTGGTCGGTGCGTTGACATACCGTGCTGGCAGCAACAACGGAGATAATCTTGTCGGGAAGATCTAGTGCTAGTCGCTGGGCGATCAGCCCGCCCAGCGAGAATCCGACGAGCTGGATCGTGCCAGCTGGCAGGCGGGCCGCAATATCATCGGCCAGCGCCTGCAATGAGGTCGGTTCTTGCAGTGCGGGCTGTGTCCCATGACCGGGCAGATCCAAATAGACTGCGGTATCCGGCAGCATTGCTTGGACCGGGGCCCACATTGTGTGATCAAGGCCCACCCCGTGAAGGAACACCATGGTTGGTGTTTCATGCTTGGTTGTCGGCCGCATCTTGCTCACTGCTCCGTCGACAGGTCCGCGAGACGTTGCTGAGGTCGACCTTGGCTTGCTCCGGCCAGTGCCACCAGAATTTCATCGGCGTGTGGTGCATCGGCAATTCGGACTTCCAGGGATTGGTGGTGGGAACGGATCGTCGCATCGGTGAAGTGTTTCAGTGGAATATCGAACACAATCCCGGCTGGCCCGCGTTTTTCTACGGCCGGCAGAAGGGTTGAAGCAGACGCAGCATCACGAAAGAAATTCCCAAATTTCAGGGTGTGGATCAGAGCTGACCCGTGCTCAATTTCACCGTTGAGCCCCACGATGGCCGCTTTGCCATATGCTTCCAGTGGTGTCCCCAACGCCTCCATGACTCGCGGTGCCAACAGCTTGCCAAGCTCAGGGGCAACATCATCGATACCGGCATCCAGCTGCTGCACGAACCCTTGGTCCTTCCAGGGGTTTTCGATCACTGCAGCGACCACGGCGGTGCGTGCCACCGGGTCCACGGCTGCTCCACCTTCTGCAAGGACCTCGTCGACGATGGTGGTAATTTTCCGAAGTTTCATTAGGAGCCTTCCTCAAAAATAGCTAGTGTGACAGCGGGATCGGTGTTTCGATCACCAATGCGGGGGTGTGGGCGCGGCCCGTCTGAAGCCAACCCCATCACCACGAGTTCATCCGCGTGTGGGGCATCGGGGAGATGAATTTCCATGCTCTGGTAGTAATCCCGTGTCGCCGCGGCCGTTTTATGCCACAGCGGAACACGCAGACTCTGACTGGGTTCTGCTCTACTTTCGGAAAAGCAGATAATTGAACTGCCTTCCAAAAATTCGCGGAAGAGGTTTCCGAAGTAGGGGGTGTGAATGAATGCTCCGCCGTGTTCGATTTCGCCGTCTAGACCAACGACGGCGGCTTTCCCGAACCCTGCAACCTGCTGTGCGCCACCCAGGCTTTCGAGCAGCCGACCGGCAAGTTCTTTTGCAATAATGGGTGCCGCATATGCTGCATACTCGGTGAGATTCGATGTGGTGCCCTGTCCCAGCCACGGGTTTTGCAACACCGCATAGCTGGCTGCAACGCGCCATGGCTGTGCAGTAACTGAGCCGCCTTCTACGTGCACTTCTTCTACAACGGTGCGCACGGCTCTGACGTGTATTTCAGACAGTGTTTTGGCGATGTTAGGCATCTGCATCACCGTCTGTTGAATTGTCCTGATGCCCAGCTTCTGCCAGCACGACCCGACTGGAAGTGTGCACGTGATTTCGCATCGCGAGTTCGGCTCCCATGGGGTCTCTGGATTCGATTGCCGCAACCACAGCCTCGTGTTCAGTTATTGACTGACGAAGACGTCCCGGCACAGCAATGGTTTCCAAGACGAGCCGATGATAGGTCAGCTGGTTCATCAAACGGTCATAGTGTTCTATGAGTTTTTGGTTCTGTGACCCCAGCACCAACGTCCAGTGGAAGTCATGGACCAGCCGCGCGTAGCTCTCCGCATCGTTGGAGGCGACCGCGGCAGATGATGCAGTCAGATTGTGTTTGAGCTGCTGTAACTCCGGGCTCGGTGTTCGCTGGGCAACAAGTGATGCTGCCAGACCTTCCAAGGACTCTTTGACTTGGAATAACTCGACGATCTCTCGCCGAGTTGGATATCGCACAAAAGTCCCGACCCGCGGACGAATCTCCACGAGTCCCTCATTTTCGAGCTGCTTTAAGGCCTCCCGAACCGGGGTGCGGCTCACCCCAAAGGAGTCAGCAAGTGCTTGTTCGGGAATCACCTCTTTGGGATTGTAACTTCCATTCAGCACGTGTTCCCTCAGCTGGCTCAGCAGGGACCGACTCTTCTCTTTCAGCTCTTGTTGCATACAACAGACTGTAAGTCAGATCACAGATTCCTGTCAACGGCAAGAAATTATCCGATTTTTTGTGACCGTTGACACATTCTTCGTGCTCGGGCTAGTCTCTGTTGTATGCAACAGGCACTTGGTAAAGAAATTGCGAACGCCTGGGAAGGCGCATGGAACAACGGTGACTACACCCCACTGCGAAACCTTTTGTCCAACGACTTCGAACGAGTGAGCAAGGGGACGGAATCCACGGTCGATGCTAATGGATTTATCCAGCAGATCGATGAAATGCGAAGCGCTTTTCCCGATATGACAACGACCCTCCAGAAAGTTCTTCCATCTGGTGAGGACATCGGATTTTTCTGGACCACCGAAGGAACATTCACCCGCCCGCTGGGCAATGTCCCACCGACCGGTCGACGAGTGACCACCTCGGGTGCAACACTGTCGACCATCAAAGACGGCAAAATTGCCCATGAGCAAGCAACATGGAATATGACCGCACTGCTGGCTGATCTTGGACTGCCGTCGTTGGCTTCGGCATTCGAGACCGTGGACAGTGAAGCACCAGACAGCGACGAGACCCGAGAACGGCTCAAGGATTTCAATAAGCAGTTCGTCACCGGGGTCACCGTAATCACCGCCCACGATGACCAGGACATGCCCCGCGGCCTCGCGGCAAATGCCTACTGCTCAGTATCCTTAGACCCGCCGCTGATTCTGGTGTGCGTGCAGAAGACGTCCTCCACGTATCCTTCACTATTTCGATCAGGGCACATTGGCATCAATATCTTGTCGACACAGCAGCACGAAACGCTGGAGGTATTTGCCTCAAAGTCCCCAGATAAATTTGCCAATGTATCTTGGCATCGCGGCCCCAACGGCACTCCCCTGCTCCACGACTCTTCGGCATCCATCGAAGTCGAGATCAAAGAGCGCTTTCAGGCCCTCACCCACACGATTTTCATCGGCAGAGTCCGGCATGCCGAAGCCATCGACAACAACCCGATCTTATATAAGGCCGGGAAGTTCTTTGATTCCGAAGGACTCCAACCCCTGTGAAGCTACTTATTGGAGTCGTCGTCAGAAGTATTTGACTCCGCATTCACCGGGTCGGTTTCACCGCCGGTGACAAGCTTCATCGAGTTGTGTTCGGCTTCGTCCTTATACCAGTCCGTGTATTTGGGATCCGATGCATCGACGTCCGTTCCCGCACCGC
The DNA here is from genome assembly GCA_019115865.1 of Candidatus Yaniella excrementavium. GTDB lineage: Bacteria > Actinomycetota > Actinomycetes > Actinomycetales > Micrococcaceae > Yaniella > Yaniella excrementavium. The sequence goes on along the minus strand of DXCT01000116.1, from coordinate 706 downwards.
GACCATCCGGTGAGTGCTGCACGGACAGTTCGAATTCTTCACCGTGATCTTCGATGCCACGAATCACAGCATCCGACATCGCTTTCTGCGCGTAGTCGTGGCGAATGCGTGCCGGGTCGGTCGACAGATCTTTGAGGAAGGCAACCACCATTAAAATCAGCACCAGACTAAACGGCAGGGCGATCAGGTAGATCAGACTCTGCAAGCCAGATAAGGCGTCTTCACCACCGGCCAGCAGCATGACTACCGCAATACCCAGCATGCACAGTCCCCAAAAGACCACCAGGCTCTTCTTTGGTGCAGGGTTTCCACGCGACGTCATCATGCCCATGACCACCGACGCTGAGTCGGCGGCGGTAATGAAGAAGATCGCCAGCACGCCGATCAGAATGAACGGCATGATGTTACTCAGCGGCAAGGTATCAAACAGATTGAACAGCACGGCTTCTGGGGACGCGTCACCTTCGAATCCTTCGATGCCGTTGATCGAGTTGATAATGGAGGCACCACCGAACACCGTGAAGGCCAGGATCAAGATCAGGGTTGGGATACCCATGGTGACCAGTGCGAATTCTTTGAGGGTACGACCGCGTGAAATACGAGCGATGAAGGTACCAACGAATGGTGTCCAGGCGATCCACCAGGCCCAGTAGAAGGCGGTCCACCAGGTCTGGAATTCGACTGCTTCAGGACCCCAGGACAGGGA
>DXCT01000115.1 GCA_019115865.1 Candidatus Yaniella excrementavium | reverse complement strand
ACCATCACCACACAATAAGTTCGAACGTCAATGGAGATACATCATGTCCCAAGCCGTCAGCTCATCGCTGCTTCCGCAGCAAAATACCTCACGTGTGGACGCTGAAAAGCTCGCCGAGATCCAACAGCTCCTCGCGACACGCCGCGAGGGGTTTTCTCTGGAAGCCCCGTTTTATACGGATCCCGATATGTTCCAGCTGGATATGGAAGCGATCTTCGGGCAGCACTGGGTGTTTGCCGCCAGCATCGCCGAAATTCCGGAGCCAGGTGATTACGTGACCGTGGAATACGGGCCCTATTCGCTCATCGTGCTGCATAACGATGACGGTGGGATCAATGTGTTGCACAATGTGTGTCGTCATCGAGGCGCTCGTGTACTCACCCAGCAGTCTGGCACCACGGGAAATTTGGTCTGTGGTTACCATTCTTGGACTTATTCACCCAGCGGAGATCTTATCCACGCCTCGGCACCAGGCGAGATTGATTTCGACAAGCAGTGCTTTGCCCTGAAGAAAGCGCAGAGCCGCAATATTGCCGGACTCATTTTTGTTTGCATCGCCGATGAGCCTCCCGAAGATTTTGATGCTACCGCAGCGATCTTTGAGCCCTACATTGCCCCGCATGAACTGACCAAAACCAAAGTCGCCTACCAACAGGACATCCTTGAGCAGGGCAATTGGAAACTTGTGATGGAAAATAATCGCGAGTGCTACCACTGTGATGGCCATCCTGAACTGGCATGCTCGCTCTTTCCAACCTGGGGTCTGACCGATGAGACCGTCCCGACACATCTCCAAGACGTCTGGGAGCGCAACCAAGATGCCCGGGTTGCACTAGAGCAGCGCTGCCAACGCTATGGGCTGCCCTTCGCGGTCGTTGAAGAACTCGATACCCGTATTGCCGGAATTCGTATTTCACGAGAAGCCCTCGATGGGGCAGGCGAGTCGTTCTCCGTCGATGGTCGTCGGTTATCCAAAAAATTACTGGGTGACCTTCCCGATTTCCGACTCGGACGATGCTCCATGCACCTGCAACCTAATAGTTGGTTCCATTTCCTGTCAGATCACGTCATCACCTTTAGTGCTTTTCCGATCAACGATCATCAGACCCTGGTCCGCACGACCTGGCTGGTAGCCGATGATGCTGTGGAAGGAGTGGATTACGACGTGGACGCGCTAACCCACACCTGGAAGCAGACCAACCTGCAGGACAAAGCATTTGTTGAACTCTGCCAGCAGGGCGTCACCAGTCCCGCCTATGAACAGGGCCCGTACATGAAAAGCGAATACCAAGTAGAAGCCTTTATCAACTGGTACATCCAACGCATGCAGGAGTACACGGCATGACCATCACCGTAGAACCCATTACCGCCGCCCAGCGCATTCGGGGCATGGAGATGCCCTGGAATCGCGTGCTAAGCAATACCGCTTCGCCTGGCGGAGCAGCACGGGCGCTAGATCCGTGGCACCCGCAGGAGTTCTTCGCTGAATGCGTTGAGACGATCCCCGAAACCGGCGATATGATGACCTTTGTCTTTCGCCGGTTGGACGGCGCCCCCTTGGCATTCCGATCGGGTCAGTATCTCAATATTGATTTCCCCGTGTATGGTCCCGACAACGAAACCGTCAGCCGCAGCTACTCGATCTCCAGCGCACCGACGGCACCCTGGACATTCGACATCACCGTCAAACGAGACCCTGACGGTCTGGTGTCGCCGTGGATTCACAACAACGTTCGACCCGGCACGGTCGTGGACATGCTCGGACCAGTTGGCGCATTTCATTTACCAGATGAAGACCGCCGCGCCCGGTACTTATTATTGGCCGCTGGCGCGGGTATCACGCCGCTGATGTCGATGATCCGCACGCTACATTCGCTGCCCGGACATGCCGATATCGTGGTGCTCTACCACGGGGCAGTACCGGGAGGTTTCGCCTTCTCACAAGAACTGGAATATCTGGCGGCCACCGATTCACGCATCAGTGTCTATTACTCGCTGGGGGACCGCAGTCGTTGGGGAACATGGGAAGGTATGGCCGGACGCCTGACACCCGCCATGATCGAAGAAGTCGCCGCGGATGCGAACGGCCGACAAGTGTATGCGTGCGGGCCCGAAGGATACTTAAATGCGGCGGCCTGGATGCTTCGCCAGGTCGGGGTCGATGATTCCTCTATCAACATGGAGTTCTTCTCGGGCGACCGTCAGACAGAGCTGGAATACCAAGAAGAGGTCGCATTTGCTACCGAGCTTGCGCAGGGCAACGAGGCCACTACAGAAGCACACGACGAGGGCATTGTTGACGGTATGCCGACGGAGGCCATCGATATTGTGGCGCCTGTCGAGGAGTTCTACGACGAGACCACCACGTTCGATACCGTTGGCGAAGGGGAGTTTCTCATGACCTTCACTCGCACCGGAAAGAATGTGCGGATTCATCCCGATGAGAAGGTGTTGGATGCTGCCAAAGCCGCAGGTGTCAGGATCCCGATGAACTGTCAGGAAGGCATGTGCGGCTCGTGTAAAGTCGTCAAGCTGCAGGGGGATGTTCAGATGAACCACCAAGGCGGGATCCGCTCTCGAGAAATCGATGCCGGAAAATTCCTGCCCTGCTGTTCCATGCCGCTCAGCGATTTGAAGATCGAAGCCTAACCGGCTGCGATGATTGTGGCGGCATGGCGGACTTCTCGGGGAGGCGAGCGCCTGAAGGCTAGGTCATCGAAGAAATATCGATGACAAACCGGTAGCGCACATCTGAGCGTACTACCCGCTCGTAGGCTTCATCGACCTGATCAGCGTTGATAACTTCTACCTGCGCGGTAATCCCGTGTTCGGCTGAGAAATCCAACATCTCCTGGGTCTCTTTGATGCCACCGATATTGGAACCGGTCAGTGACCGTCGTTGCGAGGTCAGTGAGAAGACGCTGAACGTTTGCGGACGCTCCGGCAGGCCAAGAAATACCATCGTGCCGTCCAATTTTAGAGTTTTCAAGAAAGCATCGACATCGATATCCGCTGAGACCGTATTGATGATCAGATCAAACGTGCCGCGCAAGGCTTGCAGGGTGCCCTCTTCGCTGATGGCACGATAGTCGCTGGCGCCGAAGCCTCGACCGTCTTCTTCTTTTGACCGAGTCTGGGAGACAACGGTGACGTGGGCACCCATGGCGTGTGCGTACTGGACGGCCAAGTGGCCAAGTCCACCCATGCCAATGACTGCTACATGCATACCCGGGCCGGTATTCCAGTGTCGCAGTGGTGAGTAGGTGGTAATACCTGCGCACAGCAGGGGAGCGGCAGTCTCAAAGGCGAGGGTCTCTGGAATGCGCAGCACGTAGTCCTGTTTGACCACGATCTGGGTCGAATAGCCACCATAGGTGACTTCGCCGTCATAGTCCTTGCTGTTGTAGGTCATTACTGCACCCTGCTCGCAGAATTGTTCTTCTCCTGCCAGACACGGGTCACACTGGCCGCAAGAGTCCACAAAGCAGCCGACGCCTACTTGATCGCCCACCTTGAACTTCGTGACCTGCGAACCAACTTCAGCGACAACACCGGCGATTTCGTGGCCCGGGACCATGGGGTAGATCCCGGGGCCCCATTCGTCCCGAGCATTGTGGATGTCCGAGTGACAGATACCGGCGTAGGCGATGTCGATCAGCACATCATCTTTGCGGACTGCGCGGCGGGTGATGGTGCCCTGTTGGAAGGCAGTGCTTGGGGCATGGGTTAGCAGTGCAGAAATCTGTGTTGTCATAGTCCAGGTATATCAAAATTTTGTCAGGCAATGGCAACGCCATGTGGTCATGCTGGTAAACGAACGTCGTGGTGGTACCAAACTCGGTACCACCACGACGTCGCGGAAAATGTGGGACGGGTTAGTAGCGTGCCACGGTATCCATTGGTGGGTTGTACTGCGTGTACGTCGACAGGGAGTCAACGCTGATACCGGCCTGCGGGTTGCGTGCCTGGGCGATCTGGCCGTCTCCAACGTATACGGCTACGTGGTAAATACCGGATTCTGAGCCGTTATTCGACCAGAAGATGAGGTCACCTTCTTGAACGTTGTCGAGGCTGTCATAGGAGCTTGCCCCGCTAAACTGAGCGCCAGTGGTGCGTGGAAGTTCTACGCCCGCCTCAGCGAAAGCCGCCTTGGTGAAGCCTGAGCAGTCGTACGCGCTTGGGCCGTTGCCACCATACTGGTAGGTTGCACCCGAATTCACGATGTCCACCGCAGCGCTGGTGGCCGCGGTCGTACCGGTAGCACCAGAGCCCGTTGAAGCAGTGCTGACCGTGCTGACGTCGTTGTCTGCAGCGGAGGACTCACCGGAGTTTGGGCCAACGCTGGCGTCCTCGCTAGCAGCGGAGGACTCACCGGAAGCAGCATCACCGGACAGCTGCAGGACGTCACCGGGGTAGATCGTGCTTGAGGTGTTCAAACCATTGGCGTTCAACAGTGCATCCAGTGATACACCCTGGGAGTTAGCAATTGAGGCCAAGGTGTCGCCTGACTGCACGGTGTATGCACCAGTTGAGTTGGTTGAGGCAGTATTGCTGGAGCTTGACGAAGCGGCAGGAGCTGGAGCGTCATCCATCGCCGCGTTGGCCGGTGCCATGCCGATAAACGAAGCGCTCGCGGCGGTTGCCAGAGTAGCCACACTCATGGAGAACTTCTTGGTCCGACGCGAACGCAGGGCTAGCAGCTCGGCTTGTTCGGATTCAATGCGGGCTCGGCGAGTGGTGAAGGTCATGTTGTTTCTCTCAGTACGACGGTAGAAAATATTGCTTGTCTGGACCACGGGTGTCTTCTTCAAGACGTATCGTTATCAGAACGTTATTAACCGTGACATTCTTGTTATCGTCTTGCAACTTTGTCGATCGTGTTTCGCGCTCGCTTTCGGTATATCTCGGCAGTTCTTCCGCGAGACCGCGGCGATCGATCAACAACCTGGCAATTTGCTGTTATTGTTCTGTGATCTTTGTGTGGGGTTGATTTGTGCCGTCTGTGCCCCATGGCAGGTTAAACAGTGATTTCATATTGCACAGCAGGCACAATGGACCACATGGCATCATCGCAAGCATCAGAACATTCGGTCGTTCATCCAACGCTTTCCCAGGTCATGCAAGCAATGGAAGCCCTATGGCCGGTGAGCCTGCAGCAGGGGTGGGACGCTTCCGGCATTGTGGCTGGTCGACCCGAGCAAACCATCCAGCGCATTCACTGGGCCGTTGATCCGGTCCAAGCGGTTGCTGATGAGGCAGTTGCCAACGGGGCCGATTTGGTGGTGACACACCACCCCTTATTTTTGCGACCGGTCACGTCAATGGCCGCGACCACGTTTAAGGGCAAGGTGCTGCATACCCTTGTTGAGCATTCTTGCGCCCTCATCACCGCTCATACCAATGCGGACTCAGCGGTGGGTGGTGTCTCAGATGTGTTGGCAGAAATCTTGGGCTTGGAAAATCTTGAACCGTTGGCGGCTGCAGAAGATGGACTGAGCGAAGAGGGCATCGGCAGAGTCGGCACGTTACCGACCGCCATGCGTCTGGAAGAATTTGCAACGCGTGTGTTTGGTGCTCTGCCTGCGGTTGCCGGGGGCGTTCGAGTGGCAGGGGATGCTAACGGGGTTGTCTCGAAGGTTGCGATTACCGGGGGAGCCGGCGATAGCCTATTCGACCAAGTGCGCCAGCACGAAGCGGATGTGTATATCACAGCTGATTTGCGACATCACCCAGCCTCGGAAGCACGAGAACAAGCCATGGCCGAAGCAGATCGACCCTATTTGATCGACGTATCGCACTTCGCATCAGAATGGCTCTGGCTGCCCGCCGGGGCAAAGGCTTTAGAACGGGCTCTGGCCGATGAGGGTTTCACTATCACGTCAGCTGTATCGGCCATTAACACTGACCCTTGGGACTTTATCTTGACCTCGGGCGATGACACCAAGAAGATCGACAACGAAACGGAATAGTCCAGTTATGAGCATCACCGCGACTACACAGCAGCAACGTCAACTTCTTGATTTGCAGTCACTTGACAGCCAGTTGACACGGTTGCGCACTCAGTTGAACCAACTGCGAGAGGATGCCCAGTTGGCTGAACTGCGAAAGACCGGTGCCACCGCCGTAGAACAGGCCAAAGCTGTACAAGCTCATGTTGATGAACGCCAGTCTGTAGCCCAGCAGGCAGAGCAGGCCGTTGCAGAAACCACCAAGCGCCGAGACACCCATCAGGCCCGGCTGGACGCTGACGGCGTCTCGCCCCGTGATGTCCAAGCTGTCACCACCGAAATTGCGGAACTGACGATTCGTATCGAAGACCTGGAAAACGCGCAGGTTGAAGCGATGCAGGCCCTGGAAACCGCGCAGGCTGAATTCGATGCGGCACAGGCGGCGATCTCCGAAGCCGAACAAGCTGTCAACGTCAGGATCACTACGATTAACGAACAGGGACAACAGCTGTCGAAACAGGGCAAAGAACTTACGGTTGAACGGGCCGCTTTGGCCGACACCTTACCGGCAGACCTAGTGGCCGAGTACGAGCAAATCCGCGATGCTAATCACGGGGTGGGTGTCATTGAATTGACGTCACAGGGCTTATCGGGTGCAGGTGTACCCATTGCCCCTGCTGAGCTAGCGGAGATCAAAAAACTTCCCGCTGATGAGCTGGCCTACTGCCCCGATACTGGTGCGATCTTGGCTCGAACTGAGTTAGCTCAACACGATGCGTAACGAGCCGGCCTTTTTCTCGGTCGGGGCCACAAGCTCAACTTCATAGATCTGGCTGACCACATCGGCCACCTGTTCTAGTGAGCCCAGAGGCTGTTGAGTATGGTGTTGCAAAAGGTGTCTTGCAACATAGCCGCGTGCCTGTTTGGCCCAGTGCGACACCACTTTCAGGTCACCGTTGACGCGTTGAAACACATCGATTGTGACCGTACGAAACGGCGGGGTTTTCCAGAAAGAACGATAGGTTGTGGAGCGACAATCAATAATTGGGCCGCTGGCATAGTCAGCGAGTTGATCGGTGAGTCGCGCACGCCACCAGGTGCCCACGTTGCCAACGCCGGGTAGTTTTGCGGTAGCAGGATACCGGTAGCTGGCGATAGCATCCGAGAGCCGCGTGACGCCAAATAGGGCAGAGAACACAAGGGTGAGATCGTCATCGACACCCTCGAGCGTTCCGTAGTCCAGGGCATCGAAGAGCACCCCCGTATATACCTGCCATGCTGGGGCGGAGGGCGCTTCAAGCAGGTGTTGATTTGCTGCGATCTCGTTGTGCAATGATTTGCCGACTTTGAGGATCTCGTGGGCGTTGCCCAAACCGGAAACCACTTCTAGCTCCTGAATAAGTGTGCGGCGTTCTCCAGAGAGCCCTGGAAAGATCAAATCATCAAATGAGAGCGGATCGCCGTGCTCAGGTGCGGTCTTACCTTCAGAGGGGGGCAGCAAAATCAACATGAGTTTGAGTGTAGTTGCTGCAATTACATTCATTGGACATTGTTCGGTAAAGTGAGATGTTCGGGATGGAGTTGCGGATGATCGCGACATGACGTCGAGGAAAGTCCGGACACCACAGGGCATGATGGTGGGTAACGCCCACTCGGAGCAATCCGCAGGCTAGTGCCACAGAAAGTAGACCGCCTCCTAGGAGGTAAGGGTGAAACGGTGGAGTAAGAGACCACCAGCGGGCGCGGTGACGCGCCCGGCTCGGTAAACCCCATCCGGTGCAAGATCAAGCAGAACACGTCACGAGGCTGCCCGCCCAGTGTTCGGGTTGATCGCTTGAGTGCTGCGGCAACGCAGTCACCAGATAGATGATCATCAGCCATTTGGAGCATTCCGAATGGCCACAGAATCCGGCTTATAGCACTCCATCCCGTCTGCCACCACACCTCTTGAAAGTGCAATATTGTCTCAGCGTCGCAGGAAAAAGTCTCAGCTCGCCAAGCTGCCCCTGCCGATAGCCATTGTGGTTGTCGGCATATATCTCATCGCCACAGTGGTCTTGGGGCCCCAGGAGGATTATGAGCCTGCCGAAGGCACAGCGCTGGAGCAGCTCGAGACGCTGGAAGTTAAAGGCCGCGCGCCGAAAACCGGATATAGTCGCGATGAATTTGGCGACGGTTGGTTAGACCCAGACGGCAATGGATGCGATGCACGCAACGACGTGTTAGCTCGCGATTTAGAAAGTGTCGTGCACGACGCAGATGGCTGCAAGGTGCTCACCGGTGTGCTGCAAGATCCTTTTACCGGCCAAACCATAGAATTTACCCGTGGTGCGCAAACGTCCATGGACGTCCAGATCGATCACATCGTCGCGCTGTCTGATGCTTGGCAAAAAGGGGCTCAGCAACTGGCAGCAGAAGAACGTGAACGTCTCGCCAATGATCCCGTCAATCTGTTGGCCGTTGATGGGCCTGCCAATGCGCAAAAGTCGGATGCTGACGCTGCGACCTGGTTGCCGCAGAATAAGGACTTCCGTTGTGAATTCGTAGCCATGCAAATAGCGGTGAAAGCCAAATATGACCTTTGGGTTACCGAGCCAGAGCACGATGCGATGACCCAAGTGCTCGCCGAATGTCCTGATGAGTCGGCATATACCACCCAGGACGAACTTCCGTTGCTTCGCCAGTAGCGCCACGACTTTATCATCGCTTCGTTTATCGGTATCCTGTGCCGTGAAACGCTAAGCTGAGAATGTTTTCAAATAGGTTGGCCCTCCGCCAATCGCACACTATGCAGAAAAGGACCACATCGTGGCAGATATCACCGCCAGCACGCAGGAGACTCTACAACAGTGGAGTGAACGTGAGCAGTTGGCTGAGCAAATGGTTCCGCTCATTGGTTCGTTGTACCGCAATAACAACATCGTGACTTCCATTTATGGTCGCAGCCTCGTTCATCAGTCGGTAGTCGACATTTTGAAAGCACACCGCTTTGCCCGCCAGGTTGATGAATCAATACTTCCAGTTGAAGATTCATTCGCCATCGTTCAGGCAATGTCGCAGCTGAACCTCGGTGCTGGCTCGGTGGACCTGGCTCGCATGGTCAAAAAATTCCGCGAAGCCGGTGGGGATGCCAAAGACTTCGTGCGCAATGAACTGGCTGATATCGCTGACAAAAACGGTGAAGGCCTCGGCGACAGCACCGATGTTGTGCTCTATGGCTTCGGACGCATCGGCCGTCTCCTTGCTCGTATCCTGCTCGACCACGCTGGTGGCGGCACCAAACTTCGGCTGCGCGCGATCGTTGTCCGTCGCAACTCAGACGATGACATCATCAAGCGTGCCTCCCTGCTACGTCGCGACTCAGTACACGGCGCCTTCAACGGCACCATCGAAGTCGATGAAGATACCAACACCATCACGGCTAATGGCACCAAGATTCAGGTCATCTACGCTTCCGACCCAGCTTCACTTGACTACACCCAGTACGGCATCAACAACGCCATTGTGGTGGACAACACCGGCGTCTGGCGCGATGCAGAAGGCTTGGGTCAGCACTTGGAAGCCAAGGGCACTTCGAAGGTCATTCTGACCGCTCCTGGTAAAGGCGATCTGAAAAACATTGTCTTCGGGGTTAACACTGATGACATCACAGCAGAAGACACCATCATCTCGGCTGCTTCCTGTACCACCAACGCGATTACACCGGTTCTGAAAGTTCTCAACGATGAGTACGGCATTCACCACGGACACGTCGAAACCGTGCACGCCTACACCAACGACCAGAATCTGATTGACAACTTCCACAAGGGCTCCCGCCGCGGCCGGGCAGCAGGGCTGAACATGGTGCTCACTGAAACCGGTGCGGCAACTGCGGTGGCCAAAGCACTGCCAGAATTATCCGGAAAACTCTCCGGAAACGCTATCCGCGTTCCAACCCCGAACGTCTCGATGGCGATCCTCAACTTGGAACTGGAAAGCAAAACCTCACGCGAAGAAGTCAACACTCGGCTGCGTCAGGAATCCCTCACCGGACCACTGAGCAAGCAGATCGATTACATCTACTCACACGATGCAGTGTCCACGGACTTCGTAGGCTCCGACCGCGCCGGCGTTGTTGACGGCCTTGCAACCATCGTCAACGAGGGCTCCAACGGTTCCAGCCTGGTCCTCTACGTCTGGTATGACAACGAATACGGTTACTCAACCCAGGTCATCCGTGCGGTAGAAACCATGGCCGGTGAAAACCTGCCCGTCTTCCCAAAG
>DXCT01000114.1 GCA_019115865.1 Candidatus Yaniella excrementavium | reverse complement strand
TCGCCGCGTTCCAGCACAGCTTCGAGTCCAGCACACAAGGCCAGAGCTGACTTACCGGTTCCGGCGCGGCCACCCATCGAGACGATACCGATGTCGCGGTCCAGCAGCATATCAATGGCCAGACGTTGTTCGGCCGAGCGACCGTGCAGCCCAAAGACGTTGCGGTCCCCACGGACCACTTCGACATATTTATGGGAAGTCGCATCGGTCTTAACCCGGCCCAGTGCCGAACTGTTGCCCGATGAGATGACCAGCCCGGTATTGGTGGGCAGATCATTGGCGTCATCCAGTTCAATACGTTCACCGTCATAGAGCTGCCCGAGCTGCCGGGTGGTTGCCTCAATATATTCCAGGCCGGTCCAACCCGAATCAGTGACCCATTCATTACGGTATTCATCGGCGGCAAGCCCCATGGCGGAGGCTTTGACGCGCATCGGAAGGTCTTTGGAAACCACGGTTACTGCGCGACCTTCATCAGCGAAACTTTTGGCGACGGCGAGGATGCGCGAGTCGTTGTCGCCTTGACGGAAGCCCGCGGGCAATACGGTTTCGGTGATGTGGTTGAGCTCGACCAGCAGGTGTCCGCCGTCGTCGTTAAGCGGAATCGGCTGGTTCAGGGAGCCGTGACGAACCCGTAAGGAATCGAGTAACCGTAGCGCTGACCTAGCATAATAGCCCAGTTCGGAGTCGTGGCGCTTCTTTTCCAGTTCGGTGATCACCACGATGGGGATGATCACTTCGTGTTCGGCAAAGCGCAACAGGGCTTTAGGATCCGACAGCAGCACGGAAGTATCCAGCACATACGACTTTTGTGCGACAGCGGTTGCAACCGCAGCGTCAAGGTCTGTAACAGTAGGGGTATTGAGCGTGGCCACAGTGACTCCAAACCAGGGATGGCTTCAGACCGATTCTGCAGAACCGATCAGCCAATCCTCTCATCGATTCTCCGGTAGTGGTCGGTCGGCCCAGGCCTTGCGTGCGGCCAGGAACCATACCGGCCCCTGGTGTCGCGTGGCATAAACCTTTGGGCCTCCCGGTCAGGGTTCTGACACTTCTTAATCTAGAGGCACCTGCAGGTGTTGAACCCAACTGACGCTCAACGAAGTGGTTACATTTCTATGAACCTTCCATAACAGCAGCATTCAACAAGAGGTTGTGTTCCACACGCTCCACTGTCATGGGTTACGCGAGCCTATTTTTTCCGCGTCTCAGATGGCAATTCACCGTGACGCATCGTGTAGTCAGCCGAGAAACGTCCCATGTGTGTAAAGCCAAACCTTCGTGCGCAGTCCGCGACCGTGGGCCCATCGGGAGCCGACTGGCCCAGAGCTTCAGCCACCCTATCAAGGCGACAAGCCTTTAGATACTGCATCGGTGTCGTGCCAAGCTCCTTGCGGAACGCCAGTTGCAATGCCCTGCCACTGACTCCCGCAACGTAAGCAATGGATTCTAAGGTGAGCGCTTCTTCGGGAACGGTCTCAATCAGATCTACAGCACGCTCTAATGATGACGTTGAAATGGCAGAAGGCATCACCCCATCATGATGGGAATGCTGCCCCGCACCAAGAAGCCTTATAACAGCCTCCTCAATGAGTTGATCCCTCACTAAGGGCTGCGACCAAGGCTGATTTCTGAGTTGAGCAAGTCGCCGAACCGACGCCAACCAGGCTGCACCGGGCCCTTTATTAACTCGTAAAGGTAGCGAGAAGTCAATCCGACCTGGGCCTTCTGTTCCTAAATAAGCTGAGGCGATACGCTCAAACTCAGTCCTACACATTTTTATGCCTAACATCAGGCACGGGGTTTCCCAGCCACTAATAGCTGTCTCAACGTCAGGGCGATATATACCCGCATGGGCCTCGCTTGCTACCAACCTTTGGGTACCCGCCTGCGTTTTAAAAGAACCCTTCAGGGCCACGTTGACTTGATAGAAGTCCTCGTAGTTTGGAGTAGCTATTGTAACGGGTTCGCTGTACTGCAAAGTGCTGATGGTAAAAGGACCAACATCCAAGCTGCTGGTCAGCATCTCAAATCGTGCAGCACGGCCACCGCGAACCCGCAGTCGATGCGGATAGAACACACTCGTCCCGAGCTGTTGGGCTTCTTCCGGAGTTTTTCCTGATAATCGTCGGACCTCATATTTTTCTGCGCCACGAACGGAACTACCTTCCGCATCGTGAATATCTCGTTCTAGTGGCTGATTACTAGTCATGATCCAGTCCAAAAAGAGGGGACTATGGGCGTCTTGAAGAACAAGACGCCCATAATGGAAACCCGGAACGTCAGACGCTCGTCAACTGACCAACTTTGTGAAAGTCCCGGCTATCGTAAATTAGCGCTTCCGCTTCATTCCGGGTACGAATCGAGTCAATTTCCACAAACATCACGGTATGCGTACCTCGTGAATACGTGTCACTAATACGACCCACAAGCGCCACCCTGGCATCTCGAAGCGTTGGCGCTTGTGCATCGGTATCCCATATATCCCAGGAAAAGCGTTCCTCCATGGGTACCCGAGTGGCACCTGCAAAATGCTGCGCAAGTTCACTCTGCTCCCCAGCCAGAACGTTGATCGCAACGTTGCCGTTCTTTTGGAAAATATCGTGTGCCGCACTTCGTTGATTGACGCAGACCAGCACGGTCGGAGGAGAATCAGTTACTGAACATACAGCAGTGACTGTGATACCTAACTTGCCGTGGGGGCCTTCGGTTGTAACGATGTTTACAGCTGCGGCTAGATGAGCCATTGCCTGACGAAACTCTAGTTGGTTCTCGTTGAGGGTATTCATGATTCTTCTCCTCCTGAAATCGTATAGTCGATGACGGTGGCACCACCGGTTGCATAATTGGGGACATCCTCGGTCACCGCTTGACCCTGTGGCGAGGACATCGCCACTCGAAATGCCTCCGCATTTTCAAACTCTGCTTCGAAAACTGCAAAGTATGGTGCTTTACTATCTTGTGTTTCGGTTATCTCTATGGAGTATCGCCATCCCAACAGTCCTGGCAGTTTGGCAGCCAGAGGCAAATGAGTGGTTGTGTAATACTCGATGAATGCTTTTGGGTTGTCCGGCTCTGCGTAGAGAACGACTAATTTATGCATTGGCTACCTCCGCTAGCTGACCGAAACAGACGAACTTTCCGAAGTACGCTTAATTGCTGCTTCGGCTCGCTCTTCGCTGCCCAGCATCGCAAGCTGCGCAATCGGATAATTGAAGTTCTCGGTAAACTCATTGACGAGCTGCTGGTTCTGCGCCATTGCGGAAAATAGTGCTGGGATCTGGGGATTAGTCGGAGACTGAATCATAATGTTGATCCAATCGCTGGCTGCCTCGAGCCGCTCTGCACGTCGCGTCGCAACTTTCTTCATAAAATGCTCGTCAAAAACATCGTCTTCCAATATCGCATTCCCCACGACTCGGGCTGAGAAGGCTGTGGCGTTAGCACCCTGTGCCTGCACCGGATCCATGGTCAAATGGACATCGCCCAAACCGAGAACAAATTTGCCATTCGGTAAGCGAGCGTAGTCTTCGCGAAGCACCGGTGTTACACCGCCCTGCAGAATGTCTTTATCACCTTGTAGTTCAAATGCCGACTGGTCGATCCGCTCGTAAACGGATGGGTGATACGTTTCGAGCATCTCGAGTGTGAGCTTGCGGTAGGCTTCAGGGTCATCGGCATACTTTTGATGGGTCAAGCTTTCTTGTGGACCTCCGGGTACGCTTTCAAAGAGCAGCGCGGTTGTGTCGCCACTGAATGACCACATCGGAATGGCAAGCAATTCACCCACTCCCGGGATAACGCTAATCTCTACGCCATTACGTTCGTGACGGCGCACTCCCTTCCAGAAACCAACTGCAAGCTGACGCTGCGGACGATCGTAGGGTGATTTGTCGGCCCGCTTGGGGAAGAGTGCTCCAATCTCACCTTTACCGGTCGAAACTACAACAAGGTCGTGTACCTCTGAGAGATCCTGGATATCCGCAACAGAGAGGTCCTTGTATTCAATTTCGCCGCCACGTACAACGAAATCCTCCATCAGCTGCGGCAAATAGATTCGATAGTCCAGGGTGCGCGATGGTGCGGAGAAATAGCCTTCGTACGTGCGCTTTTCGCCCCAACCGTTGTAGTGATAGTGAACGTCGTAATAATAGTGGTCGTCGGTCCAATGGTTGATCCCCAGGTCTTCTTCGAGGGCCACCGTTACGTGCATATGCGCCACACTGTTCATAACGCGACCATCACGAACCTCTTCTGGCGTGCGGTTAGTGTAGATCGTCGTTGGAATTCCGTGCTGTCGAAGCTGTAAACCCAGGTGCAATCCTGCAACTCCGGCGCCGACAATACCGATGTTTTTCATAAGCGTCATGACCTTCCTCTCGCAACTTTCCTGCGCATTTATCTAATCTGCTCTATATGCGAGCAAATGAAATATTTTGTGCTCTGTATGTGAGCTAGAAATCTACTGGAGTGATTCTGCTCACGCAAGAGACTGCGGAAATTTTTTTCAATGCTTCGCAAAATGGATACCCTGAGTCCATTACCGGGCTTCTTCGGTCGTGAAGAAATCGAGCGCGGAGGTTAGGCCGAAATAAGTTTAGATTTGCCAGGACTCCGAAGGTCTAGTCAAGTGATCGCGGTAGACATTGAGATGTCGAAACATCGTCATAGCGTCAGCACTATTTGTAGGAAAAACCAAAGAGAGACTCGCTTCTTGGCCATCCGGCATGAGAACAGGAACCGCGACGACCTCAAGGCTTACGAAAGGTGCACCCTTGGTGTGTACAAACCCTGTCTGGCGTGCGAGAGCTACCTCGTCGAGATCATATTCCCCAGGTTCGTGTAACGAAAGCATCGCTAGGCCAGGAGCACTTTGCGTCAGGGGAAAGCGCATACCAACTCGAATCGCTACCGACGCCAACCGTTGAGAGGGTCGTGTCGACGTCAGCACCACGGCCTCTTCGTGTTGCGGTCCACAAAAGATAGCCGTAGCTGAAGAAACGTTTGACAACTCTTGGAGCACAGCGTCAATCTGCGTTTCCAAGTCTCCCATTGCAGTTTTGGCCAGACCTGCCATCCCGAGCCCGAGAAAATAGCGGCCATCCCCACCACGAGTCACCATGGAATAGTCTTCGAAGGTCCGAAGCGCCCGGTAAACAACAGAACGATGTAGGCCGAGCTCATCTGCCAATTCTTGGCTTGTTCTGGGCTCCCCATCCGCGAGGGTTTGCAAAGCATCAAGTGCCCGCGCCAATGTTTGCGATTTCACACCGCTGCTCGATTTTGCAGGTGAAGGTGACGCCTCATGTACCATCCGAAGTAACCCTCCTCGCCTCGTTGTTGGCTAGTCTAGCCAATCACAGACCCTACAACGCCTTGAACCGGATAGACTCTCTACGAGTCATGCATCACACTGAACAGTGAAGGTAGCAGTTTGTATACGGCCAACAATGTAGACTTCGAAACCTGGCAGAACGCTGTCTCAAGTTCTTTCGTTGCCTTACGAACAGAAACAGATCAACAGGATAAATTCGCAGGATCACTGCGGGTTTTTAACCAAGATTCGGCGACGCTCACCTCTACAAGATGGACGCGAAGTCTCCTTGGAGCCTGGCTCCCTGGCGATCTACGACACCTCTCGGCCGTATACGTTGCATTTCGACGATGATTTTTCTAGTCATATCCTGATGTTCCCGGCCTCGCATATGTCGGTCCCGCATGAAGGTATCCGCCAGCTGACCGCGACAGCATTGGGAGTCGAGAGTCAACTGGCTGACATGTCAGTTCACATGATTCGATATACAGTCGACGCACTGTCACAGTTGCAAGAGGACACCGGTCAACGTCTGACAAAGAACGTGATAGATATTCTCAACACGCTGTTCGCAGACGAATTGCTCGAAGGTTCCACGCGTGCACTATGGTCACGAAATCAGCAGGTTCTGCGCATCAAAGAATTCATCGAGCAGCACCTGGCCGAGCCCTGGCTTAACGCATCTGCAATTGCTTCAGCACACCAAATGTCGCTGCGATCCCTCTACTACGCATTTGAACATGAAGAAGAATCGGTCACGCAATTCATCCGATCCCGGCGCCTCGACAATGCCAAACACGACCTAACAGATCCACTACAGCGCAATATTCCGATAACAACTCTTGCAAGACGCTGGGGTTTGACGATCCAGCATACTTCTCTAGAGTCTTTCGAAAAATCGTCGGTGAATCTCCGACCGCGTATCGAAAACAACATGTCGATACAGGATTACCTGCCCGATGACTGATAAGGGCCCGGTTGCGGGTAGTAGTACCCAGCAGGTGGCAGCAGTTTCTTTTGCCGGCTATGCAACACAACGGCCACGACGATACTGCCAACCACCGCAAAGCCGCCGCCCAAGAAAATGGCGTAGACCGTAAACAACACGGTCATGGGCAAGAACATCTCGCCGGAAAAACTAAACATGATGAGCGAGGAGATCAGTGCCATGACCGGTAGACCCCCGATAGCTCCAATGACCACTAAGGGGATGGTGGGATGCAGCGATAAACCGCGGCGTTTGCGTCTGCGCTGTAACACCACCAACACGATGCCGGTAATGGCCAGCAAAATGCCCGACGGCAGAGTCAAGGCGAATAACGCCACGATGTCTGGTTCGAACATAGAAAACACCGCCATACCCAAAACTACGCTCGCAGCAGCGATCACCGCACCGATGGCCACTCCCATTCCCGGGCTCGGTGGAGACAGTTGCGGTGGTTGATGAAACTGTGGTGGAGGGGGCGGTGGCTGATGCGGGTATTGCTGTGACACGAGGGGGCTCCAGCGGGTTAGATCTGATCTGCGTAGAACGCTGCGGCGAGTTTGGAAAGATGCTCTGGATCTTGGGCACCACACATTTCACGTGCCGAATGCATCGAGAGTAACCCAATGCCGGCGTCGATGGTTTCGATGCCCAAGCGAGTGGCCGAGATTGGCCCGATCGTCGAGCCTGATGGCTGATTATTATTGGATACGAATACCTGGTG
Organism: Candidatus Yaniella excrementavium; assembly: GCA_019115865.1. Classification (GTDB taxonomy): domain Bacteria; phylum Actinomycetota; class Actinomycetes; order Actinomycetales; family Micrococcaceae; genus Yaniella; species Yaniella excrementavium. Next base: position 4,877 of record DXCT01000114.1, on the reverse strand, counting down.
TGGCACACCGGCGCGTTCGGCCCACCGGGTGAACTTCGCGGCACCACGCCCATCGGAAAGGTACCGCTGTGTAGCGTTGACTTTCAGAATCGGGCCGGCGTTGGGTTGTGGCCGGTGATCGGCGTCGTGGCGTTCGGGGTAATTCGGGTGTACGAGGTGACCGCCATCGGCAGAGAGCAGTATTGAATGTGCGATGATGCTGGGGTACAAGTGGGACGGAATGTTTTGGGCGCTCAGGATACGAGTCAGCATCTCTTCTAAAAGCGGGCCGCCGGCGCCGGTACGAGTTTCGGAGCCGACTTCTTCGTGGTCGAAGGCTGCCAGCACGGTGATCTTCTCCGATTCGGCTTCGAGGATTGCACGCAGCCCTGCGTGGACGGAGACCAGGTTGTCCAAGCGCGGAGCAGCAAAGAAGTCGTCGTTAATGCCCAGCGTTGCCGGGGGTTGGGTATCGGTAAGCAGCAGATCAAATCCGGTGATTTCGGCCGGATCGACGCCGGCGTGCCCAGCGATTTCTTCGATGATGTTGACCTCACCACCGGCTGCAACGATGGGCACCAGGTGGTGTTGGCGGTCAAGTTTTAGGCCGTCATTAACACTGCGATCCAGGTGGATGGCCAGCTGTGGGATACGCGCCATGGCTGGTGTGTGGACGAGGTGTTCGCCATGGCCAGTGATCAGGCGCCCAGCGAAACCCAGATCGCGATCGAGCCAAGAGTTTGCAAGCGCTCCGCCATAGACTTCCACGCCCACGCGGTTGTACCCGGCCGAGGTGTTGTCGGGCAGGGGTTTCACGCGAAACGTTGGTGAATCGGTGTGCGCGCCAACAATACGAAAGCTGGGGTGCTCGGGCAGGTTGTCTGGCACATGCCAGACGATGACCGCACCGTCACGAATCAGGACATAGCCGCCGGGCGTAGCCGGCAGCTCACCTGGTACGTCGTCAACAACGGTGAAACCAGCTTCACTAGCCCGGGTAGCAACAGAGGCTGCCACGTGATACGGGGTCGGTGCGGTGTGAATGAACTCGGCTAGATCATCAAGAAATTGCGTCATGCTTCGAGTCTAAGCGTTGCCAGCACGTAGCACGAAGACATCTTCGGCAGCGTCGAATTCTGCTGCGATCGGGTCATCTTTGGGCAGCAGGGGGTGTGCTGTTTCCTCAAGCGTAGTACGCACCGGGTCATGAACGGGATCGTATATATCTACCAACACGCGGATTATCAGGTAGATCAGCACTGTGACATGCAGGGCGACGGCACCCACGTAAATGGTATCGTCCATGAGGTGCTGGGAATCAAAGCCTGAGGTTTGCCCGGACAAATAGCCCCAGATCGCCCAGAAATGCAGCAGTTCTGCGGCCGAGAAGATCAAAAAGTCGCGCCAGTTAGGCAGCGCGAGCACAATCAGCGGGATCAGCCAGAGCACAAACTGCGGCGAATAGACCTTATTGACCAGGATGAATGCCGCCACGATGAGAAACAGCAATTGGGCCAGACGCGGTCGGTGACGGCTGGTAAGCCCGACGATAGCGATTGCAGCGCACGCAACAACAAAGGACCAAAAAGCCCACCCGGCTAGTTCATCACCACTGATTTCAGCGCCGGTCGCGGTCGTGTAAGCGTGCCAGATCGAAGACCATCCGGGTTCTCGGGTGGAAGAGTATTCGTAGAACACCGCCCAGGCGTCCGGGTTGAACAGCATGAGCGGCAGATTGACAGCTAACCAGGCAAGCGCGGCGCCCGCGGCGGTGATCAGCAGCGGGTAATACCGTCCGGTACGGATGGCCAACACAATAATGGCACCCAGCAAAAACAGCGGGAACAATTTGACGGCCGCCCCCAACCCCACGAGCACGCCGGCCAGCGCGTAGCGGTGTTTGGCAAAGGCCCACATCGCCGTCACCATAAACGCAACCGCCCACATGTCCCAGTTGATGAACCCGGCAAAAATGATCCCCGGGGCCACCGCAACCATCGCGGCATCCCAGTACCGAATGCCGGCCAGTTTTGCCACCACCATGGTCACGAGCATCCACAACGCCACCACGGCCAGGAAGTTCAGGTCATAGAACACCACGTTGGAACCGACGTCGAACCCGATGCTTTCAGCACCGGCTGCAACAGCATGTGCCAACCACGCCAAAACCGAGGCGATCACCGCAATCAGGATCGGATATTCGAACCCGCTGTCGAAGCGGAACGGCGCCCACGGGTCATCAGCGAAACCCCGCGAGGTCCACAAACCAGTCCAGTCGGCATAACACCCGGCGAAGTACACTTCTGGAGCACCCCAACCACCTGTGCGGCATGGCGTTTTCAGAATTGCCGCAATAATTGCCGCGATCGTCACCAGCAGAATTAGCACACGAGCCGGGTTAAAGAAGGTGCGAATCCGCCCGGCAACCGTGTACTTACCGCGCGGTGCCACCCGATGGTGGCCAGAATTCGAGTGTTTTCCCCTAGGGTCATTCGCCGTCACTAGGTTCTGTTCACTCGCCATGAGCAAAAGTCTACCGATATCGAAGGTTATACCGCATCACGTGCGCGGAGGGTTGGGTGAACTGTCGTACAATACGAGGGGTCCATAGGCTTAAACCCATTATCCCGTCCAAGGAGTTCCGTGCTGTCCAACCAAAAAGTACGCGTTGCAATCGCCGGTCTGGGCAACTGCGCTACCTCGCTGATCGAAGGCGTTGAGTATTATCAGAACGCCTCGAATGACGACGTCGTTCCAGGTCTGATGCACGTACAATTCGGTGACTATCATGTCTCCGATCTCGAATTCGTGACTGCTTTTGAGGTAGATGCCAAAAAAGTCGGCCTCGACATCTCGCAGGCCATCCGCGCTTCGGAAAATAACACCATCAAACTCACCGACGTTGCCGAAACCGGTGTCCAAGTACTGCGCGGGCCAACCCTGGACGGGCTAGGCAAGTACTACCGCGAAACCATCGAGGAATCTGACGCCGAACCGGTCGATGTCGTCCAGCAGCTCAAAGACGATCGTGTCGATGTGCTGGTGTGCTACCTACCGGTCGGCTCCGAAGCCGCCGCAAAACACTACGCACAAGCTGCGATTGATGCCGGTGTTGCCTTCGTCAACGCCCTGCCGGTATTCATCGCCTCGGATGCGACCTGGGCCCAGAAATTCACCGATGCCGGTGTGCCAATCGTTGGCGACGACATCAAATCCCAGATCGGGGCGACCATCACTCACCGCGCGCTGGCCGCACTATTCGAGTCCCGCGGTGTGACCGTGGATCGCACCTACCAGCTCAATGTGGGCGGCAATATGGACTTCAAGAATATGCTGGAACGCGAACGCCTCGAGTCCAAGAAAATTTCCAAGACCCAGGCCGTAACCTCCAATCTGAAAGCCGACCTGGCCGACGACGACGTCCACATTGGCCCATCCGACTACGTTGCCTGGCTGGATGATCGCAAGTGGGCCTTCGTGCGTTTGGAAGGTCGCAACTTTGGTGATGCACCGGTATCTCTGGAATATAAGCTGGAAGTTTGGGATGCCCCGAACTCTGCCGGTGTGATTATCGATGCGATTCGTGCCGCCAAGATCGCCTTGGACCGCCAGGTTGGTGGACCGATCCTCTCGGCGTCAAGCTACTTCATGAAGTCCCCACCGGTGCAACACCACGATGACATGGCCCATGACCTCGTCGAAGCCTTCATCGCTGGAGACATTGAGCGCTAGACTTCATTTCCACGAGTCAGCACAGTATGAGACCCCGCTTCGGCGGGGTCTTTTGCATTCCACACGAGTGCAACAAATTTTCTTGAGCTCCACAATGCATATCTTTCACAATGCTTGACTTTCTCATCTATCTCTAGTTGGCTAGGCGGTGATTCAAACCACATATCCCTTCCCACCGCAAGGAGTGCCACCATGAGCGTTTCTGCAACTACGCCTGCCTCTGACACAGCGATTCCCGAACTTACGCCTGCCCAAAAGAAGAAGGAAGCCCGCCGAGTTATACTCTCGAGCTATCTGGGCTCATCCATCGAGTTCTACGACTTTCTGCTCTACGCATCAGCATCAGCGCTCGTTTTTCCCACCGTCTTCTTCAACAACTTGGACCCACTGGCCGCAACGATCGCCTCGTACGGCACATTTGCTGCCGGCTACCTTGCTCGCCCACTTGGCGGAGCGATCTTCGGCCACTTCGGCGATAAGCTGGGCCGCAAGAAAATGCTGGTGCTGTCCATGTTCATCATGGGTATCGCCTCGACGCTCATCGGCCTTGTCCCAAGCGCCGAAATGATCGGCTCCTGGGGTGCCGTCATCCTGGTCGGCTTGCGCATGTGTCAGGGCATCGCCGTCGGCGGTGAATGGGGTGGTGCCGCACTGATGGCACTGGAGCACTCCGAAAAAGGACGTCGCGGATTCGCTGCCTCCTTTACCAACGCAGGTGCACCAACCGGTGCAGCACTGGGGACATTTGTGCTGGGCACCTTTTCGGCCGTGCTGCCACAGGATGAGTTCCTGTCCTGGGGCTGGCGCATACCGTTTTTGCTATCGTTTGTGTTGTTGGTCATCGGCATGATCGTGCGTTCCAAAATCACTGAGTCACCAATCTTCCTCGCCGCCTTGGCCAAAGAGAAGAATGAACCAGTCAAAGAACAGAAAAAACTGCCAATCATTGAGGTTCTGCGCCGTCCAAAGGCCCTGATCTTAACCATGTTGGCCGGCGCCTCCGGTTTCGCACTCCAGGTGCTTTTGTCCACCTTTGCGGTAAGCTACGCAACCGAATTCGGTGCCGAACGTTCCTCGGTGCTCTACGCTTTCGCATTCGCTTCGGTTGCTTCGGTCTTCTTCGTGATCTACTTTGCCCACATTTCTGACCGCTTCGGACGCCGCCC
>DXCT01000113.1 GCA_019115865.1 Candidatus Yaniella excrementavium | reverse complement strand
AAAAGGCTGCGGGGATTTGTCATGAGGTTTTAGTATTACAGTGCTGTGTTGTGACTTCGTCTGCCTCAACGTAGTCCGGCGTATAGTCAAGATCGTCATTCCACTGGCTCAAGTGTTCTTCGACCACACCGTCTGTCAGCACTTGCTGCAGCGCCGCTGCCGCCGCGTCGCAGTGTTGTGGGGTTGTGCCAATCCAATATTGCCCGGAAGTTTGGAACTGGTCGGAGAGCTCTTCGTCACTGTCCGCTGCCATGTCACTCCACCCGACTATCTCGTACGCCTCAGGTGTTGCTGAACTTTCTAATAGGCCTGCTAACTGCACGTCGTCGGCGGCGATGGCATCGTAGCGACCAGAGCGCAGGCCCGTTTCACACGCGGTCACTGTTTGTTGCGTTGTGTGATGCTCTAGGGGAGAGGCTGCGCTATCGGCCAGGGAGTCAGCGACGACGCACACGGCTGCATCATCCAGATCGTCCATGGACCTGATGGTCTTGGTCGCAAGGTAGTCTGGGCTAGTCTCGTCTTCCGCAGTGGAGCCAGAACGCACTAGCAAACCTGCCTCGACATTGAGATAAGGACCGACCCATGCCATGTCTTCGTCTAGGCTCGCACCGGTAAATTGACCGACCGTGATGTCGAGTTCATCGGCTTCCGATACCGTAGCGGACTGCGATCCCGTGATGGGTACCCAGGTGACGTCTTCGGCTGAATTGATGATATCTAATTGCTGACTGAGCGCCACGGCCAAATCTATCTCAGCACCAGAGACGTGTGCCGGATCGATCCCGGAAATCAGTCCTGGTGCGCCAAGCGATATGCCGATATTGGTTCGTTGCTGCGCCTGGTCTGTGGAGGGAACTGGCTCTTCGTCCGTGCTATCGCAACCGGTCATAACTAGGGCAGCGCATATCGCCGCAGCAATGCTGGGTAGCCTTGGAAAATTCTGCAGTCGTATTTTAGCCACGATCAGACACTAGTCGAAAATCCTCCGTGTTTTCGGGCCTCACAAGCACGAGAAGTGACTTCGTGAGACAATAGACCTATGGGCGATGCAATATTGTTGATTGAGATTCTGGTGCTGGGCATACTTGTGATCGGATTGTTAGCAATGATTATGACTCGCGGAGATCGAGGCATGGTTGAACCGCTTGCCGAGCCGCTGCCTTCATTGCCTCCCGTCCTGCTGCCTGAAGCACATGAAATTGCAGCCCGAGATATCAGCGACATTCGTTTTGCTGTTGGACTTCGCGGTTACCGAACCGATCAGGTTGATCAGGTGCTAGAGCGTCTCACCGTTGTCGTGCAAGATCGCGATCAACAGATTTCCCAGCTGCAGAAAATGGTCGAACGCCAGCAGCAATCCACTGAATAATGTTGGCGAATATAACACCCGCTTGCGTCACGGTCATGACGCATCAGGAAAGGAACTGTAATGGCTGCTATGAAGCCCCGTACCGGTGAAGGCCCCATGGAAGTAGTCCGTCAACAACGCAAGCTCGTGATGCGTATACCCACCGACGGTGGGGGACGACTGGTCGTTGAACTTAACGACGAGGAAGCTCAAGAACTCAAAGCTGCCCTCTCAGGGGTTGTCTCAGCAACCTAAACCAGCCTGCAGACTCTAGTGCTTCGTCGCGAGTAAAAGTCCGGTACCGGTCGGTACCAACGTTGAAGTGCGCCATACTTGAGTATTGTCGCGCAACTCATTGCCAATGTCACGTAACATCACGGTCGCCGACTCACGCACCGCAGGTTTTGGCACACGGTCCTGATCCAAGGCGTCATGGATGATAATCATGCCACCGGAGCGGAGTAAACGCGCTGCTTCGGTGACATGGTATTCCAAAAGCAAAGGGTCGGCATCAAGAAACACCAAGTCGTAAGCCCGGGCCGATAATTTGGGCAAGACCGTTCTGCCGCGTCCTGCAATGAGCCGGGTTGTAGAACTTGGGTACCCCTCGGTTCCAAACACTTCACGGGCAGCACGTTGTGCTTCAGCATCCGGGTCGAGCGTTGTTAAAACCGCGCCATCGGGTGCACCACGCATCAGTGCTAAACCAGAAACCCCTGCCCCTGTGCCGAGTTCGACCATGGTTTGTGGTCGAGCCGCAGAAGACAAGAACGTCAGTAATGCGGCAGTGCCTTCAGAAACCGGCGTAATGCCAAGTTCCGCCGACCGGTCCCGTGCCATCAACAACACGTCGTCCTCGATCGGACGCGCTTCAGCAAAAGCCCAGCTTGCATGTTTGCCGGTCTGTTGGGGGCTCAGCGCCTTCATAACTGTCTACTCCCGTGGGTCGTGATCATATGCACCTAGTCTGCACACTTCATTGTAGAGGTAGCCTCTACCGATATCTGCCTCATGAGAAACAACCACCAATATTTCAGAATATTCTCAGAATCATTTGTGACAATGAAATAACAACAGTTTTGAAATGAATCATTGAATCGACCATGGAAGCAAGGATATGTTGAATGAGTAGAAGTGCTCCCAGCTTCTCTTTTCATCCACGCTCCAAGTTCGACGCGTTCTTAGAGGGTCAACTGTCGGCATCCGGCGACAAACGAATGCGTGCACACTTGGCAGTGTGCACCAGTTGTGCTGAAGAAGTCGAACAACGCTCGTCCGCACTTTCTGTGACTCAGCAACTCGACCGTATTTCGAACGAAGAACCAATAAGATCCCCATCATCAAGCACACATTTTGTGCCGGTAGAACCCGCGGTGATGAAGACCACAGGTGTATCTGGCTGGAAGTTCGTTGCAGGGGCGAGCATCGTCAGCTTAGTCGTCGTGGGGTTAGTCGTAGGGTTATGGGTTCTTGGTGGTAGCAAAAATTCCGATACTGCGAATTCTGGAGTACCTGCTCTCGTTCCCGAAGACGTTGAAGTTGTACAAGCGGACCCGCAGGAACTGATCCGTCCCACCCCCAGCGATGATTCGACAGAGATCCCAGAAGATTTTAACTCCCCGAGCGCGCAGCTGTCCTATAACAGTGCCCCACTTGGTATTGAAGGCACACCGGTCCAACTGAGCTCCGTGAGTGAACTGCGCTCAGTCGGTTGGACGATCCCACAATTCCAAGCCCTGGGCATGAGTTTTGAATCTGCAGTCGTCGACGAAGAAGACCGACAAGTCAACGTCGTATCGTTATTTAATGGTTCGTCAGTCGATGCAGAAGACCAAACCGTTGTGCGTGAATGCCGAGTGGAGCAGGATGACGGCAGTGTTGCAGCGTGTAGTGCACTCGACTTTACCGACTCTGCTGCCATTGAAGTCTCCCTGCCGGTTGCTGAAGACGTCTGGCTCTACACGTACCCAGACGGTTCTTGGACCGCCTATATGGCCACCAATAAATCTCAGTACCGGGTCGACTCGACATCAGACTCCGACTACGCCGCCGGCATCATGTCCACCCTTTATGTGGAAGAGAAATCGCGCTTAAGCAGCGGGAGCTCCGATATGCGCGAAGGCGTCAGCCAACGTTTCGAACGCGGTGTTGATCGTCTCCTGGGTCGATAACTCGGCCTCTTGAAGCACCTGACAATATCTCTTTCGGGTAAGCTGTAGCCAGTATGAACATCTTCGGTATTAATGGTGGCGAGCTCATTGTCTTAATCGTGCTTGCCTTGATGCTGTTGGGGCCAGAAAAGATCCCACAATACTTGCGTACCCTTCGCGAATGGATCCACAAGGCACGCGTCTTTGCCGAAGGTGCAAAGGATCAGTTCAAAGAAGAAACTGGCACTGACTTTGATGAAGTTGACTGGCAAAAATATGATCCACGCCAGTATGATCCGCGTCGAGTCATCCGTGAAGCACTCTCAGAACCGATCGAAGATATCGAAGCATCCATGAAAGATGCTAAAAATACTGTTCAAGATGCTGCAGATACCGTCAGCCAAAAACCGGTAGAACGACCGGCACTATCGCAAGCGGAGATCATGGCCGCAGCGGTTCCCATAGATCAGCTGGAACAACAGTCACAGTTCCCTGATCCCAGTCAACCAAAATCTAGTGCAGACGCTGCCTTGCCCGACGCGCGAGAAGCAGATCAGCCGGTGTTAGAAAACCCTGTTGATCTGGTTGCTGCTGAAGAAGCCGCTGCGCAAACAAACGTTGAATCCGAAGTTCCGGCAGCTCTGGGGACGCCCTTTGACGCGGAGGCAACTTAACGCACGTCTGGATGCTGATCAGCTTTACGCTGCTTATGCTCGCGTCCTAATGGCGCGTGTGTCTGGCCGTTACCGGTAATTTCCGGCGGGATAAGCCGCGAGGTGTGCTCGCCAGCTTGGCCACGATGCCACCAAGCGCTTGTCCGGCCCCGGATGCAGGTGAGGTCACGATGGTGGGCGTGCCCTGTTCACTATCGGCACGCAGTACTGGATCGAGTGGAATGGACCCCAATAACTCAACATCTTGTTCAAGGACCTGGGTCAGGCGCTCGCTAACAGCTTGACCCCCACCAGAGCCAAACACATCGATGGTTGTGCCGTCGGGCAGTCGCATTGGTCCCATATTCTCAATAACACCAGAAACCGGTTGGTCAGTTTGTGTCGACAGCTGACCCGCCCGAGCGGCCACCTGTGCGGCGGTGTGTTCAGGAGTCGTAATGACCAATAGTTCAGCAGTGGGGAGCAGCTGCGCGGTTGAAATCGCAATATCACCGGTGCCCGGTGGTAGATCAATCAGCAGCACATCGAGATCGCCCCAATACACATCAGTCACAAACTGTTCTAACGCTCTGTGGAGCATCGGCCCTCGCCAGGCGACCGGCTGATCGGTATCCAAAAACATGCCGATAGACATGACTTTTACCCCGTAAGCCACAGGCGGCATGATTAAGTCTTGGACCTTAGTGGGTTTCGTTGTAATGCCGAGTAACCCGGGTATCGAGAAACCGTGGATGTCTGCGTCAATGAGTCCCACAGAAAGTCCCCGATCGGCGAGCCCCACCGCCAGATTTGCGGTGATCGTTGATTTGCCAACCCCGCCCTTGCCGGATGCGACGGCATAGATCTTGGTGAGTGACTCTTTGCCGAAAGGATTTCTGGGACGGTTCGCCGTCAGGTTCTCCTGGAGGGCGACCCGCTGCTCCGGGGTCATCGAGGTGAGCCGCACGCTGACCTCACCGGCTGCGACACGGGCGAGTGCTTTTGCAACATCATTATGAATGGTGTCTTGCATCGGGCAGCCGGCGATGGTCAACCGAATGACCACGGTGATGTCATCGGTTTCGGAGAATTCAACAGCTGAGACCATGCCCAGTGTTGTGATGGGCTGTCGGATCTCAGGGTCAATGACCGTGGCGAGCGCCTGCCAGGCCGCGGTCTGTTGAGCAGATTCTGGGACCACGTCTGGGGCGAGGAGACCTGTCGGGTAGAGGTCGGTGGTGTTCATCATCGGTCACTATTCTCCTTGCTCACAGCTCAAAGTGCGGCTAGTGGTGGAAAGTCGGGACCACAGGGTAGAAAATGGAGCTATGAGTATGATTGGTCCTGGAGCACAAATTGGGTCGCCACTGCCGCAAGGGCAGCTGGTCGGCAACTACACGTCTTACGAAGCAGCGATGGTAGCGATTGATAAGGCGGTAGATGCAGGTGTTGATCCGCGGTTTCTATCTATCGTAGGACGTGATCTGCGTTCCGTCTATCGATTGCGTCACCGGCCAAGTTACGCTGCCGTCGCCGGACGAGGTGCGCTCCAAGGCGCCTTTTTCGGTTTGTTCATCGGCTTACTGATTAGCATGATGTCTGGTGGACAAGGTGTGGCAATGACATTGGGCTCTACCGTGGTCATGGGCGCCGTGATCTGGGTACTGTTCGGCGTGATCGGTGAGGTCATGCGCCGCAAACAACTCAAATACGCCATCATCCCCTCAATGTCGGCTGTGTCATACGACATCGTCGTGGACAACGCTGTTGCCGGCGAGGTGACTTCGGCTCTAGGTTCCCAGCCCAGGGGGCAAACCACGACGCCACCGCCTGCGGCACATCCACCGACACAGCCGTCAACTGATTCGACAGTCTCGGCACAGGAGCCGGCCGCCTCGGATGACACCGAATCCTCCCGGGGTATCCCAGACCTGCCAGATGGCCGACCGCAGTTTGGAGTGCGGGTCGACGAGTCAGCACATCAGGAAACCGGTGAGGATCCGGAGCAGTCCGAACAAGATTCCTCAGAGCAACGCTAGGAATTCCACAACTGTGCCATCCAGGACTCAATGTCTTGGACCGTACGTGGCAGATGGCCTGAGAGCGACTCTGCCGCATCGTCAGTGACCAGAATATCGTCTTCAATGCGAACACCGATGCCACGGTATTCTGCCGGAATCGCCAGATCCTCGTTCTTGAAATATAGACCAGGTTCGATGGTAAAGATCATGCCGGGGCGTAACGGCGCATCAAGGTACATTTCCCGGCGAGCCTGAGCACAGTCGTGGACATCCAAACCTAGGTGGTGAGACGTGCCGTGTGGCATCCACCGACGATGCTGCTGGCCCTCTGCAGACAAGGCTTCCTCGACTGACACCGGTAGGATGCCCCAGTCGGATAAGTGATGCGCCAGGACCTCCATCGCGGTGGAATGAATATCCCGGAAGAGGACCCCTGGCTTGGCTGCTGCCAAGGCTGCGTCTGCGGCTTCCAGCACGGCGTTGTAAATCCTTGCTTGCACCTGGCTGAATGTTCCATTGACCGGCAGCGTCCGTGTGATGTCGGCGGTATAGAGTGAGTCAGCTTCAACTCCGGCATCGACCAGCACCAGATCGCCATCATTGACCGCACCGGTATTCCGGATCCAATGCAGGACCGTGGCGTTATTTCCTGCCGCTGCAATGGTGTCGTAACCCAGATCGTTGCCTTCAAGGCGGGCACGAGCAAAGAAGGCTGTTTCAATGACCCGCTCACCGCGGTCATGTTTGGTGGCCTGGGGGATAGCACGCACGATGTCTTCGAAACCACGGATGGTTGACTCGACTGAGCCGCGCATTTCTGCGATCTCGTGCTCATCTTTAATGAGGCGTAGTTCTGATAGGAATTCGGCAAGTTCGCCATCGAGTGCATCTGAGGTCTCCAGATCTACTCCGGTATTAATCCGTGAGGTATCGACCAGTGCATCCATGTTCTGGTCGGTTTCGCGAACCAAGCGAATCCGTGTCCCACCGATTTCAACAACACCAGCATCAACGGTCACCCAGTACTCTAATTCGGTGAGATCCTTAGTGGGCAGACCGGTGCGCTGGTTGAGCTCTTGCAAGGTGGGGACTGGGCCAACCCAAAATTCACCGGTTTTGGTGTTGGAATAGAATTCTTCTGAATCACGGCCGGCAAGCGGCCGGAAAAATAATGTTGCCTCGTGGTTACTGCCATCATCACCGGTGCCTTCTGCCACCGGTTGCATCACAAGAACAGCCTCCGGTTCGTGATCGACGCCAAGGCCAGTCAGGTGGGCAAATGCTGAATGTGGGCGAAAACGATAATCGGTGTCGTTGGAGCGTACTTTGGGTGCACCAGCTGGAATGACCAGACGATCGTTGGGGAACTGGCGTGATACTGCGCCACGACGTTGCGCCGCATAGGAAGCAGCTGCATCGGGCTGGTAGTCGATGGCTTCGGTTTCTTGCCAGTGCGAGCTCATGAAGGTCTTGAATGCGTCTGAAGATGGCCGGTGGGACCGGTTTTCGACGCGGTCTGCTAATGGTTGTTCTTGGGCAGGGTTGTGTGAAGCATCGGATGGTTGAGTCATACTCAATATCCTGCCACGATTGGTTTGGGAGTCTACAAACACACACCAAATTCGCGACAAGCTTGTGGGAAACCGCTTGGTTGAGGGGTGCTGAGCGCAGCGAATATCCCTGAATCACAGACCGCCTAGTAGACTGGCAAATTATGGCTTTCGACATGCACACTCATTCGCGTTTCTCGGATGGCACAACCTCGCCGGCAGAGGTGGTTGAGTCCGCTGCACGGACTGGGCTTTCGGGCGTGGCACTAACAGATCATGATACAACTGCCGGTTGGGAACCCGCCGAGGCTGCCGCTGAGGAACACGGTATTGCGCTGATACGTGGCATGGAATTGTCTACGGTGTCGCAGGACGGGGTGGCGGTCCATGTGCTGTCGTATTTGCATGATCCCACCAATATTGATTTGCTCGCCGAAATCGCGAAGTCACGCAACGCCAGGTACAACCGTGCCAAACGAATGGCCGAACTGTTAGCACAAGATTATCCGATCACTTGGGAGTTGGTGAAACAACAGACCACGGTCGAGGCCACGATCGGACGCCCGCACTTGGCTGATGCATTGGTAAAAGTTGGCGCCGTACCGAATAGATCTGCGGCCTTTGACTCGATTTTACGCGGCGGCTCGAAATATTATGTGCCGCATTATGCGCCAGATCCGGTGCTGGGAGTTGAGCTGATCAGAGCTGCTGGGGGAGTGCCAGTTTTTGCTCATCCTGCGGCCAAGGTTCGTGGCAGGGTGGTATCAGAGCTGTTGTTTGATGACATGTTGGATGCGGGTTTAGCCGGTGTGGAAATTGATCATCGTGATAACAGCGGCAGCGGTAAGGCGTGGTTACGACAGTTCGCAGACCGACACAATCTGTTGGTGACCGGGTCTTCGGACTACCACGGGGCAGGCAAACCGAATCGACTCGGTGAAAATACCACGCCCCGCCATATCGTGGAAGCCGTTGAAGCCCAAGCGACCTCGGATTTCAAGGTGCTGTGGAACGGTAACTAGCCTCGGATCACTTCGGCCTGGGGTAATCGTTGGCTCATGACGTCGATGGCTTGCGGGTTCTGATCGACCAACACAAAGTTTCTGCCAAGCTGTCTTGCGGCGGCCCCCAGTGTGCCGGAACCAGCAAAGAAATCAAACACCCAATCTCCCGGTCGCGATGATGCAGCCACCATACGCCGGACTAAGCCAACCGGCTTCTGTGTTGGATAGCCAGTCTTTTCTTTACCGGTGGGTGAAACGATAGTGTGCCACCACACATCGGTGGGCAGCTTGCCGCGTTCACGTTTTTCCTGGGTGACCAATCCCGGTGCCATATAGGGTTCGCGGTCGACTTCGTGAGAGTCGAACCAGTACTTTTTAGGGTCCTTGACATAGACGAGGATGGTGTCGTGCTTAGCCGGCCAACGGCTGCGTGACCGGCCACCATAGTCATATGCCCAGATGATCTCGTTGAGGAAGTGGTCTCGGCCAAAGATCATATCCAGCATGACCTTGGCGTAGTGCACTTCGCGATAGTCCAAGTGCAAATAGAGGGTTCCATCCTCGGCGAGGAGCCGCCAGGCATGTTCCAGCCGGGGCTCTAAAAAGTCCCAGTAGTTCGTGAACGCATCGTCATATGAAGCTAACGCACCGCGCAGCGTTTCGTATGAGTGTCCGCCAAACCCCACCCGATCACCTTCACCATGAGCCACACGAACTGTCTTGGTAGACGTCCGTTCTTGTGTGCGACCGGTGTTGAAGGGTGGATCAACGTAAATCATAGTGACCGATTCATCCGGCACCGACGCTAAGAATTCAAGATTGTCGGCCTGGATAATCTTATTTGCACCCGAGAATATCGTGGTCATGGGTTAGTTTGTCGACTCACCTTTATCATTGCGGCTAACTACCTGACCGTTGCTACGCCGAGTCCGGTTACGACGACGACGTGGCTGCTGGGTGGACTGCTGATCATCACTTTGTTTCTTGGCACCTGAGCGAGTGCGCTGGCGCTGTCGGCCTTGACCACCGCCGCGATCACCACGGCTGCCGCCTTTGCCAGAGCGCTGACGGCTGCGTGACGGTTGTTTCCGTCCGCGCTGATCTGGTCCACCAAGCTCTTCTGTATGTTCGGAATCGAGACCTTCACGGGTGCGCTGCGCTTTCGGTAGGCGACCCTTGGTGCCTTCCGGGATATCCAGATCCTCATACAGGTGTGGTGAGGCAGAGTAGGTCTCGACTGGCTCAACCTGTTCGATTTCAAGAGCTTGAGCGATCAGTTTCCAGCGTGGCATGTCTTCCCAATCCACCAGGGTCACAGCAATACCGGTCAGCCCTGCGCGACCGGTACGACCAACACGGTGGAGGTACGTTTTTTCATCGTCGGGAGCCTGGAAGTTGAACACGTGTGTTACAGCTTCCACATCGATACCGCGCGCGGCCACATCGGTGGCGACCAAGACATCAATCTTGCCATTTCTAAACGCGCGCAGCGCCTGTTCACGAGCACCTTGTCCAAGGTCCCCGTGGAGGGACCCGGCGGCAAAACCGCGACGCTGAAGCTCTTCGGCTACCCGTGCTGCAGTGCGTTTAGTGCGGGTGAAGATGATTGTCAAACCGCGACCACGAGCTTGGAGTGCACGGGCCAACAGTTCGTCTTTATCCATGTGGTGAGCACGGTAAACTAACTGCCGAATATCACGTTTGACCAGCGAATCATCTTCGGGATCAGAGGCTGAGATGTGAGTCGGCTGCACCATATAGCGGCGGGCCATGTTGATCACAGCACCGGGCATAGTTGCCGAAAAAAGCATGGTCTGACGTTTTTCTGGCAGTGCCTGCAACAGGGTTTCGACGTCGGGTAAGAAACCCAGATCTAACATCTCATCGGCTTCATCTAAGACAATGGTTCTGATCTGGTTAAGGTTCAGGTAATCCTGTTTCATCAGGTCGATGAGTCGACCGGGTGTCCCAACGATAACGTCGACGCCGCGTTTCAGATCTGCGATTTGTGGTTCGTAGGCGCGGCCACCATAGATCGAACCAATCCGTACCGACAATTTCTTGGCGGCATTCTGTAAATCTTTGGAGACTTGGACTGCCAGTTCACGTGTTGGTGCAACAATCAGGGCCTGTGGCGCCCCCGGTGTCGCTAACTGGTCATATCCTGCGTCATCTGGTCCAAGGACGTGCTGCAGCACGGGAAGTCCAAAGCCCAGAGTCTTTCCGGTACCGGTTTTGGCTTGTCCGATGATGTCTTGGCCATCAAGGGCGATGGGCAGGGTCATGGACTGGATGGGAAACGGCTGCTCGATACCTTGATCTGAGAGTGCCTCAACGATGTTCGAGCTTAAATTAAAATCTGCAAACGTTTCTTGGGAAGTATTTGTCACTATCGAAAAATTCCTTAATGATCGAAGTTCGGCACAGGGGTGTGCCTACGGAGCCGATCGTGGATAAGTCAAAAGTAACAGATACGCATTCACGTACGACCGGTCATCCGGAGTATAAGTCAGGGGATCCAAACATGTGGACCAGCATCCAAGTCTACCTTGTTAAAAGAAAGTTGGTGTCGGTTAGCCAGCTACGAAGCCGACGCGGCGTGCACTGGCATCGCCAATTTCAACATAACCGAGCACCCCGGCTGGCACGATAACTGTACCGCCCTTGTTGTCTGTTAGTTCGAGGTTGGCGCCATCGGTGACCGCAGCACGGACCTTTTCAGTCACGTCGTCCTTGGACATGTCGGTTTCAAACGAGATTTCACGAGCAACGTTCTGGACGCCGATACGAATTTCCACGGTTCTAGTCCTCCTAGAAAAACAATGAGTGGTAGCTTCAATTCCACCACTCAGCTTAGATGAGATTATTGGGCGATTGGTTGAGGGGCGTCATCACTACGCTGACGGATTATTGGACAGGTCGAATCCGATGGCACCGTGTGCAACGAGGCGGAATGTATTTTCTACCGCGATATCAAGGGGAAGGCTTTGTCGACCAGACTCATCGTGAGCGTAGTGTTCTGCCCAACGCACGGCCATATAGATAACTACTGAGGCAATACCGCCGGCGATAAATTCGGAACTTGTGGGGCTCAAGATCGAATTATCGAGTAGATACGGTGAGATGAATTCCACGAGTTCTTCGAGGAACTGTTGCTTGCGCTCTTCAAGTTCCGCGGGATTATCCATGGTCGTATCGAGGATCAAACGATAGAGGCCGCGTGGATCAGAGGTAAATTCAAAGACGCCATAGACCGCTTGGTAGACCTGCTGTTCGTCGGCGTCGTCAGCGTTGGGGTTTACAGCCTGCATTCGTGAAGTAATCGCATCTCGTAGCGCATCAAGCTCCACGTCAATGAGCGTGAAATATAGGTCGCGTTTGTTATGGAAGTGTTGGTATAACACAGGTTTGGATACAGAAGCGTGCAGTGCAACTTCGTCCATGGTGGTCTGTGCATAACCGTGTTTGGCGAAGATATCTAAGGCAACATCAATAAGTTGGGCGCGACGTTGTTCCCTGGTCATGCGACTTGCCGAGTGTTTGCTCTTTGGCATGTAGCACTCCGTTCAGGATTGACGACTCTACGTTGCCGTACAGGGGCAGGCTAGGCAGTCCGTTGACGAACCGCTGTAGCGTCGAGTGTTTCAACGGGAGGTTCAGAACGACCGTTCTTGCGTTGTGGGGCAGATTCGTCGACGTTGAGGCCGAAGACTGTGGCGAGCGCTGCCTCGTATTCTTCGAGTGTACCGTTGGCAGCGGCTTGACGTGCGCGAACAGTTGGTTCGTGGAGGATTTGGCGCACCATACGGCGCATGGATAGCTGGACTTCCTCTGCCGCTGCAGTGCATCCGTGGCGGTCCCGGACACGTTGCATTTCGTCTTCGAGAACCGCCATTGTGTGGCTGCGCAGCGTCACGATGGCATCGGTGGCGTTCCGCTCGCGTTTAGCGGTCAAATATTCATCTACGGCAGTGTCAACAAGCTGCTGTGCCTGGGTGATGGATGCCTGCTGCTCTGTGGGAGCTGCCATTTTCACGGATTCTAGGGTGACCAAATCGACCGCAGGAAGGTCACCAATGGCCGGATCAAAATCGTGGGTCAGAGCCAAGTCGAGTACCGTGAGTCGATTGTGCGTACCTTCACGAAGTGCTGCCAGCTGGTCAGCACTGACGGTGCGCTCTCCGCCAGAAACACCGATCAGCACATCTGCTTCGGCAAATGCTCCCTGGACTTCCGAGCCGCCAAGCGCCATGGCCCAACCGCCACGATCAGCCACGAATTGTTCTGCACGGCCGGACGAGGAGTGCACCGCTACGTTTTTCGCTCCGCGAGCTTCGAGTTGCGCCAGCGTTGTTCCGGCGTAGGCTCCGGTGCCAACCATCAAAATGTTGGCATCTTCCCAAAACCGACGTGCACCCACGACGGAGGTCCCAGCGCGCAGCTCGGTTGCCAGGTCCAGGGCTACGGAAACAATCGAGCGACCTGTGGAGCCCAGCGCTGTTTGCGCGCCGATATCTTTGGCGGTGCGGCTAGCGGATTCAAAAAGTTTGGTGAGCGAGCCGGTGCTGTGCCCGGCTTCGCGTGCATCGGCCAGAGCGCGTCGAACCTGTCCGGCGATCTCACGTTCGCCAACGACAGCTGATTTGAGGCCGGAGCCAACTTCAAAGAGGTGTCGTACAGCCGCATCATTGCGGTGGAGACGAAATGCGGCAGCAACCTCGTCATAGGAAAGCCCGGCACTGTGCGCAATGGCGTGCAGGATTTCGTTGGCTGCTTGTTCAACATCTGCACTACCGGCTTCGGCATAGAGTTCCAGTCGGTTACACGTTGAAAGCGTCACCACACCGGACACGGTGTCAGACGATAGCGATTCTGAGACCTCTGAAGCGCCGCTAGCAAGTTGCGCCACCGTTTCGAGGTCTAACCAGGTGTGCGCAGCGACCAATGAAAACATCACCACAATGCGTCCCATCGTACGAAATTTGATGACCGGATCAAAATGCTCGGGCGGGTTTCGCTGTTGGAGGTATAGAGGGGCTATCCAGGAAACGTGCAGCAAGCGGTGAGTAGATGCTGGAATAATGGGTAGGCATGAACCAAGAGTTTTCTCCGGCGTTGCCGGCCAATCACCCGCTTAGAACTGCCGACTCGACGCAATCAACCGCTCAGTCAGCCCTCATTAAAGGTTATCGAGGCGAGGTGCCAGATCGCCGACCCGTCTGGTTTATGCGCCAAGCCGGCCGATCACTGCCGGAATATCGCAAACTGCGAGAAGGCACCACCATGTTGGATTCTTGCTTGATCCCAGAAATGGCATCGGAAATTACGCTGCAACCGGTGCGTCGTCACGATGTTGACGCTGCGATTTTCTTCTCAGACATTGTCATCCCGCTGAAGCTGGCGGGAGTGGGCGTGGAAATCCAGCCCGGGGTTGGACCGGTCTTGGATGC
>DXCT01000112.1 GCA_019115865.1 Candidatus Yaniella excrementavium | reverse complement strand
CCATGGCTGAACAGTTATCTGCATGTCCCGAGTGCCACGAAGCATATACGTATGAAAATGGTGCACTGCTGGTTTGCCCAATGTGCGGGCACGAATGGTCACCTGAAGCCGACTCCGACACAGCTGAGGGTGCACAGCCGGTCATACGAGATGCCGTAGGAAACGTGCTCAACGACGGCGACGACGTCACCATCGTCAAAGATCTGAAGGTCAAAGGTGCCGGCGGTGTCGTAAAAGTAGGGACTAAGGTGCGCGAGATTCGTCTCAGTGAATTCGTCGTCGACGGTCACGACATCGATGCTCGCGTTCCAGGTTTTGGTCACATGCAGCTCAAATCCAGTGTGGTGAAGAAAGCTATGTGATCACAGATCACTGGAGACCGCAGGGTCAAATGGTTTTGCCTACGATCTTGGCGGGCTTAATCAGCATTCGGGCGTTTCCGGTTCTGCTTTACTTCGGACCGAATGCGCTTTGCTTTGAGTCGTCGCCGCTTTGAACCCCGAGTAGGCTTGGTGCGTTTCCGGGGACGAGGCGGAACCAGGGCATCACGCAGCAGTGTGCTGAGACGCTCTCGGGCTGCGGTCCTATTGCGCCGTTGCGACCGATGCTCGGCAGCGTTGATGACAAGCACCGTGCCGGATAGCCGCGTGCTGAGTTCCTGCAGAGCCCGTTGACGTTGGGTTTCGTCCAGCGCCGTCGTCGTACCAATATCGAAGCGCAGCTGAACCCTCGAATCGGTTGTGTTGACACCCTGGCCACCCGGCCCGGAGGCATGGCTGAACTGTTCGACCAATTCGCCTGCGGGCACGACCAGTCCGTTTGGGGCTCCTGGCCCAGCGGGTATCTGGAGGTCACGCATTTAGGAAGGTGTATTCGGGTTTACGCCCTGGCGGCCCTGTTCGCCTTTATTCAATGCGCTGATGGCGTCCACCTCGGCATCGTTGAGCTGTAGTTCCAAGGATTCGAAGTTTGCCACGATCCGTTCCGGCGTCTCTGATTTTGGGATGACCACGAGCCCCAAGGCGAGGTGCCAAGCGATGATCACTTGGGCGGGCGTGGCACCGTGGGCGTTGGCGATGTCTGCGATGACCGGGTCGGTGAGTTCGCCACCGCCTTGGCCCAGGGGAGACCATGACTCGGTGACGATGCCCTTGGACGCGTGGTAGTCACGGAGTTGTTGCTGAACGAAGTAGGGGTGCAACTCGATCTGATTGATTACCGGGATAACACCGGTTTCGGCTTCGAGCTCTTCCAGGTCTTCGATTCGGAAATTCGAGACGCCGATGGAGCGGATCCGGCCCTGCTTGTGCAGTTCAATGAACGCTTTCCATGTCTGGACCCTGAGGGTCTTTGAAGGGACCGGGAAGTGGATGAGAAACAGGTCGAGGACATCCAGTCCAAGATTGTCCATGGTCGCATTGAAGGCTTTGAGCGTTGTGTCGTAGCCGTGGTCATCGTTCCATAGTTTAGAAGTGATGAACACTTCGTCGCGGTCTAATCCTGAGGCACGGAGTGCTGCGCCAACGTCGGACTCGTTGCCGTAGATATGAGCGGTATCAATGTGACGGTAGCCAGCGGCGAGCGCCTGACCCACGACGTCCTGGGTGACCTCATTTTCAACTTGCCAAACCCCGTAGCCCAGCTGTGGGATCTGGTTGCCGTCGTGGAAGGAAATCATTGGTGACTGGGGCATTGTGCTCCTGACTGTTTGGGATAGCTGCGTCGGTATGGACATACTCCCATCCAGGCGGCGCCGCCTTCAAGGCAGGTTCCGGTTTGGACGCAATGTACTCACGAATGCTCGTCGGATTCACTCGTCTGCCTGGTGCCGAGCACAGGTGTTATGAGTTGCGCGACGCTGACTCCTTGCCTGCGGGCCTCCGCTTCCAGGGCGGCAGCAGTCACGGCGTCAAGACGATAAGGATCGTTAGCTTGGTCGTTGGCTTGCACTGGAGCGCCCTGTGGGTCGGCTTTGCGTCGAAGCACCCCGAGTATGGGTGTGATGATGCCGGTGACAACCGCCAAGATGAGCACGATGCCAAGCGCTCTGCCGAAGTAGAGGCCATTGATTGCTGCGATACTCCAAATCGACAGCAGCACCATGCCGGTCGTGATGGCGACGAATACCAAGGTTGCGCCCAGCAGTGCGTGGAGAAGGGTGTCACGGTAGTTCGTGGCGGCGAGCAGCAGCGAGGCGAAGGTGCAGGCTGTCGTCAGGGTAATACCACTGAACAGTATTTCAGCCGCGTTATGTGGCATTGTGGGTTCGGACCACACCAGCCACAAGGACCAGATCATGCTGAGCGCGCTGATCACGACGCCCACCACACCCAGTGGGCGCTCGGGCTTATTGAAAACACTGCCGCAACACAACATTGCCAAACTGTAGGAACCCACGATCAGTGTGGAGGCTACAACCTGGGATCCGATGGTGTCTGCGTTTGCACCGAGCAGGACTGCGATGCCGTACAGGGCCGAGAGTGAAAAGGACACAATGATGGTCCAGAGGAACACGCGCTGAAGTGTCTGCAGTGCGGTCTGTGGTTTTGCCATGGGCCAAGCATATGGCCAATTCCTGTGTGCTTTCTGAACTGGGCGTCCCCGACAGATTTAGGGCGCGAGTACCTTCTCGCATGCCCATCTCCAACAGTTGCTCGACATCGTCGGCCCAGGTGAAATAGGTTGTAGTGGTGAGTCGAGAACCGGAATCCACCAGCTTCCTCGCCCTTCGGCTCGGTCATGTGATACTCGCAGCGGCCGCCGGGTCGTACAGCGTGCCGGGTGTTTGAAAGCTACGCAGGACAGCGGTGTTCAAAATTGTTCACCAAGGCCACCCGATAGGATGAAGCCTCATGGAGCACACACATTCGGGACCATTCCACCAAGCATTGCGCGAGTTCGCCTTCGAACAGGGTGCACTGCGAGATCTTGGAAGTCTTGATTGCCGGGCCACGCCGGCGTTTGAAACCCTAGATGGCCGAGCACAAGAGAAACAGACTGGCACAGATCGAATTGCACAAGACGTCGAACGGCTAGCCGAACTCCAGAACCTGCTGTTTGCTAATGCCGAGGCGGCCGGTTTGCGACGCTCGGTCCTGCTGATCGTCCAGGGCATGGACACCAGCGGCAAGGGTGGTGTGACCAAACACGTGGTTGGGGCGATGAACCCGCAGGGGGTGCACCAGGTTGGGTTCAAAAAACCAACGCCCGAAGAACTCCAACACGATTTCCTCTGGCGCATCCGACACCACACACCCAAACACGGTGAAATCGCGGTGTTCGACCGCTCGCATTACGAGGATGTGCTGGTGCATCGCGTCGAGGGCCTTACTGCGCCGTCTCGTCTGCAGCGTCGGTACGTGGCCATCCGGCAGTTTGAACAAGATCTGGTAGGCAACGGGACCATGGTTTTGAAAGTCATGCTGCACATCAGTCGCGAAGAACAGTACCAGCGACTTTCGCAACGACTTGATGACCCAACCAAACACTGGAAATTCACCCCGGCTGACGTGGATGCACGGGAGCAGTGGGACGCATATATGGAAGCCCACCGGATAGCCATCGAAGAGACCGATACCGACGACGCCCCGTGGTTTGTGATCCCAGCTGATCGAAAATGGTATGGGCGCTTGGCAGTACAACAACTACTCATTGAAACGCTGGCATCTTTGGACATGACCTATCCAGCAGCAACATGCGATATCGCCGAACAACGACGACGACTCGACGCCAGCCGCTAATTGACCTCAAAAGCTTCGATGCGCTCGCAATACCATCGTCAACCATGCACAATAGTGCCATGCGTTCTGAGAGTCACTGGCCCGGAGGACCACCGCCGCCTCCACCGCCGATAGCCGCGAGACACCACAATAGACCGCTTGGCGGGTGGAAGAAGGATTTGCGAGATAGGCTGACAGGTGCAGTAGTCGCTTCCGTTCTCGTGACAGGTTTGATGTTGCTTTCAGGCACCGGATTACTGCGAACCCGAGCCGGCAGTACGGGAAGTGTCGTTGATCCAGACGGTTTGTGGGCTGGCCTGCTGGTCGTTGCTGCATCGCTTATATGGGCGTTTGGACAAGTCAAATTCAGCCGTGCTGATAAAGGATTCCGCAGGGACGGCCTGCCGAGTCTGATGCTAGTCAGTACCGGGATGGCCGCAATACTCCAGATACTGCTGATGTTGACGTGGCCGCTCGTAGCTGATGACAGCCTTGCCGAACATGCCGTGTTAGCTCAGTATCACACCGAGCCTTTAGCCTTTGGCCTGGTGGCGGTATTCGTCATCGCGATTTATGCCTGGACTACCGTGGCGACACTGGGCTTTGCTGGCAAAGGGGCGGGGACTAGCGCTCTGGGCACTGTCGGTTGGCTCATCATTGCTGGAGTTGGTGCATGGCAGGGGATCGTCATGTTTGAGAACCCCGCCACGATGAGTAGTTTCTGGGGCTGGGCCGGGATTGCCTTGCTGGGCATAGTGCTGGTGCCAATCATAGCCGCGGCGCGCAAATCGTGATGTCCTGGCAATGCCTGGGCCAAACGTGCACAATAGTGCCATGCGAACCGAGAAACACTGGTCAAACGGACCACCACCGCCGCCACCTGCAGAAGCCGCGAAAGATAAAACTCAGCCGCTTGGCGGATGGGGAACAGACTTGCGAGAACGGTTCACCGGAGCTGTTCTTGTTGCGGTGATCATCAACGGTCTGATGCTGGTCGCGAGTACTGGATTTCTTCGAAACCGCCCCATTAGTGACACCGGGGTCGTCAATGCAGATACCTTATGGGCTGCGATGTTGTTGGGGAGCGCACCGATCATATGGGGTATTCAACAAGTCAAGTTGGGCCGTGACGACAACGGGTTTCGAACCCGTGGTCTACCCAGCTTGCTGTTGGTCAGTACTGTGCTGGCAGCAGTATTCCAGGTGCTTTTGATGCTGACGTGGCCACTGGTGGCAGATGAGAGCGTCCCACGGCAGGGCGCGTTGGCCCAGTATCACAACGATCCCATAGCTTTCGGCCTGGTAGCCGTCTTCGTGATCGCGTTGTATGCCTGGACCACCGTTGCGAGCCTGGGATTCATCGGGAAATGGCTCCCAACCAGTGCTATCGGTAGTGTTGGTTGGATGATCATTGCTGGGGCCGGCATATGGCAGGCGTTCGTCATTTTTGAAAACCCAGCCACGGTTGGCAGTTTCTGGGTCTGGGCAGGTATAGCACTGTTGGGCTTGGTACTCATACCGGTCATTGCAGCCGTGCGCGTCCACGATCGTCGTCCGCAAAATATGTTTTCGTAGCGTTGCTTTCTCCCGCTCAACAGAAATTCAAGCTGACGAGATGTTTCATTGGCCATAGCGTCACTTCGGGTTCACGTCTCTCAGTCAAGCTCAGTGTTGGTCCGCGTTGACCGCTCACACTTAGATTGCTTGAGAGGGACATCTGTCATGTCACGAAAGTTACTCACCTTGTCAGCTGTAGCTGTAGCCACAGCACTTGCCTTGACCGCCTGCGGGGAAGCAGATGCAGACTCAGCCGATGCAGACTCAGCCGATGCTGGTGACAAAGCCGCAGCATCCGGCGATGCAGGAGTATGCGCCGAATTCGAACCGCTGCGTTTCTCCGACACCGGCGTTGAAGGGCTAGAAACCCTGGTCCTTGAATTCGAAGATTTCCGTGTTGCTCTCGAAGAAACAACGGGCCTAGACATCGAATTCGAGCCCATGGCTTCCCGGACAGCTGCGGCTACTGCTCTAGAGTACGACGACCTGGATGTACTGCTCACCGGCCCAGCAGAATACGTGGTACTCAAGGAAGAAGCCGACGCCATCCCCCTCACCGGTGTCACGCGCGATAACTACAAGGCCGCCATCTTCAAACGTGCCGATTCGGACCTTGAATCGGTAGAAGATCTTGAAGGAACCCGGGTCATCACTAAGAGCATGCGCCAATAGGTTAGGGTTTTCGTTCGGGTCGGGTGTCCCAGCGGTGGGTGGTCCAGGCTTGGCGAACCAGGCGTCGGATCATGATAATTGCGTTGGCTAATGCGATGAAAGCATCGTTGACGGTGGCCCGGCGTTCGGTGTTGACCAACAGTTTTTTGAAGCCACGGGTGTGCCAGGCGTTGGTGCGCTCCACCACCCAGCGGGCTCCGGCTTGTAAGGGCTCGCCTTTGGTGCTGATCTGCCACTCATGCCCCAATCTGGTGCGCAGGGCTCGTGTTTTGCTCGAGTCGTAGCCGGCATCCAAATGCACGGTGATGGTCTCAGGTAGGTAGCCTGCAAACCGCGACAACAACTCCAAGGTGGGCAACAACAAGGGTGAATCATTGCGATTGGCCGGGGCCGCAACGACGCCGACGGGAATGCCGACACCGTCGGTCATCACCGAGCGTTTGGTGCCGTGTTTGCCACGATCCACCGGGGAGCGACCGGCGATTTCGCCACCGCAGGGAGCTTTGACGATACAGCCATCAATACACAGATTGTCTAGCTCCAAGCCCACGATCCGATCGTAGGCTTCCAAGCAGATTTGTTCTAACGCGGTGAAGATGCCGGCGGCAATCCATGCATCCCGGCGTCTGCGGATCGTGGTCGCTGAACACGTGGTATCGCTGATCTTGGCGTAGGAAGCACCCAGCACCAGCACTTGAACCAGTTTGTCGAACACGACTCGATCTGGGATGCGTGGTCGGTGACATCCTAGCGGATGGTCATCCAGCACTGGTGGGATCAGTGCCTCAAATTGGCTCCATAAGGGGTCTATGATGAATAATGGAACAGCAGGCATAGGGCTCCTGGAAAACGATGAATTCTTGAACAAATCCATGTTTAACAGGTCCCTATGCCTGCCCTGATTTAATGACCATTAATGACGCGCCGACCAGCACCTATTGGCGCATACTCTAAGGAAGTGGGCTCCACGTCCGGTCACCTCGGTCCACTGGAAATGATGGATTCGGCTGGTCTCGATCCCAATGCTGGTGACGTCGAAGTCATGCCGCTGTCCGACACCCATATTGAGGCCTTCGCAACCGGGGATGGCGATGCACTCGGTACCGGTATTTCTGACCTAGAAGCGCTGGACGAAGCCATGGGTGACGAAGAAGTCGAAATCTTGGCAGAAGGTCCCGATCTGCCCAATGACCTATTCATCGCGCGCACCGGGCTCGGCGAAGACTGCGCCGGTTACCTCCAGGACAGCTTAAACAAAAACCAGGACGTGTTACTCGAGGCGATCGTACAGACTGGTGAGAACGACAAGTACATTGACTCAGAATTCGTTGATGCAGAAGATGCTGACTACGATCCAACCCGTCGCGCTTTTGAAGCAGCAGGATTTGATCAGTACGCAGACCTGCCGGACGAGGACGAACAGTAGTAATGCCACAGTCTGACACCACAGGGTCTCTGGTGATCCGGGTTGCGGCGCTGAGCAAGGTCTACAGCACCGGCACCCAAGCGCTGAAAGACGTAAACTTTACGGCCATGGCGGGGGAGACCGTCGTGCTACTGGGCGCCAACGGCTCTGGAAAATCCACACTGCAGAAGTGCCTTAATCGGCTTGTTGAGCCGACCAGCGGTAGTGTTGAGGTTCTGGGCACCGACGTCACGACCGCTAATAAACGACAGCTCACAGCCCTTCGACGCCAGGTGGGGATGGTTCACCAACGGATCAATCTGGTCCGTGAACTGTCTGTACTAACCAACGTCGTTCATGGTGCACTCGGGCGGGCGCCCAGCCCACGAAACTGGATTGGTGCCGCAGCCAAACCAGAACAACGCGATGAAGCCATGGAAGCTCTGCATCGCGTTGGACTGGCACACACCGCAGGAAAACGCGCCGAACAGCTATCCGGTGGTCAACAGCAACGCGTCGCTATTGCGCGCATGTTGATGCAGCGACCAAAGATCGTACTGGCCGACGAACCGGTTGCGGCACTGGACCCACATGCTGGACGTGCCGTCATGGATATGCTGTGGGAAATTACCGAGGAACAGAACCTCACGCTGGTATGTACCTTGCACCAGCTGGAATTGGCTCGTACCTATGGTAGTCGGATTGTTGCGTTGCGCGATGGGAACCTCGAGATCGATACGCACGTCTCACAACTTGCCGATCATCAGCTTGAAGGTCTCTATACCGCTAACAGCGCACATCAGGTTGTGCTGGAAGGAGCGGCGCGATGACACCGCTGGATGCCACAACGACAGCAGCATCTGATTCCAGCAAGACCGTAGAGGAGCTGCCTCCGCGTTTCACTTTTCCCAAGTGGACCTCGGTGGTGATCGCGGTGCTCCTCCTGGGGCTGGCCGTCAATGGTTTGATCCGAATGGATATTCCTTGGGAGCGGATCGCTGAAGGCCCAACAAATATCTGGGATTTCGTCACCGGCGCCTTCCCACCGAATCTGGAGCGGGCACCAAACCTAGCAGAGGCCATGCTCGAGACCCTAGAGATGGCCATTATCGGCACGGCCACTGGTGTGCTGCTCAGCGTGCCAGCCGCGGTATTGGCGGCACAAAACACGACACCTTTTGGCCCGGTCGGTGTGGCTATGCGGTTCATCCTCACGGTGCTGCGTTCCATTCCTGAGCTAGTCTGGGCGCTGATCTTTGTGATGGCCGTCGGACTGGGACCGCTCGCCGGAATCTTCGCGATCGCCGTTGACGTACTGGGCTTTGCTGGCCGCTTTTTCGCCGAAAGGATCGAAGAAGTCGAACGCGGTCCTATTGACGCATTGCGATCAACCGGAGCAGCCGGAGTCGCCGTGGTAGCGGGGGCCGTCATGCCGGCCTCATTCGCATCATTTACTGCCACGAGTCTGTATTGTCTAGAAAAAGCCATTCGCGGTGCAACCATCTTGGGCATGGTCGGAGCCGGAGGCATCGGCATGGAGCTTACTCCGGCGTTCACGCTGCGTCAGTTCGATACGGCGCTGACGATCATCTTGATGATCCTCGTAGTCGTGTTCTTGGCTGAACAACTCAGCTCATTGGTCCGCCGAAAAATGCTCGGCGCAGATCAGCTTCAACGCGCTGTATAACAACACCGCAATCTTTGGCTAGCCCCCTGGGGCAATACGGTCTTAGGCTGGGACCTGAAGACCCTGTAGGAGGTTCTCATGTCGAACGTCAAAACACTTGCCGCTACACTCACCGAACAACACGAATCTGGTGAACTGCTCATCCTCCCAACCGTCTGGGATACCTGGAGCGCTCATGTCGCAGTCGAGGCCGGGTTCAAAGGGCTCACCATAGGAAGCCACCCCGTGGCTGATGCCATTGGCAGCACTGACGGGGAGAATATGGACTTCGCGGAGTACCTTAGGACCGTTAAACGGATCACCGAAGCTGTTGACGTGCCGGTCAGCGCTGACGTGGAGTCGGGTTACGGGCTGGACCCAGCTGAGGTTATTCAGCGGTTGTTGGATGCCGGCGCGGTCGGAGCAAATATTGAAGATGTCGTTCACAGCGAAAACAAGCGTGTTCGTGATCGTGCCGAACACTCCGATTACATCGCTGCAGCGCGTCAAGCCGCTGATGAAGCAGGAGTCTCGTTTGTGCTCAACGGACGCACCGATGCGATAAAACTTGGTACAGAGGTCTTTCCAGACCCGTTAACTGAAGCAGCAGAACGCGTCTCCCTGATGGAAGAAGCTGGAGCACGCGCAGTGTATCCAGTTGGTGTCTCGTCTGTAGCAGAGATCACGCGGCTGGTGGAAGCCGTCTCGGTTCCGGTGAACCTCACCGCTCATCCAGTCGACGGCCACGCCGCGGGGGACACTGCCACGCTCAAGGACTTGGGCGCACGTCGCATCACCTTTGGACCCCTGTGGCAAAAATGGCTTGGTGAAGTGTCGGCCCAACAGCTTTCAACGTGGTCGAGCTAGTTTTCCGTAAGGTATCAGTTATCGGAGAAACCGCGAGGGCGATTGTTCGTGATGAGCTGGATGGCATAATGGGCGTCACGAACACTCAAACAGAACTGCCCAAGATCTTCAGGAGTCCGACATGTTGAACTGGTTATTGAGATTCCGCCGGATGCGCGGTGATGCCCGTGCCGCCAGCCAGGGGCCCAAGGCAATGGGAAAACGTGCTGGCCGACGAGGAATACTTCAGCTGGTCCGCAGAATGTTGCGTTAACCCAACGACCGGCGACACGCCGAATTTGTTGACATACCTCGATCGCTGCAAACATGCGGCACAGAGGCCCATCAGAGGAATACACGCGCGTGAAATTACCATCGCCGCGCTTACGGGTGTATGTTGTTTAGATGAATTCCGTTCGAAATCGGCCTTACACGTTCATCGTCAGTGTGGCCTTTATCACCATAGTCGCAGCCATCCTAGCATCACTGCATACTGGGGTACCGCTTCGCGACCCTGAGGGCTTCCTCGGCCCTGCCTACATTCGTCTCCCGCTCATTGCAGCGCTACTCTTCGCCATCGGGCTAATCCCCGCCGCGATTCAACGATCCGGCTGGCGAAACATCCCTCAGGGGATGATCGATGTGGTGAAACACGAGTGGACGTGGAAACGGGTCCTTTACATCTGCACAGGTTTCCTGGCGTTTTATCTTTGCTATGTCGGATACCGAAACCTCAAAAGTGTTTTGCCCATTTACACCGACGGGGTGCTCTATGATGAGCAGCTTTCGCAGCTTGATAAGTGGATGTTCGGAGGCACCAACCCAGCTTTCGTCATGCAAGACTTCTTTGGCATCGGACTCAGCGCCGAGTTCCTCTCCATCATTTACTTGGCGTACATGCCAATGATTCCTCTGTCGATCGGAGTGGTCTTGGTGCTATGTCGTAACCTCGCCAAAGGTGCGTGGTTTGTAACCGCCATTAGTCTCAACTGGGTTCTTGGAACAATCAGCTACTACGCGTTCCCAGCAGTCGGCCCGGTGTACTACCAAGACCAGTACTACCAAGTACTTCCTGAAAATGGAACGACCGCACTGCAAGCCGCATTATGGGATAACCGATTAGAATTCTTGGCTGACCCCCTCGCAGGTGAGACGATCCACGGTGTGGCTGCATTTGCATCATTGCACTGTTCTGTGACATTCGCTATCGCACTCTTCGCGCATAAGACAACTGCCAGCAAAATCCTGCGCTGGGCCGCTTGGATATTCTTCGGTGCAACGTTTATTGCCACCGTGTACTTTGGTTGGCACTACTTGATTGACAGCATCGCAGGAGTTGCCATGGGCTGGCTCTGCGTAGCGATTGGACAACGTGTTACCAGAGCTGAGGGTAGACAGGAACAAGCCCTGAAACCAGCAATGGTGGACGCTGAAGAAGTCGTACCCAGTCGAGAGACAGCAGCGGTATGATCGTCACATCCTAGACAAGTTTGCTGCAAAACAAGAGTGCTCGGCCCGAAAAATACGGGCCGAGCACTCTTGTGTTTTGGGATGTTTAGAAGGTCACGATAGGTTTGATAGTCTTGCCTGACGCCGAGTCTTCAAATGCCACATTGATCTGTTCTAGCGGGTAGGTTTTGATCAATTTTTCGATCGGAAATTTCCCCTGACGCCACAGATGAACGAGTTTTGGTATGAAGTCCTGTGGTACCGCGTCCCCTTCGATAATCGTTTGGAACGACCAGCCTTTGAGCAATGAGGCACCCACTTCGAAGCTAACTTCGTCGCCCAAATTCGGAGCGCCCACAAGGCCTACACGACCATTGATGCCTACAGCATCTGCAGCTTGGCGGGTCACAGCAGTGACGCCAGTGGTATCGAGAGCGACATTTACACCTTCGCCACCGGTGATCTCTGAGATGCGCTCCGCCAGATCCTCGTCGCCAGAATTAATGGTGTGCGTCGCACCGTAGTCGAGAGAGGCCTCAAGTCTGGAATCGACAAGATCGATTGCGATGATCGTTGTTGCACCTACTGCAGCAGCAGCCATGATCGCCGAGGAACCCACCGCACCGGTACCAAAGATCGCCACGGACTCGCCTGCGCAAACCTTCAGAGAGTTGATTATTGAGCCCGCTCCGGTCATCAGGCCGCAGCCCAGCGGACCAAGTAATTCCAGCGGGACGTCATCAGTGACTGGAACGACAGACCGAACCGAAACATTTGCGTGGCTGGCAAACGACGACTGCCCAAAGAAATGTGAGGACACGGCTGACCCATTATCGGACAGTGCCGTGGTTTTATTGGGACGGGTGCCTCCGAAATTGTAGTCGTAGAAGTTTTTGCAGTAGGCGGGCCGACCGTTTAGGCAGGTAGAACACTCACCGCAGGAATTGAAACCGAGGACTACTCGATCGCCAGGTTTTATGGTGGTGACGCCCTCTCCAACGGCTTCGACGATTCCGGCGCCTTCATGGCCGAGTACAGCCGGAAGGGGAGTGGGGTACACCTGATCACGCGTAATTGCGTCTGTGTGGCAAACCCCGGTCGCCGCAAGTTTGACCCGTACTTCGCCTGGTGCCGGGTCATCCAGTTGTAGTGTTGCAATTTCGAAAGGTTCGCCTTTGACGCGGGCAATGGCTGCGGTGATTTCCACAATGACCTCCATGAATTTCGCAATGAATGTTGCGGTGTCTCTTAAAGGAACAGCGCCACATTCACCGTACGCTCGTTGCGATAAACTAGTCCATAGCTGGTGCTGGGGCTGGCTCAGACACTTCTTCGGTCAGAGACGTCAAGTCCGTATCGACTTTTCGCGCAGCCAGCATTACAAGACCGGCAACGAACACGCCGCCGAAGGCGATCACGGCCGCAGCAATGGAGAGATCACCATTGGCTGAGACGAACCGGGTGAGCACAAAACCGCCGATGACGGCACCGGGCTGGCTCATCGAAACAATGAACGTTGAGCCCGTGGCGCGGCAGTCAGGGTCGAAGCACTCAGCCTGGAAATACATGATTGCAGCGAATGGGCCGATCAGGAGTGATGTACCCCAGTGCGACAACAATATTGGCGACTACGACTATCATGAGTGCACTCGAGGCATTGACTCCCTTACGGCTTCCAAAATGGTGGCTCCCAGTACCGAGAATGTCTGGATGCCCATCCAGACCAGTATCCAAGCCAGTGAGAGCACGATGGTGTTGCTTCGGTGCTTGTTGTTGAAGATTCTGCGAAGGGGCGCTTGGGTTTGGACTTTCAAGCCGGTGGCGTTTCGTTAGTAAAATGCTCAAGCAACGCGATGGACGGCGTCGTTGAGCTCATTGTGCATATCAGAATGATCCGGAAAATATTCTCACTTTAGATTTCGCCCTTGAGTGCAACAATCTGCGCGTTTAACTCGCCCGCGAGGTCGCCGGGAGCGTTCTTGTCAACGGCGACACCGCTTGCACCTAACCAGCTCGCCATCGTGGCTAACTCGGAGGCCAGCTCATGGAGAACTGTGTTGCGATCAGGCCAGGTAGCTACGGCTTCTTCGTTTGGGCCCGGTGCTTCAGCAAAGGCTGATCGAACCAGCAGCGCGTCGCGGTGACGATCATGTTTTAGGTCTACCCGGGCTACCAGATGTTCACCTAAGAGAAACGGGAGAACATAGTAACCGTGAGTCCGCTTGTGGGCCGGTGTGTAGATGCCGAGGCGATAATGCATCCCGAACAGGTCCAGGAGGCGACGGCGTTCGAAAACGAGTGGATCGAAGGGCGCCAGAAGGGCTCGCGCAGTAGTTTGCCGAGGAACACGCACTTTGGCATGCATCCAAGTGGGTCGATCCCAGCCGGTGACCGAAACCGGCACGAGTTCTCCGGCAGCCTCAAGTTGTTCAACGGCCCGGTGGGTATCGTGCTGATTCAGTCGAAAGTAGTCGGCGAAACACCGGATAGTGCCGACGCCGTGAGCGCGCGCTGAGATTCGAATGAGTTCGACAATGGACTCGTCCTTGGAAGGAGGGGGTTGTGCCCGAATGGCCGGTGGCAGCACGCGTTCTGTGAGGTCGTATACACGCTCAAATTGTCTGCTTCGGCGTGCTGGTGTCAGCTCACCGACGTCGAAGAGGATTTCTAGGGCGATTTTTGCTGGGCTCCACGACCATCCCCACTTGCTGTTATCGCGCTGTGTGTAGCGTGGGCCGACGTGCTCGCCGATTTCGCGACTCGTTAGTGGGCCATGATCCGTGACAACTTGGCGAACCAGGGCGAATAAATCGGGATGCTCCGCTTCAAGCGTCTCAGGGTTCATGCCCGGCCAGCGACGACGTTTCCAAGTCAGGAGAGGAAACGTGCTGGTTGGCACGTATGTGGCTTCGTGTGCCCAAGTTTCTATAATGCGCCGCGGGGCGCGCCCCGTCGCCCGATCCATCAGGGCGGTGTCGTATGGTCCCAGCCGAGCTAGCAGCGGCAACAGATGGGCTCGAGCAAGGACGTTCACCGAGTCGATCTGTAAGAGCCCAATACGTTTGAGCGTGTCCGTGATATTCCGCATGGTGACGGTTTCCGGCCGATCGCGGTTCAAGCCTTGGGCAGCGATCGCAACACGGCGAGCCTGGGCTAGGCTAAGAGCTGCGGAATCTGCATGTATCGCAGGTAGGGGCTCGTTAGAAGTCACGAAGCTTCTTGCCACCTCGCGATGATCTCATCGACGGTAGAAAGAGTTGCCTGCCGGTCAGCTTCCAACTGGTTGATTTGAGCTCGGTGATAAACCTCGCGAGTATCGGCTACTGCGTCAGTGACAATCGTGGCCCGAATATTATGGGCAAAAGCATCACGAGTCGTTTGGGCCACGCAACCGTGAGTGGACACCCCGGCCAGGATGATCCTGCTGATTCTTTTGTTCACAAATCGCATGTTCAAGTCGGTTCCAAAAAACGCGCTGTCGCGGGTCTTTTCCACCTTGGTTGTGTCGGTTGTCTTGAGCCCAGGAACTATCTGGGTCCCCTCATCCCCTTGGAACAGAAAACCTGTTCCAGCCTCCAACATGTTGAGGGTCCAGGTGGACTCGTCGCGGCTGTGCTCAGTGGTAATGACATAGATCGGGAGATCCGCCGAGTGCGCCGCGTCAATCAAGCGGTTCGAAGCGTCAACAATTGCAGTTTGACGCTCGGCCAGTCCTTCTTCATCAAAGAAAGCGTTTTGTAGGTCGACGAGTACCAGAGCCTCACGCGTATGTGTCATGTCGCTAGCCTAAAACTCACTGCGCGGAATGTCAGGAGCGCAAGATCGGTCATCAAGCATTTCTGTGACTTTTCGCAAATTTATAGTCGCAGGAGTCGATAGAGTAACTAGTTGACAAGCCCACTGCTACAAGGAGCAACACTTTATGAAAATCGGTATTATCAACGGTTCGCTTCGTGCCGAACGCAACACAGAACCCGTGGCAAAATTTGTGCACGAGATCGCTGCGCAGCGCGAGGGCTCATTCGAATACGAATACATCGATCTCGTTGATTACAACGTACCGTTGCTGACCAGCCCCGTGCACCCAATGGTTGCGGACAAGAACCACGAGGACTCAAACATCCAGCGGTGGTCAGACAAAATCGATACCTTCGACGCCTATGTTTTTGTTACTCCCGAATATAACCACGGTGTGCCAGGCGGCTTCAAAAACGCCGTCGATACTCTTGGACCTGAATGGGTTGGCAAGCCAGTAGCGTTTGTCGGACACGGTTCGGTAGGTGGCGTACGTGCTATCGAACAGTGGCGTCAGATTGTCGCGAACTTCTCCATGCCTGTGGTCCGTGCAGAGCTCAACTTCAACTTGTTCTTCGACTGGAAAGACGGCGCGT
This sequence comes from Candidatus Yaniella excrementavium, assembly GCA_019115865.1. Taxonomy (GTDB): domain Bacteria; phylum Actinomycetota; class Actinomycetes; order Actinomycetales; family Micrococcaceae; genus Yaniella; species Yaniella excrementavium. Next base: position 5,902 of record DXCT01000112.1, on the reverse strand, counting down.
TTTCACCAGCCGAACGTCACCCGGTCGAGGCTAGCGTGTTGTTCGATCAGTTGGAAGAACTGACCGCCAAACACCGCAGCTAACACCAGTAGCGGTTTATGCGTTAATCGTGGTCTTGATCTTCGGCCGTGACCTCAACAACCCCTGTCACTTCACTCAGATGGCGCAAGAGCGGCTCCGGTGGCTTTTGTTTCCCATGGCTAAACTCCAAGGTGGCTTCAACCACATACCCCTGTGCGGTACGTTCACGTCTGGTTTGGGACAAAGCGACGTCATAGCCGTTATTCGAGGCAACCTGCAGGATGTCGCGTAGCACTCCGCCGCCATCGGTATACCGGACAGTATATATTTCGGTGCCGTGTTGACGAGGCAGACGCCGGATCAACGCGGTTAGGGCTGTAACGGCAAAGAGGTATAAGGCCACGGTAATAGCGGCGATGATCGGCATTCCTGCGCCACAGGCCATACCGACTGCCGCAGTTACCCACACCGAGGCTGCTGTGGTCAGCCCCGAAATAATATTGCGTCGAACGAAGATGACACCGGCGCCCAGGAAGCCGATCCCGGTGACGATTTGCGCCGCAATACGCGACGGGTCCAAGACGACGTCGTCTCCGAGCACATGTTCAAAACCGTATGCGGACACCAGGGTGAACAGCGCAGAGCCCATGCCCACGAGGATATGGGTTCGAGCTCCGGCAGATTTCTGGCGCAGCTCACGTTCGATGCCGATGGTCCCGGACAGCACGAATGAGCACACGAGCAGAATGGTCTCGGTGACCAGCGTGTCTGAGATCCATTCCAAATCCATATGACCCACGATACGTGGCGATCGTAAACGAGCCTAGGGCCGTTTGGTTAAGCGGCAGCGCCGTATCGTGTTCGCAGCTGGTCACGAGCGTGGGCCAAGAGGCTGAGGTCGCGTTCAGCTGCTCGGGCTGACTGGATCGGATTATCAGCAAAGGTTGCAAAACCACAGTCGGTATTGAGCAGCACGCGGTCATATCCAAACAACTCGATGGCCCGTTCAGCCCGAGCAATGACGTCGTCGACGGTGTCGTTGGCTGAGTCTTTCTGGTTGAGAACGCCCACACCAACGCGTTGGTCCTCGCGGATGCCGGTCAGTGCGTCCAACTCGGCAGCTCGTGGTGTACACAGTTCTAGGATGAGCGTGCCAACATTGATCGATCGAAATAATGGCACGAGGGGTGCGTAGCCTCCAGAAAGCGCGGATGACTCGTCGGTAGTCCAGTTACCGCGGCATACATGTAGGGCTAGGCGATCTGTCGGGAATCCTTGGGTGACCTGTTCTAATAAGTGTTGCGCGAAGGCTAGTTCCTCGTCTAGTGCACCACGTTCACCTAGCGCACCGCACATGAAGGTTCTGCCGCCCTGACCTTGTTCACCGTAGAGCACTTCGGTGAGTACGGGCTCATCAAACTGCACGATACTTGTGCCCTGGGCCAGCAGGTGGGCGACTTCTTCGCGCAGAATGCGAACGATATCGACGGCAAGCGCTTCGCGATCGTCATAGGCACGATCCGAAATGCACTCCATCCACATCGTTCTTGTCAGGAGATACGGGCCAGGCAGACTCACCTTGACGGGTTTCTGCGCCACCGACTGTGCGAACTCGACCTCAGGAACAGTCAGTGGGTCTCGTCGTCCCAGGGGCCCAAAGACTGCGGGGTGGCGGACTTCTCCGGCCGGTACATCGAGTGCTTGAAGCTCTTTATTGAACTGTTCAGGGTCATCAACGTAGGGCAAGAGGTCAGTGACCGGAATCAGCTGACAGTTCTGCAGAATGCCACCGACAAAAGATGCGTAGTTATCACGCCGCTGTTCACCGTCCGTGACCACATCGATCCCGGCGCGTTCCTGCGCGGCTACGGCCAGTTGCACGGCGTCGTCGGCGTCGGCTTCGAAATCTGCAGCGCTGAGTCGGCCTTCGAGGTGCTGATGTAGCGATGACAGCAACCAGCGGGGGCGAGGCCAGCTTCCCAGGCTCAGTACGGATAGTGGGAGAATCGGTGTGGCATCGACTGGTTCGGGCAGGCTTTCTGGGATGAACGGTTCGACCACTTCTTGGGTGATCGCCATCTGCGGTTTCTTCCGCTTTTTCTTGAGCTTCTGCGGCTGGAGCGCGATATCTGGATCCACGTTCGTGGTCGCGACATCTGTGATTGGTGCTGGCGCATCTGCTGGTGGGGTGAACGGTCCTTTGCTCACTAAGAAACGCCACAGCCCCGGTTCGGTGTGCACATTGATGAGTTCATTCTTTGTCAGGTTGCACCAGGACGGTAAATCAACTTCCACAGTTGAATCCCGGGAGACAATTTCTAAGAGTTCCCCGGGAGCCAACGGATCAATGTGTTTGCGGATCAAAAGGAGCAGTCCGTTGCCACAATCTAAATCCCCACCATCAAAACTGTCCTTTGGTGGATATGGATGCACAGTGGTTTCAGTCATTGCTGCTCCTTTCGAGCCGGTTCGTTTAGTAGGTGACGCTCGGGGTGCCGTCGGCCAAGAATTCGACGAGTTTCGCACCACCCACAACGGTTGCACCCGAGATGAGGTTTTCGGGTTCGATACCGCGTTTCTTCACACACGGGGCACAGACGTAAACCTGGCCACCGGCTTCAACGAAGTTTGTGATCAGTTCTGCAAGCGGAGCGAAGCCCTCTTCGTGAATGTCATCGGCATAGCCCTGTTCGGCCAAGCGCACACCCTCGGTGGAGAGGAACACCATGGTGTCCTGATCTGAGCCCACTGCAGCGTTTGCCACAACGAAACCCACGGTTGCTTTGTCGGTGTCGTTTTTTGCGTTCGTGATCGAGACGCAGAATTTTCCGGTTCCGGACATAGGTTTTACTCCTTGGCTTTGATGAAATACTCGGGGTGATCTTGGTACAGAAGCGGATTGTTCGTCAGTCGACACCATGCGGGAATATCCTCTGGGGCACCAGCGTCAGTGGCGGTCAGTTTGATCACTGCACCGGGTTGAAGCTCATCGCGCAGTTTCAGCTTGAGTTTTACGACGAGTTCGCCACAACCCATATCTCCGGCGTTCCAGGCAATATCAGGTTGAGGTTTCACGCTGTGTGGGGCTCCTTGTGGTGTTGTGTGGTCTGACGCTCCACGCTGGATCTATATTACTTCACTAGCAACTGCGGCCATAGCATTCAACGACTCTCCATCTGACGAGGAACAATTGGTGATGGCGTTGAGCAGGCCCATACGCGCCCGTGTACTGCTGACTAGTGTGGATAGCGAGACAACTCCGCTGTTCTGCGAGCGCCTCGCTGGAACATCCTGAAAGGAAACACCGCATGAAGCGACCAAGAATTATTTGCCATATGCATACACTGCTCAACGGGAAAGTTGACGGAATCGCCAACATCACTGACGTTGGTATGCGTGCACAGAAGCTCTACTTTGACATCATGCTGGGTGACAACCGGTTCTACACCGGCCACCGGGGATGGCTGAGCGGCAGCGGTACGAGCGAAGCCATGATGGGTGGGCCTCGCGAAGCCAACTTCACTGCACCAGCGGAACCGGTCCCTGCCGGTGACTTCATCGCAGATCCGGAAGCCGAAATGTTCTACTTCGCAGTGGATAGCTCCGGCAAGCTTGCTTGGGAACAGAACTCATTTGAATACTTCGACGTCAAAGCCCACATTGTCGAGTTGATTCCGGCCAACGTGAGCGAGGCCTTCAAAGCGCACTTACGTTCCATTAGTGTTTCCTACATTCTTGCAGGCGAGGAGAAACTCGACATGGCCATCGCCGTGGAGAAGATTGGGCGTATCTTCGGGATGGATGAACTCATGCTCGGGGGTGGACCAAACCTCAACTGGTCGATGATTCGTGACGGGCTCTGCGATGAGCTCAGCTTGGTCTTGATGCCGACGGCCGACGCTGAAAATCACACTAATTCGCTGTTTGAATCGAATGAAAAGTACTCAACACCCGCACCATACGAGTTCGATCTTAAAACTGCTGAACCTCTCGAAGACGGCAGTGTTTGGTTGCGTTACGATGTAGTTGGTCAAATCTCCGAGGACTACAACTAAGCTGAATGCCATGACGGACGATATCTGAAGACGCACCGAATTCTGAATTCTCCGCTTTTCTTCGCGCACCCTTGGGACAAGGAGTGGTCACAGGTCTGCTCACCCTGATTCCAGTCCGAGACTATCCATTGTGGCTGCGCCGGGGCATCGTCTGGGGTCCGTTAGTTACCACAGGTGTCGGTGCTGTATACCTAGGAGCCAACCCGCAGAGGACAGAGGCGCTGGGTGAGACAGTCATCGAACCACCACAGAGTCAAAACCGGTGGCCGGTTGGCGGGGGATAGCAAAAATGTTGGTCCCAGGGCTAGCGGTAGGAACGATCATGTCTGGTTCCATGGCTACTGCAATCTGGGCAGATGAGAAAATCGACCGCGGACTACGTCGAAGCGGCGTCCCGTTTCCACGTTTGGTTATGGGTTTGTCTGTAGGGGCGATCACCCGGTGGAGCGTTACCGAAGAGAACCAGCGGGACCGCTCCCGAGAAGTCGTAAAACCATCTATGGATCCATCCACAAAGCAGTCGGATTCAGGCAAGGCCTAGGTAGTGCAGGAGAAAGGTGACAACTCTTCGCGCCCTGAAGTGACGTTCCGGACTGGTATGCCGGTTCGCTACAGGGTAATTCTCTTGGTTCTTGGCGGTGTTCATCTCGGTCAGTTTTATGCGCACCACCGTTCAGCTGAATGCTCGCGAAATTAGCATTAAGGTGGCAGGTATTTTCGGGACCAAGATTCCTTATAAGAGCATTGATGACGTTGCCCCTGCCGAACCAACGGGTCTTACTGCCGGAATGGGATTGCGTGTCCTACAAAATCGGACTACTGGTTATCTTGTCGGCGGGCCATCCGTGCGCATTACGCTGGCGCGAACCGCTGTTCTGGTCTCGTCGGACACACCAGAGAAATTATCTGAAGCAATTGAGGTTCGGCGTGCGGACAACACCAGCAGCCGGTGATCAACGGACTGACCTGCTCGGTTTTTTGAGCGGTCTTGCTTCTGCTCCTAGGGCTGTCCCGACAGCCATCCTCAATGTCCGACATACTCGTCGTACCGAGGGCGCGCCCTCAGCAGGAAGCATGAGATAGGTATCCCAGAAGTCTGGCTTGAGACAAAAACGGCGCTCCGAACACGAAGTTCGAAGCGCCGTCGTTGGCTAACTCACTGGTTACTGGTCTGCTTTGATCAGATCAGCAGCACGTTCGCCCATAAGCATCACGGTGATGTTCGGGTTCACAGCAGGCAGCTGTGGCATGGCCGAGGCATCAACCACGCGCAGGCCCTTGGTGCCTTTGACCCGCAGCTGTGGATCCAGTGGCGACATCTCATCGTCAACCGGGCCCATGCGGCATGAGCCGGCAGGGTGGTAGACGGTGTTGTGCGTCTTGGATACGTAGGCTGCGATGTCTTCTTCGGACTGGACCTCTTCACCTGGGAAGAGCTCACGGCCGGCATATTCGGACATTGCTGACTGCGCTACGATCTTGCGTGCCAACTTGATGCCATGCACGGCAACACGCATATCGTGACCCTCTGGGTCGGTGAAGTAGCGCGGGTCAACCATTGGCTTATCGGCATAGTCGCGGGAGCGCAGACGAACGGTACCGCGAGAACGAGCGTGGGTGACATTCGGAGTCAGCGCAAAGGACTCATCTTCGTGTGGGTAACCGTGACGACGAGTATGCATGGAAAACGGTACGGAACCGTAGTGCATCATCAGGTCCGGCAGATCCAGACCGTCTTCGGTCGGGGCGAAGATACCAATTTCCCACCACTGGGTGGCATCACGGGTCATCGGCACTTTGGATTCCCAAGAAATGACGGCTTCTGG
>DXCT01000111.1 GCA_019115865.1 Candidatus Yaniella excrementavium | reverse complement strand
AGATGTGGCAGCAGCTCGGCGACATACGCGCCAGGTGAAACCACCAGTTTTTCAACAACAAACTCACGATCGCGAGTAAAGACTCGCACACGGTCTTGTTCGATGGCCCAGCCGTGCACTTTCGTGTCGGTGTGAACTTCAGCACCCAGTTTTTGCGCCCCGTGGACGGCCGAATAGACCGCCATTTCTGAACGCACTGCACCACCTTGTTCATCAAATACACCCAGCCCGTCATCCGGGGTTCGGAACAGCGGATACTGCTTGCGCAACGTCTTTGCGGACAAAACATTACGGTCATGCCCATCCCGGTCTCGAGCATTTTGCGCGATGACCTCAAATTCTTGGTCGCCTTCGTGCCCAAAAAGCAGTACACCGTGCTCCAGCACGATGTTTGAGTTGGTTTCTTTTTGGAACTGTTTCCAGGCCGGCATAATGTCTGTGAGAATGTCGTGGTCGGGAGATCCTGCTGGACTGAATGGCAGCGGGTGCAGGACTCGATGTTCGCCGGCGTGACCGGATCGCTCATTTGGCGCCCAGTATTGCTCTATCCCGATGGCACTAATGCCACGCTTGGCTAACTGATACAGCGCTTGACCACCGTTTGCCCCGAGGCCAATAACTGCTACCTGCGCGTCGTATCTAACCATGGTGTGAGGTCCTTTCTAGGGGAGCGGTCGGGTTGGGAAACCACGTGTCGCATGCATTCGAAAAGGCCACGTGAGCGTACTTCTTGCGGACCTTTCAGCACATGTTTGTGACTGGCTTCACGTTGATCAGTATGTTCCGGGCCTTGGCTGATGTCAACAGAAATACGGACCAGTGTGACCGGCCTGGCCAGAAAAACCGCCCAAACGGTCAGCTATTGACGACAAACCCGCTATACCGCAAGCCCACACCTAGCGTGCATTCCGGAGCAAAAACCCCTGGATCGAGTCACGAAATAACGGCAAACACCCCAGATCTAAATATCATAGAACAGCACCATACGGCAGGACAGCACTCGACTTAGCTGGCGTCAAGTGAGCTAGTCACAACGCCACAATGACTTCACCAACGTGCGTGGCTATTGGAGAACCGAGCACACGTTTTGTCGTTTTGTGCAGAACTCGCGCAGCGGTGGTCAGAAGCATCCTGCCGTAACGACAAACAATTAAACGTCGCTGGGCACGACGTGTGCACCAAATAGCAAGACGAATGCGCGGGAATCACAGCAAGATCGTCGACTGATGGGCAAGAATCAAGCGTTAACACGTTGTTTTCATACCTGAGGAGCTTTCATTGAGCCATGACATTGGCCGTCTGTCAGACGTAGAATTCCAGCCATTCCCACATCCCGCCGATCCTTCCCTATCTGCTGGTGAATTCGCCTGGATCCGTGAGGGCAAAGCACAATTTTGGCGGGGAACCGAAGACACCATGCCGAAACAAGCCCCTTATCCGTTTGCTCGCGCTGAAGTTATTTACGTGATTGAAGGGGCGGTTGATATCGAACTGCCCTCGGGCGAATCGATTCATCTGGGCGTCGGCGATGTTGGAGCATTCGACCAACACACTGACACCACGTGGACATTCACTTTCCCGTTTACCAAACTCTCGGTCTTCCCAGAAGACGATGCCTAGCCGGTCTAGGAATCGGGATCCCAGCGATATACCTTCATATCGATTTTTGATGCATTTGCCAGCACGCCTTCGGCACGCAAACGATCCAATTGTTCTTGCTTCTTATGCGCGGCAACGGTGCCATCAGCACGCAAAATGCGGTGCCAGGGAAGATCGAATCCATCTTCTTTGAGCACCCATCCCACGATGCGTGGGGTCGAAGCACCGGCAAGTGCCGCAATGTCACCGTAACTGGCGACGCTACCTGGTGGCACCGCGGCGATGCATTCTCTGATCCGTTCGTGCGTCTGTTCATCCATGGTCCCAGTCATACCAGGTCTAGTAAGCAACCTAGGACAGTTGTTCAACGCCTGCCGGAGCGCCCACCCTGTGTTCGGGCCCAGGAACTGCGAGTTCGCCACTGATGCGTATCGAAATTCGGACCAAACAACTAAGCTAACGCACAAGAACTTTCGCTCGCAGAAAGGTGCTTGTCATGTTTGGACTGTCGAAACTCGTCGACCAGATCGGCCAGACGAAAGATCTTGACACATTCTCGAAACCGCTGTCGGACGTCGTCTCGAAAGCAACAGCACCCGATGCGGTAAAAAACGCCTTATCCGGAACGTGGCTTGGCCATCAATTACACCCGATGCTCACAGATCTGCCCATAGGGGCCTGGACAATGGCAAGCGCTCTGGATATGACCAGCGGTGGCACCATGCCAAAAGCCTCGGAACGCCTGGTTGGTCTGGGTATCCTGACCGCGGTGCCCGCCGCGCTGTCGGGTGCATCCGACTGGTCCGAAAGTTACGGCAAAGAGCAACGCCTGGGGTTCGCTCACGCGCTGGGCAACAGTGTCGGAACAACCTTTCAGATTGCCTCATGGGTCTCACGTAGATGCGGCCATCACCGCACCGGCGCCGGACTCTCACTCGCAGGCCTAGCCGCAACCATGTGGGCCAGCTACCTCGGGGGCCACCTGTCATTTGGAATGGGCGTTGGAGTCGATCACACCGCATTTCAAAAGACCGTCACCAAGTGGGTCGATGTCGCCGCCGAAGATGAGGTAACCGAAGGAGAGCTCCTTCGGGTTGATGCCAATAATGTTCCGGTTATGCTCACCAGACATAAAGGCCAACTCAAAGCGCTGTCTGCCACCTGCGTACATGCCGGGGGACCCCTGAATAAAGGACGCATCGAAAATGACTGCGTCGTTTGTCCCTGGCACAACAGTCGCTTCCGTCTCACTGACGGAGCACCGGTACGGGGCCCAGCGGCAATGCGTCAACCAACCTGGGACATTCATATTGCGGAGGGGCGAGTGCAAATACGAAGCGCTGCTTAAACGTTCAAGACACTCACGACAGGAGATCTATCATGTCTGCACACTATGCCGTTGGCGACCATGTGTCATGGAATTCTGAAGCAGGTCGCGTTTCCGGGAAGGTTATCAAAGTGCACACCTCTGACTTCGAATACAAAGGCCATACCCGTAGAGCTTCAGCTGACGAGCCCCAATATGAAATCAAAAGTGATAAAACAGAGCATATTGCCGCACATAAAGGCAGCGCACTGCGCAAGGTTTCCTAGATCAGGATGAGTTTCACAACCATTTTTACGATCGGACACTCCAACCGCGATCTCACTGATTTCGTGGACTTACTCAACGAACAGTCCATCCAACACGTCGTGGATGTACGCAAGCTACCCGGTTCAAAACGTTATCCGCAATTCAACGAGGATACTTTGGCCGAAGGACTCTCCCAACACCAGATCGACTTCTCACGCAGCCAGGGCCTCACTGGACGACGAAAAGTTAGCCAGGACGTGACATTTGAAACAAACGCCTGGTGGCAGAATCGTAGCTTCCACAACTACGCCGACCACGCACTGACAACAACATTTCACAACGCGCTTGCTGACCTGACCGAGACCGCAGCCCAATATCGCACCGCAATCATGTGCTCGGAAGCAGTCTGGTGGCGATGTCACCGGCGCATCATCGCCGACTATCTGCTGGCCGCCGGCCATCGCGTCGAACACATCATGGGCCCCGACCAACTGATGACCGCAGAATTGAGCGCAGGCGCAGTACCGCATTCGGACGGTGCAGTACTGTACCCAGCAAGCGACGACTAAAAGCTCTCATTTTCCCGCCTGCTGAACCTGCGTATTCCACTGGTAAGCCACTACTGTTGCAAGCATCGAGTTTTCGAAGGGTGACTATGCCAAACTACAGCGATGCCAATTTCGTTCAGGTCGTCGATGCGAAACTGCATAATTTGCGGAACATCTCGGTCCAATTCCCTCGCGGAGCAGTCGTTGCTTTCACCGGTGTGTCCGGATCAGGCAAATCCTCGCTCGCGTTCGGCACGATTCATGGTGAGGCACAACGCCGCTATCTGGAATCCGTGGCACCCTTTGCCCGCAGGCTCATTGGTTCAGCCGTGGATCCCCAGGTTGAGATCGTCGACGGCATGCCTCCTACCGTGGCATTGGAACAGCGCACCTCCGCAGGTGGTGCCCGCTCAGATGTCGGCACCATCACCGCGCTTTCGAATTCCATCCGGTTATTGTTCTCGCGCGCCGGCGATCACCCGGATGAAATTTTAGACGACGCCCACGGCATTGCGGGTGGCCGGTTGACCGCTGGCCACTTTTCGCCCTATACCAGCGAGGGTATGTGTCCGGACTGCCAGGGTGTGGGGAAGCAATTTGATCCCGCTGAAGAGCTCATGGTCCCCGATCCTCACCTCAGCATCCTGGAGGGCGCCATCGCCGCCTGGCCCGGGGCATGGCTCGGCAAGAACTTTCGGGAGATTCTGGAAACCGTAGGCGTCGATACCGCTGCCCCCTGGCGTGAGCTAGACAAAGCGACCCGGGACTGGATCCTGTATACGGACGAAACACCCGTGATCACCGTGGTTCCTGTCCGGGAGGCCTGGCGTACACAAGGCCCCTATGAAGGGCAGTGGGAATCCGTTGCCCGCTACTTACGTCGCACCGTCGCGACCACAAAATCAGATACAAACCGCACCCGGGCGTTGAGCTTTTTCACCTCGAGGACCTGCCCAACCTGTCATGGGCACCGCTTGAATGCTGCCGCGTTACAGGTGCGTTACCTTGCATCCCATATTTGGCAGCTCACCCATCTCAGTTTGGACTCGTTACTCGAAGTTCTCCAGACTCGTCATCGCGAACTTACTGCATTGGATGCACGCGATGACGGACCAGAGCAGGGAGCAGAACGCATCCTGTTACCAGCCGCGCTATCGGTACTGGAGGCCGTCAATGGCCTAGGACTTGGCCATCTATCAATGGATCGGGCTGCCAATACGTTATCGACCGGAGAACTGCAGCGGCTACGGCTGGCGTCACAGGTGCGTGAAGGACTCTTCGGTGTGGCCTACGTACTGGATGAGCCATCCGCTGGTTTACACCCCGCCGAAAAACACATGCTGTCCAAACTGTTCGAACGATTCATCGAGGAAGGAAACTCCGTGTTACTCGTCGAACATGATATGTCACTGGTTGCCAAATCGGACTGGATCATTGATGTAGGCCCGAAGGCGGGGAACAGTGGTGGCCGGGTCATCTATTCCGGTCCCAGCTATGGGCTGGCAGACGTCGAGGAATCGGTTACCGCCCGGTTCATCAATGCCCCGCCGTTGCAGCTCAACACGGCAGCCAGCCGGGAAGCCATCGGGAAGCTGCAGTTGGAAGGTATCAGCTCACGCACCATCACAAATCTTGATGTTGAGTTTCCGCTGGGACAGTTAACCGCCGTCTCTGGTGTTTCGGGGTCGGGCAAGTCCACGCTGGTGACTCATGTTCTGGGTACCGTGGTGGGCGATAGTGTTTCCACCACGGTATCCGATGAGCCGGCGGGTGATGATGCAGCCGACATTGACCACGTGAAGGTTCGGTCGGTGTACGGTTTGGAACACATTCAACGCCTCGTCCACATTACACAGCGCCCCATTGGCCGGACTCCGCGTTCCGTAGTAGCAACGTATACTGGACTATTTGATCGGGTCCGCAGGCTTTTTGCCGGCACCGATGCAGCAAAGCAGCGTGGCTGGGGTATCGGCAGGTTTTCGTTCAACGTGGCTGAAGGGCGTTGTCCCGAATGTTCCGGTTTGGGACAGATTGAAGTCGAGCTCATCTTCTTGCCTGGCTCATATGCCACGTGTCCAGCGTGTCATGGGCAACGCTTCAAACCGGAAGTTTTGGAAGTCACATGGAATGGCTATACGGTGGCCGATATTCTTGAGTTCTCCGTCCACGAGGCAAAACATGTGTTCACCGACGATCCTGCAGTCCTGCGTGCACTCCAGGCACTGGATGCCATCGGCTTGGGCTACATCACGCTTGGCCAGCGAGCCACCGAGTTGTCGGGCGGAGAGGCGCAACGCATCAAACTGGCAACCGAGTTACAACGAATTACTGCCAAACACACGCTGTATCTGCTCGATGAGCCGTCATCCGGGCTGCATCCCGCAGACGTGGCACTGCTCAATGCTCAACTGCATCGATTGGTGGATCACGGACACACTGTGATTGTGGTCGAACACGACCAGTCCGTCATTGCCACGGCGGATCATGTGATCGATATGGGGCCTGGGGCTGGATCGGCTGGCGGAAATGTTGTCGCGGCGACCTCTCCAGCGCGGTTATGCCAAGACCCAACCTCAATAACCGGCAGGTATTTGGCCCTTGAGGCAGCCGTCACTAGGCAGCATTAGAATAATCACCTTTAGGCTGTTAGCAACAATGACTCTGAACTTCGACAGAAGTGCAATATTTCAGATGCTGCGATTTTAAGTGACGAACTTGCAGTGACACTGTGACTGAATAGGCAGAAAACTACAGCTATTTCGCTTAAGACAATGCTTTCACGGAATATGTGAATGTGACGCTTTCTGCCGCTTCGGTGCCGCTGTTCACGAATAGGCGCTGTTGATATGGAATTCAATGATTTGCGCGCGATCTCAAAGAGGACGAAAGTAGACATGTTGCAATGAAAGGTGAAACACATCTATGCGTCCACAGGTCACACACAGCGCCGGCGAATCGGCTGAACCGCCGATAAGCTCAGCAAAAGAAATCACCCCGAAAGAGCGTCGTCGCGTCTTGGCTGGAACCCTCATGGGGACCGTCATTGAATGGTACGACTTCTTCATTTATGCACTGGCAGCCAACATTGTCTTTGACCAGCTGTTCTTTGAACCGGCCGGCGAGCAATACAGTCGCATCATCGCACTGGTAACCATCGGCCTGTCATTCCTCTTCCGCCCACTTGGCGCCGCCGTGGCTGGACGCCTCGGCGACCGCTTTGGACGCAAACCACTTTTGGTCATCACACTGGTCATGATGGGTGTTGCAACCACCTCCATGGGCCTTCTGCCGACCTATGACCAGATCGGACTCTGGGCACCATTTTTGCTCTTGTTCCTACGTATCCTGCAAGGCTTCTCGGCCGGTGGTGAATGGGGCGGTGCGGTCTTGATGTCCGTCGAATATGCCCCCGTGGGCAAACGCGGCTTCTTCGGCGCATTCCCCCAAATTGGTGTGCCAACCGGTATGTTGCTTGCGTCTGCAGTCCTGGCTCTGATGAATTGGATTGCCCCAGGCGATGCATTCCTCGAGTGGGGCTGGCGCGTGCCATTCTTGCTGTCGATCGTACTGGTCCTGGTCGGCTTGTTTGTTCGCTCCTCTGTTGAAGAATCACCGGTCTTCAACGAGATCGCAGCGCAAAAAGCTGGCCCACAAGAGACCGCTAAAACCTCGGTCAAACCACCCAAACTCTTCCCGAAATTCGGCGCCATCGTCTTCTTTGGCATCCTCCTTGTGGCAGGCAACGGCGCATCCGGCTACATGATCACCGGTGGCTATATCCAGGGAGTCGCAAGCCGACCAACCGCCGCTGGTGGACTCGGCTACGACGCCGTTGGTGTTCAGCTCGCGGTCCTGGTCGCTGCAGCCGTTTGGCTGATCTCAACGCTGGTATCGGGCCGGGTTTCGGATAAAATCGGCCGCCGTAAAATCATGATCATCGGCTGGTTTGTTCAAGCCGCCGGTATCATCCCGCTGTTTGAACTGATCAAGAACTTCGGCGTCGCCGGTGTACTGATTGGGACCTCACTCCTGGCTATCGGCCTTGGCATAACCTATGGTCCACAGGCCGTGTGGTACGCCGAACTCTTCCCCGCTTCGGTGCGCTACTCAGGTGTCTCGATCGCTTATGCGCTGGGCGCTATCCTGGGTGGCGCATTCGCTCCGACCATCGCTGAGCTGCTCATGAATTCCTTTGGCACAACGTGGTCCATCGTGATGTACCTCTTGGCCATGGCAGCTGTTGGACTCGTCGGCACTGCTGTATTGAAAGAGACCAAGGACATCCGCATCGACTACGAATTCGAACAAAGCGGCCAGTGGGAGGCCTGGAATGAAGGCGTGCTTCCACTGACAGATTGCCTGGCAAAGGAAGAAAACAATCGCCAGCCAGCAACACGGGCAGCCCAAGCGACTACACAGACCACAGCGCTATAGTAACAACGCCCAGATATCAGAGGAGCCCGCCGTCGTACGACGGCGGGCTCCTCTGATATCTGGGCTCGGCTAGTACTGCAGGTCGGCTTCAGGGTAAATTTGCCCCACGGGCAGACTCTTCTCTGCTTGGAAAGTGTCTTCTTCACGCCCATATGCCCAATAGGCAGACAACGACAGATCAGCGCGGTCAATGCCGCGCTCGTCATGTAGGTATTGGCGCAGCACTTTCATGCTTTCGCGTTCTCCGTGGATAAACGCCTGGACGCGGCCTTCTCGCCACGGCAGATTCTTCACCGCCTGCTCCAGCAGCGTCGTTTCGGGTGTGAACGCCCCACCGCGATGCAACCACGTGATGTCGACTCCTTCGGGGGCTGAAAGCCTCCACTCGTCGTCGGGTGTGGCAACTTCGATCAGCGCGTGCCCTACGGCATCTGCTGGCATAGCGGCAAGTACTGCGCCGATAGCCGGGATAGCTGCTTCATCGCCGGCCAACAAATGCCAGTCTGCTTCTGGGTCTGGCCGGTATTTTCCCCCGGGACCGGAAAATTGTAGGAGATCACCAACTTTGGCATGCTCTGCCCACGGTCCTGCGAGCCCGTCGGCACCGTGAATAACGAAATCCATCTTTAATGTTTTCGACGCGTGATCCACCGAATGTACGGTGTACGTGCGGCGTAGCGGCAGCTCATCTTTTGACAGGGTGTTGCGTAATTCGTCCATGTCGAAGGGCGGTGTGAGCCCTGATGACGGATCTTGAGGCAAAAGAAGTTTGACGTATTTATCGACAGCAGCGGAATCCTGAAAGAGATCAAAGTCCGCTCCACCAAAGGTGATCCGTTTGAAGGTGGGCGACAGTTCCTCAACTGCCACAACCTCCATCACCATTTGGGGCCGACGTGGTCGACTCTTCGTGGTGCGAGCAGTATTGGTTGACAAAGAGTTCCTCCGAAATCAGAAAATAGGTCATAATAGCATTAGCTATTCACTAAGGCTAGCCTAAGGGCAAGCTCCAGAAATGCAAAAGACTCCTCCGCGAGCCAACGAACATCAACAACGAAAATGACATCGCAACCAAGCTATTGAGCACTACCCACACCTAACGTCATGCAAGCAGCCCAAAGATGATCCCGGTACTGCTGAGTTCGCCGCTGTGACAACGTCATCTGGTGCAGCGCCAGGAAGTCTAGACTAGACCTATGACCACTTCAGCTTCCCTGTTCCTTCGCGCCACATCGATTGCTTTGGCGGCCGGCCTCGGTCTGGCCGCCTGTTCCACTGATGCCTATGAGAACCAGCCCGGTGGTACCGCCGACGACGCTCTGTCGAGCCCCGAAACTCCTGCGGCAACCGCTGAAGAAACAGCACTAGCCGAGACATTGGAAGAGGACTTCGAAGTATCCAAGGCGATGACGCTGGAAGACCAGTGGCCCGATCTCACCGCCATGGAATCTGCTTTATCTGGCACCGAAGAACCAGATCAGTGCCAGGAAGCCGGTGCTGCACAGTACGGGCTGCTCGTCGATGCTCAACCAGCCAATGTGCAGGCCACCGTTGACACTGATGCCTTACTGGACGAAAATGCGACCGGTGAAACCATCTATGCGTTTTACGCCAACGATGCGGCCAGCGCAGACCAGCTCTTAGAAGTCCATCAGAAGACCGATACAGCCTGTATCGAGGAGGACGAGTCGACCGTTGACCATGAGATCACACAACAAGAAGTCGCCGGTCAACAGGTCGATGTGCATACCTGGCAAATCGAAGTGTCCGGACAACTCACCGGGCGCATGATCGATGTGGTTGGCGAAGACATCTATGTACGCTACTCAGCCGCCTATCCCCCACAGGTCATGGTCGAGGACCTCGAAGATGACGTCACCGAATTCAACGAGCAAGCCACGGAACGTGCTGTCAACGCCTTCGAAGCCGCAGCAGGCCAATAGCCCAACCCGCATGGAGTATCACCTCGAAGCGGCCGGCCTTAAGATAAGAGTGTGACTCAAACACCTTATGCACCCTCGGGCAGCGAAGTCGTCCAGACCCTGCCGTGGAAATGGAATGTCCAAGGCCGCATCTTCATCATTGGCGGCCTGGGCTTCATGTTCGATGCCTGGGACGTTTCACTCAACGGTATTCTCATTCCCCTATTATCCAAGGAATGGGATCTGACCGCAGGCCAGGCAGCCTGGATTGGCACGGCCAACCTCCTGGGCATGGCAGTCGGCGCATTTGTTTGGGCCACGATCGCTGACCGAATCGGTCGCAAGGCTGCATTCACCGCCACGCTGGCCATTTTTGCGCTATTCACCATAGCCGGGGTCTTCACCACGGACATCGTAACCTTTGCGGTGCTGCGCTTTATCGCCGGATTCGGGCTCGGAGGAGCCATCCCCGTCGACTATGCGCTGGTCGGAGAATTCACACCCCGAAAACATCGGGGCCGTGTGCTCACCGCCATGGACGCGTGGTGGCCTATCGGCTCGGCCCTGGCCGGTTTCGTCTCAGCGTGGTTTATTACCATGTGGGCCGATTGGCGCCCACCGTTATTAGCCATGGTGTTACCGGCGATCTTGCTGATTTTCGTGCGGCTATGGATTCCTGAATCGCCCATGTTTCTCATCCGCAAGAATCGACATGAACAAGCCCGAAAGGTCATTGATGACTTGGTCAAGGTCACGGGCGCCAAACCGGTTGCATACCGGCTAGAAACCGTGGACGATGTCCCGAAAATGTCAGCGGGTGCGGTCTTTGATCAATTGCGCCGCGTCTGGGTCTTCTCGTGGCGCACAACCCTTGCCGTGTGGCTGCTGTTTTTGACGATTATGTTCGTCTACTACGTCTCCCTACAGTGGCTTCCAACCTTCCTCATGGAAGCTGGTTTCAAACAAACCCAGGCATTTTGGACCACCGGCGGGATGTCGGCCATCGGGCTCATCGGTGCGTTGTTGGCTACCTTCCTCGTCGAAAAAACCGGTCGCAAACCGCTACTTGCCGTCTCGGCAGTCCTCGGCTCGATTTTGTTAGTCGTTGTGGCGGTATTCCTCCACGTACCATCCGCCGTGCTGCCGCTGGTATTGATCTATGGCCTAGTTATCCAGGTGGCCATCCCGGTCATGTATGCCTTTGCCTCGGAGCTATACCCCACCGATCTGCGTTCCTCCGGCTTCGGCTGGGCATCAGCGGTTTCACGAATCTCCGCCGGTATTGGGCCGCTATTATTCGTCACACATCTTGTTCCGGCACTGACACTGGCTGGCGCTTTCGCCTTTGCCGGTGGTCTGGTGTTCATTGCCGTCCTCGCCATGTTCCTGCTCACGCCAGAGACCACGGGGCGCGATTTGCAGGTTTAGGACTTTTCGTGTTGTATCTAGGGGTGAAAACTCGGCATATTCCATGCCGAGCCCTGCACAACTTCTGGCAGGTTTCACCGTATCGACAACGCTTCCCAGATCATCTCGGGACTGTTGTGTCGTGGTCTGGCAAAAGTACTGTGTGAAAGGTCGGTGCGGCAGTGTCTTCTACAACGACAACCCCCGTCAGCCCGTTTCGTGTGATCGGTATCCTCTCGGTCGCCGCATTCGTGGTCATTCTCAACGAAACTATTATGTCGGTGGCCTTACCCCGACTCATGGACGAGTTCAATATCACCGAAGCCACCGTCCAGTGGGTCACTACCGCATTCATGCTCACAATGGCCGTGGTCATACCAACCACCGGTTGGATCCTGACCCGATTCCACCTGCGCAATGTCTATGTTGCCGCGATGATCATCTTTACCGCAGGTACACTACTCGCCGCCCTGGCACCAACGTTTTTGGTGCTGGTGACGGGACGTGTCGTCCAAGCAATTGGTACGGCCATCATGATGCCGCTGTTAATGACCACCGTGATGAATATGGTGCCATTTGAGAAACGTGGCCGCACCATGGGCATCGTTGGCATGGTCATCTCCGCTGCACCGGCGCTGGGCCCCACCACCGGCGGGGTCATCTTGGAACATCTGGACTGGCGCTGGATGTTCTGGTCGGTTTTGCCCATCGCCATCATTGTGTTGATCGTCGGACGGCTCATGCTGTCAAACGTCACCGAAACCCGGTACATGAAGCTCGACTTCATCTCAGTGCTCCTGTCGGCAGTTGGTTTTTCGGGCCTCATCTACGGTCTGAGCTCACTAGGAGAAACGGCCCGAGGTGTCGCCCAAGTACCCTTCTGGATTCCGCTAATCCTCGGAGCGGTGTCCCTCACCATCTTCGTCGCGCGGCAGCTAACGTTACGCGAGAATGCCTTTTTGAACGTCCGAGTGTTCGCTGTGCCAACCTACACCTTTGGGATGGTACTTATGATCGCCTCTAACATGGCCATGTTTGGTACCTTCATCGTCCTGCCCATCTACATTCAACAGGTACTGGGCTTTGATGCCCAGGTCGCTGGCCTGGTCATGCTGCCATCCGGTGTGCTGATGGGTGTTCTCGGGATTTTCGTTGGACGACTCTTCGACGCCGTCGGGGCACGCCCGCTCTTGATCCCTGGGTCAATTATCGGAGCCAGCGGCATGTGGGGCATGACCACCCTGGATGCAACCAGCGCCCTATGGTCGGTTATCCTCTGGAATATCCTGATGGCCGTGGGCATCGGAATGCTCATGGGCCCGATCATGACCTCCGCGCTCTCCTCCTTGCCCGGCCCGTTATATCAGCACGGCTCAGCCATCTTCTCAACCCTGCAGCAAGTGGCCGCAGCCGGTGGTACTGCCCTGTATATCACCGTGATGTCGGTCGCCGCAGTCGTCGGTGCCGGACGAGGCGAGGAGCCCCTGACAGCACAGATGACCGGCATGCACAACGCTCTGATCTGGGGCGCCCTTTTGATGTTGATTCCGGTGGTGGGCTCCTTCTTCTTTAAGGCGAAGCCGCACACCGAGAAGATCTAACGATCTGTGCCGCAGGTGGCGTGAACACTGTCAAAGTTTGCGTGATTTTGTTTGAATGAGGTCACTGCACTGAACAGTGGCCTCATATTTCCTATGTGGGAATGGGGCACAACATCAAACCAAACATGGCAAAGGTAGGTGTACCATGAGTTCCTCCCATTCGGATACTTCAACTCGCGGAACTTCCGGCACGCAACCGCCGGCTCCCGAACAGATTGACGCTGAGGAGCAGACCGAAACTGTCGCGCAGACTCATGCGCGCATGGAGGATCTGCCGGACCAGAAACGACTCCACGACGAAGATTCCGATGTTCGTATCGTCGCCAAACTCAAGGCCCAAGGCGTGCGCATTGGACGAGGCATGGTCGCCCCGGCAGTCTTTTGGCCTTCGCTAATCGTCGTTGGCGCGTTCGCAATATTTGGCATTTTCTTCCCCGAGGCCGCTGACACAGTTCTCTCATCGACGCAGAACTGGATTGTAGCCACCTTCGGTTGGTGGTACATGCTGGTTATTTCTGCCTTCATTATGTTCGTCTTAGTGATGAGCTTCTCGAAATACGGCAAGATCAAACTGGGCGGACCAAACGACAAACCTGAATTCAGCACAATGTCATGGTTCACCATGCTCTTCAGCGCTGGTATGGGCGTCGGTCTGATCTTCTACGGCACCGCCGAACCACTCATTTTCGCCCAGACGAACCCGAACCCAGGCTGGGAGGAAGGTAGCCCCCGCGAGATGGGACACCTGGCCATGGCGCAGACATTTGTGCACTGGGGTTTACACCCTTGGGCGGTCTATGCCGTCATTGGTCTCGCCATCGCATATGCCGTGCACCGCCGCGGTCGTCCAGTTTCTATTCGGTGGGCATTCGAGCCGCTCTTGGGTCATCGCGTCAAAGGCTGGCTAGGCGATGTGATCGACATCCTGGCAATTTTCGGAACACTCTTTGGTATTGCGACCTCGCTCGGCCTGGGCGCGCAGCAAATCGCTGCGGGGCTGGGAGCAATGGGTGTCGTAGAGGATTCCACCAGCACTACGTTGCTGATGATACTCATCATCGTCATCACCCTCTTGGCACTGGCATCCGTGGTCTCGGGGCTAGGACGAGGCATTAAGTGGCTCTCGAATTTCAACATCTCCCTCGCCGGCATCCTGCTGATCTCCGTGCTGCTGCTGGGCCCCACATTGTTCCTGGTGCAGAACCTGGTCGAATCCTTTGGTGCTTACCTCTCCAACGTCGCAGGCATGAGCTTTGACGTACAGGCATACACCGGGCAAGAAGGCCAAGACTGGTCCGCCCTATGGACCCTGTTCTACTGGGGTTGGTGGATCGCTTGGGCGCCATTCGTGGGCGTCTTCATCGCTCGCATTTCCCGCGGACGCACCGTCCGCGAATTCATCACCGCAGTTATGTTGGTGCCCTTTACCGTGGGGGTTGTCTGGTTCTCCATCATGGGAGGTGCCAGTCTGTTCAAATACGTGGTGAACGATACCGATATAAGTCACCTACTCGGCGACGACGGCAGCCTCATCGCCGAAGAAACACTCTTCGACATTATCGGCGACCTCCCACTGGGCTCGGTCCTTTCCGTCATCGCCATCGTGGTGATAGCGATCTTCTTCATCACCTCATCCGACTCCGGCTCGCTCGTAGTCGACATGCTCGCATCGGGCGGTCATCCCAACCCACCAATCTGGTCCCGTGTACTGTTCGCATTACTCGAAGGCGTCCTAGCGGCTGCACTACTGCTTGCAGGCGGTCTAAGCGCGCTGCAAGCAGGTTCACTCATTACCGCCTTACCGTTCAGTATCTTGCTGGCGCTGATGTGCGTTGCCATCGTACGAGCATTCCGGGTGGACCACCTGCAGTTGAGTCAGCAGCGATCTGCACAAGAGTACTATCAGCTCAGCGACCGGCTGGCGGCCGACTTCGATACCGCATTCGGCGACCAGGTCGACCACCGTATCGACTACCGTTTGCAAGCCACTCGTGGCGTGTTCAACCGCAGCGCTGGTGGTGGTACTACCGTCCTCACGGAGCGCGAGACAACCGAAACATCTGCACAAGAAGACGCGACCGATGAGCCCTCGGGATCTCGTTGGCGCCCCGGACGCCGCGGTAAAGGTCGACGGAGAAAATAACTGAGCGCTTCAGCTGCTCAACCGATTTCGGGGGATTCGCTAGTGCAGCGGGTCCCCCGAAATCGTATCCACAGGCGCTAGCTTTCCGGGGTGGCGGTGGCCAGCACGTCGCCGTTGGCATCCAGCGCTTCAACTACGACGTACTGGGAAGCTTCGTCTAACACCGGAATCGACGTCTCGAATGATGTCTTTTGCACACTGGTTTCCTGGGTCACGTTGTCTTCATCCGGCCCGGCGACCAATCGCCAGCGGTCGACTTCGGTTGCACCATTCCAGGACATATAGACGCGCTGCTGGCCGTTGTCATGCTCTTCGACAACGGCATCTGGGCTAGTATTCGGGTCGCCTTCCCACTGGCCCTTATACGCGCGATAACTGCCGCCTCCGCCATCATATTTTGCTTCATGACAAGCATCACCGTGACAGACGTCGTAGAGCAGTTCGCCTTCCTTGGTGAATTCAGAATAGTACGGCTGGGCGCCCCATCCCACGATCATGTTGCCGTTTTCTAGGGGTTGGGTATTGGCCATGGAACCGGCCGGGCGTTCTTGTGGTGGCGCATATTCGGTGGCCACCGAAGCAGTCATTGCATCCTCGTCCACCTCGAGCCGTAGACCGCGCGATGAGTCACCGTCATCTTCTTTTGTATGGTTATCCAACAGTGTGATCGTGCCATCGGCGTCCCGTGCCGCTGAGTGCTGCCATTCGAATACGGCATCCTCAGCCATCTCGAAGTCACTAGATTTGCCACCCAAGATCCACTGCACTGCCCCGGTATCACGATCTAGCTGATAGACCGCGTGGGTATGGCGAGCAGACACCAAGATTGAGCCGTCATCGTCGAGGGTGGCCGAGTTGATATGAAAATAATCAAAGGGCTGATCCTGCGTACCAAGTTCGGCCTCGTCGTCATCTTCATCATCTTCTTGCGCCTGAAGTTCTTGCTCAAAATCCAGCATCGAATCGGTCACCGGTATGTGGTCCAGTGCACTCCATTCAAACACCACATCCCCGGATTCCATATCTACTTCTTGGATGACCGCGTTCTCAACCCAACCATCTTCGGTGCCACCGACCTCGGTCAGATCCGTTTGAGTCGCCACGTAGGCCAACAGCAGCATCGTGGCATCGTCGGTGATAGTCATATCGTGGAAATCCGTTTCATGTGGCGGCAACGAACCTCCTGTCGTAACGGTGTTAAACACCTGATACGACTCATCCATCAAATAAATATCCCCGTAACCCCAACCACCCGAGGCAGGCCCTTTGAAATATGTGAGGATCTGTTCTCCCTGGTACTCTTGCGGACGCAGATCGAAGTGGCCTGCATCGCCATCGTGTTGTCCAGAGGGATCCATCCACACGACTTCGCCATTGGCATCGACAATCATGGCCGCACTGGCAGGCGTGTCCGTATCGAAGTTGGGGGTGAGAAAAATATACTCGTCATCAGCTGCGGCATCCGC
>DXCT01000110.1 GCA_019115865.1 Candidatus Yaniella excrementavium | reverse complement strand
GGGTCGCGTTGCTCAACATGGGTGAGATCAATTTGATCCGAATTTTCTGGTTCGACTATATCCACGACGCCTCCCTCGGAACTTTCTTGCTCCGTTTCGGCCGTAGATTCAGAGTCGCTGCCCCCGAAGGCAAACCAGAAGACTCCGGCGAGCACCACAATGACACCGGCCCCAACAAGGATTGGCAGCAACCACAGGTTGCGGTTGGACGCAAGCTTTTTTGACATGAGGTCCTTTTTCTCTTAGAGACAGACTGAATTACTATCCTCTATAGTAACCATGAGCCATAGTTACTATGCAAAGTAGTTTCATTCCTGCATAATGGTGGCATGTCATGGCCATCTCAGCGAAGCGCGCAAGTTGTAATGTCTACCAGATTAGCGATCCGGGCACTGAAGGCGTGGCGGGCACGTCAAGTGATCGCCGCCGTTGTTGCCGCCCTGTTAGTCGCGCTGGTGATCGGCTTTGCCACTGTGCTCATTCCCAATGAACTGTTTACCCGAGACATCCCGCCCACCTGGTGGGATCACCCAGTGTGGATCATTACCTCGGCGCTAAGTGGCATACTCATCGCAACCTACGTCCGCCCAGATACTTCGGCTGCACCCGAGACGACAGCTGCTGGCACCAGCGCGAATGCGCAATACGACTCAGCCCGACAGGAACGCAGCGGAAAAATCGGCATGCTCGGCGGCTTTCTTGCATGGTTCGCGGTAGGCTGCCCCGTCTGCAATAAGATCGCGCTTCTGATACTGGGTTACTCCGGGGCGCTAACGTGGTTTGCCCCATTTCAACCCGTTCTTGCGGTTAGTGCAATGCTTCTTACCGGTGTCGCAGTGATCTGGCGGCTCAAAGGACAAGTGGCCTGCACCATGCCGAAGCAGCCCAGCAAAGACCGCAGCAAAAACCTGGCTCGATCGAGCAGCTAACTCATGAAAACAGTGGCTGCGCCCAGAAAGCAGGCATCTTCTGCTGCAAGACCGTTAGTCATTAGTCAGCAGGGGCAAGCAAATAGCCTTCATCAATCTTCAGGACGCCCGTGCCAGAGGGGCTAATATATATTGGCACTGCAGGAGTTCCGCCCTCATCAGGGTCATAGGCACGCCCGACATCTCCGGTAATAACATTGCGAGCTTCCAGCCCACCTTCAGCATTGAGTAGATACACCATGGCTGACCCAACGCCCTGAAACTCCATCTCATCAACAGACTCTCGGAAGTACTCTCCACCGGCGGGGTCATGACCAATCAGCTCCTCGCCAAGTGTCACCCAGGTTTGACTCGAGGGATCCTGTACAGCATCGGTAATGCCTGATGCGATAACTTCCCCAGTTTCCAAATCGACCAAACTGAGCTCATCACCTGCATTACCCACCAACGCCGCACTCAATGACGTAGCTGCCCCAACATCTGCTGAACTCACCTGGCCTGCACTCCAACCGTACTCTGCTGCTTCAATTGCCCATTGAGGCTTTGGTACATCATCCGACTGTGCCAGAGCTGCCGCACTATGTGCTTGCAGCTGCCCATCTTGCAGCACGAGAATTATTCCATGGTACTCACCGACAATACGCAAATGCTCGTGCTCGCCCTCGTCCAAGAGGACCTCGCCGGTAGCTGGATCCAGAACAACCTTTGGACCGATCTCTCCGATTTGCGAAGCCGGAGATGACGCAAACACCGTCCCAGGACCGACGTGTTGACCAGCCACTTCAACCGGACCCCACATTGGCTCACCCGTGCTCAGCTCATAACCACTCACCGTGGTTGTACCAAAGCCCTCTCCGCCAGGCTCAAGGTCGCTTAGGACCGCAATGGAATCCTCGCCGACGCTGGTGAGAGCAAACCCTGTACAACTCTGGGGACGCTCTGCTTCCCAGAGCACCGTGCCGGAGGAATCAACTGCACGATAGGTCAAGATCCCGCCAGCGTCATCAGCCGCCAAGAAGATATCATTACTGTATTTTGGCTTCGTCGCCCACTGCGGATCCACCGTCGGCAAATCCTGCAATTGTAGTGGAAGCCGCAATTGCTCAGTTTCGGCTTCGGGAGCAGCTGAACTAACCGTTTGTGGTGTCGGATCATAGTCCGGCAGTGACTCACCATCCACGCCGTCACCAGTGGCGCACGCGCTGATCGACAGCATGCCCGCCGTCAATACAGCGACAACTTTAGGTGTTCGTACAAAAGTCTTTGTCTTCATGATTGCGCATCCTCTACCTGAGTGGCACCTTCTGCAACGAGTTCGACCATAAAATGCCTTCTTATGGCACACGTACTGAATTACTACCCTATATAGTAACCATGTTGCGTAGTAACTATGCAAAGCCCCCATCGTCTTGCATAATGGAAGGGCATGTAGCGGTCATCGCTGGAGGCCTCGAAGTTCCGCGAAAGCCACCATGCAGCATGCAGGACCATAGAAACAGCACAGAGACCCGGAGCAAACACAGAAATGACACCCCCACAGGAGGCGTCGGAAGACGCTCCAAAAGTCGCACAACTTGGCGAACTAGAAGAACTTGTCATGGATCTACTGTGGCAGCACAACCCACGAAGCGTCCGAGATATTCTGGATGCGCTACCGCGCCGCTTGGCCTATACAACCATTGCAACGGTGCTACAAAACCTCAAACGCAAAGACCTCGTCACAACGCAACGCGAAGGCAGGCTCGTGTCATACCTACCATTGCGGACGCGCGAAGAATACACTGCTCAGCTCATGCGCCAGGCACTCGACCACAGTGCAGATCGTGCAGCTTCCATTCTGCATTTCGTCCAAGACATGCCCCAAGATGAATTAGCCATGCTGCGTGACTACTTGGAGCAAACGTGACTGTACTGCTTGGCCTAGTAACACTGGTGGGGACAGTCGTGGGGTTTGGCATATTCGGCGCCCCACTGATTCGACGCGCAGCGCCAGCATTCATGCGGGTACCGCGGCTAGCCGTTGCTACATTAATGTCAGTCATGGGGATGTGGCTTTTTGCAGTTATGGCCATCGGACCGATGTTGGCATGGCTGGTATCTGGACCCAACCATTTTATGCCCGGTGCAAGCGCACAAGTATGTCAACGATGCCTTGAAGCCGCCAGCCCTCTTCAGCCCGGAGCAGAGATTGATACGCTCATTCCCGTCGTGCTGCTCTTGCTCGCGCCATTATTACTTTTCACTATTATTCTGATAACGGGTTCCTGGTTGCGACAGCGTCGGCAAAACACTCTCCGCCGGCTGAGTAAGTCCTTGCCCTGCGACGGCGATCGCACCATGGTTGAGGGTCATAACGTACTGGTCCTGCCTAGTCAGTCCCCCATTGCCTTCGCGCTGCCAAAGCGCCGTTGCGGCATCGTTATCTCACCTGTTTTGCTCGAATTGCTCAATGAGCAAGAGCTTCGTGCCGTACTCGCCCACGAGGCTGCTCACCTGAGGCAGCGACATCATCTCATCCTTGCCCTACTGCACGGCGTCATCGTTCCGTTGCGCTGGATCCCGCTGATCTCGGCTATCGCTGATGCAGTACCGCACTATCTTGAAATGGCCGCCGACAATGCTGCACGTTCCGAGGTAGGTACACCTGCACTGGCCAGCGCTCTGCTGAAACTCGGCGAGAAACCTAAAGTAGCAGACCACTTTCATGGCCCCGCCGATGCGCTCGCTGAGGCCGCAGTGACGCTGCATGCAGCTGGAGCTGACCGGATTCGCCAATTAGTCGCCCCGACCCGTGGCCGTCTGGGTGTGGTACCGGCTGTAGGGATACTCAGCCTCGCGGCAGTCTTGACGATCAGCAGTGTGATGGTCCACGTACCGTATCTTCAAGCTGTTCTTGCGGGGTGTCTCACCTAGTTTGAAGTGGGCGCGTGGTCCACGGGCAGCCTCTCAACGATAGCGACAATATCGATGAACTCCGAGGACAGTTGACGCTCTTCGAGCTGAAGGCATCGAAACTGGCTCTGGTCTAACAACGCAAGTTTCGCCCGAAAGTCGCCGAGGCTATCTCGAACCACCGCAGGCGGCGGACCATGCGGGCTATCTGGGGCATGAGCGACCCAAACTAGCCTTCCGCCAGGAGCCAACAGTTCGGCGCAGTCTAGCAACACCGATAAGTCAATGTGCAGATAGATCGCCACAATAATATCGAACAGCTCACGGTCACTGGGCTGCCAGGAAGAGACATCAGCAACCACAGGGTTGATACGGTCAGATATCCCCTGCGCTACTGCCTCGCGCTGCAACAGGTCGTGGGCCGATGGGGCGAAATCCACTGCAGTGACCGCCAACCCCAGCTCAGCTAGGGCCAATGCATGCCGCCCCGAGCCAGATCCAAGGTCTGCAGCACGCATCGGCGCGGATAACCCGCCGTCCTGCCGGTCGCGCTTGAGCACGGCCCGAGCCTACTCAAGAACTACGGGGTGCGGGCGAACACCATCGAGGTTGTGGCCGGCCTCATCGCGGTAACGCGATTCCCACATGTTCTGATTATTCATAGTTACTCCCCCATCTCCACAAGGAACTCTATCGACTATGAAAGATAGTAACTATCTATTATAGTCGACTGCGGAATAATTTCGACGCGGTGTCACACCGTGCTCCACTACCGCTTTTCAAGGAACTACGTATGTCCAAATCCCATAGCGCACCCTCCACTCGACTATGGCTCATGCCTACACTCGTCACACTTGCGATTGTTGCGGCCCTTATCGGCGCGTTTTTCTGGGGACGATCGACTGCCCCAACGCAGGCTGATTCTGGTGGTGGAGGTACCGTACAGCAGGACACTGAGCAAACTGAAACAGTTCCTCAGGAAGTTGCCGATCAGGTGATACGCCGCGATTCCGAGGACCCACTGGCGGTGGGCGATGCTGATGCCCCTGTCGTCCTGGTGAAATTTTCCGACTATCAGTGTCCTTTCTGTGCTCGCTGGAATGCGGAAACGCTTCCAGAACTTCAGCAGTATGTCGACGCCGGGGACCTGCGCATCGAATGGCGCGACATCAACATGTATGGCGAAGACTCTGAACGCGCTGCGAAAGCTGCCGTGGCTGCAGGACAACAGGACGGCTTCGTGGAATACCACGAACAGCTCTTCCCCGACGGAGACATTTTAGAAGATTACTCAGCCGAGGCGCTGACAGAAATCGCTGAAGAGACCGGACTGGATGTCGACCAATTTGAAACTGATTTCAACTCAGAAGAAACCGCGGACATCGTTGCTGAAAACGAGCAAGTTGGTCGCAGCGTTGGAGCACAGTCCACTCCGACCTTCATCATGAACCAGACACCTATTGTCGGAGCGCAACCGACCGAAATATTTGTTGATGCCTTTGAAACAGAACTTGCCGCAGCCGAGGAGTAAAGCATGGATATTGGTTTCGTTACAGCACTGATTGGTGGGGCTTTAGCGCTGCTGAGTCCGTGTGGCGCCCTGCTGTTGCCGGCGTTCTTCGCGTCTACAGCAAGCTCAGGTGCTCGATTATGGGCCCACGGTGGATTATTTACCTTTGGACTGTTGCTCGTTTTGATTCCCTTGGGGCTTGGCGCAGGTGCACTGGGAACGCTATTTGCCAGCCACCGCACGGCGATCATCATTGGCGCATCAGTATTGATGATTGCACTTGGCATCATCCAGGTTCTTGGTTTTGGTTTTGATCCGTCACGGTTTGTTCCCGGTGCCCAACAGCTGCAAAAGCAAGCGAATCAGCGTACCGGCTGGGTCAAAACGTTGTTGCTAGGAGCGGTCAGTGGAGTTGCCGGTCTGTGTGCCGGGCCAATCCTAGGGGCTGTACTGACGTTGGCTGCTGCAAAGAATGATGTGTGGTCTGCAGGAATCCTCCTGGGAGTTTACGGGCTTGGCATGGTGGTACCGCTGATGCTGCTGGCCAGTGTCTGGGAACGGATGAGTCCGCGTTGGAAATCTCGGTTGCGAGGTAAAACCTTCACCGTCTTTGGTCGCGAGTTTCACACCATCTCGGTGTTTACAGGTTTAGTCATCATTGCGGTGGGCATTTTGTTCTGGACGACCAACGGCTTGGTGCAGATGCCTGAACTTCTCCCAACGAGCGCCTCAGCGTGGCTACAAGAGTCCACTGCAGTTCTAAGTCACCCGATCTTCGACATACTGCTTATAGTAGCTGTGGTCGGTGTCGTTTTGTGGCTCTGGATTCGTGCCCGATATCGCAAGGCACGTGAGGCCGTTGACTCGCAGGTAACGTAAGACCAAGGCTTACCGCACGGAAGTCAACGAGCAGCAACTACTCAAGATAGCTCGCGATCCAGCGACATCAGAGCATTGCTTCGTGTCTGGCTGCGCCGTCGTAGGAGCCGCTCCACACCGACGGTCACGATAAACAACAGACCATAAAACACAGCCATGGCGGCACTGGTTGCAGCATTGAGAAAATAGGCGATACCAAAACCAGCAAATGCGCCAATGACCGCGACCACCACGGTTAAGGTGAGCATCATCGGCAAGGTATTTGATAATAAGTACGCGGTGGCCGGTGGCGCTACCATCAATGCGATGATCAGCACAGCGCCGGCAGCGTTAAAAGCTGTGGTGACGGTAACCGAAACGATGAACATGAAGGCGGTATTCACCCATTTTGTGGCAATACCCAGTGTCGAAGCGAATTCTGGATCAAAAGTGGTGATCTTCAACTTCTGATACGTCAGCGTCAAAAATACTATGTTCACGAGCAACACGATGATCATGACATACAGGTATTGTGGCCCAACCGAAATGCCACCAATTTCAAGTTGCCGGTAGGCAGCCAAGTTGAGATCGCCGGCTAAAACCATGTGGGTGTCAAGATGGATGTTGGCAAAATTGGTAGACACCAGGATGACCCCGATGGAGAATAACGCCGGGAAAATCAACCCCTGTGGTGCATCGCCGGTGATCAGGCCCGTGCGTCCCAACCATTCCGTACCCAAAACGACGACCAAGCCTGCCAGAGCAGACCCGATAATAAGCACCGGTGAGTCAAAGTTTTGTGTCAAAGCGTAGCCGACAACAATGCCGGGCAACACCGCATGAGCGATCGCATCCACCAGCATGGAGCCTTTGCGTAATACGACAAAAACACCGGGTAACGAACAGGCCACCGCCGTGACCGCAGCCAATAGAGCTGTTCCAACAACGAAACTCACGGGGTTGTCTCCAGTTGGTGTTGCAGCTGTTTTCTGGCGCGAAGTCTCGTCAAGGATGTCATGACGATACTGCGTCGCGGTGAGAGCAGCAATGAAAGAACAAATAGTGCAAATAAGGTCAGCACGATCAGTGGACCCGTGGGGACATTACCCCAGGCGATCGACAAATAGGCGCCGACACCTGAGCCCACTGCGCCGAAGATCCCGGCAAGGGTGACCATACTGCCTAAGGTGGTGGTCCACTGGCGCGCTGCTGCCGGTGGAGTGACAACAAACGCCACCATCAGCACCAGGCCCACGGATTTGACTCCGATCACAATGGCGATAACAATCGTGGTGAACATCAGCACATCGATGGTGCGGCCATTGAAGCCCAGCACGCTTGCATGGCCCGGATCGAATGTTCGTAACGCAAATTCTTTCCAGAAGACCAACATCACCACGATGGCCAGGCCCCCGGTCACCACACTGGTGTACAGGTCAGCAGTAGTGATGACCGAAGCATTGCCGAAGAGATAATCCTGGATCCCGCCCTTACCCGGATACTCGCCATTGGCAATAACACGCATAAGGATCATGCCCGCACCAAAGAACAACGTCAACGACACCGCCATAGCTGAGTCAATACGAATCTTGGTGGTGTTGGCGACACCATTGGCGAATAATACTGCGATGGTGCCAACGATGACCGCGCCGATGATTAAACCGACCGTATTACGCCCATCGACGCCGAATACGGTAACGGCAACCAGAAACGCAAGCAGTGTTCCAGGCAAGGCAGCGTGCGAAACAACGTCTGAGACAAGTGATTGTTTGCGTAAGTATGCGAAACTGCCCAGCGCCCCAGACACTAGCCCGATGGTCATGGTGCCGAAAAATACCATGCGATAGGTGTGGTTAGCGAAAAATTCCAGCAGGCTCATGAAGCAAATTCCAAAAATGCTGCCTGGTCTTCCGAAACTTCGTACGTGGTGGCAATGGCACTGCGGGTAAACGTTTCAGCAACTTGACCGCTGGCTACGATACGACGATTCAACAGGGTTACATGATCGCAGTAGTCAACCAGGGTGGCTAAATCATGGTGCACAATGACCACCGTTTTGCCTGCTTGTCGTAACGTATGCAGCACCTCCACCATTGCTTGCTGTGATTTCGCGTCGATACCTTGGAACGGTTCGTCCAGGAAGTAGAGATCGGGATTTTGAACGAGCGTGCGTGCTAAAAAGACCCGTTGCCGCTGTCCCCCAGATAGTTCCCCAATCTGTCGGGTGGCAAAATCAGCCATCCCAGTTTGTTCCAGCGCGGTGAAGGCCAAGCGGCGTTCACGCTTTCCTGGGCGTCGCAACCACCCCAGTGCACCATAGGTCCCCATGGTCACGACATCGGCCACCGTGGTCGGAAAATCCCAGTCCACAGAAGTCGACTGCGGCATATACCCAACCCGTTGACGCACTTTAGCTAACGGCTGGTCAAAAAACCTGGCCTGACCGGTCAACGGTTTCACCAGGCCAAGCAGCGCTTTCATCAGGGTAGATTTACCGGCCCCATTTGGACCGACAATACCCATCACCGAACCTACTGGAACTTGAAAATCGACATTGCGCAACACTGGTTCCGCGCGGTAGGCCACTGACAGATTGGTACTGGAACAGGCTAATGTCGTCATCATTCTTCTCCCAGTGCTTCGGCTACAGCGCTAGCATTATGTTCGTATACACCAATATGGGTATCTACACCTGCTTCGGCGCCCAGGGAGTCGGCGTAGAGTTCAGCATCCGAGATTTCGACTTCCCAGCCGAGCCGTTCAACTGCTTCTTGCAGACTTGTGATGGCTTGCGGATTTGCCTGGTTGTCTTTAAAGATAACGGGCACTTCGTGTTCGGCAATCAGTTCTGCAAGATCGGAGAGTCCCCCCGCGCTCAGAGCAGCTTCAGTGGAGACAAAATCAGTCGCCTGGACTTCCAAGTCGTAGGTATCGCCAAAGTAGCCGAACGCATCGTGACCGGTAATAAGGATGCGAGGCTGCGGTATGGACGCCAATTGCTCTTCAACTTCAGCTGCCATGGTGGCGAACTCTGCCTGGTACTCTTCGGCATTGCCGCGATATTCCTGGGCAGCCTCGGGGTGCTGTTCGGCGAGCTTTTCGGTGACTTCATCAATGACAATTGACCAGGCATCAGGAGAGTTCCATACATGCGGATCATAGAGCGCATTGCCCTGATCATCTGTTTCTGGCCAAGGCAACAACAGGTCTTCGGGGACAGCTTCAGCAACCGCTACTTGTCGCTCCCCCTGGGATTCCAGCAGCTCTATCATCTGAGCTTCTAAGTACAATCCGTTCCATAACACCACGTCTGCATCTTGGATAGCTTGGATGTCTTGGGTTGACGGTTGATACGTATGCGGATCACCACCGGGGCCCACCATAGTGGTCACTTCCGCCTGCGGAGCGATATGCTCCACGGTGTCGGCAAGATAACCGGTGGTGGCGTATATTTT
>DXCT01000109.1 GCA_019115865.1 Candidatus Yaniella excrementavium | reverse complement strand
ACGTCTTCATCGACGATTTTCTGGAACTCCGGCACGCCCAGTGCCAGGTTCATCTTCAACACGTGGCTTCTGGCAATTTCAATAGCCTCATCGTGCGGGTAGGTCCCCATATAGACATAATGGTTTCCCATGTCTGAGGTGATCTTGTAGAGCACTGCTCGCCATTGTTTATTCACCCGACCGGTTCTGGCGCGGTCATCACGGGCGTTGACCATGGGTTCAATATGCAGGCCCGGGGTCGTGTCATCAGCTTGCAGTTTTTGTAAGAACTTATAGGCCGCTTGATGAACCGAACCGTCCAGTTTGTTCTTGTGATTTGCCATGGTCACCATAGGCATTGCGATCGAGCTCCTTCTAGTCCTGCCCCAGTGCTACCAGTACTGCTGCGGTGTCGTCCGTTACCACAGCGGTCCAACCCTTGGACTGGACCGGTTCGATGTCTTCGGGATCGTAGACGACCGCAACCTTGTGGTCTGGCCAGGAAACCTGCAGCATGACACCGTCCATTTCATCGCCAATCTCGGGCACCGGTAAACCGTGCTCTGCTAGCTCTTGGAAAAAGGCATGTTCATCGGCTTCGGCTTCTTCAAAGACAATTTCCCAGCCCACCGGTACAGCTGGCCGTGCCACATCGATTCCCGGGGCCTCGGTGACGAGTACATCGGAGGCGCCGTAGAGCTCTTCCCACAGAGTCTGAGCCGTGGATTGGGTAGCGATCAGCACGGAACCGGGGTCAGATACGAAAGCCAACATGTTCGACCAGGTGAGCCACTGCTGCCATGCGTGTTTGTAGTCGTAGGTGTGCATAGCATCTGAACCATCATGGAGTACCAGTATGCTGCGCATAGTTAGCGGGTTTCTGAGGTCGCCTCTGACCAACATATTGACTGCACCGAGTTGCCGCATCCAGTGGAGATAGTCACCCTGTGCGGTGTTTAGATGCGTATTGGCTTGTTCAGCAGTTAATTGAAACTCGCTTGCGTGTTCTTGTTCGATGGAGCCTTGCGCTGCGGAATCTGACAAGGCCAATGCTCCGGCCAAGTTTGCGATGTGTTGCCATTGGCTAATATCCGGGTCTTGGATCCACTGCCACAGCAGTTCCATGTTGCCCCGCGGAATGGATTCCACAATATCTTTTTGGAACGCATGCTGCTGTTGCAGCGCTTGGACGGTGTTTTGGTTCAACCAAGCATTCGCCCGCACGGCAGTATTGCTATGTTCACGGTTGGCCAGGAACAATTCGATGTCTTGGTATGTGATCGCCCAGGGCAACGCATCGCCTTGCATCCGCAACCGGTGTCGTTTCATTGCATCATCACCGACCCGGTTATAACCGGGTGTCGCGTGGTAGGTGAATCCGTCGGTGTAGATTGCCAGGCTTGGAAGATTCGCATCACCAGAGATGAGCTTGAAATCCGGGCGTGTCCCATCGATATCGACCTGCGGCCGGAGGCTCCAGGAATGCAATCTGCCCGAGGTTCGCTTATCCGGTATTCGGAAGCGCAATTCCTCACCGCGCGCTGTGGGGACCGATTCCCATTTGACGCCTTGGGAATCCAACCGCTGTTTCAATGCGTCCCGGAATTCCACTTCCAGCATGGATTCCCCTGCGTCGCGTTCGACCGGATCATTTTGGATGGTCCACGGCATGGTGCGAACATCTGAGGCACCATCCTGGATTGCGAGTAGTTCGGTCAGGAGCCGTTCTGCGGTCACACGGGCTACGTGGTCTTCCATTTTGTAGGGCGCATACGGCAGCAGACAACGGTGACATGCTCGCCGCTCCTCCTGCTGACATGGACACTGACTGACAACTTCCCAGGCCGCTTTGAGCACTTCGAAGACGGTCTGAGGTTCTTTAAATGCTGCCAGATAGCCGGTTCCGCCAGGAACCCTGTCATGGATCAACAGGGTCATGGCGTGCATTGTGTCGTGATCAGGTAGCTCAAACGCAGCAACCTGTCCGGTGGCGCCGCCCAGGTGTTCCACGAGTCCCAGCTGCACCGCGGCTAGTAGCGTGGGTGCTACATAATCATCAGCGTATTCGGGCTGCAACGGTAGATGCAGCTTGACGCCTTGAGTCCGCAACCGGTGGGCTAACAGTACATCTTCTTCGGGTGCCTCATCCGCCTTGCGATATCTGCACCATAAGCGGTGATCATATTTTGAATGGGCTTGTTCCGACCGACGTAGCTGACCACAATAGGCACAAATAGTAAACAGCGGTGCGTTGGCAATGCGTTGTCCTGCAATATCACGCACGGTAGATCGCCGCGAAGTAAGGCCAAAGTTGAGGTTGGTGACCGTGGTTTGACGAAGATACTCCACGCCGAAACCATTTTCAGCCACGAACCAACGAGTGTCGACACCATTGGGTTCAACATCATTGACCGGAACCACGGTGAATCGTGTTCTTCGTCGGCTATCCCGGTTATCACTGATGGATGCTTCGTCGCGGCGCACTTCAGCACTGACCCGGCTCAGTTCCAGTGTCGTATAAATCTGCCCCTGGTCATGGATAGCGTTGGAATCACAGCGAGCACAGCTGGAAACCAGACCACTATAACCACGCTCGACACCGGTATGCTCAATGGCATTAATCCAGCCGCATCCTGGACAGATCTGCCAGTATTGCAAGTTCCGATTTTGCGGGCCGAGGTCGACAGCATCGATGTCGATTTCCATCCCATAGGCATAGAACGTGGCACCAGGGGCAAGCTCACGGATTGCAACGTCAGCCATACGTTCTAATTCATATGTCTCGGTTTCAAATTCTTGCGTGTCTTCATCTCGCCACGAAACACCGACGTTGAGGACGACTGGCTCACCGATCAACGTGTAATTCGGGTAGATGCCATGTCGTTCCAGCTGTGCAATCCACCAGCCGGTGTTCAATTCATTTTCTTCCGCACGGAGCCGCTTCAACTGGGCGGTAGCTGATTTTACATCGCGCTCCGCCTCTTTCAACTTCGGATGTTTCTCGTCGTGGCCGAAATCGTGTTGGGCTTGGTGGAAATCTTGCGTCAGGTCCTCAAGTGCGTCTTGGACGTCGCGGATCCGGTACCGTAGTGCTTCGCCGAGTTGCTGCCACTCAATGGTCGCCTCTTCCAGCACTCCGGACATTTCATGTTGCACCCAGGCATAGAGCCGTTGCTGGCTGGACTCCGAGACAAGACTGCCAAAAGCGTCCAAGAACTCATCGACCAGTGCACGGTCATCAGACTGAGCCAACGCGATGAGCTGCCCGAAATAGGTATTCGGTTTGACCGATTGCATGACCTCTTTGGCCTGCTGCGGGTGTGCTGCCTCAGGGTCTCGGGCAAGTTTATCGCCAAGAAATGCCATAAACTGACGCATCAGAATCTCTTCAGCGTCCAGATACGTTTTCGGTGGACGAACCTCACCATCAATGACAGACAGCGGATCGTTGAGCTTCGGCAGGTGCGCTCCCCTGCCTTGTACAAACGCAACAACCAAGGCATTCCCTGTCAGGCGACCTGCACGGCCCACACGTTGCACATAGCTGGCAACTGATGTTGGCAGGGAGGCCAGCATGACACAGGAGAGGTCCCCAATGTCGATACCCATTTCCAGGGTGGGCGTGGCGACCAGCACGTTCGGGTCGCCCGGATCCTGCAGGGTCTTCTTGAAACCATCCTCATAGGCAAGCCGGTCTTTATCCTTTAAGACCGACGTATGTTCCTTGGCGACCACGCGTTTGCCATCGGTTGAAGCATACAACTGGCGATAATAATTCTTCGGATCAAAAACGCCGCGTT
>DXCT01000108.1 GCA_019115865.1 Candidatus Yaniella excrementavium | reverse complement strand
TGGTGGGCAAGCAGCCGATACAGGTCTCATAACCGGTGACGGATTCGTTATTGAAATCCAAGACGTGCAGTCACCCATCAACGGTCTATCCGTGCATCAGGGCATCATCCGCGAAGGTGAAGCTCCTGTTGGTGCTCGCGCTGTTGGGGCCATTGATTTACGGCGTCGTCTCGATGCACAAAAATCGCACTCCGCGACACACATTATCCATGCTGCGCTGCACCAAATTCTCGGCGACGATGCTGTTCAAGCAGGCTCTTTCAACAAAGAAGGATATCTGCGTTTCGACTTCCGCTGGCAGGATGCTCTGTCGGATTCGGCACGTCAAGAGGTTGAAGAACTCGCCAATATTGCCATTCGAGACAACTTCGTCGTCAATACGCTTGAAACCAGCTTGCAAGATGCTCAAGCCATGGGTGCGATGAGCCTGTTTGGTGAAAAGTACGGTGACCGCGTTCGCGTCGTAGAAATTGACGGCGCCTGGTCGCGTGAACTGTGCGGTGGTACCCACGTCACCAGCACCGCTGAAATCGGTACGCTCGCCCTACTCAATGAGCAGTCTGTTGGCTCAGGCAATCGCCGTGTCGAGGCACTTGTGGGGCTTGACGCCTTCGAGCATTTCGCGGCCGAACGTACCCTGGTTAACCAACTGTCCAGCATGCTCAGGGCACCGACTGCCGATATTCCAGGTCGGGTAGAACAGACCCTGCAGAAATTGCGTCAGGTCGAAAAAGAAATGGCTGATCTTCGGGCGCAACACATGCTCGCCCAAGCGGGTCAACTTGTGGACAAGGCTGAATCCGTGGGAGAAGTGACACTTCTGACCCACAACTTGGGTGATGTCTCCAGTGCTGACGACCTGCGATCAACCGTCCTGGATCTTCGTGATCGTCTGACGAAAGCGGGAAACCAGAATATTGTTGTTGGTATGGTAGGCACAGCCAATAACAGGCCGCTCGTGGTGATCTCCGTGAACGAGGGTGCCCAGGCTCTAGGTCTGAAGGCAGGTAACCTCGTGAAAACTGCTTCGCAAATGCTGGGTGGTGGCGGCGGTGGCAAACCCGATCTGGCACAAGGTGGGGGACAGGATGCCTCGAAACTCGATGAGGCGCTGACAAGCATCCGCCAAGAAGTCGAAACAGCATAATGAGTATGAAACGACGATACGGTAGCTAACCCTCTTCATGACAACACGCAACGCTCGCGAGACATTATACGGGTCTCGCCTCGGAGTAGACGTCGGCCGAGCCCGAGTAGGCTTGGCCGCGACAGACCCAGCTGGCATCCTGGCGACTCCAGTAGACACCTTGAAGCGTGATACTCGTTATCTCAGCGACTTGCACCGAATCGTTGCAGAGGCGGCCGAGCGAAATGTCGTTCGTGTATACGTTGGTGATCCTATTAACATGCGAGGCAAAAAAACTGCTTCCACAGAAGATGCGCACGTATTTGCACGCCAGTTGGCGCAACTGCTCGCTGCGGAGGCACCCGCAACTGAGGTTCGGCTAATCGACGAACGATTGTCAACGGTAAGCGCATCCCAAAAGCTCCACCAAGCGGGAGTCTCTTCACGAAACCAACGCTCAGTGATCGATCAACTTGCTGCAGTGGCGATACTGGAGCATGCTCTGACGCTGGAGAACAATACCGGCGCCGATACAGGAACCCTGGTTTTGGCGGAACAGGAGGATAACAGTGACGGATGAGCATCTGTCTGGTGAATCCTCTGCACCGCAATTTATGAGCCGCCGTGAGCGGCGCGCATATGAACAAGCTCAGGAACAAGCACGACGGGCGCGCGGAATCCGAAGTGCGGCTGATGGACAGGACAGCTCAACCGAGGCTGACGTCGATCCCCCAAAAGACGATGCTCTGCTCTCAGGCCGGTATGACACCGAGCAGAACGAAGATCTGGGCGTTCTTTATCCGCTGCCCGAAGACACCAGGGACTATCCAGACCTGGCTTCCGAAGTTACTTCCTATTCCCCAACGGAAGCAGCAGAAGATGAGACAGAAGAGAGCCTACTGGGCTACATGCTGGTAGCAGATGGCAGTGAACCTGCGCCAGAGGTTGATGAGGAAGCGCTTCAAGCCCGAAAGGTTCGCAAACGTCGTCGTACGCTCATTATGCTCAGTAGCTTTGGCATATTTCTGGGTTTGCTCGTCGTTGTTGGGCTCGCGGTCAGCCAGCTCGTTGGCTGGACGAATAATGACTATCCTGGTCCCGGTGGCAAGGAAGTCCAGTTCGAAGTCAATCCTGGTGAAGGCGCTATCGTCATCGGCAATAGGCTGGTAGACCAAGATATTGTGGCCTCAACCAAAGCATTTCGAGATGCTTTCGAAGCTGCCGATAGTGACGCGCAGATTCAACCGGGCGAATACACGCTCCGTGAAGAAATGCCTGCTCGCGATGCAGCGGCCATTCTCTTTGGGGAAGATACCGAAAGCCAACACTATGTCTACGTCAACTCGGGACACCGTATCGATGACGTATATGAGAACATTGCTGAGCAAACCAGCCATACCGCAGATGAGATAGAAGAGGCGGCCGAACCAACGAATTTCGGGCTTCCTGAAGATGCACCATCTCTGGAAGGCTATATTGCCGTCGGTGAGTATCGTTTCCCAGTGGGGGCGGGCATCGACGAGATTCTGGAACAGATGATTGAACCAACCATGGAAGAGTTCCAGCGTTTGGAAATCGAGGATCCAGAGGAGCAATTCCGTATCGTCACAATCGCATCGATTTTGGAGGCAGAAGCCCGTACCGAAGA
Source organism: Candidatus Yaniella excrementavium (assembly GCA_019115865.1). Taxonomy (GTDB): domain Bacteria; phylum Actinomycetota; class Actinomycetes; order Actinomycetales; family Micrococcaceae; genus Yaniella; species Yaniella excrementavium. The sequence goes on along the minus strand of DXCT01000108.1, from coordinate 6,951 downwards.
TTTTGAAGAAGTCGCGGGTATCATCGAGAATCGCCTCGACCGTTCAAACTCCGAAACAGGTGGGTATCTACAAATTGATGCCACCGTCATTTACGGCATGGGAGTCCGTCAGTTGCAGTTCTCTTCAGAGGACCGGCAAGATGAATCGAATGCGTATAACACCTACCAGCATCGTGGGCTTCCGCCTGGACCCATTGGTGCTCCATCTATCGCTGCGCTCGATGCTGCCGCGGATCCCAACGACTCAGATAACTACTACTGGATCACGACCAATATCGAAACCGGTGAAACGAAGTTTTCTACCACCTACGAGCAGCACAGGCAATACCAGCAGGAATACCGCGAGTATTGCGACGATAACCCGGAAATTTGTGGACGTGATTAATTGGTAGCAACAAAAAAGGTCCAGCAATCGCTTCAGGCGGCAGTGCTTGGGTCGCCGATTGAGCATTCAAAGTCTCCGGTGATGCATCGCGCTGCCTATGCTGCTTTAGATGTACCGATCACCTATGACCGCTTGGAACTGAACATCGATCAAGCCGAGCAGTTCATATCTTCGCTAGACCAACGGTATGGTACGACGCAGCACCTGGCAGGTTTTTCGGTGACGATGCCCCTAAAATCGACCTTGGTGCCGTATATGCGTAATGTGTCACAACGTGTTGCGCAGTTAGGCGTCCTCAATACGGTGGTTTTCGACCGCGACGGCGTCCCATCGGGATACAACACCGACGTCGATGGTATTCGGCGTGCCCTGACTCTTGAAGAACCCGCAGCAGGTTCGGGGGCTTCGATCGGGATACTTGGAGCTGGCGGTACTGCCTCGGCAGCGATAGCGGCTGCAGCAGAAACCGGAATGGATACAGTTGTCTTGTATGTGCGGAATCCGCAAAAAGCACAAGAATCTCTGGAAGTAGCACAGCAGTACGGACTGGCAGCACAGGTCAAAATGCTGACCGATTTCCCACAGCATGTGCAAAGTCATCGTGCTGTGGTTTCCACCTTACCGGCAGGTGCTGCTGACGGGTTGGCCGAGCACCTGCCGCAGCACGGGCTGCCGCCAGTATTGGACGTCGTTTATGAACCCTGGCCTACGGTACTGGCAGCGCGCTGGCAAGCAACCGGAGCCACGGTTGCATCCGGTTTGGATATGCTGCTTCATCAGGGGGTAGAACAAGTCAAACTGTTTACCCAAAAACTCTTGGGAGATCCTGAAGCAACAGATTGGCAGACAGTCACGGCACACATGGCTACAGCACTTGGCTTAGCTGCTCACTAGCCTCGTCGGTGGACAGAAACCGACATGAACTAAGCGCTGATGCGCTGGACATGAAAGAATCGAGCATATGATGCGTTGGTTAACTGCAGGAGAGTCCCACGGTTCCGGACTCGTTGGAATTATTGAAGGATTGCCGGCTGGTATTGAAATTACTACCGCAGATATCCAAGAAGCGTTGCTACGCCGCCGACTCGGATATGGCCGCGGCGCACGAATGAAATTCGAAAAGGATGAAGTGACCATCATCTCAGGTGTGCGTCACGGGGTCACGCTAGGTTCGCCCGTTGCCATCCATATCGCGAACACAGAATGGCCGAAATGGGAAAAGGTTATGAATCCGGATCCCGTCCCGTCAGAGGAAATCGAAGGGCTCGCACGCAATGCTGCGCTGACACGGCCTCGTCCCGGCCACGCAGATATGGCCGGTATGCAGAAATTCGGCTTCGATGAGGCACGTCCGCTGTTGGAAAGAGCCTCTGCTCGGGAAACTGCAACCCGTGTTGCACTCGGCCGCGTGGCACAACACTTTCTCACGCAACTGGGCATTACCACGGTGTCACATACTGTGCAGATGGGCGAGGTTACACTGGCTGACGGTTACGAATTTCCAACCGTTGGCGATGTTGAAGCGCTCGATGCCGATCCACTGCGATGCCTGGATCCTGGAGTTTCCGCCCGCATGGTCGAGGCAGTTGATGCAACCAAGAAAGCTGGCGAAACACTCGGGGGAGTCACCGAAGTGCTTGTGCACAACGCGCCGGTTGGTCTAGGGTCACATATCCATTGGGATCGCAGACTGGACTCGAAGCTTGCTGGTGCTTTGATGGGAATCCAGGCTATGAAAGGTGTTGAAATCGGTGACGGTTTTGAAACCGCGACGCGCGTGGGCTCAGATGCCCATGATGCAATAATTCGGAACCCTGATGGTTCAGTAGCCAGAACAACCCAGCGTTCCGGAGGCATCGAGGCGGGAATGTCCACCGGTGAACCCATCCGTGTCCGTGTTGCCATGAAACCCATCGCCACAGTCCCGCGGGCCCTGCAAACAGTTGATCTAGCAACCGGCCATGCGACGAAGGCACACCACCAGCGGTCCGATGTAACAGCCGTTCCGGCATCCGGTGTCGTCGCTGAAGCCATGGTGGCACTGGTGGTCGCTGAAGAAGTGCTGGAGAAATTCGGTGGTGATTCGGTTGAAGAAACTCAGCGCAATATGCAAGCCTTCAACGCTGCCCTGAAACCGGTGCCTGAACCCACAGCAGATGTAGTGACTGACGACGATATGGGTGACCCGCTGTAACCATGTCTAATCAGTCATCACCGATTATTTTGATTGGTCCCATGGGGTCCGGCAAAACCACCGTGGGAGAACACATAGCTGCACGCTTGAGTGCTTTATATGCCGATACCGATGCGTTATTTGTGGAGCGTCACGGCGTCATTAGTACATACTTTTCGACCCACGGAGAGCAAGCCTTTCGTGAAGCAGAGCAACACGTTATTGCCGAAGCGATGGATACAGCCGCTCTGGGGGTCGTTTCACTGGGTGGCGGAGCGGTCCTTCGCAGTGCTAATCGCGAAATTATTCGCGACCGCGGCTACGTCGTATTTTTGGATGTCAGCGAAGAACAGGCATTGCAGCGGCTTGGAGATGCCTCAGCACGCCCTGTGTTGGCAGGGGATCCGGCCCGTCACTGGTCGAGAATCCGTGCCGAGCGGCTCGACTTTTATAAAACGACAGCACACAGTGTGATTGATACAACCGGATTAGACGTGGATGACGTGGCCACTAAAATTATCGACGGACACCAACAATTCTTGTCAAGGAAAACGATTACCCCAATGTCTGATAACGCGACAACTGATAGCACCGACCAGCCAACCGTGATTCCGGTCTCCGGCGGCGGAGAATATGAGATCAACGGGGGCTACGACGTCGTCATTGGTCGTGGACTATTGTCGAAACTCCCAGCGATCCTTGGCCCCCAGCCATACCGCGTGGCGATCATTTTGCCTCGTGCCCTGCGAGCCACCGGTGATGTGGTGAAATCAGCACTTGATGATGCAGGGTATAACGCCATTCTGGTAGAGATCCCAGACTCAGAAGAAGGCAAGCATATTGAAGTGGCCTCCTTCTGCTGGCAGGTTCTTGGACAAAGCGATTTTACCCGCTCTGATGCTGTTGTATCAGTTGGTGGGGGAGCAGTCTCAGACCTGGCTGGTTTCGTGGCAGCAACCTGGTTGCGTGGCGTACGGGTCGTGCATATGCCAACGACACTGCTGGGCATGGTGGATGCTGCTGTCGGTGGTAAAACCGGCATTAATACAGCAGAAGGCAAAAACCTCGTGGGCTCGTTTCATCCACCAGCAGGTGTTCTAGCAGACCTGGATACGTTACTTACTCTGCCAAAGAACGAGATCATTTCTGGCTTGGCAGAGGTTGTGAAGTGTGGTTTCATCTCTGATGAGCGCATTCTGGAACTTATCGAAGAGCATCACAGCCAAGTCACCAACCCACATTCACCCGTGTTGCGGGAACTCATTGAGCGCGCGGTACAAGTCAAAGCCGATGTCGTGACAAAGGACTTGAAAGAGTCCAGCGAGCGACACATGCTGAACTACGGACACACGCTGGGACATGCAATTGAACTGGCAGAACGTTACCAGTACCGCCACGGCGCGGCGGTGGCTGTCGGTATGGTGTTTGCAGCAGAACTGGCCCGTTCTGTCGGGCGGCTTGATGATGCAACAGTGGAACGGCATAAGAGTATCCTCGAAGGTATCGGCCTACCGACCTCATATCACGGTGACCGATGGGCGGCGTTGTTGGACGGTATCCGTCGTGACAAGAAAAACCGTGGTGAGCAATTGCGGTTTATTCTGCTTGAATCCCAAGGATCACCCATCATTTACGATGTGCCGGATGAGTCCCTATTGTTTGCGGCTTACCAAGAAATTGCAGACTAGACAACGGCATAGCTTCGCGTGGTCTACACTAGACCAAGGTCAAGTTATGTGACCGCACCTGGAATCTGCCAGAACATGTACTTAACGAAAACTTCAACGGAGAATACGCCTTATGGTTATGCTCACCAGCAACGACATTAAAAACGGTTCGGTCGTCGTCGTCGACGGCCAGCTGTGGCAGGTCCAAGAATTCCAGCACGTCAAACCAGGTAAAGGTGGGGCATTCGTCCGCACCAAAATCAAAAACCTCACTTCGAATAAGATCGTAGATCGGACCTGGAACGCCGGTGCCAAGATTGAATTTGCCACCGTTGACCGTTCCGAATACCAGTACTTATACCGTGACGGCGACGAGTTTGTGTTCATGGATCTCACGACGTTTGACCAGATCATGGTCCCTGCAAACGTCGTGGGGGAGGCAGCAAACTTCTTGCTGGAAAACGATAACGCCCAGATTGCTATTTCAGACGGCACACCCCTGTATCTTGAACTACCACCATCTGTTGTTCTAGAGATCACCTATACAGAACCAGGGCTGCAAGGCGACCGGTCTTCAGGTGGAACAAAACCAGCAACGCTGGAAACCGGGTATGAAATTCAAGTACCGCTGTTCATGGAAGTTGGAACCAAGGTTAAAGTAGACACCCGAAACGGTGAATACCAAGGCCGGGCGACAGAGTAACGCAGGCACGGAGCATCACCACATTGTCTACAGACCCAAAGAACCAGCCACGAAAAATCGGCGCCCGCGGTAGGGCGCGTCGGCGTGCCCTTGAAATCCTTTTCGAAGCCGAACATCGCAACACCCCACCGCTTGAGGCGCTACAGCGCAGACGCGATTACACTGAACAAACCATCAATCCCTACACCACCAGTATCGTTGACGGGGTCATCACCCATCAAGAACAGATTGACGAACTCCTGGCGCAGTACGCTCATGGCTGGACCATGGAACGTATGCTGCCGATGGACAAGTCCATCTTGCGATTAGGTGCCTGGGAATTGTTATTCAACGAGGACATGCCAGATGGGGCAGCTGTCAACGAAGCCGTGAATATGGCTCGTGAGTATTCTAACGATGACTCGCCAACCTACATCAACGGTGTACTAGGCAGACTCCAGGAACTTAAACCGACGCTGCTTCTGTAACTCACCGGCCGGCATGATCCACCGATGCTACAGTTACACTCAGTGAAACTGACGGGAACACCACATATCCCGCAGATCCTTTAATGCTCCGTCCAGTGAGGCGGGAAAGGAGATCGTCGTGGTGCAGGAACCCGTGCGTGAAGCACGTACCGTGATGTCCGAATCCGATATCCATCGGGTCTTGACTCGCATTGCCCATGAAATTTTAGAAGCCAACCGCGGTGTCGAACATTTGATTCTGCTTGGTATCCCGCGCCGCGGTGTCCCACTGGCGAACAGGCTGGCGGAAAAACTGGCCGAAATCGAACCGGAATATGTTGTCCAGGAGCGCACCGGACAACTTGATATCACGTTGTATCGCGACGATTTGGCACGCGCCGAATCACGTATTCCGGCCACCACTATTATCCCACCCGTTGGTGTTGATGATGCCGTCGTAGTGCTAGTCGATGACGTGCTGTACTCCGGACGCACGATTCGGGCTGCTCTTGATGCCCTGGCTGACATCGGACGTCCTCGAACGGTCCGACTGGCCGTTCTTGTCGATCGAGGACACCGTCAACTACCGCTGCGCGCGGATTACGTTGGCAAGAATCTCCCGACCGCATCCACCGAACGAGTGATGGTCCAGCTTGCAGAAATCGATGGTGACGACGCGAACTATACGTCGGATCAGGTGCAGATCATGGATGTGATGCACTGATGCGTCACCTTCTTGCCACACGGGATCTCTCCTATGACAACGCCATGGCGATTCTGGATACGGCTCAAGAGATGGCTACAGTTTCGGATCGTTCCATTAAAAAGCTGCCAACGCTGCGCGGTCAGACCGTGGTCAATCTTTTCTTTGAAGATTCCACCAGAACCAGGACTTCGTTTGAAGCCGCAGCGAAACGACTGTCGGCAGACGTCTTGAACTTCGCAGTCAAAACGTCTTCAGTATCCAAAGGGGAGTCCCTTAAAGACACGGTACAAACGCTTGAAGCTATCGGCGGTGACGCCATTGTCATGCGGCACTGGGCCTCTGGGGCGGCACAACAACTGGCAAACTTTGGCTGGTCCTCTTCAGCGGTGATTAATGCCGGAGATGGCACGCACGAACATCCTACGCAGGCGCTTTTAGACGCCTTTACACTCCGAGACCGGATCCACGGTCAGCATGCGTCCGGCAGAGACCTCGAAGGTCTACATGTCGTAGTAGTTGGCGACATTCTGCACTCCAGAGTAGCCCGTTCAAATGTGTGGCTCTTACATACTCTGGGAGCCAACGTTACGCTTTCCGGACCGCCGACACTTATGCCGGTCGGCGTTGCGACGTGGCCGGTGGAGATTAACTACGATCTGGACTCCGTCTTGGCCCGACAACCCGATGCGATTATGATGCTGCGGGTTCAAGCCGAACGCATGTCGGGCGACTTTTTCCCGTCGGCAGCCGAATATACACGCGGCTGGGGACTCACCAACGATCGGTATAAACGCATTGCAGGCACTGGAACACTCATTATGCACCCCGGGCCCATGAACCGCGGGCTGGAGATTTCCGCGGCTGCTGCTGA
>DXCT01000107.1 GCA_019115865.1 Candidatus Yaniella excrementavium | reverse complement strand
ACTCTGCGGCTACTACGAAATCGACGTCGAGCGCGCGATCCGAATTATCTGCCCGAGACACCAGACGAGGCGGCAGCTCGAATCGATGCACTGGTCAGCCAGCACCCAACACCCGGTACTTCAGATGCGTGACATTGTGACGTGCTACCACTCGGGTCTGTTCTAGAGCGATCATGTTGTTTTGCACATCGTCGAAGAGCCTGCGCCCTCGTCGCAGGAGCACGGGCACGAGATGAACCTGTAGCTCATCGAGTGCCCCGTGATTGAGGGCCTGTTTGATTGCTCCGCCGCCGTGGAACGCCACGTCGGTACCTGATACGGCAGCGTAAGCCCGTTCAAGGGCTGCGCTAAATCCCTCGGTGACGAAGTGAAATGTCGAACCGTCGCGCACGTCGTCGGGCCGAGCCCGATGCGTGAGCACGAAAATTGGCACTTCAAATGGGGGCCGCGGCCCCCAAGCTGCTTGGGCATGCTCATAACTATCACGTCCCATGATCATTGCTCCGAGTCGGTCAAAGTCCTCTTGCAAAATATTCTCTGCGGTTAGTTGCTGGCGATCAGCGCGGTCATGGGCGAACCAGCTGTGCAGTACGGAACCGGAGTTCCCCATAGGGTGTTGTGGGCTTGGACTCGATCCGACGTAGTATCCGTCGAGGGATGTGCTGATGCTTGCATATGTCGTCATGATGTAACCTTTCGCGCTGCTTGGTTCGTGTTTAGACTTCCTCGACAACGTCCTTGCCATCACGCACGGTTGGCATCTGCGTGATGACCATCTGCTCTGGGGTCATTTCCACATCAAAGACACCATTGTCAGTCACCACCCCGTGCTGCACGTTCATCTTGTAGGAGGGGCCTGAGCCATCAAAGAGTCCCGCTCCGGGGCCAACAGTGACGGGCGCGATGAGGAATCGATAGATATCCACCAGTCCGGCTTCATGGAGTGTCCGTGCCAGTTGGATGCTGCCGTGGACTTGGAGTTCCTTATCCCCGCCTGAAGCTTTGAGTTCGGTGATATCTTCGAGGAATCTGTCGCCTAGTGCGGATGTTGTATCTGCCCAGGGCCCGTCGACCGGTCTCGAGGTCACCACATATTTGTGCGCGGTGTTGAGGAACGTCGCGACGTCATTGTCCGGGTCCGTGACTTGCGGCCAGTACCCGGCAAAAATATCGTAGGTGGTGCGTCCTAACAGTAGGGCGTCGCCTTGAGTGAACCACCGATTGGCCGCTTGTTCGCAGCCGGTGTCCCAAACGGTGAACAGCCACCCGCCGTCGGTGAAACCACCACGGGTGTCCTCGTCTGGCCCGCCAGGTGCTTGGCTCACTCCGTTGAGCGTTTTGAAGAGATTGATACTGAGTTTCATGGTAATCATCCTTGTTTTAGCTATGAACTGTCGATGACGAGTTCTGAGTCCTCCAGGGGTACGTGAAACGCGCGACAGAAGGTCGCTAATGAGTGTGGTGGTCCCTCAACTTCTACGGCGCCTGAGGCAAGTGCGTCAGACGCTGACATTGTGCCGGCGAGTAGGAGCCGGATTTCAGGTTCAGCGTGAATGGTGGTGTCGGAAGAGAAATCTGGGGTCTCCGTACCCACCGCGATGTTTGTGCTGTCGGCCCGAACCCAGGCGCTCGCTGGTCCAGCGTGCACCAGATACGTCACCGGAGCTTCGAGCACGCCGGGTTGGTAAGCGCTGCGGATGGCTGCCGCTAGCGATGCGCTGGTGACCACATCAGTGGGCGCAGGGGAGCTCATCCGTTGAGCGCCCCACAGTCCCAGAGCATCAAGAATGGGCTGGAGCTGGTGGCCGTAGTCGGTGAGTTGATAGACCACACCGCGCTGCGGAGATTCTGCTATCTGACGTTCGGCGACACCGGCGGTCTCCAGTTCTCGTAACCGGGTAGTCAACACGTTCGTGGGGATACCCGGCAAACCTTCGTGGAGGTCCTTGAAACGACGTGGTGCGATACTGAGATCTCGTACGAGCAGCAGTGCCCACCGTTCTCCGAGCACCCAGGCTGCTTTGGCTAAACCACAGAATTGGCCGTAATTCTTACTCATGACTTCATTTTATGAAGTGTACTTCGCAATAACAATAGAAATATTGTACTCAGGCAGCCTGCCGGACCGCAGCACACCGGTGGTGTTGGACGGTTCTTGAACAATGAACCAGGGGTGACTAGGTGCTTCAATCTGCTTTCTGCAGGGCCCTTGTCGGCTCAGAATCTGCGGCGGTACGCTGAAAATTCTGGGGCGGATTGTTGACGATCATCACTCGTTGTCATGGCTATTTGCGGTGCCTGGCGGAGCGGAGCCTGCTTTGGCTCCACCACAGGCTGCCGTACAGGTCATGGGGGCAATTCGCTCGACGCACCTGCGAGATCTCTTATCCCCGGTAGGTGTCGAGTTCAGAGCGCTTTGAGTTGTTGCTTTCACTTCCATCACGGGGAGACAATAGCCTGATGAACGTGTTGCGTCAGCATGCAGAGATCTCCAAAAAGCGCGCCTGTTTTCTGATCGTAGGTGCACGATGAATGGATCCCCGACCCCATTACTCGTCCTAGATTTACTGGGGACGTTCGCCTTCGCACTCAACGGTGGGCTGACGGCTGTGCGTGTGGCTCGAGTGGACATCGTCGGTGTCCTCACACTGGGCATGATCACTGCCATGGGCGGCGGGATTATCCG
>DXCT01000106.1 GCA_019115865.1 Candidatus Yaniella excrementavium | reverse complement strand
ACGTCTGCTCCCTGACGGTTCAACGACGTTGGATCGTGTGAGGCGAAGAGCATATCCAGGATGGTGTCGGCGTCAATGACGTCCTGGTCAAAGGTTACTTTCACTGCTTCAGCGTGACCTGTCTGCCCCGTGGTAATTTGCTCGTATGTTGGATGATCGACATGACCACCAATGTAGCCGGATTCAGACCCTACAACACCTTTGGTTTGGCGATAGACAGCGTCCTGACACCAGAAGCAACCACCGCCAACGATAAGTGTTTTAAGATTGCCATGTTCTTGTGCACCATGTGGTTCGCTCATACAAACTACAGTACACATCTGACATAAAATATTCCCCGAGTTTGCCGATACTGCCTGCTAAGCACCTCGGTGGTGATCTGGTGTGCATTCTCAAGCTCGTTGCTCCGTTGGCCCTGCTTGTCGTAAACGGAGTTCGTCATAAAAACTTAAACACAAGTTTGCAATCATCCAAGGGTCCGACAGTGAACCGCCCAGATCACGTTCAACCTTTTGCATCCGATACCGCAAGGTATTTGGATGCACGTTTAACGAACGGGCTGCCTTCCTGACGTCCAGCTCAACAGCTAAAAGCTCCATCAGGGACTCAAAAAGCTCCTGATCTTGTCTGAGTGCATCCCCAAAGCGTCTTAGAACTTTCACATCGAGACGGTCAACAGAAGCTGCATTCATCCAATCTATAGGACTCATCGACCCGGCATGCACGAGGTTCGGCATGTGCGAAGAAGACTGTTTTGCGTTCTTGCCGGCATGTCTCAGCGCGATTTTCGTAGCGCGATACATATCTGGATACATCGATAAGCTGGCAAATGGCTCGGATAGTGCTGCGATAAATGTGCCGTGAACCAGCTGCGTTAACTCAGTAACTAGCGGGCCTTCCGGTACTAAGAGCTGCCAGGTACCCATCTTCGACTCAGCTACCAGAACTGGATTCTCATCGGCGTACCGACGAATCAGATGAAGCCCATTTTTGACAGACTCTTCGGATGCCTCGTGTGTCTCTGGTGCTTGGCAAATCAGAATTTGAACGTTGCTAAAAGGCGTATATCCGAATTGTTCAAGGCGACGCCAATAACTTGGCTCCTGACTCACCAGAATCCCAATTTCCAACTCTTGAAGCGTCTTTACAGAACTTACGGCCCGTTGCGCAAGAGAAGTGCCCTCTATTGCAGCAACGGTTCCCAGCATCAAGGCCAAAGCTTCAAAGATCGTTGCTGCAATCTGCTCCAAATGCGTGCGATCTTGACTGGCCAAGGCAACGAAATAGTTCTGTGAACGAACTCCAACACGACCGACGGATACAAACCACCGACCGATGGGAACCGCATGGGTGGAGCCTTCAATCTCAACGAGACTTTGTCGTATCAGAATTCTTGGCGCGCCTCCCGTCGAGGAAATCACTGCATGATCCGTATCGAAAATCGTTGCAGAACCATTGCATTGGCGTCCCAGTTGCTGAACTAAACCATCGAAGGGATTATCTCCGTTAGCTGCGTACAACAAGTCTTGCAAAATTTCGGCATCATTCATCTGTTGGCCTTTCGCTTGATAGCCCGGATGAAAACGGCTCCCGGTTGGTCATGATCCAAGAATGAAAAATCAGGTGATTACGCATTGGAAATTCTCCAAAAAGAACAACGAAAGATTTAAATTACTCCATTGAGGCGTACCGGCACAGGCCCCTAGTATATGACTCACATCACAACTCTAGGAGTGTTATGCAAGATCTTCGAGTAGCAGTGGACGTCGGCGGTACATTCACTGACGTTTGTATTTTTAACAATAATGATCATTCGATGTCGGTTACCAAAGTTCCCTCGACACCACACGATCCGATGGTTGCCGTGCTGAACGGTATCGAACGTGGCGACATCGATCTGAAAAGAGTCGAACTCTTATCGCACGGAACAACCGTGGCCACGAATGCCCTCATCACCAGAAAATTCCCGACCGCTGCAATGGTGACGACTCAAGGATTCCGTGACACCATTGAAATTCGGGACGGGACAAAAGACGATCTCTGGGATGCTTATAAAGATGTGTCAGGTCCGTATCTGCGACGACGCGATCGCTTTGAGATCCCAGAGCGCACTGATTACTCAGGAAACATCGTAAAACCAGTACCGGAGTCCGAAGCGGTGGAATTAGCCCGCATTCTCAAGAAGCGTGGCGTCACCACAATTGCTGTGTGCTTTATTAACTCTTTCATCAATCCCGAAAACGAAAAACGCATGAAAGAAATACTGCAATGTGAAATGCCTGAGGCCAGTATCACGACCTCGGCGGACATTCTGCCAGAGATTTTCGAGCATGACCGGTTCAACACCGCTATTGCCAATGCGTTGTTAGGCCCTCTGGTCTCCGGATACGTCGAAAACCTGGAAGCCGAACTTGAAAAAGGTGGCTACGGAAGCGACTTATTGCTCCTGCATTCCGGCGGTGGGTCAATGACACCTTCTCTTGTCAAAGAATTCCCCATTCGACTTGCAGCATCAGGCATCGCAGCAGGTGCTATAGCTGCTCGCCACGTTGCAGAGCAAAGTGGCTTTGACCATGCCATAGGTTTGGACATGGGAGGAACTTCAACTGACATTTCCTTGGTGACCGATGGTGAGCTCCACACGACAAACCGATGGGAAGTCGAATACGGGCATCCCATCTTGTTCCCCAGTATCGAAGTTTTGAGCATTGGTGCTGGTGGTGGGTCGTTGGCTCACATCGATATCGCTGGTTCGCTACGTAATGGGCCACAGTCAGCCGGTGCAGATCCTGGACCGGCCTGTTATGACCGTGGCGGAACACAACCGACAAATACTGATGCCAACCTGTTGCTGGGGCGTTTAGGCAATGAGCTTGCAGGTGGAGAACTCAACCTGCAAGACGGGCTCTCAGAGGCCGCAATTAAGAATTCGATTGCTGATCCATTGGGTTTGGAAGTTCCAGCGGCTGCAGAATCAATCCTCGACATTGCTAACGCGAACATGGCGGATGCCGTCCGACTAGTTTCCATTCGTAGGGGACTGGATCCTCGCGATTTCGCTCTGGTTGCTTTTGGGGGTGCGGGGGCTTTGCACGGCGCCGAGGTGGCACGTGAACTCGATATCCCCACGGTATTAGTTCCTCCAAATCCGGGGGTGACGTCTGCAATGGGATGTCTGCTCGTTGATATTCAACATGATCTATCAGGCATGTTTACAGCCGATACAAATCAAGTTGATGAACATGAGCTGGACCTACAATTTCGAACCCTTGAGAAGACCGCTGCTGAGCGTCTATGGAAAGAAGGCGTGTCAGAAAATGATTCGATTATTGAACGAAGCATGTCGATGCGATACCAGGGCCAATGGCGGTCACTAGAAGTGCGCATGGGCAGTGGCCCAGATGCTCTGACCGATGCCATCGAAAGTTTCCACAGCGAGCACGAGCGTCAATTCGCGCTGCGTCAAGATGACAAGCCAGTTGAAATTTACCGCATTGAAGTACGCGCCCTAGGGAAAACTTCTAAACCGACGTTCAAACCTGCCGAAAGGCAAGACACTGTCCCAGATGCTATTGGGAATCGATCCGTTTATTTCGATGGTTCATGGCACGATACCCCCGTGTATGACAGAGCCGGCCTTGGATTTGGCATGAAAATTATCGGCCCGGCGATTATAGAGCAACTCGATAGTACAACTGTGGTCCCGCCGAATGATACTGCAGAAATCGATGAGTGGCTCAATATCAGAATTAGTCTTTCAACAGGAGCGTAAAGATGACTACGGCATTGAATCAGTCAACAAATCATCAAGCCACAGCAGAAGACACGGAAGCACTGCACCCTGTGACCTTCGAGGTGCTCAAAAACGCATTTGCAACCAGCGTTGATCTCATGAGTGAACAGATACTACGAACGTGTTATTCGTTTGTCATCTATTCACGGGATTTTTCTTCCGCGCTGTGTGACGCACAAGGAAATACTGTGATGCAAGGCAGCGGTGATATTGCCGTTCACGTGGGTACACTGCATTTCCAATGTCAAGCCGTTTTAGAACAATTTGGTGATGACATAAACCCCGGTGATGTTTTCGCTATTAACGATCCCTACCGGGGCGGAACGCACATGAATGATGTGAGCTTCATTCGGCCGATTTTCGTAGATGATGAAATCATTGGCTACGCCCAGAATAAGGGCCATTGGGCTGACATCGGTGGAAACGTTTCGGGTTCTTTTGATGTGAGTGCAACAGAGCACTTCTCAGAAGGTCTACGGATCACGCCGCTACGAGTGTGGCGGAAGGGCGAATTCCTCCACGATGTCGCACAATTGCTTGTGTCGAACACCCGGGCACCCGACCAGGCCTTAGGGGACTTACGCGCGCAAGCAGGAGCCACCGCAGTTTGTGAGCGAGAAATGCTGCGACTGGTGAAGAAATATGGCAAATCCACGGTCTTGCAAGCGATGCAAGAAACACAGGACTACGTCAAGCGGACGGTCCTGGAACGAATTGTGGACCTGCCACACGGTGAATGGCGGACGGTGGATTATCTCGACCAGGACCCTGCTAAAGGAGAGGGCTTGGTTCCTATTCACATCAAAATGCGAATAGACGAAGCAGGAATTCACTATGACCTCACCGGTTCTTCGCCCGTTGTTGCGACCTTCCTGAATTCTGGATATGGCACCACGCACTCGGCAATCTACGCTGGAACAAAGAGTTTCTTTCCGGATGTTCCGCTAAATTCTGGTTTCTATGCTGCGGTCACAGCAGAAATCGGGGAAGAAGGCACTGTTGTCAATGCAGGTTGGCCCCATGCTGTGACGGGATTCTGCTCCGGACCCTATGAAAAAATCATGAATGGGATCTTTGAACTCTGGAGCGAGATTATGCCAGAACGAGCTATGGCCTGCGCTTTTAACCTCGAGTACTTGCTGGTGGGAGGACACGATGCCAGAAGCGAAAACCATGATTATTTCATGTGGTACGACTGGATGGCCGGTGGCTGGGGTGGACGTGCCACGAAGGATGGTTCTTCAGCAACATCACCGGTATTCGGTACCGGGCTAGCAGTACAGCCGGTGGAAGGCCAAGAACGTCTCAACCCGGTTCTGACAACCTCCCATAACATTGCTGTCGATTCTGCGGGACCAGGAAAGCATCGAGGAGGTTTCGGTGTACAGAAGGGTGGGACACTGACAGACGCAACCAGTACGGTCATGAGTTACTGTTGTGACCGAGGACGGTCGGTCACCTGGGGAATCCACGGCGGTTTACCATCAATTCCGCACGGCGTCTGGCTTAACCGGGGTACCGCGAACGAGCAGTACCTTGGAGCCACTTTTTCGAATGTACCTATCGTTCCCGGGGACACATTCACTAGACCTTCTGCTGGTGGGGGCGGGTTCGGCGATCCTATGGAGCGGGATATCGATGCTGTACTGGAAGATGTTATTGACGGTTATGTCTCATTGGAGCGGGCCCGCAAAGACTATGGCGTCGTGATCCAAGAAATTGATGCTGAGCTTGATCAATTTGAGGTTGATTACGCCGCAACCGAGACTACTCGTGAAGATATCCGCCGAAATCGTGCGCAGTGGCTTCAGGAATCACCGCAGGAAGTTGCCCGTTGGTACCTTGAAGGCAAGATCGATGTGCATGACGCGGTACGACAATACGGCGTCATCCTGGACTGGGGTACTGCTGAACTGTTCTCGAAAACAACTGAGCAATATCGCGAGTCGATGCAGAAACGCTCAGCAACATATTGGACTCCATAAGTAGCAGTTTATGCTCGGGGGTCTTGCAGAACGTTCTGCAAGACCCCCGAATCCGATTCTGCTTATCGGGGAGCCGTGTAATGCCCGACAGAGCGAGGCTGCTAGCTTTCTTGATCCAAACGCGTCCCCAGAATCTGTCGGGCTGTACGGCGTAGGTGGGACAGCGAATCTCTGATGAGCGGGGACTCTAAGCTTCCGGCACGCATAGCAGCAACGATTTTTCGCATCGGTCCACGATCTCCAGCAATCCGCACACGCACCACATCGCGGACACTTTCCAGGCTAGCCAATCGCGGTACCAGCCCAATGCCCACGCCGGCCTCGACCAGGGCCATCGATGTTTCCCATTCGGCCACCTCGTGGGCGATTCGAGGCGTGGTCCCTATTGCGGTAAACGCAGCAGTAAATAATGCATGGTATGAGGATCCGGGTGCGTCAGTGATCCAATCCTCTCTTGCGAGCTCTTGCAACGTCACGGAATTGCGACCAGCAACCGGATGCTCCGCCGACACAATCACATCCAGTGGATCATTGAGCAACGTAATTTGTTCAAAACGTGGATCATCATCGACCTGGACGTCAGCCTGCATTGCGATAACTACCGCCAGATCGATTCGTTCAGCAACGAGTAATTCAAAGCAACGCGCCGGCGGTGCCTCGATGACACGGACGCTGACCTCCGGGCGAGTCTGTTTCATATGCGCGGCCAGCGGAGCCAAAAGATTTGAAGCCGCCGTTGAGAAACCGCCGATACCAATTTCAGGCGGGGTTTGATCACCCGCGGTCAG
>DXCT01000013.1 GCA_019115865.1 Candidatus Yaniella excrementavium | reverse complement strand
TTCGTAGAAGATTTTCTCGGCCTCAACGCAGTCGACAAAGCGCTCACTACTGTCACCACCGAGGATGGTCGCACCATGGTGGTGGATGCACACGGTCGGCCGGCAGGGTTCCTGGAGCACACATGAGCTGGGTAACCAATAACCTCGACACCATCGTCAACGCCCTAGGATGGCATATTGCCCTGAGTCTGCCAGCGATCGTGGCGGCGCTGATCTGTTCGATACCGTTGGGCTGGTTGGCGCACCGGATCCCGCGCTACTCGGGCCCAATTATTACCGGTTCCGGCCTGTTATTCGCAATCCCCTCGCTGCCACTATTGATCGTGCTGCCGGTCCTCACCGGAGCGGGCATGCGAGACGGCAGCAACGTGGTCATCGCACTCACGCTCTATGGGATTGCTTTGTTAGTCCGTTCGGTAGCAGATGGCTTTAACTCGATCTCTGCGGAAACACGCTTGGCCGCCACCGCTCTGGGCTACTCAAAGCTGCGTCGGTTCTGCACCGTGGAACTGCCATTAGCCGCCCCGATTATTCTCACCGGTTTACGCGTCGTGACCGCATCCACGATTGCCCTGTGTACGGTTGGTGCCGTGCTGGGCATCCCCTCGCTGGGCACCCTGTTTACCGACGGGTTCCAACGTCAGATCATGGCCGAAATCATCACCGGCATTGTACTCACACTTGGTCTGGCCGGACTCTGTGATGCGCTCCTGGTAGTACTGGGGAAGATCTTGATGCCCTGGCAGAGGCAAGCCGCATGAACGTAATCCAAGAAACCATCAACTGGCTGATGAACCCGCAAACGTGGAGTGTCGATGGCCACAACATGATAATCCGCAGTGTGGAACACCTCCAATACAGTGCCATGGCGGTGGTTTTAGCCGCTGTTGTGGCTATCCCGGCAGGGTGGTTCATAGGTCATACGCGTCGCTTCTCCGGCGTCATCGTTGGTATCACCGGTGCAGCACGTGCCCTACCCACACTGGGGTTAATCACACTGTTTGGCTTACTGCTTGGCATCGGACTGGTACCACCCATGATTGCCCTGGTGGTCCTGGCGATCCCTTCTATTCTGGCCGGCACCCATGCTGGAATCTCTTCGATCGACGCCGCTGTGATAGATGCTGCCCGAGCCCAAGGGTTCACAACCCGACAGCTGGTCACCCGGGTGCATTTGCCCCTTGGCCTAGCCATGATTGTCGGTAGCCTACGTTCCGCGTTTATCCAAGTCATGTCGACAGCGATTCTTGCAGCCTATGTAGGAGCCGGCGGACTGGGGCGATTCATATTCCTAGGTATTAACACGCAAGACACCCCGATGCTGCTGGGGGCTTCAGTCTGGATTATGGTGCTGGTGATCATCGTCGATATCCTCTTTGGACTCATCCAACGACTCGCCACACCATCCGGTGTGCACAGGCTGCAGGCAGCGCACACTGCAGAACCTAGCGCCGGTTAATGATTGCTGAACACAATGCACGAACGTAGCATAAAGTTTTATGAGCTCTCATCACCCAAAACACTCCCGCACCGTACTGACTCCGCTGGCTAGCGTTGCTGCCGCAACCCTGCTGCTCACCGCATGTGGCGCAAATTCGGATCCACTTGAGGACGACGACACCCAGGCCGACAGCGACACCATTGTGATTGGCTCCCAGGTATATTATTCCAACGAGATTATCGCCGAAATCTACGCACAGGTACTCGAGGATGAAGGATTCGAGGTCCAACGCGATTTCCAAATCGGCCAACGCGAAGTATATATGCCCGAACTTGAGTCTGGCGAGATCGATCTGGTGCCCGATTACACTGGTAATCTGGTGCAATATTACAGCGATGAAGCTGATTCAGGCTCACCAGAAGAGGTCCACCAGCAAGTCGGCGAGGTGCTCCCGGATGGTCTACAGGCCCTAGATTTTGCCGATGCTACCGATCAGGACTCCTACACGGTCACTTCACAGACTGCACAAGAATATGACCTGACCTCCATCGGCGACCTCACCGAACTCGGCGACACCGTCTCCATGGCGGCCAATTCAGAATTCGAAACCCGACCATATGGTCCCGAAGGTGCCGAAGAACTCTACGGCGTCACCATCGAACTGACCGCGGTGGAAGATTCGGGTGGACCACTGACGGTTGGCGCGCTCACCGACGGTGATGTCCAAGTTGCCGATATCTATACATCGTCACCGGCGATCCAGGCCGAAGACCTAGTGGTCTTGGAAGATCCCGAATATTTGATCCTGCCGCAAAACGTCGTCCCGGTTGCAAATTCAGATCTGGATGAGCAAGCCGTCGAGGCCCTCAACGAGGTCCAGGCTCAATTAGGAGCCGAAGACCTCGTTGAACTCAACACTCGTTCGGTCGAAGATGAAGCCCCGGCAGAAGATGTTGCCGCCCAATGGCTGGAACAACAGGACTAGGTAACACGGTTACTCTGCGCCGATCTTCTGGCGAGCTTCGGCAATCTTGCGAGCTTTCTTTGCTTGCTTTTCGGCTTTGCGCTGCGCCTTGAGTTCTTCTTCGTGCCGCTTGCGTTCCATCCCAACGACTTCGATTTGATCGGCGGCACGGTCCACCGGATCCCACTCGGTAGTTACATCGCGATCCGTCCACACCTTGATAATGCTCCAGGCCACCGCAACCATGGGCACAGCTAAGACTGCACCGACGATACCTGCCAGTACAGTTCCCGCGGTCAGCGCCATCAAAATGACCAGCGCGTGAAGGCTCAGGGTCTGGGCCATCACGACCGGCTGGAGGAAGTTCCCTTCAAGCTGGTTGACCAAGATAACAGCGGCTAACACGATCAGCGCCACAACCGGACCGTTGGCAACCAGAGCAACCAAGGTCGCCAAGACACCGGCAGCGGTGGCACCGACCAGTGGAACGAAGCCACCCAGGAACACAATGACCCCCAGTGGCAGCGCCAATGGGACCTGCAATATGAACAGCGCCAACATAATGCCGACGGCGTCTGCGGCAGCCACG
This sequence comes from Candidatus Yaniella excrementavium, assembly GCA_019115865.1. Lineage (GTDB taxonomy): Bacteria > Actinomycetota > Actinomycetes > Actinomycetales > Micrococcaceae > Yaniella > Yaniella excrementavium. The sequence continues at coordinate 20,516 of DXCT01000013.1, read as the reverse complement.
ATCGCCGTACCGCGAATGTAACCGCCGAAAGTGTGCAATGCGCGATCTCCCGACGCTATCCACTTAGCACGGTAGTGATCCGGTGACCACGACACGAAGAACGCCCAGATCCGGTCGCCATCTTTCAAGAAGAAGAACAGGATCACCAGCAGCAGCACCAAGCTGGTAAAGAAGGTTCCAGCGGCACTAATCGTGGTGACAGCACCGGTACCAAATTCGGCAGACGTCAAAAAGCCGGTTACGGTGTCGATAGCTGAGTCAATTTGTTCTTGTCCAAAAGAAATACCGAGACTATCGGTGATATTGGTGGCCCAGGAACGGAGCTGGTTGAATCCTTGAACCGCTTGATCAACCAGTGTCTGCCATTCATTCATGACAGAAAATACCAGCCCGGTGCCAATGCCTCCCAGTACCAGCAGTGAGCCCAGGAAGACGGTCCAGGCGGCCAAAATATTCGACATGACCTTGCGGCACAACCGGACCAGCGGCCACAGCGCGCACGCCAAAATAATACCGATCATCGTAGGGATGACGACAACGGTCAGATTGAGCAGTGCAACAACCACCATGCCAACGACCAGTCCGATAAGCAACAATTGCAGTGCTCGGATCCCAAGTCGCCCAAAGATGTCAGTCCATAGTCCCGAAACCGTAAATGACGTGCGCTGTTTGTCTTGCACATCGGCTTCATACAGTGAATCGGTCACGTAGTGCCTCCAAAAATTTCCTACCACCGCTTTCTTCGTCACATACTACTGTGCCCATCCGGCTCCACCTACTCCATGCAACGAATCGACCAACAAGTCACTACAAATAGACTGGGAAGTTCGATGACCCGAATAAATCGCGCAGCTGCGTTACAGGGCTGTAAGAAGTAATGCCGCGTAGATTAGGAAGTGAAACCTCCTGACCTACCTAAGATCAACATATGGCGTGTACCAAGACTCTGCGCTGACAACAAGCTGCGAATCGGAGGGCTGTGACGTGACATCTACCGTGTTGTCCATTGAGAATCTGCACGTGTCATATCGCGGCGTCAAAGCCCTCAACGGACTGGATTTGACGGTGCCAGCCGGCCAAAAAACCTGCATCGTGGGGCCGAATGGTTCAGGAAAATCCACCACCCTCAAAGCTGCACTCGGGCTCGTGGAGCCCGCCCACGGCAAGATCCGATTTTTTGATCAGCGCGTCGATGCAGTGCGAAAACGCATCGCCTATGTGCCACAACGTTCGGCAACCGACTGGGACTTCCCTATCAACGTCTTCGACACCGTGCTACTAGGGACCTACCCGCATCTGCGACTTTTTCAACGACCTGGAGCCATCGAACGAGAGATCGCACGCCGGGCATTACTTCGAGTCGATATGGAAGCTTTTGCCAACCGTCAGATTGCCGATCTATCCGGCGGACAACAGCAACGGGTCTTTATTGCTCGTGCACTAGCCCAGCAAGCCGATATTTTGTTGCTCGATGAGCCACTGATGGGTATCGATGCGGCAAGCGAAGCCAACATTATTGAGATCCTGACCGAACTGTGCGAGGCCGGCAAAACCGTGGTGATGGTCCACCACGATCTTTCGAATATTCAACACTATTTTGACCACATGATCATGATCAATCAGCACCTCATCGCCCAGGGGTCCATTCACGATGTGCTCACGGCACAGAACCTCACCAAGACATTTGGCGCCAACCTCCTGGGTCTCACGGAGTAAGCAGTGGAATTTCTCAATGACCTGATCAACTACCCGCATTTAGCTCGCGCCGCGATCACTGCCGTCATCATTGGTATAGTCTCCGGCGTCGTGGGCTCGCTGATCATTCTGCGAGGCTTATCACTGATGGGCGATGCCATCTCCCATGCGGTCATGCCAGGTATTGCCGTCTCGTTCTTCTTTGGCGCCAATATTTTTATCGGAGCGTTAGTCTCTGGACTCCTAGCTGCCGCCGGCATCGGGTTTGTCGCAGCGAACTCTCGGTTGAAACGTGATACCTCAATCGGCATTGTGTTTACCGCATTCCTGGCCGCCGGCGTCATCCTGTTGGCCCAAACCGAATCCTCGGTTTCACTGCAGTCGATATTATTCGGTGACGTCCTCGCCACCCTGCCATCACAAATGTGGCAAGCACTGATCATCGCGGTCGTAATTCTGACCTTGGTGGTGCTGTTTTATAAACACCTGCAAATCACCACCATGGACACCGAAGTCGCCAAAGCCTACGGTTTCCCAACGCGAACCATCAACTATGCCGTGCTGATTGGCTTAGCCGTCGTCACGGTTTCGGCGGTACAAACCGTAGGGGTTATTTTAGTGGTCGCCATGCTGGTCACACCCGCGGCCACAGCGTTCCTCCTGTCCCGGAAATTCTCGACCATGATGTGGCTGGCCGCCGGGTTCGGTATGCTCTCCTCAATTGCCGGCATGTATTTCAGCTACACCCTGGCGTTGCAATCCGGCCCGGCCATCGTGCTGGTGGCATTCACACTGTTTGTGTTGGCCTTTTTCTTGAGTCCGAATCAAGGATTCTTGTGGACACAACTGCAAAAGCTTCGCGACCGTCGTCGTATTGCGGCATCCTAGATCGCAGAAAGGATCGCCTGATGTCTCCTGCTCGCACCGCCACATTCGCGGCCATTGGCGCACTGGCCTTGACCGGATGCGGTGACGTTAAACAATCAGCTCAACCGGACAACGACACGCTACAAGCCGTCTCGTCATTTTCGATCCTCACCGACATGGTCGAAGAAATCGGTGGTGAACACGTTGAGGTCTACAATCTGGTACCGGTAGGTCAGGATCCCCACGAATACGAAGCGCTGCCGGATGATTCCAAAGCCATGGCCGATGCGGATGTCTTTTTCTACAATGGCCTCAACCTCGAAGGCGGCGAACACGGCTGGGCGGCTCGCATGGCAGACGCCGTAGAGTTAGAAGCTAGCCAGCGGGTAGAAGCAGCCCACGGCGTTGAGCCGATGTACTTGAGCCAAGGTCTCACGGATTCGGTGAACCCCCACGCATTTTTGGATCCGAATGTTGGCATGATCATGGCCAACAACGTTGCCGAAGGACTCAGTGACGCCGATCCCGACAACGCGTCAAGCTATCAACAGAACCTGGACGACTATTTGACTGCACTCAGCCAGCTGGATGCACAGTATCAACAAGAGATCGGTGAGCTGCCAAAGGAACGGCGTGTGCTGGTCACCTCTGAGCGCGCCTTCCAGTACGTGGCGCAACGCTATGATTTGCGTGAGGGCTACATCTGGTCTGTCGATACCGACGACGTCGGCACCCCGGACCAGATCATCTCGGCCATTGATTTTGTGAACACTTACCAGCCGCCAGCTCTGTTTGTGGAGTCCAATGTGACACCGGCTCCGATGGAGACCGTTGCACAAGACACCGGTGTCGAGATTTATGCCACGGTGTATTCAGATGAGTTGGCCCCCGAAGGCGAGCCCGGGGACACCTATCTTGGGTTTCTGGAAGAAAACCTCGTACGAATTTCTGAAGGATTACAACAGTAAACACGAAAGGAACGTTCCATGACCGATAACCGTCTCAAACCCGGCGATACCGCGCCGGCATTTTCCCTCCAGGATGCCAACGGCCAGACCGTCTCACTATCCGATTATGTCGGTGAGAAAGTGATCATCTACTTCTATCCCAAAGCCATGACACCGGGTTGCACCACGCAGGCCTGCGACTTCCGCGACCGGCTGGAACGCTTTACCGCCGACGGCTACCGGATCCTGGGCATCTCCCCCGATCCCGTCGATAAACTCGCGAAATTCACCGAAGCAGAAGGACTCAATTTCCCAATGCTGGCTGATCAGGACCACGCGGTGGCTGAGACCTACGGTGCCTGGGGAGAGAAAAAGAACTACGGCAAAGTCTACGAGGGACTCATCCGCTCAACGATCGTAGTCAATGAACAAGGCACAGTTGACGTGGCACAATACAATGTACGCGCCAAAGGTCACGTTGATAAACTTCGCCGCGACCTCGGTTTGGTCGAAGCCTAGAGTTTCAATTAGGCAATTCGTTGTGGATGGACTAAGATGATTCCTCGGTCCACCACAACGGATACGCGGGCGTGGCGGAATTGGTAGACGCGCTGGATTTAGGTTCCAGTGTCTTCGAGACGTAAGGGTTCAAGTCCCTTCGCCCGCACCACCTGAAACCAAGTGAACCCGCTGTGTACCAGCGGGTTTCATTGTACCGGGCGATCTTGACGTTCACGAGGAAGGGTCACCGTGCATCTTTCCCGGCGCACCCTGCTGGCAGGACTGGCATCACTTGGTTTAGCACCGCTGGTTCCAACCGCAGCCGCCTCACAGTCCACGGTACAGAGTCAATCGGTCCCGGAGACTGTAGCACGCACATTCCGCATCGGTGTCCCGGCAAAAGCGTTGAGCACCGACCCAGCTGTCACCAACGATGTTGAAACCCACCGGCTGGCCCGACAGGTCTACCAAAACCTCATCGGTGTCGATGCCGAAACCGGCGAAACCGTTGCCGAGCTAGCCACTGACTGGACATTTTCCGATGACGGGTTGCAACTTGCACTCGAGCTTAAACACGACGTCACCTTCCACGATGGCACAAACCTGACCGCCGACGTCGTCGTGGCAAATTTTGAACGTTGGGGTAGCGTCAACGAACTACTGGGCGAACAACGTCTTCGTCAGGTGGGCCGCCTACCCTTCTCGGTGGTGTTCGGTGGCTACTTGGACCAAGAGGCTTGCCTGTTGACATCCGTCGTCGCGTCGTCTGAACATATTGTGACCCTAACCTTCACCGAACCCGTCCAGGCGCTGATCCGTTCGCTCACCCACCCGGCCTTTGCAATCAGTTCGCCCGAATCATGGGCCGAATTTGATACCGCACTGCAAGATGGTCTGCCGCTGGTCCCGCTAGCAGGCACCGGGCCCTACCGGTGGGGCGATACCTCCGGGGAAACCATCGGCCTAGAATCCACCAACGACGGTCACGACGTCGCCGTGCTAGCCATTCCGAATTTGCACGAACGACTCTACGGGCTCGACACCCAACAGCTGGATGTCTTCGACGCTGTCTCCCCTGCCATCCTGCGCCAGCTGGTCCAATCCGGCTACCAAGTGCTGCAGCGCGACCCGTTAGCCGTCCTGTATCTCGGCATCAACCAGGCGCATCCGGTCATGCAGAATCTGCACGTGCGACAGGCGGTAGCCCACGCGCTCTTCCGCGGCGAGATGGTCGATACCCTGCAACTGGCCGGCTCTTATGTTGCCCACCAGTTCAATCCACCCTCGCTGTTAGAGCGTTCCGAGGAGGTCACCACGTATAGCGGCGACCTCAACCGCGCGACCAACCTGTTAGCGGCCGCTGGCTATGACGGCGAACCGATCGAATTCTGGTATCCCACCGGGGCCGAACGAGTGTATATGACCCAGCCACAAAAACTCTTCTCGTATCTGGCGGGACGCTTGACTGCGGCGGGTTTCAATATTGTGGCTAAACCGGTCAGCTGGGATAACGGCGACTACATGTCACAGGTAATGGGCGATCCTAGCGACCGCGCCCTGCACCTGTTTGGTCGCAACGTCTATGTGCGCGATCCGCTGTATCTGTTGGCCGAACTCTTCGAACAGCCCAACCGCGAATTTGGCTGGCGCAACAATGCGGTCGCTAAAGTCCTGGCAGAGGCACGTGTCGAAGAGGACTCCGATGTACGCACCACCATGTTGGAACAGGTCGAGGCAGCAATCTCACTGGACCTGCCCGCGATTCCGTTAACCTTCCCGATTACTGCACTGGCGTCCGGGCACGACGTCGAATTTTATCCCATCTCACCGGTACTCGATGAGCAATACGAACGAATCCAACGACGACAGTCGTCGTAGTGGACAGGTTGTGCACACACTATTGCGCAATTTATCTTTGACCACTTGACAGTAGTAGAGTGGCATGGTCATAAGTGTTCATCTGAACAGATCAATGAAGATCAGGAGAGACGCCGTGCCGCAGTCAGGTTCATCCCCCGCATACGATGTTGTATTGATCGGGGGTGGGATCATGTCTGCCACCTTGGGCACAATGCTCAAGGAGTTGGAACCAGACTGGTCCATTGCACTGTACGAAAATCTGCACCAGGCTGGTCAAGAATCGTCGGACCCCTGGAACAACGCCGGAACAGGCCACGCTGCGCTGTGCGAACTGAACTATTCGCCCGCCGGTCCGGATGGTTCCGTTGATATCACCAAAGCTGTGAACATCAACGAGCAGTTCCACGTCTCATTGCAGTATTGGTCTCACCTGGTCAAAAACGGCACCCTGCGCCACCCCGGCCGGTTCATTAATGCTCTGCCTCATATGTCCTTTGTCTGGGGCGATGACCATGCCACCTACCTCCGCAACCGCTACGAAGCAATGTCGGCCAACCCGCTGTTTTCCGATATGGAGCACACCGAGGACCATGACGAAATCGCCGAATGGGCACCGCTGCTAGTCGAGGGTCGAGACCAGCATGAGCGCCTAGCCGCCTCACGCGTCAAAACCGGTACCGACGTCGACTTCGGCGCGCTGTCCCGTCAGCTGATCTCCAATCTCGCTAACACCGGTGTTGACGTGCATTATGGCCACAAAGTGTCGGGGCTCTCCCGCGATACCGACGGCCGCTGGTCGGTCGATGTCAAAGACCGCATCGGTGGCGAAAAGTTTACCGCCAAAGCACGATTCGTGTTTATTGGTGCCGGTGGCGGTGCCCTCGATCTGTTGCAGTCCTCCGGTATCCCCGAGGCCAAAGGTTTTGGTGGGTTCCCGATCTCCGGCGAGTTCCTACGCGCCACCGACCAGGACGTCATTGATCAGCACCACGCCAAAGTTTATGGACTGGCCGCCGTGGGCGCACCACCGATGTCCGTACCGCACTTGGACACCCGCTTTGTGGACGGTCGCCGCTCATTGATGTTCGGTCCATACGCCGGATTTTCCACGAACTTCTTGAAGAGTGGCTCCTTCCTGGACCTACCGAAATCGATTCGCCTCCACAACCTTTGGCCCATGCTCAACGTGGCCAAAGACAACTTTGATCTGGTAGGCTATCTGGTCTCGGAAGTCACGAAATCGCATGGTAAAAAAGTTGACACCTTGCGCAATTTCTTCCCCGAAGCCACCGATGGTGCATGGGAACTTATTACCGCAGGCCAGCGTGTCCAGGTCATGAAAAAGGACAAACAGAAGGGTGGCGTGCTGCAGTTCGGTACCGAGCTGGTCTCAGGCGCGGAGGGTTCGATCGCAGCCCTGCTCGGCGCCTCCCCCGGTGCTTCCACCGCCGCGCCAATCATGGTCGAGTTACTGCGCCGCAGCTTCCCAACCCGCTTTACCAACTGGGAATCCAAGCTCACCGAGATGATCCCGTCACTGGGACAGCGCCTGAACGAGAATCCAGAACTGCTGGCCGAGGTCACCAAGGAGACCACCAGCACACTAAAGTTGGGCTAGACCGCTAGTACGTTAGTCACACGAGAGCATCCCGGGCCGGACGTTACGACGTCGGGCCCGGGATGTTTTGTGTCTGAGCGGGTTGATGCACAGTGTTGCGATGCGAGTGGCAGTTATCCACACTCTGGCCGGTTCGTAGAGTGTCGCGTTCCAACTACCGGCAAGCTGATGCTCACCTAGATCGGAGGTGAACCCAGATGGCGTCCAATGCACAGCTTACGCAAGAACACACCGTTGCCAATCCATTGGCGGCCGTTGAGCTGCCCGGCGTGGAGCATCCCGTGGATTGGGAAGCGATGGCCACCGACGACGTCTACGGCCTCATCCAGGAGTTGTACCAGCACCTTGCCGACCGAGAGCCCGAAACCCCGACCAGTGGCGTGCTCCAGCGCTCCGTCCAGTTGGAGGACACCCTGCGTTACGCCACCACGCTGCAGAACCGTTATACCGGCTTGATTAAGGACGCGTTTAACTCGTCCTCACTGCGGTCCACGCTTGAGCTGCCCGAGGGAAAAACTGCTTTTCGCGATCCGAAAGACCTATTGGCCAAAACTCATGACATTCGAGCGAATGCTGCCAGCGCGCGTATCCGCTTGGCCGATGCGGTCACCCCGGTCCGCGCTTCCGACCCCGAGCGTTCAGACGACGTTGCAGTGGGCGAAACCCGGCTACCGATGCTTGCAGCATTCCAGGGGCGCCTGAACCCCTCGAAACTTTCCTCGGCGCTGAGTATGATCGATGAGATCGATAAAAACGCCGTGGCCGCGGGCAAGGACGACCAGTATCGCGAGAAACTACGAAAACTCGTGGACAAGGATCTCGCCGAAAAGATCGAGCACACCACGTGCGAGGAATTCAGCCGATACGTGGGACAACGAAAGAACGATCTGTTGGCCTCCGTCGATCCGGACGATCAAAATTTTCGTCAGCAACACACCGAGGCGATGCATGATGTTCGCCGAGTCGGACCCGTTCGTGGCAATAAGAATGCCATCGAATACCGCCTGACGCTTGACGCTGAGGGTGATGAAGCCACCCAGACGCTGCTCGCCACACTGACCAACCCACGTGGTAAAGGTGACGACGAAGAATTTGAACGCCGCAGTGCCGGACAACGCCGTATGCATGCCCTACGCGACGTCATCAAATTCAGCCTGGCCAACCTAGATAAGGCAGGATTCCGCGGTGCCAGCGGCGCTCATACCCAAATGACGGTTATCACCGATTATGCGAGCTTGTTGGAGGGCATCCGCAACGATCTCGCCGATGCGCTACCTGAAGTCCAGCAGCGTCAGAGGGAAGAGCTACTGGCCCTGTTGGCCCAGTTGCACTCGACCGAGGGTGACAAGAACACCAGTCGTGGCGGCGACGCAAGAGTTCCCGAGCCCAGTGGACAGAACATTCCGCCCCAAACCATCACACTCGGTGACACCATATTGACCGTTCCTCCGCCGAAAAAGTCCGATGTCAGTGAGTTGTTCGATGACGATAATCTCGACCGATTACAGCCACGAATTTCCCGGGGCATCTTTACGAATTACATTCCACCGGATGTGATTCTACGAATGCGGTGTGACGTCGGGGTCAGCCCGATCACCATGACCGGGCATCGGCAGGTGTTATCTATCGGCCGTCAGCAAAGGCAATTTCCTGATGCGCTGCGGCGTGCCATCGTTGGCCGGGATCGCGGCTGCGCTGTGCCTGGGTGTCACTGGGCTGCGTCACTGTGCGAACTCCATCATGTGCAGTACTGGTCCAAAAATGGTGAAACCAGCACGGAAAATGGGGTGACCCTGTGCGCGCATCATCACCAAGCAATCCATGCTGGCCAATTACGCATTACCAGGGTCGATGGGGAATTTCGGTTTGTACTGCACCCATTGCTTGATCCGAAGCAGCAACCGCGCAAGAATTACTTCTACCAGACCTAATGCCCTTCTTGGTCTGGGTCTTCAGCTCGCGAGGTGAACTCGAGTAACGTCTCTCGAAAAAATTCGCGGACTGCTTGCCAGTCCACTCTGCTTTGCTCGAGGTGTTCGACCATTTGAGAAATCTCGGCGTGCTGTTGGGCACGAAGTTCATGATCGGCACGCACCTGCAGACGGCGTCGTACCTCAGCCTGTAGCAGCTCTGGGGTTTCGGACTGACTCAGGTGATCGAGGAGTTCCTCATCTGACAGGCTCTGCAGTACCGCGTCGAAATTATCAGGCGTTTGCATGTGTGTGTTCTGAACCGTTCTAGGAGAACAGGGCCGTGATGCCAATGAGCAGAGCCGGCAGGACTACGAACAGACCAGCGAGCCAAGCGACCACATAGATCTTGTTCCTTGCACCTAAGGCTCCGATCCAAGTCGCGCCACGCACCGGAAGTGGGCGCAGGAAGGGAATCAAGAAGATCGTCAGGGCGGAGAAGATGTTGTAGAACAGGTGCACCGCTGCAGCAGTCATGGCTGCGGTAGCTTCACCGCCACTAAACGCGAATGCTGCGATAACTGCCGTCATGGTCGTGCCAATGTTCGCACCCACGGTAAACGGATAGATCTGCCACAGCGAGAACTTGCCGGATGCGGCCAACGGAACTGCCAGCGAGGTGGTCGTTGACGAGGATTGGACCATCACAGTGATCAACAGACCGGAGAATATACCCGAGATAGGACCACGGCCGATGGCCTTGTGGAACATCTTTTCGACGTTGCCGACCAGCAGGACCTTAAGCATGTTCGAGATGAAGTTGATGACGAGCAGGATCAACGCCACGCCGATGATGATCATAGCGATTCCGGCCCACACGGACGGAAGAACGCCAAGTGCGCCAGCTTCGATCATGTCTGCACCGGGATCAGTGACAGCTGAAACCGCGTTACCTAACGCTGTAAAGACGGTCGCGATGATACCGCCATCGGCACCCGTGGTGATTTCAGCGAACCAGGTGCCCACCCGGCCGAGAATGCCAAACATCCATTCGAGGGGGAAGAAGATGGCAACCGACAGGAGGTTATACATGTCGTGGACGGATGCCGCAGAGAAAGCGCGGCGGAACTGGTTTCGATCCCCTGCCGCTCCCAAGGAGACGAGGGTTGAGGTCATAGTGGTACCGACATTGGCACCGAGCAGGATCGGGATTGCGGTTTCCAGCGGTAATCCGCCAGCGACAAGGCCCACGACAATCGACGTCGTCGTTGATGAAGACTGGGTTAGTACGGTCGCCAAAATACCGATGACGAGTCCGACGACCGGGTTGTGCGCAAAAGCAAAGATCTCCTGGGCTTGACCGCCCGTGGCTACCCCGAAACCGGAGCCGATCACACTGACCGCGGTAATGAGTACGTACACGGCGGCAACGATAGACAACCATTCAACGATCTTCCGGGTTCTTCCGGTGAACGGCAAGCGTGCCATCAGGCCTGGGCGTTGGACTGTGGTGGTGTCCTGCTCCTCTGGTAGAGGTGCCCCGTTGGTCGAAGCGCCGTAGATCTTGCGCTCCGTCGAATTATCTAGGCTCATACCGAGATATCCCTTCCCCTTGGTGATCTCACAGACAGTAGAACATCGGAAGATGAACCCAAGGTTAACCAGGGATCAAGACGAAGTTTTCCGCGGTGGCGCATCGCAGATATCCGAGCACTCAAACGCGCTCAGAGCACCATTCGCCCAAGTCAGCAGAGCCTATATGCGATTCGTCACACTTTCGAAAATTCTGGATTTTCGAGGCAAAGTGAACAACAAACGCAACGGTTTGCCACCCTCCACTCAACGTTTCCCCGAACGCGCTAAATCATTCGTGATGCACACCACTCATCGTCCATTAAATCCTCCTTCGAGTCACCAAATTTTCGCCGGTGATTACAACAGTGTTCACCAACTCTTCGCCTACCGTCTCATCGCGTAGGCGCCGCGGGAGCCGAACTGAGCCTGGAACATGATTAGATGAGCTGCGCCGTTAGATCACATCTGGACCAATAACACGCACGTTGGAACCTGTCTGGGTTTTCTGTACCTGAATGCGGTGTGGGATCTGCTGTTTCATGGATTCGACGTGCGAGACCAACCCGATCAGTCGGCCATCGTCCTGTAGCGCGTCGAGAACGCCCATGACGTCTTCTAGGGTGTCGGCGTCGAGTGAGCCAAAGCCTTCGTCGATGAACAACGTATCCATCGACACACCGCCGGCTTGTGCCTGGACAGCGTCAGCGAGCCCGAGCGCCAGAGCGAGGGAAGCCATGAAGGTTTCACCGCCCGAGAGCGTCGAGGGGTTCCGAACCGTGTCGTTGAGGTGGTCGATCACCTCAAGGTTCAACCCGGCATACCCGCGTCCACCCTGGCCAATAGCGTGTTTGAGTTCGTAGCGTCCGCCGGTCATTCCAGTCAGGCGTTCGGAAGCGTTGGCGGCGACCTGTTCCAACCAGCCGGCCAGCACAAATGAGCGCAGCGGCATGGCCACCGTATTCTCTCCCCGTCCGGCGACGACGTCGCTGAGCCCCACGAGCTCCTCGTAAACGGCCAGCTGTTCGGCTGAGCGTTTGGACACGTCGTCTAGCTGCCGTTGCTGTCCTCGGATTTGTTGGTGAGTGGCTTCAATGCTGCCGTGTTCGCGGTTTGCTTGAGCCAGTTGGACCTGGGCGGCCTGTTGGGCTTCACGTGCCGACTCGAGTGCCTCGTTCGAAGGTGCGACGACGTCGGCGTCGAGCAATTTCAGTCCGGCGACGACGGCGGCTTGGCCGGCTTTTTCATCCAGTCGATCCTTTTCGGTGGTCCACTGACGTACCAGCGCTTCGTGTTCGGCATACACCCCGGGGGACAATATGCAGGTGCTAGCGCTCTTGGCGTCGTCGAATGCTGGGTGGTTTTGGGCCGCCGAGTCTTCGAGGGCTTGTGCGACACGTTGGGCGGCGGTGGCGCAGGCAGTGACGGCCGTGGATACCTGCGCCCCTTGGGCAACGATCTGTCCGACCAGACGATATGCGGGTTCGGTGGCGCTACGGAGCTGCTCGACGGTTTCAAATGCGCCCAACGCTTCGGTGAGCTCAGCCTCGGCGCGCTCAACTTCCGCGGTGATGGTCGAGACTTGTGTGGCGGCTTCGGTCAGCTGTTTCTCGGCCGCGGACTTGTCCTGACGCAGCGTCTCAACCCGGGCTTCTTGTTCCTGAATTCGGGTGCGTACGGTGGTCAATTCGTTGACCTGTTGTTGCGCCGTTATCACCGTATGTTGGGCGGTGGCAACGGCGTCGTCGGCATCGGCAACGCTGAGTCCGCCGGCCCGGGTTTGCATGTCGTGCAGGACAGTCAGCTGGGTTTGATGATCCTGCTCGGCTTCGTTGGCGGCACGGCGAGCCTCGGTGGCCTGCTGTTCGGCGGCTTGCACCGCGGTGTTAGAAATCTCAGCGGCGTCGTGCAACTGGGCCGGTGCGGGGTGCAAGGTTGAACCGCATACCTCACACGGCTGGTCTTGTTCCAGTTGCTCCGCGAGGAAACCAGCTGCGGCATCAATACGACGGCGCAGGAGCTGCTGTGCGTGTTCCAGGGCCTTGTCAGCGGTCTGTTTGGCGGTGTCGCGAACCTGTTGCGTCTGCTCGGTCCGGGCGTATGCCGTCTGAGCTTTTTTCGCTGCGGTCTGTTGGGCTGTGGTCTCCTCGAGGCGCTGCTGAGCGGTTTGCAGCGTGTTCTCAGCGCCGGACAGTTCTTCTGCCCTGGCCCTGTTCGCATCGAGCTGCTCGGCCAACGTGGCCCAGGTGGTTGCGAAGTCTTGCAGCTGCTTGGTGAGCCCAGCGTGGGAGTGCTTCCATTCGGCCAGACGCTTTCGGGTGGCGGCAATTGAGGACTGCGTTTTTTCGTGTTGCTGGACCTGTTCGAGCGCCCGGATCGCGGTGGCCTCGATGGTTTTCCACTGGTCACACAGTGCTGGCACGTCATCAAGATCGACGGCGAACAGCTGGTGCCCTTCCGCCACTTGACGCGCCCAGGTGCCGATCACGTCGTCGTCCTGTGCGGCGTCGAAGTGGTGTTGCCAGGATTCGACCGCGGCGTTGAGCTGCTGAGTCGCCGTGTCCAGGTGGTTTTGCGCATCGACAACGGGTCTGGCACGCGCGTGGTCGTCCAACTGCTGGCGCGCAGATTTCGCCTCGGCGGCTTGTGCCTCATGTGCGACGCGCCGGGTACGGAAATCTGTGGCTTCGCGCAGCTGGGTCTGTTGTTCTTGCAGGTCGGTGAGTTTTTTACGAGTCGTCTCCAGCGCGGTCGATGCCTGAGCCACTCGCTGCTGGGCGTGGGCCTGCAGTGCAGTCATCCTGGATTCCACGTGCTCGATCAGTTCGGCATCGGACAGGGCGTCAAGGTCCAAAGCCGTCGTCTCGTCAGAGCCGTGGCGCTCCTGCTCAACCGGGTGCTGGCTACCGGCGTCGTCTTCCCACGCGGGCGCATAGGTTTCGGCGGTCTGGATGAGCACGGCCCGCAGACTCTCGCGGCGCTGGCTGTCTGACTCGACCGCGCTGCGCAATGTCTTAGCCTGCTGACTCAGGTAGTCACCGATCTCGTCAAAGCGATGGGTGTTGAACAGCTGGCGCAAGATGGCTTCGCGGTCATTACTCGAAGCCTTGAGGAACCGGGCGAACTCGCCCTGCGGCAAGAGCACCACGGAGGTGAATTGTTCGCGTGACAGGCCAATTACCGAGCGCAGAATCTGCTGGGCCTCATCCACGCGGGTGGTCAATTGCTGGCTCTGGCCTTCGACCACCTCACTCAGGGCAATGCTGGCTTGGCGGGTGACGACGTCGTCGGCATCTTGAGCCCCGCGGCGCGGTGCGAAGTGTTGGAGCACCCGGTCGATGACGAATCGGCGTAAACCGAACGAGACGTCGAGTGTGATGGTGGGCGGGGTGCCGGGTTCGGCCAGTGTCGAGTGCAGTTCGGTGTTCTTGCGTTCGTCGTCGGCTTTGCCGTAGAGCGCGAAAGTCACCACATCCAGGATGGTGGATTTACCAGCCCCGGTTGGGCCGTCCAGCAGGAACAGGCCGGCGGCATCGAGTTGTTCAAAGGCCAGGTCCTGTTTGCCCGGGTACGGACCGATGGCTTGGAAGCTGAGGCGGTGGATGCGCATTATTTCACGTCCTGTTCTTGAACACGGTTAACGTGGTGCAGCGCGTCTTGCAGCCAGGACTGCTCCTGTTCCGAGGCCGGGCGGTTGCGCACGTGCTCCACAAAATCGACCACGAGGTCTAAGTCGGTTTTCGCATTGGCGATGCGATCCGAGTAGGTGGTCTGGCGTTCGCGTTCACCGGTGGGCGCGAGGATGAAGTTCAACATGTCGGGGAATCGCTCTTTGAGCCGCTGAAACGCCCGGGGCGGGCGCTGCGGATCGGTTACGGTGATTTGGCACCAGGCCTCTTCGGCCCAGGTGTACTCGTCAGATTCCAGTAGGTCATCAATTTCTCCGGTGAGTACTGCCAACTGCTTCAGCTGCGGAATGTCGATCCACTCGACGGCGTCGGGGCCACTCCCTTCGGAGTCGGTTTCCAATAGCCACATGCCTTTGCGGTGGTTGTGCTCGGAGAACGAATAGGCCACCGGAGACCCGCAGTACCGCACCGTATCGGCCATCGATTGGCGACCGTGCAGATGTCCCAACGCCACATAATCCATGCCCCTAAACATGTCGGCTGGCACCTGGCCCAGCGTGCCAACTTCAGCACCCTGGCCGATGTCCTCACCGATATTGAGTTCCGATTCCGACCCTGTGGCCCCGGCGGCAAAGAGATGGGCCATCATGATGTGCGTGGCGTCGGCCAAACCGCGCTCGGCAATCACCTCGTGGACCTGCTCCATCACGTGCGACATAATGCTGTAGTGATTGGCATCCACCCCGAACTCCGCAGCGTGCAGGCGGGGCTCCAAATAGGGCACCGTCCACAGACACAGCCGCCCCGCATCGCCGTCATCAAACACAATCGGGTCCACCACGGTTTCAGGCATGGTGCGAATGTAGACGCCGGCATCGTGCATCATGCGAGACATGAAGCCCAACCGTATCGCTGAGTCGTGGTTGCCCGAGGTCACCACCACTTCTGCTCCGGCCGCGTGCATATCCACCAGCGCCTGGTCGAACATGCGCACCGCATCCACCGGTGGCAGGGCGCGGTCGTAAACATCCCCGGAGATCAGCACCAGGTCAATGTTGCGTTCGGTAATGGTCGAAACAATGAAATCGATGGCGTGTTGCTGACAGGACAGCATATCGGTGTTGTGGAAGGAACGGCCCAGATGCCAGTCCGAGGTGTGAAGAATACGCATGCCACCAGTCTAAGCACCCAGGTCGGACACGATAAGGTTAAAGCCATGGATAACTACTCGTCGCGCATAGCCGGGATCGTCTACGGGGGCGCAGCAGCCGAAGCCGCCGCCATTGAACCCGAGGGCACCGAATTTTCTACCGGGACCCAACTGGGCCTGTATGTGGCCGATGGCCTGCTGGAAGTTTTGGAATGGGCCTCCGATGGTCAAGCCGCCGACCCGCCGGCCAGCGTCTGGTTGGCGTTGCTGCGCTGGTATAAATCCCGCTACGGAGACTTCCCGGAAGGCCTGCCGGCCGTGTATAACCGCTGGATCGACGCCTACCCGCTGGGCGACGGCGACGTCGAGGACGCCACCAAAACCGGGCTGGAAGATGTCGAGATGGGCACCCCGCGCAAACCCCACGGGCAAGAGGCTACCGGTGCCGAAGCGCTCGTGCGTGCCGCACCATTTGGCATGATTCCGCAGGTGGATGCCGACTGGGTCATCAAAATGTCGCAGCAGGCCGCCGTGCTCACACACGGAACCTGGACTACTTCGGTGGCCTACAGCTTGCTGGTTCACCACGTGCTGACCGGCAAAACGTTCCTGGGCTCCGTGACCGAAGTCCTGGACCGAATATCCGAGCACGACGCCGAACTCACCGAGCAGATTCGCACCGGTCTCGCCGACACCGTTGCAACACCGACGACGGCACAACAGGTTCTGACCGCTGCTATCGCCTCGGTCGCCGATGCGCTGGAACAACCCGTGGCACCAGAACAACTGTTTGCTGCGGCCGTGACCAATGCGGTTAACCACGGTGGCAACACCCAAGCCACGGCTCTATTGGCCGGGCAATTAGCCGGCGGGCTACTGGGCAACACCGCAACCGGTACCCCATCGCACCTGAAAAATTACCCGGTGCTCGAAGAACTCATTGACCGCTGGATTCGCCTGACCAGTTAGATCCTCGGCGCTTTAGACACACGGCGCCCTGAGCGTTACGAAAAACCACACGGATCGAAAGTAGGAACGCCAATGCCCGAACTCGCCTTTGGGGGCCTGACTATCAGCTACGACCACCGCGTGCTGGAACCCAGACCGTGGACCCAAGCGCAGTCCAGCTGGGCCGCCGAACTGTTGGCCAAAAGCCCAGCTGGTCCCGTTTTAGAACTGTGCGCCGGTGTCGGCCACATCGGGCTGGCCGCGGTACAAGACACACAGCGCGAATTAGTGATGGTTGATTTCAACCCAATTACCGAACACTTCGCACAGCACAACGCCGTGGTCAACAACATGGCCGAACGCGTAGAGTTTCGGTTGGCTCGGATGCAGAACGCACTGGCCGCCGAGGAGCGCTTCGGTCTGATCATTGCCGATCCCCCGTGGGTGCGCAGTACCGAGACCGCCAGATTTCCTGCCGATCCGGTCCTGGCCATCGATGGTGGTGACGACGGGTTGGACCTCGCCCGCACCTGTGTCGAGCTCATCGATCAGCATCTGGTCAACGGCGGATCAGCACTGCTGCAGCTGGGCAATACCGAACAGGTCCGGCTGATTGCTCAGCATGCCAAACAGCTGGGCGAGGGCGCAGTGACAGTCCAGGAGACGAAAACTTTTGACGACGGTGTCATCGTGCGGTTGGCACGCTGACGAACGTGCCGCACTTAGTCGTCCGAGCGTTTGCGTAAAAATTTATGGGTGCCATCACACCACGGCTTGATTTGGGATTTGCCACAGCGGCAGACCGCGCTGACCGGACGGGTGGTCTGGTGCTCATTGCCGTCTTCATCTTCGATTACATGATCGCCGCGGAGCAGCATCGGCCCACCGGGGCACAGCACGATATCGGGGTGGTCTGGGTTGGGTGTCTCGTTCATGCGGCCCATCCTTCGAGCATGCGATACGCGTAGCGATCTTCGAGGTCCATGCTGGTCCACGCTCCGAAATAGACGTCGTTATATAGGGCTGGTTCTTCCTCAATCAAAACGCCACAGATAGTACGTACGGCTAACTGTTCGTGCACCGCATCGGCTTCGACGTGTTCGGTGTAATACTCAATCATCTCGGGTGGAAAACCGAGGCGGTCCAGCCCCTGAGCAATCCGCCGCGAAGGTACCGAACTGGTCGTCTCAAACGCGGCAAGGAAGCCCAGTGAAGCCGCCCGGAGTCGTCGGTTCAGACCGAACATGGACATCGCATTATTTTGTTCCAGCACTTCAACCGGTGCCTCGTTGATATAGGCGCCGTAAGCCGATTCCAGGCCACTGGCGTGCAGCCCGTCGGCAAACATCGTGGCGTGAAGACGGCTCGGGCTCCCCGCTCCATATTCGTCATACTGCAGCTCCATGACCGCAGCTTTAACCGGTCCGGAGAGCCGTGGCACGACCCAGGTCGTGTGGTCTGATTCTTTGAGGTGATAAATCGATTTGTGGCGAAGAAACTCAAGCACTTGTGCTTCGGTTGCCGACCGGTGCACGTGTGCGGCCAGCGACGGACCGTCGTGATCTGCCACGAAGTCGAAGAAGGTCTCGGCGAAGTCGCCGGGCTCGGGCGGTTGCGGCGCCCGTTGGCGCAGCGCCCGTTCAAAGTCTTCTTCCAGCTGACGGCGCACACCGATAACGTGGGGATCCCATTCCAGGTCATCGGATATATCGTCGAAGCCGCCATGGTGCTGCTCATACATGGTCCACAGCGCAAGCTGGGCGTCCTGCGTGCTGCTAGGTTCCGGGGCGTCGATCAGCCGGGACGTGTCAGCGCTTCGCAGCGCGTCAATCACAGCTTGGCTCAGCGGCCCGCGACTTTCGGGGCTCATCATTGGTATAGCTCCTCGTCTCATCATCGCGGACTCATGCGGGAGTCCAAGACACCAGTCAATCCAGCATGCAGCACCGCTGTCAAGGCTCGGCCAGCACCGAGGTTGAACACCACGAGTAGACTATATTGCACTCTTCAAGCATTTAATGAGGTGGGGCAGTCACAATGCAACGAAATCACTGGCAAGACGTCGTCGCCGCAACTGCAGATCCCGACGGCAACGACAGCGTCCTGGATGCAATGCTGGGCCATCATCGTGAGGATTTTTTACCAGCGGCCAAGCGACACGAAGCTGGCTATAACCGGCCGGTACAGATCGGGTTTGGACAAACCAACTCACAGCCCAGCACGGTAGCCGATATGCTGCGCCTGCTCGATGTGAAACCCGGACAGCACATACTCGATGTTGGGGCTGGGTCTGGGTGGACGACGGCGATTCTGGGCGACCTGGTGACTGAAACGGGCACGGTCTTAGGGCTCGAGCTCATACCCGACCTTGCGGAGACCGCCCAAGAAGCCTTGCGGCATGACGATGTACCGTGGACCAGGTTGGAAACGGCCGACCGGGACATCCTGGGTGCGCCGGAACAGGCACCATTTGATCGGATTCTGGTCTCAGCCGAGGCCACGCGCCTGCCGTCCGAACTCGTTGAGCAGTTAACCCCCCAGGGCATCATGGTCATAGCGGTGGCCGGTTCCATGCTTCGGGTCCAACGCCGCGGTGACGACCCAAGTGATGCTGAAATCACCCAGCATGGACTCTATAGATTCGTTGATCTGATTGTGTCCTGAACAACCAGACCGACCAGCGATACACGGCAGCTAGCGGCCACCAGCTGCACCACCTCCGCCGCCTCCACCGGCAACCCCACCACCGGTTGAACCAGCATTCGGGCTTGACGTTGCCGCCGCGGCGCTCACCGAAATCAACATCGACGACAGCGAATCCTGCATTCCTGCGGTGCCATGATGTAGCAGACCCGGATACCAGAACGGTGCTGGGAAGTGATGATGCTGATAGGCGCTGGCTAATGCTTCGGACCAGTCTTCCGGCATCCCAAACAGCACCGCGTAAGGCAATAACTGGTCGTAGAGTTCAATAATTTCACCGCTGAGTTCATCATGCGCTGCAGTCGGTGTGCGGGTGGCGTGGGCGTAGGACTGCATCATCTCGAGGCGGTCGGCTTCAGAAGCCTCCATCATCTGGTGCATATCTTCTAGTTGACGTCGTATCGCAGCTCCTTGAGGAGTCAGGACTCGGTGCCGAAAGACACAAATCAAGATGAACATGAGGCTGAGCACTCCTAGGACAACGCTCAACACGGTCGTCACCGTATTATCGCGGCTCGCTCCCATGATGAGCAGCACCACGGTGGGGATCAGCAGCACCAGGGAAAGCCAACCACTCAACGCCGCTTTGCCATGACGAACTTTGCGTTGATATCCGCGCTCTAGAACTGCCTCGCCGCTGGCCTGTTCAACTTTCTGCGCGGCTTTTGTAAAGGCTTTCGAGTCCTTGGGGAAAGCGAATGTAGCTCCCGGCACCAGACCGGGGAAGAGACCTTCCAACAGTTGGGTCTCCAGCGGATCGGTGACCAGCTGTGGATCGACGAGTCGCAATTCAGGTTGTGGGCCCGACTTCTTATCGGATTGCTGTTCGGGTTCTTCGATGCGCAACACACCGTTTACTGCCAAGTGCAGGATCATGGCAACAATCGGTTCGTTTGCTTCTCCGGTCAGCCATTTGGCCAGCAATGGATTCATGCCCGGGGGTATGCCGTAGTACGTATGAGTCTGGCTGGTGTCCCGGCGATGTCTGCGGACCATAGCCAATACGGCTGCCGCTCCCCCGGCGGACAGGAGCAGCGCGGCGCCTACCAACAGCAGCGGAACACCATCCAGCATAAAGTTCTCTTGGCGTTCCGAGGGCTGAGTCACTGTACCTGC
>DXCT01000012.1 GCA_019115865.1 Candidatus Yaniella excrementavium | reverse complement strand
ATCATGAGGTCCTTTGGGGAGATTGGTTGTTGAATAAGTATAAACACTGGCAGACTGAGGGAGCTTAGACATTGCCGTTTTGGCTTCGTGGAAGGAAATATAGTGTCGTCACTCATTGGTAAGAACTTGATGGAACCGGATCCAACGTTGCTGCCCGAAGAGCCCGAAGTACATGCTCGCTACGACGCTGGAGATCTGCCAGAGGAAATTGCACAGCGTTTTCCTGCTTCATCATTGGCCTGGGCGCTCGCCGCCGAGGACGCCTGGGATGAAGGACGCACACTGGAATCTTACGCGTACGCCCGCGTGGGATACCACCGTGGGCTTGATTCACTGCGCGGAGCAGGATGGAAGGGTGCCGGTCCGGTGCCTTGGGAACACGAACCGAATCGTGGTTTCTTGCGGGCCCTTTACTCGCTGGGGCGTGCTGCCGCTGCGATCGGTGAGACCGATGAGGTGGACCGCATCGCGAAGCTCTTGAACGATTCTGATGCCACGGCTGTCGAACAAATCGAGGCTGGTCACTAGGCGTTTATGCCAGCCCGCGAGTGCTGCGCATGGTCAGCGTGCCGGGGGCCGCTTATACAATGAGCGTTCCAGCGGGATACTGCCGTCTTGCCACGGTGTCAGGATCCAGATCAACAGGTAGAGGACCACGCCAATGACCGGCAGTAAAAATGACACGAGCACGAGCAGCCGGACCAGCCACACGTTCATGCTGAGCCGGTGAGCGAGTCCACCGGCGATACCACCCAGCAGCCGCTGGGGTCCGCGGCGAAGGCCAAGGCGACGGATAGTACTGAATATGGAGTCCATATCTTGGACACTACGCCGATTCATAAACGGCGACAAGCAAGGATCACAACGAGTGGATTGGGTCGAGCGTAGCGATGAAATCGTAGAGGATTTCGGCCGCCGGCTGGAGGTTGCGATACAACGCTTCGGCCTGCGGGGCACCATCGACCCAGGTGACCAGAAATTCAGTGCCAGCAGTAACCGGCGTGTAGTGAATATGAAAACCGTGTTCGACTGATGGGGCAGCGATAGCACGGATAAAGGCATTGGAGCCGCCAGCACAGGTGACCGTGAGGAAATCTTGGCGCGCATCGGTGTGCTCATTAAACAATGCTGCATTGGCCCCGCCTAGCTCAGCGCCGATGTGTTGCAACATGAAAAAATGCCGGTCAAATGCTTGGCCATTTGCCGTTGCCTGGACCCATTCGCCGTGCGCTTTCAGCGCGGCATGGAGTTGGTTGACGGTGGCGTTATCACGGACCAGATGTTCTACAAACGAGACGGCTTCAAGGGTGACTGGGCGCAGCGTATCGCTTCGACCTGCCCGGAAATGGCGCATATCAATATCGTGACGGTGTGCTCGAATGCTTCCGAAGGTCAGTTGCTGAGCGATCATCAAGATCAGATGCGTCAGGGCGTCGTCGGGCATCTCATACGGCAGGTGCTGGTCGCGGCGAACCAGGACTCGCTCGGTTTTCAGGGTGTTGGCTGTGGTGTAATAATCCGTCAGGTCGTAGTCGTTGTCCGGCCAGGTCAGCTCGGTAGCCCTCGGCAGAGTACTGTCTGACTGGGTATCAAGCATCGTTGTATCGACCTGTTGCATGCGAGTCACCGCGGTTGCCAAGGTTCCGGCTTCTAGTACCGAATGCTCTACATGGGCGGTCATCATGTTGGTATCCAGTGAAACCTGGTAGCTGATCGGTTTATAAGCCCACGCGTTGCCGGGGTGGAATGCCCAACGAAGCAGTGTCTGGTCGTCTTCTTCGCCGTTGGGGTCCAAGGTGATGGTGAATAACATGTTGACTAACCGGTCAAATGTGGAGCGGTGTGCTTCGTTGCGCCACGGCGCCTGCTCGGCAAGAATCGCTGAGCCCAAAGTCGAGAAACCAGCGAAGCTGGACTGCGCTGGCTGGGTTTGGGATAACACGTACTCGATTGAAGCCTGCAGTTGCTCTGCGTTGAGCAGCTTGCCTTCCGAACCGGTGAGGGGTATCTCCCACATGCGGCCCAAGTGGAGCACACCGATGGTTCGGTAGGTTGCACCGGTTCCGGCTCGCATCCACACGTCTTCGTCTGCCGCAGGGGTGCGAATGCCACCGTTGAAGCAAGCCCAGCCGTCCATGGATAACCGTTGCCCCTGGGCATTGAGTTCCTCGGGTGTTGCCCGCTTGGCCTGTTGAATATGGATCGTGCCGATGCGTTGGAGCAATTCGACGACGCGTCGGGCGCGTGTTGCTTCTGTTGGAAGGTTCAACTGGTAAGTCACATTGGACGAGAGCAAAAGGGGTTGACGGTTTTGCAGTGCACGTTCCAACCACTGCTCGGCTATCCAGTTTGAACCGCTCTGCGACAGGGTTTGTGCGTATTCTTCGAGGGTTTGTTGTAGCGCTGGTGCTACTCCGATGGCAAAGTCGGCAATCGCTTGGTTTACATCGGCTTCACCGGCAGCATCGAGGACCGCAGCGGCTGACTTCCGATAACGCTCAAGAGATTCAGCAAGCCGGGGAACCGGCAGGACCGGTAGGTCTGTGGTCAGATGATGCGGGTACGTTCGCACAACAGCTCCCTAGAAAACAGCGGGGACGACAGCCATAGTCTACTGGTGTCTTTTGTGCACATGCTTGAAATCGTGACCTCTTACATGCGTCGTCAACTCAGGAGGCGGCGCTTTCTTCGTGTTGTAAACCGTGGTTGGTTCAACACTGTTGTTGGCGTGACTGTGCTGCTGTTCCACCATGTCTAACGGTGTTACTCGAGGGTAAGTCGATTCAACCTATTGCTTCTAGCGCGCAACAGGAGCAAAATATCTACATCGTCAATTGGAGGTGCAATTATGGTCATCCAAGCTAAACCCGCCACACCCCGCTTGCAGCATACGGCGGGAGACTACGACTTCTTTTACGGTCTGAAACCAGCCAAACATGTTGCGCGTGAGACATTCGATCTCTATACGGCTGATACCAAGGACCAGCGACCAGCCGTCATTTTTATCCACGGTGGGCCGGTCCCGGAAGGACAAACTCCCAGTCCACGTCACTGGCCGACCTTCATTGGATACAGTGACCTTGCGGCGTCTACCGGCCTGGTAGGCGTCACTTTTGATCACCGGTTATATGACATGGAACGCTAC
Organism: Candidatus Yaniella excrementavium; assembly: GCA_019115865.1. GTDB lineage: Bacteria > Actinomycetota > Actinomycetes > Actinomycetales > Micrococcaceae > Yaniella > Yaniella excrementavium. The sequence goes on along the minus strand of DXCT01000012.1, from coordinate 4,202 downwards.
CCAGACTCGGCCCAAGACATAGCAGAGGTGGTGGAAAAGGTTCGTCGAGCGCCCCAGGTAGATCCCGATCGTATTGCATTGTGGTTCTTCTCGGCTGGCGGACCATTGGCTGCCGACTGGCTGCGTGAAACTCCATCCTGGCTACGAGCTGTCGTGTGGAGCTATCCGGTGCTGGCGCCACCGTGTGATTGGCCAGGTGACGTCGAACGCTTTGACTGCAGGCAAGCCATTACGGGTGCGCCAGAGTTACCCAAATTGATGCTTCGAGTTGGCGAAGAATATTCAAGTTTTGCTGATACTCAAAACGCAGTTATCGAAGCCACCGGCAATTTTGAAAGTGCGCTCGAGGTGATTGATGTTCCTGGAGCCGTACATGGTTTCGAATCGTTAAAGTATGACAAGCGCGAGCGGGAGGCAACTGATAAAGCGATGGATTGGGTGGCTCACGCGTTGTCGCAGGACGCCTGATATACGATCCATTTGGCTATCGACAGCGGTGAACTTTCGCGGTTCACCGCTGTCGTGTGGGTTAGCTAGCCGTTTTGTTCCTGCCACTGATCTGCACAGGCGATACCAGCGTCTACCGGGTTCTCTTCGTCCTTGTAGCTCTCATAGGCGGCGATATATTCTTCCAGGTATGCATCAGCATTATCGAAGTTGTAGTCGTCCATGATTTGCAGCCAGGCTTCTTGAGCGCCCTCTTCGGCCTCGGCACGCCACTTGTCAGTTTCTTCTTCTGGCCAGGATTCAAAATTCTCGACATCGGGAGAGTCCAGCATGCCCTGGCAGATATTTTCGAGCTCGTCGTTGGAGAGTTCGATGATGCGACCTTCGTTAAATTCTTGGGTCACGTCGTCGACAATTTCTTGGAGCTCGGGGGTCAGCGAATCGTAGGTGGACTTGTTCCACCACATGCCGTAAGCCGTGTACTGGCCCACCCCGGTGTCTGCCCAGTACGGTAGCTGCTCGGTGACCTGATAGTTCACGCCGAAGTCCAGTGACGCCGCTACTGAGTCGATGACTCCACGCTGCAAGGATTCATAGGTTTCTGCAGCAGTGATCGCATTGACGTTTACACCAGCAGTCTCCAGCGTGCGTTGCGTTACCGGACCAGCGGCACGCGCCGAGAGGCCTTGCAGCGATTCATAGTCGTCGATCGGTTCTTTGGCCCCGATCAGCAACGCTCCGACTGGCCAAGCGCCGATGTACTCCAGATTGCTCTGTTCCAACTGTGCCCTGGCTGGCTCGTAGTTGGTGTGCACATCATAGAGCGCTTCGACCGAGGCTTGAATGTCGTTGTTCAAAAACGAGATCGACATGACGGACATGGTCGGAAGTAAGTGCGGTGTGTAGTCGGTAACGGTCACACCAATGTCGGCGCGACCATCCCGAACACAGTCGGCAACTTCATCCATGCTGCAGACCGCTTCGAAGGAACTGCGTTCGAATTCGATGCGACCATCGGAGGCTTCCTCTACTGCGTCGTAGTATGCATCGGCCACGACCGCGTGCTGGGTCCCGTCCAGCGCGCCGTTGGCGACGGTGAAGTAGTAATTATCAGCGCCTTCAACGATTCCTTCTTCACACGCAGTGAGGCTTAGGGCTGCTACGGCCGTGATCGCTGCGACCTTGGCAAAACGAGAAAAGAGTTGAGTTTTCATGGGTTACAGGCCTTTCCTACTGTTGTACCAGGCTGGGCAGATACAGGATGAGGTCGGGTACGAAGAAGAAGATCGCAATCAAGACCAAATCGATGACGAAGAACGGCATAATGCCTCTGAACACCGTTTCTGACCGAATGCCGGTTGTTCCAGCCACGACGAAGGCGTTGATGCCAACCGGTGGGGTGACCATGCCGATCTCGATGAACTTGACGATCAGAATGCCCAACCAGATCGGGTCGAAACCAAATTCGATGGCGACCGGCAAGAGTAGTGGAACGGAGATCATCAGTAGGGACAGCGATTCCAGCACCATGCCCAGTGGGATTAAGCTCAACAGGAGGATGAGCATGGCCATCTGTGGAGCGATGTTCCATTCCAGGACTGCTTCGGTGATCATATTCGGCACGCGAGCCGCAATGAAGAAGGAGGACAGAATGGCTGAACCGATCACGATGAAGAACACCATGGCCGTGGTCGAGGCAGTGTTCTGCAGAGCGTTGGTGATTCCATCCCAGATGCCTTTGGCGCCTTCTTTACGCAGTTCGAATAGCAGAATCAGCACCGCTGCGATCGCGCCGAAGGCGGCGGATTCTGTCGCGGTGAAGATGCCGGAGTACATACCGCCAAGCACGATGGCGAACAGCACGACAATGTAGACCAAGCCACGCCACGGTAGTTTGCCCAGCGGAGTCTTTTCACGTTTTTCGGCGTTGAGGGCTGTTGCCTGGTCCAACGCGTCTTTGACGTTATCGGCATCGACAACTTTGCCTTGTCGGTTCATGCGCCAGCCAGCAAACATGATCCACAGTGCATAGGCAATAGCAGACAGTGCGCCGGGGATGATGCCTGCCGCCAGCATCTCGGCCACTGAGACCTGCGCCAAGATGGCATACAGCACCAGGAAGGTGGATGGCGGGATCATGGACCCCAGGGTGCCGGCAACCGCTACCAAGGCCGTGGCCATGGAAGCAGGATATCCCGCCGCGCGCATTTCTTTGACCGATAGACGTGCCATCGTGGCAGCCGTACCGATAGAAGAGCCAGACACAGCAGAGAAACCTGCTGAAGCGGCAACGGTAGCAATGCCGAGCCCGCCCGGGAAACTACCCAAGACGCGGTCGGCAATTTTGAAGACGTAGTCGGCTACGTTTGCTCGGACCGCAAACATACCCATCAAAATGAACATCGGAATGATGGTCAGCGAAAAGGTTGCCGTTTCAGAAAACGGTACGGCTCCTAGCTCTAGCGTGGTGTGGTTGATGCCGCGTAGGGCAACTAAACCAAGGGCGCCGGAGAGACCCAGTGATACTGCAACGGGTACCCGCAATAAGAGCAGGACGAGCATCAGTACCAGAACAATAGCGATGACACTACCAACGGTCATGATTTTCGTCCTCCTTCGACAGTTTCTGCGGTGGGGCTCTCTACGCTGTCAGGCATGGCCTCATCGGCCAGGGCTGCTTCGACTTCGTCAGAGAAACCCATGGGCTCTTTGTTGGTAAGGCAGCGGTAGAGATTGACCAGTGCCACCAGCAGCAATGAGATGAAGCCAAGTGTCAGTACCCAACGCATCGGATACATTGGCCACTGGACCAGCCCGAAGCGGATTTCGCCTGCTTGGGTGGACTGGATGGCGTTCAGGACATTGGCGTAGGACAACCATGCCGTATAGAAGACAACGAGTGCCCAAACAAAAATATTGGTGATCTTCGCCCATTTAGCGCTAAAGCGGTCGGTGAGGAGGGTGACGGCGACGTGTTCGCCGTTGACGCCAGCCCAGGCCAGCCCGAAGGCTACGGCCGTGACCATCGCAGTTTCGGCAATTTCGATCATGCCGGGCAATGAAGCGCCGGTGGCGTTGCGTACGAAGACGTCAACTGCGATCGCAATGACCATTATCACGATGGCAACCGCTGAAAGCACGGCAAGCATACGGGCTATACCGCGAATCAGTTTTTCCATGATGAGTTCCTTTATGCTCGAGGTCTTCGTGGGACACCGATTGAGAGTATAAAAATGTGGTGCCGCACGCTGTGTGGTGAGCTATTGCACAGCGATAGTGAAGCTGGGAGAAATCATATACGAAGCTATGCAGTCGTGCAGCGCGATCTCAGTTTGAAGGGACCTGGTGGACGGCAAGAGTGAGCGAAACGTGGCGCGAGTCACTGCGGTTGTGCGTGGCGGGTCGTGGTCTGGAGGCGTGGCTTGAACATCTGCCATCTGCGCCAGGGTGCACTTGTGCTTGGTCGGCGAGCAAGAATTCTTGGTTCGTCGCGCAGGTGGGGTTACCTCATGTTTTCTGTCACAGAAATTTGCGGGGCCGAGCACATAGTGCGGTGTTGTGGCGAACAATGTGGGTATCGACACTGCTGCGGTCCACATGGGGGCGCTGAATCGTTGGTTGATAGGCCAGGATGACGAGGGTGCTTCGCAATCTGCCGCCCGCACTGTGATTTTGGTAAACTTTGGTTGTAACTGTTCTCGACCCAATTACCAGCGTGCTGCGGGTGCGAGAACCTTTCTATGTTGCGGGACTGT
>DXCT01000105.1 GCA_019115865.1 Candidatus Yaniella excrementavium | reverse complement strand
TCGTGTTGTCCAGAGGGATCCATCCACACGACTTCGCCATTGGCATCGACAATCATGGCCGCACTGGCAGGCGTGTCCGTATCGAAGTTGGGGGTGAGAAAAATATACTCGTCATCAGCTGCGGCATCCGCGTCCCAAGCATCGCTGCGAGTCACGTTGAATTCCGGTGGTTTCAAGTCGGGGCGCGACACAAACTCTTGGTGTGGGATGGGGGTGTCTGAACACCCGGCAAGGACGACGGTCAGTGTTGCAGCAGCAGTGACGCTGAGGGCTCGAGGAATGCTTCGCTGATACGCCATAGCGCGATTCTATCCGGTTATGCCGACCAATTCTGGTACCCGATCAGGTCCGTTAGTGGTTCCAAGGTGAACCCAACGTCTTCGTCGGATGCGTCAATATACCAGTCGCCATCGACCCAGACCATATCGAGGAGTACGGAGGTCCTTGATGTTTCTGCACCATCAAATGACGTAACCGCCATATCGATTTGTGCAGTGTCGGCGTCGTAGTTCACCAGTCGGAACCCGCCCAGTGCTGAATCTGCCTCAGTGAATACCGTAGCGAAGAGTTCTTCGGCCTCAGCTTGGTGCGCTCCAGCATGCTCACCAGCGAAAAAGTCCAAGTCATCTTCCCAATAGTCAGGGTTGGTCAACTGGCCCGTATAGGCGGAAGCAGCAAACAGCATACCGCGCGGCGAATGTTCAAAACAGTTGAATGCTCCGGCGGATTCCAGTTCTCCAGGACCGTACTGGTCAGAGGTTGGCAACCAGGCACCACCGTATTCGACCCAATCGGCCTGCGGAGTGTCTCCGATTGTTCCTGAGTGGGCTACCCCACCGAGATCACACACCGAATCAGTGGGCACGTCTAAATAGACGGCATCTTGACCGAACTCTGTGTCGTCATCCAGCGTGGACAAGATAAACGTCATGACGACCGCGGTGATCCCCAAAGCAATGGCCACGATGGTGAGCACGCCTTTACCCGTCGTCCAAAAATTGCTGCTCTGCGTCTGCGGAGGATTTTCTGAGCTGGTGGGCTGGCGCCGGGACGTTTGGTGGTTAGAGGATTCGCGTTCGGTCATCAACCATTACTCTAATTGGCTCACATGGATCCCCGCTGAGTGCTGCCGGGTATGCTGGCACATGACGAATTCTTAGAAAGGATGTTATGGCAGATCACGAATTTGGGTTCCGCACACGTGCACTCCACGCCGGTGCCGTACCTGACGCTGTTCACGGTTCACGCGCCGTACCGATTTATCAGACGACGTCGTATGTGTTTGAAACACAGCAGGATGCAGCGGATCTTTTTGCTCTGCAGAAGTACGGCAACATCTATTCCCGTATCTCAAACCCCACCGTTGCTGCATTTGAAGAACGCATCGCGTCGCTCGAGGGTGGTATTGGTGCGGTTGCCACTGCTTCCGGGCAGGCCGCAGAGTTTATAACTATCGCAGCGCTGGCCGGTTCTGGGGACCACCTCGTAGCGTCATCGAAACTCTACGGTGGCACGGTCACTCAACTGGATGTTTCACTGCGTCGTTTTGGTGTGGACACCACGTTCGTGGATTCCACCGAGGTTGAAGCATTTCAAGCGGCCATCCAGCCAAATACCAAGGCCATCTACACGGAGATCGTGGCGAACCCGTCGGGTGTGATCGCTGACCTTGAAGGCCTCGGCAAGCTTGCCGCAGACAACGGCATCCCGTTGATTGTTGACGCTACGTTGACCCCGCCGTATCTGATCCGCCCGCTAGAACACGGCGCTGACATTGTGATCCACTCGGCCACCAAGTTCTTGGGCGGCCACGGCACCACGATGGGCGGTGTGGTTGTAGAGTCCGGCAAGTTCCCTTGGGATAACGGCAACTTCCCGCTGATGACCGAACCGGTCCCGTCCTATAACAATCTGTCGTGGTACGGCAACTTCGGTGAATTCGGCTTCCTCACCAAGCTGCGTAATGAGCAGTTGCGTGATTTTGGGCCGACGTTATCTGCACAGGCTGCCTTTCAGCTGATGATCGGTGTGGAGACACTGCCGCAGCGCATGGATGAGCATCTCACCAACGCCTATAAGGTCGCCAAATGGCTTACCGAAGACGACCGCATTGCCTACGTGAACTTTGCTGGGCTTGAGGACAACCCGTACTACGAGCGCGGTAAAGCCCTACTGCCACTGGGTGTGGGTTCGGTATTCAGCTTCGGAGTAAAGGGCGGACGGAAGGCTTCCGCTGAGTTCATGACGAACCTACAGTTGGCTTCACACCTGGCAAATGTTGGTGATGCCAAGACCTTGATGCTGCATCCAGGTTCCACCACCCACCAACAGCTTTCCGAAGACCAGCTGGCTGCCGCAGGTATCCCCGATGATCTGGTCCGCATCTCAGTTGGTATCGAAGATGTCGACGACATTATTTGGGACCTCGACCAGGCGCTGACCGCAACAATGAAAGACGCCTAAGGAGAATCAATGACTGCCGTATCTGAACGTAAGTGGGTTGGCCCAGGCGCTATCGAGCGCTTGAACATCCTGCAAGATGTCAAAACCATTGCCATTGTTGGTGCGTCCGATAAGCTCAAGCGTGCCTCATATTTTGTGTCGACGTATCTGCTGTCGTCGTCGACGTATGATGTGTACTTCGTCAACCCGATCTTGGCCGAAAAGGGTGGCGAAATTCTCGGTCACCCGGTATACGCTTCGCTGAAGGATATTCCAGTGCACATCGATATGGTTGATGTGTTCCGTCGCGCCGAAGACACTCCTGAGATTGCCAAAGAGGCCGCTGAAATCGGCGCCAAATACTTTTGGCTGCAGTTGGGTATCTGGTCGGATGAAGCAGCCGAGGTGGCAGAAGAGCTCGGCATGACCGTTGTCATGGACCGGTGTGTCAAAATTGAGCACGCCCGCTTCCACGGCGGCTTGAATCTGGCGGGTTTCAACACCGGCCAGATCTCTTCGAAACGTCAGCGCCTCGACGCATAGAAGCCCTCGTTACACAACCGGCCGCTGAGTACATCTCGGCGGCCGGTTTGCTTCCGGGATGATTTGGCTTGGTGAGAATGTGTTTATGCCTGGGCGGGAGCTGCTTGGGCTGCTCGCATCGCTGCTGTTTCACGATAGGCGGTCAATCCACCATCAGCGCGAAGGTCGGTTCCATTGATCCATGCGGCCGCCGGGGTGAAGGCAAAAGCCACACACCGGGCAAT
>DXCT01000104.1 GCA_019115865.1 Candidatus Yaniella excrementavium | reverse complement strand
ACGACCGACGACATGCCGGGCCTTTCGGCGACCTCACCGTGTTCCAGTCCGTGGAAGATGGCGCCACCGGAGTCGTTGATGACCACGATATCGAGGTTAGGCTCCTGCTCGGTCGGGCCGATGAGTAAACCATTGGTGTCGTAGAGGAAGGTCAGGTCGCCCACCATAAGTGTGGTGCGTTCACCGGTGGCAAGGCTAATGCCCGATGCAGTAGAGACAGTCCCATCGATACCGGCCAAGCCGCGGTGGGCAAAAACGGTGGACGTGGGCTCAGCCGGTGGACGCCACGATAAATCAACGTCACGTATGACTGACGATGAGCCGAGCACCAATTGACCCAACGCAGTGGCCGAAACTAACTGGGCAGTGCGCATGGCACCTGGTTTGCCCACGATTTGCTGACGGTGTGTCAAGGCTTGTTCCAGAGCCCGCTGTGCCCGTTGCGCTGCTGACTGCCAGGAAGCCAACCACCCGGGAGGACCACTGCCGGCGAACTCGGCAAGCTCTTGTAACTCGTTGATGAGCTGTTCTCTCCGTGTGCCTGGGGTAAACCACCCAACGGGTTCGGGGTGGTACAGCGCTGCTTTAACGTCGTCACGCTTTAACAACGCTTGCAACTGCCGGGATAACGTGGCCCGGCCAAACAGCACAATCCGACGAATATGTCCGCCTAAGCGATGCGCCGATTCACCCAGCCCACCATCTGGGCCAAGTAGATACGGGTAGGCGGCGATCGCGTTGCGCGAGAATCTGGCATTGGAGGAGGGCTCAGCAAAAAGCGGGAGCCCCAGGGCCAGTGCAAAATCATGCGCCACCGGGCCAGCGCCGTGGCCAGCGACGACAACCGTGTGACGTTCGCGTAAGTTGGTGGCATCTACGAGTTCGTCCTGAAATGAGTGGCCTCGATTACTCCAACGTTGGTCGCTTGTGAAACGCGGCTGGGATTGTGAAGCAGCGATCACCGGTAGCACACCGGTTTCGGCTTCTGTGCTCACCGTGATGTCATCGGGTTTTGGAATCAGTGGTTCACGGAATCGTGCATTGATATGGACCGGCCCGGTCGGGGAATCTGCGGTGCCAGCCCCGACGGCGAGCGCGCCCATGACGGCAGCGTGGGTTTTGGCGAAGTTGGCGGATTCGCCGGTGATTGTGATTGAGGTACGGGCGTGGACGCCGAATAAGTCCCGCTGATCGGTCGTTTGATTTGCCCCGGTGGCTTGGACTTCTGTGGGTCGGTCGGCGGTGACCGCAACGAGGCGAATATCTGCGTGGGCGGCTTCCATCATTGCCGGCATGAGATTTCCGGTCGCCGTTCCTGAGGTTGTCACAACTGCGGCGGGGCGGCCTGACGCCAGCGAAATGCCCAGCGCGGTGAACGCAGCAGAGCGTTCATCAATCCGCACATGCAGATGCAAGCGTTTGTGATCTGCCACTTCAGCCAGAGCATATACCAGAGGTGCTGATCGTGAGCCGGGACCGATGACGACGTGCTGTACCCCGGAATCGCGAAGGGCGGTCACTGCGGCTCGTGCGGTATTCATGGAATCCATGCGGTCCATCTTACGCCCTAGCTGCTAACACGCTGTGGGTCTGGGCGAGTCGGGTTTGCCACCATGCTTGGCGCTGGGCGGGTAGTTTCAGTCGCTGAATCATCGCAGGATCTGGTTCTGGTGCCGGGCCCACGGCAAGGGACCCATCGACGGCAAATGCCGGGTTGGCCGGTTCGGTGGTGAACAGGGCGGCGGTGGCCAATCCGCAGGCGTGGTCCAGTTTTGGCAGCGAGGCGGCAAGTGCCACTCCTGCTGCGATCCCCACGGATGAATCCAACGCAGAGGAAACGACAGCATCGAGGCCAGATGCTTCAACGATAGATAACGCACGCCGTACCCCGCCCAGCGGTTGCACTTTGACAACGATCAAATCTGCGGCCTGAGCTTGGGCAACCGCCAGGGGGTCGGTGGCTTTGCGAACGGCTTCATCAGCGGCGATCAAGACGCTACTGCCAGCAGCTCGCAGATCGGCCCGGAGTTCTGCCAACGGTTGGATACCGGCAACCGGCTGTTCGGCGTAGGTCAGAAAATCCAGTGCAGTAATGACTTCAAGAGCCTGCTGATGGGTATATCCAGCATTGGCATCAATTCGAATAGCTGCATCTGGGAGCAGCTCGTGGACCCGTTTAACGCGTGCGATATCGGTGGCGACATCAGGATCAGCGACTTTGACCTTGACCGCGGACACCCGGCCAAACCGTGCAAGCACCGCCTCGACATCCTCAACAGCCACCGCCGGCACGGTGGCATTGACGCGCACGTGTTGACGTAGCGGTTCGGGCCAGCCGTGCCACCCGGCTTCAATGGCAGCCGATAACCAGGCGGCCGATTCCTCGGGGCCGTATTCCGGAAATGGGGAAAATTCCGCCCAACCCTGCGGTCCTTTGACAAGCATGACTTCCCGTAGGGTCGTGTTGCGAAACTTGGTGTTCATGGGGAGGCCAATTGCTACAGCGTTCGCTGTTAGTTCTTCCAGTCCAACGTCAGCATTTAGCGGTAAGATGTGTGAGTTGTCGACCATGTAATTAGTCTAGGCCTCAATGATGCAACCCGATTCTGCGTATCTTCCGGAGGATAACCTTCCGGAACCCCGGCATGCCCGTCGGCTACTTCGTGCGCCCGGTTCCCGTATCTGGGCGTGGGTAGTACTCCTGCTAGCTCTCACGGCTTGCCTGTGGGTAACATTTCACCATTTTGTGTTGTCTTCGCGAGGCCAAGTGCTCGACCACGCCGCACTGGCGTCGGCCACGGCACGCCTACAGTCATTACACGAAGCATCGGTGAGCCTGCTAGCAGATTTACCCATTGTGGTGGCTACCCTGGCGGCAATCGGTTTCTTGGTGCTGACACTGTGGCGACGACGCTGGGCGGCCTCCCTGATCGTTGCGCTGACTTTTGGAGCAGCCAACCTGACAACCCAGGTACTCAAGGTCATCTTGGAGCGTCCTGATTTCCCCAACGGTGTGCCGTACTACACCGGCAACTCACTGCCTTCTGGCCACGCCACATTTGCGACCGCCGCATTTGTAGCCGTGTTCTTATTGGTCGCCCCGCGCTGGCGTTCAACCGTCGCGTTCTTCGGTGCGATCTTTGCAACGGTCATCGGGGTGGCCACCTTTTTGGATGGTTGGCATCGCCCCGCCGATATCATTGCCGCTTACCTGGTAGTAGGGTTATGGGCTTTGATCGGTGGGTTCATCATTTACCGTGTATCACGCCAGTGGAATGTGATTTCGCCTCGCTCCAGAGCGCAATACGCTTCCATGCCAGAGATTGTGTTGTGGCTCATGGCCTTTATAGGACTCGGCGGCGCCATCGCCGTAGTCTTCTTCTCCGGAGGCAGCGAAAGTTTACCGAACAATCTGGACGGTTTTGTGCCCTCTGCCCGCTGGTTCCTGTTCGGTGCTCTGCTCATTGGCGGTTCGGCAAGCCTGGTCTTTGGTGTGCTGGCAAGTTTCTTTCGGTGGGAAGCCGGCCGTGAGGCCCCCGACGAAATGGTCTCCGACTTCCGTTAACCGCTGACCGGATATTCGTTCTAGGATATTCCCATGTCTTCGCTGCGCACACTAAATCACCGGGACGTCGAGCCCAAGAATACATTCGACAAGTTCTTCAAAATTTCCCAACGCGGTTCAAGCCTGGGTGCCGAACTGCGTGGTGGTCTCGCCACCTTCTTAGCGATGAGCTACATCATCGTGCTCAACCCGCTCGTCCTCTCGGGCCAAGACACCGCCGGTGACACCCTTGGTATCTCAGCGGTCGCAGCCTCGACCGCGCTGATCGCCGCGGTTATCACCATACTCATGGGTTTGTGGGCCAATCATCCCTTCGGCTTAGCCGCCGGTCTCGGCGTCAATGCGCTGCTGGCCATCACAATCGCAACGACCCCGGATCTCACCTGGCCTGAAGCGATGGGATTGGTGGTCATCGCCGGCGTGGTGATGGTTCTACTTGTCCTCACGGGTTTTCGCGAAGCAGTCTTCCGGGCGGTACCCGAAAGCATCAAAACCGGCATCGTCGTCGGCATCGGGTTCTTCATTGCTCTTATCGGTTTGGTCAATGCAGGTTTCGTCCGGCGGCTGCCTGATGCCGCTGGCACCACGGTTCCCATGGGACTAGGTATTGACGGCGAGCTGTCCGGCTGGCCCATCCTGGTGTTCATCATCGGGTTCTTCTTAACAGCCATCTTGGTGGTGCGCAGGGTGCCCGGGGCCATTCTGATCGGCATCGTCGGGGCCACCATCCTGGCGAATATTCTTGAAGCCGTGTTCAACATCGGGCCCTCGGTGGATGACCAGGGCAACGTGAATCCAGAAGGTTGGAGCCTCGTTGCACCATCGATGCCGGACTGGACGGTCCCGGATCTAAGCTTGCTGGGCAACTTCTCCTTTGGCGCGTTCTCGTCGATCGGGTCCATTGCCGCCGCACTGTTGGTTTTCGCCATTTTGCTGTCGGTCTTCTTCGATGCGATGGGCACTTCGGTTGGTTTGGCACGCGAGGCGGGCAACGTGGATAAGGACGGAACCATTCCTCGTTTGGATCGCGTCCTACTGGTGGATGCACTGGGCGTTACGGCCGGTGGTGCTGGCTCCGCGTCATCAACACAGATTTTTGTGGAATCCGGCACCGGCATCGGCGAAGGCGCTCGAACCGGATTCGCATCTGTAGTCACAGGCCTCCTGTTTTTGGCCGCTATGTTCTTGACCCCGCTGATCTATCTGGTGCCCTTCGAAGCCGTTGCTCCGGCGCTGGTCGTCGTTGGTTTCATGATGGTCTCACAGGTCTCCCAAATCGACTGGTCGGATATGGGGGCTTCCCTGCCGGCGTTCCTCACGTTCGCATTGATGCCCTTCACCTATTCGATTGTCAATGGTATTGGCGCCGGGATCCTGGCCTATGCCATCATCCGCACCGGCCAGGGTCGCGTTCGCGAAGTGCATCCGCTGTTGTGGGTTGTGGCTGCCGCCTTTGTGTTATTTTTCGGAATGGGCGTATTCGAAAACCTCGTGGGCATCTAAGTACCTATAGTGGAGACTATGACTTTTACCCCTCCGAAAGCCCGTCCGAAACCAGTATCCGCCACCTATCACGGCGTTGAACTGGTAGACAACTGGGATTGGCTCAAAGATCCTGACGATCCCGAAACAATTGCGCATCTGCAAGCAGAGAATACCCACACCGATGCGGTCACTGCCGATCAGCAACCGCTGCGCGACTCGATCTTTTCCGAGATCAAGTCCCACACCGTAGAGACCGACATGTCGGTGCCATCGCGTGTCGAAAACTGGTGGTACTTCACCCGCATCGCCGAAGGCGCCCAATATGCCGTGCACTGTCGTGTACCGGTAGAAAACGATTCGTGGGAGCCACCCCAGATTCAACCGGGTGTGGTTTTAGACGGCGAACAGGTGCTGCTAGACGGCAATGTTGAGGCCGAAAAAGTCGCTTTCTTTTCGCTGGGTTCCATGACGGTCTCCCCCGACGGCAACCTGCTGGCTTACCTCGTCGATGAAACCGGCGATGAACGCTTTACGCTACGGTTGCGGGACCTGACGACCGGTGAGCAATTACCCGATGAAATTTCAGGGCTGTCTTACGGTTTAGCGTTCGACCCCGCGGGGGAACGTCTCTTCTATATGGAACCCGACGCTGCATGGCGTCCCTACCGCCTAAAATCCCACCGCATTAACACGCCGGTAGCTAACGACGTGGTTCTCAATGAAGAATCCGACCCGCAGATGTGGAGCGGATTCGGTGTGAGCCCCGATAAGACCAAACTGATTTTGGAACTTGGCAACTCCGAGATTACCGAAACCCACGTCATGGATCTAACAGATCCTGCAGCATCCTTGGAACTGCTGATTAGCCGCGATGTGGAGTCGCTCCACGATGTCCTGCCGATCGGTGACCAATACCTGATCACCCACAACCGTGCAGCCGATGGTACACCACTACCAAATAACGAAGTCGCCGTCGTGGATGCCACAGCGATACATGACCGCTCAGCCTGGCAAACCGTCTTCGCCCACTCCCCTACAATCAAGCTCGACGGCGTCGGGGTCACGCGCGACTACCTGTTTGCCGCGGTGCGTGCCGAGACCACCCCGCGCATGTGGGTACTGCCGTTAGAAGGCATCGGCACACCGGATCAGGCTAAAACTGTTGAGCCAGCGTTTTCCGAGGAACTGTACTCAGCGTTTCCGCTGGGCCAGCATTATGATTCGCCGTATATTCGATTGGCATACACTTCCTGGATTACCCCTGCCCAAATCCTGGACTACAATCCAGTCAGCAACTCTTCTACACTGCGCAGACAAACCGAGGTTCCCGGCTACAATCCGGAAAACTATTTGGTGGAACGCTGGTGGGCTCCGGCCGAATCTACGGATCGCCGTGTCGCCATCCCCTTGACGGTCATACGCCACAAAGACATCGAGTGGGATGGTGACAATCCTGCGCTGATGTATGGTTACGGTTCTTACGAAGCATCAATGGACCCAGGATTTGGGGTCGCACGGCTGTCATTACTAGATCGCGGCGTCGTCTTTGTAGTCGCCCATGTGCGAGGAGGCGGCGAATTGGGGCGTGGTTGGTATGAAGACGGCAAGAAACTTGCCAAAAAGAATTCCTTCACCGATTTTGTGGATGCCACCAGATTCGTTGCGGCTTCCGGATGGGTACATCCCGATAGAATCGCAGCCATGGGCGGGTCCGCAGGCGGTCTGCTGATGGGCGGCGTGCTCAATCTGGCGCCCGAACTCTATCGAGTCTGTGTTGCTCAGGTGCCATTCGTGGATGCGTTGACTTCGATTCTTGACCCAGACCTTCCGCTCACCGCATTGGAATGGGAAGAGTGGGGTAACCCGATCGAGGACGAGACAGTGTTTAACTACATGCTCGATTACACGCCGTACCATAACGTGGCCCAGGCGAACTATCCGGCTATTGCAGCTGTCACATCGTTGCATGACACGCGGGTGCTGTACGTCGAGCCAGCCAAGTGGGTGCAGCAGTTGCGCGAAACGGTGACCTCGGATCAACAGACCCCACTGGAACAAGGCGGTTCACCCATCGTATTAAAAACCGAGATGGAAGGTGGCCACGGCGGCGCCTCGGGCCGTTACCGTGCCTGGGAGGACCGCGCCTGGGATTATGCTTTTCTACTCACCGCCCTCAACGCTCAACAACCAAGATTTCACTAGGAGAACGCATGACCATCAAAGCTGGAATTGTAGGCTACGGCAACCTCGGCAAGGCCGTTGAATACCTGATCAACGCCCTTGATGATTTCGAATTATTCGGTATTTTCTCACGCCGTGCAACACTTGATACCGACGCCGCCGTCTATCCAGTAGCCGATGCCCATCAGTACAAGGATGACATTGACGTATTATTCTTGTGCATCGGTTCGGCCACGGATATCCCGGAACAAGCCACAAGCTTTGCCGAGCACTTCACCACCGTTGATACCTATGACAATCACTCTAAGGTGGCTACCCATTACGCGGCCATGGATAAGGTCGCGCGCGCCAACGACAATGTTTCGGTTGTGTGCACCGGATGGGATCCCGGTCTATTTTCTATGAACCGTGTACTGGGACTCTCCTTATTCCCCGCCCCGGTACAGAACACCTTCTGGGGTAAAGGTTTGTCACAGGGCCACTCTGATGCTGTTCGCCAGGTTGCTGGTGTCCAGCGCGGTGTGCAGTACACGATTCCTGCGCAGTCGGCGATCGATCAAGCTCGTGCGAGTGAGGGGCAGGGCCTTTCGAAGACGACGTCGCACGAACGCATCGTGTATATCGTTGCCGATGAGGCCGAGCAGGATCGTATCCGCGAAGAGATCGTGACGATGCCAGACTACTTCGAACCCTATGACACAACCGTGCATTTCGTATCTGATGAGGAGTTCGAGCGCGATCATCAGGGGGCACCCCACGGTGGTTACGTCATCACGACCGGTAACCTGCAGGGCCATAATGCGAAAGTGGAGTTCAGTTTGGCGCTGGATTCCAATCCGAACTTTACGGCCGCAGCTATGGTCGCATTTGGACGTGCGGCTGCAGGGTTGAAAGACCAAGGCAATGTTGGCGCCTACACGGTGTTGGAAGTACCGCCGTACTTGCTGAGCCAGCAGTCTCTGGAGGACATGATGACAAGCGGCCTGGTCTAGCACGTCGCATCGCTTATCGCCCCGTTCCGGTTTACTTTCCGGAACGGGGCGTTTGTTTTCATCCGAATATTTTCGGCAGGGCTGAGCACTACGCAAAACTGCAAGTTTGGTGCACGATCCTCCAAAGACACACGTCATAACGTATGTCACACTTTCTTAAGGTGCGCGCACAGCTGCCTGGTGCCTGGTGCCTGGTGCCTGGTGCAAAGCACAAAACACCTGCCATATTGAGAACTGCCGTAGGAGATTTGAATGACAACAGAACATACCGCTACTGAGACCGTCTCCAGCGATACTATAAAACATTCCACCGAATTCTTGGTCATCGGAGCTGGCTCTGCTGGATCAGTTTTGACTCGACGACTGTTGGATGCGGGTCACCGAGTGACCCTGGTGGAAGCTGGCGACCAAGATATCAATCCAGATATTGATGATGTCTCACGGCTTGGTTTTCTCTGGGGCTCTGAGCAGGATTGGAACTATTACACTGAACCCCAACCTGGTTTGGCTGGGCGTCGTATACATATTCCACGCGGCAAAGTCATGGGCGGCTCCCATGCTTTGAACGCCACCATTTGGGTGCGCGGTGATAGTTCAGATTATGATGCATGGGCGGACAACGGCTGTCCTGGTTGGTCTTGGAATGAAGTCTTGCCCTATTTCAAAGCTATTGAAACCTACCTCGACGGCGACCCGGAGGTCCGCGGACACGAGGGTCTGCTTGATGTGACTACTGACTACCCGCACCATCCGATCCAGCAAGCAATGTACGACGCCACCGTGGAAGAAGGAATCGCAGAAAACCCGGATTACAATTCCGGGTCGGTAGAAGGCGTCGGCTGGATGCAACTAAACATCCGTGACCACAAGCGCTTCAACACATGGCGCGCCTACCTCAAACCTATTGCAAGTCATAAAAACCTAACGCTCATCACTGGCGTCCAAGCTCGCAGGCTGCTGATACAAAATAATGTTGTCACTGGCGCAGAGTTCACCAGGGCGGGCGAGACTTTTACGATTGAGGCTGAAGAAGTCGTCCTGACAGCCGGCGCCATCGGTTCCCCTGAGCTTCTTTTGCGCTCAGGTATCGGTCCAGCAGGACACCTAAAAACTGTAGGAGTCGAGGTAGCGTTGGATTTGCCGGGCGTTGGTCAGAACTTGCACGACCATCTGCTGGCCCCTGTCATTTGTACGACGAAAAAGCCGCTGCCCCCGCCAGAAGAAGCCGCCGCTCAAGTACATTACTGGGCCAAGTCGACGCCTGAGCTGTCACTGCCAGATACCCAGCCCATCTTCTTCTCGGTTCCGATGTACACCGACACCGCCAGCATCCCGATGTCTGGTCCTGAATCGGCGTTTTCCTTGCTTGCTGGCATTGTCCGGCCTGCTTCACGCGGTTCTGTTACCCTGTCTGGTCCAAAGCCTGATGACCCAGTAAAAATTGATATTGGTGCCTACAACGAGCAAGAAGATCTGGAGGCTATGAAATTTTCTCTGCGTCAGTGTAGATCAATCGCTGCCCAACCGGCTCTTGCAGTGTGGGAAAGTACCGAGCTATTTCCTGGAGCAGAGGTAGATGATTCTGACGAGGCTTTGGAGAGTTATATCCGTGCAACCACCACAACCTACCATCACCAAGTGGGGACTTGCGCGATGGGCACTGGGCCGCAAGCAGTTGTGGATCCTACAAGTTTCAGAGTCCACGGCGTAGCAGGCCTGCGGGTAGCAGACGCCAGTATCATGCCCCGAGTCACAACCGGGAACACGAATGCACCGGCTGTGCTCATCGGCGAAAAGGCTGCTACTTCAATAACTGGGGTTTTTCCTACTGAGCACTAAACGAGCCTGCTGGTGAAGAACGCTTAACAGCTTCGCCCCGCTACCACTGAGATTCTGGTGATAGCGGGGCGAAGTGCGTCTCACAGCAGCACGCTGTGTTGTTGGACTTAGGAAGCCAAGGTATTGATGATGCGGTTCAGGGTCGCTGATGGACGCATGACTTCGGAAGTCATGTCGTTATTTGGGTAGTAGTAACCGTTGATGGAAACTTCCTTGCCCTGAACTTCATTGAGTTCTTTGACGATGGCTTCTTCATTGGCGCGCAGTTCTTCAGCAACTGGTTTGATCGCTGCAGCCAGATCGGCGTCTTCAGTCTGTGCTGCCAGCGCTTCGGACCAGTACAGCGCCACATAGAAGTGCGAACCACGGTTATCGAGTTCCCCGACTTTACGTGACGGTGAGCGACCTTCTTCAAGGTAGAGCCCTGTGCCAGCATCGAGTGCATCGGCCAAGACCTGTGCTCGGGAGTTGTCGGTAGCTGTTGCTAGGTGTTCAAAGGAAACAGCCAGTGCCAGGAACTCGCCCAGCGAATCCCAGCGCAAGTGGTTTTCTTCAAGTAACTGTTCGACGTGTTTTGGTGCGGAACCGCCAGCGCCGGTTTCAAAGAGTCCGCCACCGTTGAGCAACGGAACGATCGACAACATTTTGGCCGAGGTTCCCAGTTCGAGGATCGGGAAGAGGTCGGTCAGGTAGTCACGCAAGACGTTACCGGTCACCGAGATGGTGTCTTCGCCCTTGCGCAGACGGTCGACGGTGTACTGGGTTGCACGTTCTGGGGCCATAATCTTGATTTCAAGACCATCGGTATCGTGATCGGCAAGGTACGTTTTTACCTTTTCGATCAGCTGTGCATCGTGTGCACGTTCGGCATCCAACCAGAAGATCGCCGGGGTCTGCGTTGCACGAGCACGAGTAACGGCCAGTTTGACCCAGTCACGGACGGGAACATCTTTGGTCTGAATCGCGCGCCAGATGTCACCGGTTTCAACCTGGTGGCTCAGCAACACGTTGTCTGAGGAGTCCACAACCTCCATGGTGCCGTCTGCCTCCATGACAAAGGTTTTATCATGGGAGCCGTATTCTTCGGCCTTCTGCGCCATGAGTCCAACGTTTGGCACAGTGCCCATGGTAGTTGGGTCGAATGCGCCGTTTACGCGGCAGTCTTCGATGACTACCTGGAAAACACCGGCGTAGGAGGAGTCTGGAATAACCGCCAGCGTGTCCTGTGTTTCGTCATTCTTATTCCACATCTTGCCGCCGGAGCGAATCATGGCTGGCATGGACGCGTCAACGATCACGTCGGATGGGACATGGAGGTTGGTGATGCCGCGGTGTGAGTTCACCATGGCCAGGTCTGGGCCGTTGTTATAAGCGTCCACGATTTCGTTGCGAACGCCTTCGGCGATGTCAGTGTTCAAGTCGCTGAGGCCTGCTTCAATGCCAGCCAGACCGTTGTTTGCCGAAAGTCCGGCTTCTTGTAGCTGTGGTCCGAATTTCCGGAAGACTTCTGGGAAGTATGCTTTGACGATGTGGCCAAATAATACCGGATCCGAGACCTTCATCATGGTGGCCTTCAGGTGTGCAGAGAAGAGCACGCCTTCATCCTTGGCGCGTTTGATCTGTTCCGCCAGAAACGCGTCGAGGGCTTTGGCGGACATAAACGTGGAGTCAACGATTTCGTCTTTGAGAACCTTCAGGCCCTCTTTGAGGACTGTGACGTTGCCATTGGCATCAGTGTGACGAATAGTCAGGGTGTCGTTCTGACCGATGGTGACTGACTGCTCGTTGGAGAAGAAGTCATCGTTGCCCATAGTGGCCACGTTGGTTTTCGAGTTCTTGGACCATTCGCCCATGGAGTGTGGGTTGTTCTTAGCGAACTGTTTGACTGCACGTGGGGCGCGACGGTCAGAGTTTCCTTCGCGCAACACGGGGTTTACGGCGGACCCCATAGCTGTGGAATAGCGCTCCCGGATGTCACGTTCTTCGTCGGTGGTGACTTCATAGGGGAATTCTGGCAGATCAAAACCTGCAGCCTGGAGCTCTTTGACGGCTGCGACAAGCTGTGGCACTGACGCCGAGATATTCGGCAGCTTGATAATGTTTGCGTCTTCTTCTTTAACAAGTTCACCAAGTTCTGCCAGTGAATCGTTGACCTGCTGATCTTCTGGCAACACGTCGTTAAAAGCGGCCAGGATACGGCCGGCAAGGGAGATATCCCGTGTTTCCAGTTCTACACCGGCTTTGGAAGCAAATGCGCGAACGATTGGCAAAAAGGATGCAGTTGCCAACATTGGTGCTTCGTCGGTGTAGGTGTAAATAATCTTTGACATAGATGAATTATCTCCTCATGATTCAAGCGCCCTATTGGGTGCAGGGCACCTCACAATTCCTCATCCAATCTAACGCACCTTGAAGCGCCCCAAGACAGATTTGCGGTTTTTGGGCTGGGGTTAAGCCGCCTGCGTTTGAGTTTCGTGGAAAACCTTGACTTAGCGTGTTCAAGATGCGTCCCACGTCACTTCGGGGTGATGGGAATCCAGAGTTCAGCTGTGCCCTGATCGCCGGTTGCATTGAGTTTGGCTGCTAGCAGCTGTGGGCCTGGCGCCCATTCGTAGGGGTTTGCTGGGAACCATTCCGTGGCTGCTGTGGCCCAGAGCTGTTGAAACGCCTCAGGAACTTTCCCTTCGGTTGAAAAGACCACCCACTGCCCTGCCGGAACATGCCGTACCTCGGTGTCCTCGGGCGGGGTCGCGGTCGTTGCGACCGCATGCCAGTAAAGCGCTTGGGTGTCATCGTCGAGATATTCCGTGGCGCTGAGTGTGCCCGCGGGTTCGATATTCGACAATTCCTTCAGCGCCTTGACCTGATCGCGATCTAGGCTGCGCTCAAACTGCGCAATAGCGTCGTTTTCACCCAGGTGGATCACGGGTACTTGGGTACTGTAACCAACCAGTTGGAAGGCGTCTTTTTCTACGATGCGGTAGGGCACGTTGGTGCTCCCTTCAATCTTTAGATGAATCTTCAATTGGGATTGAGAGTTCAGTACTGCACCGGGTTGGCGCGCTTGGGTCGGTGTCATGCCGTGAAAAACCTTAAAAGCTCGGGTGAAGGCATCGGCAGACCCGTAACCGTAGGTGATGGCGGTATCGAGGACCGATTCGCCTGCCACGATCTTCGCGGTCGCTGCGGTCAATCGGCGGTTGCGAATGTATTCGGAAAGTGGCATTCCCGATAACGTGGCAAATATGCGTCGAAAATGATATTCCGACGTGTAGGCAATACCGGCGATTTCTGTGCCGGTGATGTCTTCAGTGAGGTGGTTCTCGATGTGGGCTATCGCCGCGTTCCATTCGTGCATGGCGTCCTCTCAATCTGTCTTCCACCCTATGGATTCTTTCGAGCCCACACCCGATCTTTCATGCCCGTTGTGGTGGGGTGATAGTTAGGCGTTAGATGCCGAGGATAGCTTTGGCAATCAAAAAGTAGACGATCAGCCCCAGCGCATCAACAACGGTCGAAATAAATGGGTTGGAAAAGACCGCGGGGTCGACTCCGATTTTGGAGGCAATAAGTGGCATGATGGACCCCACGGAAGCAGCCAAGGTACAAATAACCACCAGCGTCGCACCGATGACTATTCCGAGTTCGACGTCGAAGAAGATCGAAGCTCCGATGAACCCCAGTGTCCCCAGAAGCAACCCAAGCGTAAGACCGACCAGCGCCTCCCGAGAGATCACTCGCAGGAAGTCTCGTGTGGTGACTTGGCTCAAGGCAATCGCACGGGTCACGGTGGTGGCCGCCTGGTTGCCGGTATTTCCACCGGTGCCGGTCAGCAGTGGCACAAAGAGCGTCAGAACAACCATGGCAGCCAACGTGTCTTCAAAATAGTCGAGAACTTGTACGGTCAGCACAGCCCCGATACCCAGCACTAGCAACCAGGTCACACGTGATTTGACCAAGTGCATAACCGAGGTCGACAAATACGGTTGCCCCAGTGGTTCGGCACCACCGGAGCGGAAGGTGTCTTCGGACTCTTCTTCTTCCAGAATCTGTTGGGCATCTGCCACGGTCAGCATGCCGATCAGCCGGTCTGCTTCGTCCACCACGGGTAACGCCTGGACACGATCGTGCACCACGGTCCGTGCGGCGTCTTCAGCATCGTCGTGGGCGTGGACGGTCTCGGTGGGCTCCATGATATCGGCAACCAGTTCATCTGGTTCAGCACGCACCAACTGTGGTAGGTGCACCAAACCCAGAACTTTATGCGATGTGGACCCCACCGGCAGCACGGACAAGTGATCAATCTCGTGTTCAGCTACGGTGACGTCGCGAATAATGTTCAGGGCCGTTGCCGCCGACATATTCGGTGTGAGCTCCTGGGGTACAGCCGCCATCCGGCGTCCCACCGAATCTTCGGGGTAGCCCAGGATCTTGCCGGCCGCATTGCGTTGGGTTTCCCCCAGACTGGCAAGGAGTCGCTGCGCAACCTCTGCAGGTACTTCGTCGACGAGACGCGCCTGGGTGGAGGATTGCAGTTGGGAGAACAGATCCTGGGTGTGCTCGTCTGCCAACCCGTCAATCAAATCCGATTGCAAGGAGGGCTCCATGTTGCCGAAGACTTCGACGGCAACATCTTTATCCAACAGCCGGAAGGCCACCGGCATGATTGCCGGCGGTGTTCTATCCAAAACCCGTTCTACCGTTGCTACACGCATGTCTCGCAACAGTTCAGCCGCGGTCGCATATTCTTTGGAACGTAGCAGGTCCCAAAGTTCTTCCTCTTGCTCCGCGAATACTGCTTCAGCTGATTTGAGATCCGACATACGTACCCCTTAGCTATTCCGGTGGGTGGTTATCCGTGGTAGAAGTGGCGGGCACCGGTGAGGTACATGGTGACCCCCGCAGCATTGGCAGCCTCGATCACGTCGTTATCGCGCATCGAACCGCCCGGTTGTACCACGGCGCGGACCCCAGCATCAATCAGAATCTGCAGTCCATCTGCAAACGGGAAGAACGCATCTGACGCAGCAACAGAACCAGTAGCGCGATCAGGCGCCCCCGCTCCAGACACATTTTCCGCACCACCCGGTGCAGAAACGTCTTGTGCCCCGGTCGATGCCGCGCCCAAGGTGTTGGCACGTTCAATGGCCAGGCGGCAGGAGTCCAACCGATTGACTTGCCCCATACCGATGCCAACGGCGGCCCGGTTTGACGCCAGCAAGATCGCGTTTGATTTTGGTGCTCGTACTGCTTGCCAAGCGAAGACGAGATCCTGCATTGTCTGTTCGTCGGCGGGCTGGCCGGCAGCAAGTTCCCAGTTCACGGGGTCATCGCCGGCTGCCTGATAGATATCAGAATCTTGGACGAGCATGCCGCCGGAAACCTGCTTAAATTCTTTGGTTTCTGGAACAAATCCTTCCGGGAGTTCCAGCAGTCGAATATTCTTCTTCGCCGACAGAACTTCACGAGCTTCCGGGCTAAATCCGGGAGCAACGACGACCTCGGTAAAAATGTCTTTGACCTGTTGGGCCATCGCCGCTGATACGGTCCGGTTTGCTGCAATAACACCACCAAATGCTGACACTGGATCGGTCGCGTGCGCTTTGCGGTGTGCGTCAGCGATCGCGTCGTTGGCATCGTTGGAGGCTACACCGAGTCCACACGGGTTGGCGTGTTTGATCACCGAGACCGCGGGTTCGGTGAAAGCATAGGCTGCACGAACTGCGGCGTCGGCATCAACATAGTTATTGAAGCTCATCGCTTTGCCATGCAACAGATTGGCTTGGGCAATACCGGGAGCGGCAGTGGCCGCGGTGTAGATCGCTGCCGGCTGGTGCGGGTTTTCACCGTAGCGAAGTGAGTCTTTCAGCTCCAGCGCGTGTCCGGTGTATGCGGGGTGATCGGCGTCATCGAAGTTCTCGGCCATCCAGGCAGCCACCGCAGTGTCATATGACGCGGTGTGGGCGAAGGCTTCAACGGCTAGTCGACGGCGATCTTCGAGGCTGAATCCGCCATTTGCCACGGCTGTGAGGATGTCATGATAGGCCTCTGGGTTGGTGACGATCGCCACCGAACCATGATTCTTAGCTGCTGCGCGAACCATAGTCGGTCCGCCGATGTCGATCTGTTCGATGGCTTCCCGCTGGGTAGCGCCTGAGGTAACAGTTTCCACAAACGGGTAGAGGTTGACCACCACGAGGTCAAACGGAGCAATGTCATGTTCGGTCAGCTGATTCATGTGGTCGGGCACATTTTTATCAGCGAGCACACCAGCGTGGATGAAGGGGTGCAGCGTTTTGACGCGACCTCCCAGCACTTCAGGGAAGCCGGTAACCTGGGAAACCTCGGTGACGGGCACGCCTGCAGATTGGACCATAGCGGCAGTTGAACCGGTAGAGACAATCTCGACTCCGGCACTTGAGAGACCCTGCGCCAGTTCGGCTAATCCTGATTTGTCATAGACGGATAGTAGCGCGCGTTTTACCGGGATTTGATCCAGCATATTGGTCACAGGGTGCTCCTTATACAGTGTTTGCTAACCGTTTGCGGTTCAACTCTACCCGCGTCATTCTAGCGCGGTTTGGCATACGAACGGATCAGTGCCGTCGGTGGGGTGCCGGTGGCCAACACGGCCAGATTCTCAAGCAACATCTGCCGTTCGGCGCGTTTAATGTTCTCGTGTAAGCGTGCTTCGTCATCGTCTGCAGCAATGGTCACGGCCCGCTGGTCGAGGATGGGCCCGGTGTCAACTCCGGCATCGACCAGGTGCAGGGTGGTGCCGGTCACCACAACACCGGCGGCGAGCGCATCGGCAACAGCTCGGGCACCGGGGAAGGCTGGCAGCAATGCTGGATGGGTGTTGATAAATCGTCCGGCAAATCGCTCGATGAATGACTCCCCTACGATACGCATCAGCCCCGAGGACAATATGACGTCCGGCTGATATGCGGCTACTGTCTTTGCCAAAGCTACAGTCCATGCACCGCGAGAGTCATACGCCTGGTAATCGACCACAAATGTCGGGATGTCGGCTTCTTGTGCACGAATGAGCCCGTAGGCATCGTGAACGTCGGAGCCAGCTGCAACGATATCGAGGTCGAGGTCTCCGGTGGCCACGGCGTCAATAACTGCCTGAAAATTGGACCCGGAACCAGAAAGTAATACCACCAAGCGCATAGTGTCCAGTGTAAAGAAAAGCTAGCTAAGCTGGTGTATTGACGGACAGAAGTCTTTGCAGGAAGGCGCCATCGGTGAGTGAACAAGAGCAACCATCCCATCGACGCAAGGTCGCCGACGCCATTTTATGGATTGTTGCGGCAATGATTGCCACCTATGCCGCTATGACGCTGCCACTGCCCTATAAGGTTGCCGCCCCAGTGTTGGCAATTGCTGGCGTAGTAGCGGCCATCCGGTTATTTCGGTTGGCCGCCAAGGGTGAACACACAATGTTGGTGTGGCTTGCTGGCACGGCTGGTTTGGTGGGCGCTGTATTTTTTGGTGGTGTCGCGACGTCGCAAATTATTATGTGGGGGCCCACGCAGAGCTACGAGCAGTGTTTATCCGAAGCTCTGACTGATCGGGCGTTGGTGACGTGTGAGGAGCAGTATTCTCACAGTCTGTGGGATTAATCCAACTCTTTTATGACGCTGCGTCGATAGTACAGAGCACCCTGTGACAGTGGTGCCAGTGCATATCCGATAGCCGTGCCGATCCCAATGTGGGCTGCGAAGAGCCCGGATGTCAGCAGTACCGGTGGTCCGACAGAGCTTAGGTCACCGATCGCCCAGGAGCCCCCCGAAATCAACATGACGAGCATGCATAGCAGTCCCGCTGTCAGACCGATCACTGTGCCGGTAGCGACCACTGCTACGGTGATAGCGGTGGGGTGATTCGAGATTTTGGCGATGATGGCATCTTCCAAATGATTTTCACCCACTCCGAAGAACCACCAACCAGCAACAATTCCGGCTAGCGCAAGCAATAAGAGAATCCACCAGTGATCTTGCAGATTTTGTTCGGTGGGGATTGCCGCGAATATCGGTAGTGCTGGTTGCGGTCCAGCAAGCGTGCCAGCTGGTGAGACAACTGTTCCGCCAAGGCTAAAGCCGGCACCGGTCAAATAACCCAGTGTCCATGCTGCGACGTTGGGCAAGACCAGCATTTGCAACACGGTTACAATGAATCCGCCAACGATACCAGCATCGAGGCGCTGATAGACGTCGGCTACTTCTGCCCAATGGATCCCGAGTTGGACTGTCATCGCGATCGAAGCGATCGCCCAGGCACCGGCCAGGCTCATGACCCCGGCACGCAGTACAGCCCAAAGATAGTGGCTGAGATTTCGAGCAGTATCGGAGAACCTTTCGACACGGTCACCGATAGCCAGGGCTATTGGTCTACGGAAATACCGGAGCACCCCCCAGGTGTAGCCGATCACGAATACCGCACCGGGGATAAGCGTGGCTACGGCAGTGTTTATGATGACGGTGTCCAGGTTGACCAGTGTGGTGGTCCCCCAAACAAAAAACATGTATGCGGCAATTGCTCCAACGGTAGGCTTCCACAGCGATTTCAGCTGGGAAGCTTTGGCCAGCCTGCCCCCGGCCCGCCTGGCGAGCAGCAACCAGACGAATAACAAGCCCAGCGGGATGAACCACCAAGTGCCCTCAACTTGCTCCGTATCGATATTGAAGAGTTCGAGGGGCACGCCGTAACTAGACAACCACGTATAAGCACCGATAGCCCCGGCTTCTCCCAGGGGCATCTCAGCGAAAGCTCCGGTGAGCCACATGATGGCCAACGGCACCACGATGATTGCCGCACCAAGAAAGGCCGCGGCCAATGACTCCACTATGCCTTGTAACCACAGGGGCATGGGGAAGGATTTGGTGTCGGTCGTGGTGTTACTCATCATCTCCTATGGTGCCACTTGGAACGGCTTTGCGGACTGACCGGCACGACGCTAAAGGTGACTATGAGGAAACTCTGAGAAAATTTTTGCAACGTGGTGCAGGGCGGCTAGATTTTAGCCTAAGATAAAAACCCAGAAGACAACGGCTGTCTGGGTGGTTAGCCGTGTCGTTTCCCGGTATCGCCGAGCCAGCCACTGACGATGCTTGAGGAAGGTTACGACATGGAACCCGGTTTAGCCCAGATTAGAGAAGAAGTACTGCGCCGCAACCCTGGTGAAACCGAATTCTTTCAAGCGGTCGATGAAATCTTCGCCAGCCTCAGCCCAGTTATGCAGCGTCATCCCGAATATGTCGAGCACGGCATTCTGCGACGCATGGTCGAGCCAGAGCGCCAAATCATTTTCCGTGTCCCCTGGGTGGACGACAAGGGCGTAGTCAAAGTCAACCGCGGTTTCCGCGTGGAGTTCAATTCTGCCCTTGGTCCATACAAAGGTGGCATTCGTTTCCACCCTTCCGTGTACCTGGGCATCATGAAATTTCTCGGGTTCGAGCAGGTATTCAAAAACTCATTGACCGGCATGCCAATTGGTGGTGCCAAAGGCGGAGCTGATTTCAATCCCGCGGGACGCTCCGAAGGTGAAATCATGCGGTTCTGCCAGTCGTTTATGACCGAACTGTACCGCCACATTGGTCAACATACGGACGTTCCGGCCGGCGACATCGGCGTCGGCACCCGCGAGATCGGTTTCATGTTTGGTCAATATCGGCGTATCACAAACCGTTTTGAGTCCGGCGCGTTTACCGGCAAAGGTGTCTCCTGGGGCGGTTCCTTGGTTCGTCCCGAAGCTACCGGCAACGGTGTAGTCATGTTTGCCAATCAAATGTTGAAGACCCAAGGCACCTCACTCGACGGTGCCACCGTGACGATCTCCGGTTCTGGCAATGTTGCTGTCAACGCGATCGACTACGCACAGCAGCTGGGCGCCACCGTCATTACCGCCTCGGATTCTTCCGGTTACGTGGTCGATGAACAAGGCATTGATATCGATCTGCTCCACCAGGTCAAAACTGTCGAACGTGGACGTATCTCGGACTACGCCGAACGACGGAAGAACGCACGCTTTATTGCCGATGGCTCCGTCTGGGATGTTCCCGTTGATGTAGCACTCCCCTGCGCTACGCAGAACGAATTGAACGGTGACGACGCAAACACCTTGGTCAAAAACGGGGTCAAGGCAGTAGCAGAAGGTGCCAACATGCCTTCCACACATAATGCGATAGCAACCTTCCGGGAAGCGGAAATCCTCTTTGGTCCGGGCAAAGCAGCCAACGCAGGAGGTGTTGCTACCTCGGCGTTAGAGATGCAACAAAACGCGTCTCGTGACACCTGGAGTTTCGACTACACCCACAGCCGGTTAGAAGAAAACATGGCAGAGATCCATGATCGGTGCATCGCCACCGCCGAAGACTTCGGTCATCCAGGCGACTATGTGACTGGTGCAAACATTGCAAGCTTCCTCAAAGTTGCCGACGCGATGATTGCCCAGGGCATTATCTAAGCTTGGCTATCTCGGCGCGCTGCTGTTCACTCAGCCGCACCGGACGACCAGACTCTTGCCCCACGAACACCATTGTTGAGGTAGCACTGACCGCGATATCGTCACCATCATAGAAAGCGTAGGAGACTTCTACCGATGCACCCTTGACCTTATCCACACCGACTTCTACATGTACCGGCACACCA
Source organism: Candidatus Yaniella excrementavium (assembly GCA_019115865.1). GTDB lineage: Bacteria > Actinomycetota > Actinomycetes > Actinomycetales > Micrococcaceae > Yaniella > Yaniella excrementavium. The sequence goes on along the minus strand of DXCT01000104.1, from coordinate 45,728 downwards.
CGATAGGGTAATTGGCGACGATATTTCACGGTGTGCTCAGCAATCAACGTCATGACGCTTTCTCCCACCCCTGCCAACAGATTAACGTGTGGTGTGGGAGTCGTTTCGTCGAGTGTTCCAGTGCCCGAGGGGATGCCAAACGCCAGAACACGGGCTTCTTCCATCAAACGCACAATTTGGACATTATTGATGTGGCCGTAGGCGTCCATATCGCCCCAGCGCAACGGAATCTCCAGCGCGATCATGGTTCCTCCTGTATGTCGTGTGGAAGATCTTGGGTAAATTCTGGGTAATCGACCCGGAGCTCAGCAACAGTCAGCTGTTCTTCTGCGGTCACAGAGTGCGGCCACGCCAAAGGTGCATGTTCCCGCGGCGGCATGACACCGGAGTTCTCCAGTTGGAACGAAATGGCAGCACCATCTGGGCCATAAGCCCACGAAATACCGGCAGTAGCTTGCTGCGTATTCTCGGCGCGACCGCCCGCCAACAATGCTTCTGTGGCAGACAACTGACGAATCGCAATCGCATCAACCCTGCCTGGATGGTGATGTGCAAAATGCGTATAGATCTCCGGGTCGTGTTGACCGTCATCACCCACCAGCGTCCAAGTGAGCTGCGGGAAATCTGCCGCAAGTCGAGCCAATGTATTGACTTTATGTGCCATACCCGATCGAAACCACCGATCCTCGGTCGGTCCCCACGAAGTCAACAGCATCGGGCCCAGCGGAAACAGGTGACGGGTCATAAAGCGGGTCAAAGTTTCTGCCACGTTCCACGGACCAGTCGAAACATAGAACACCGGAGTACCGGCATGTTTTTCCGCTAACCGGTTCAACATCACCGGCATACCGGCAACCGGGCGTCGAGCATGTTCATCGATCAAAAAGGAGTTCCAGGCAGCAGTGAATGGTCGTGGTAGAGCCGTTACCCACACGGTGTCATCAACATCGCAAATAATGGCGTTCGTGGTGTCGTCACCGATGATGAGAACGTCCTGACTGCGAGATTCTTCGTCACCAACATGGACAGTGACGGTCGCCCAGCCCGGGGACAGTGACGTCTCAATCCGTGCATCGACCACCCCGTTGCGGTCGGCGCGTACCTGATGGCGCTCACCATTGACCTCGATGACCACCTTGGCATAGGCGATGGGCGGTGACACAAAGTTCTGCCATCCCCGCACTCCGTCACGCAGAATTTGGGTGACATATTCGACTTCGCTCCACTGAGGTTTAGACAGTAACACCCGAGAAAAGATTCGAACCCAACGCGTTGAGCCATACCCGGTAAACGACAAGATACGCGGGATGTCTCCACGCTTACGAGAACGCTGGCGTCGCTTTTTCTGGAAACTGTAATAGGCCAGGGTCGCGAGTTGCTCCGGAGGGGATGCCTCATCTGCCACAGCAGGGGCCTGCCGCGGAATAGTCGGAAAATGATAAGTTTTACGACGACGCGTCATAGTCTTGTTGGTTCCACTCCTTGGTTACCTCCACAGTCTAATACGTTTCTCCACGCTGGTTTATGGTTGGTGTCATGTCCAATTTGCGCACCCTCGCACTCCATGCGGCCCGCGAGCCCGCCGCATTACTCGCCGAGGCGTTTGCCTCAGGCGCTGTCGTGGCCGAACAGAAAACCAATCAACACGATCTCGTCTCCACCTGGGACCGCCGGGTCGAGGAAATGCTCAAGACCAGCTTGGCCGGCCACAACGCGGTATTCTGGGGCGAGGAAACCGGCCGTCAATCCCACGCCGGACCCGGTCAAGTGGAATGGATTATTGATCCGATCGACGGCACCAGCAACTTCGTTCACGGGTACCCGATGTTTTCTATCTCGATCGCCGCTGCCATCGATAATGCAGTTGTGGCAGGCGTCGTCGTGGAGCCTGTCACCGGTACCGAATTCTCTGCAGATGCCTCTGGTGCATACCGCAATGATGAGCGAATCGTTGTTCGTCCGGCTCCTGGTCACGAAACCGATTACAATCTGATCACCTCATTTCCTGCTGCCGAAGTATTGCATCGTGCACCCGAAGCGACCGCACTGTTTGGTGAGCTCGTCACCAACTTCGCCACGGTACGGCGCTTGGTTTCTGGCGCACTCGAGCTATGCCATGCAGCCTGTGGGATAGCCGACGCCGTTCTGGGGGTCGATACCCAACCTTGGGATGTCGCAGCGGGATCGTATATTTTACGTCAGGCGGGTGGACGCTACATCACAGCAACCGATGGGCCACCACATCTAGCAGACCACTATGTTGCACTAGCGCCAGGCCGCGAATCAGCGGTGCTTACCTCAGTCTTCGACTCAATTCAAAGATTGTGACGACCGCGCACGCAATGGTAGCGCGCCCTGGTAGAAACCAGCAGAATAGACAGTATGAGCGCCTACATGTTTGAACACGAAAAAGACCAGCCGGTTCTGCACCTCAACACCGAACAATGCAAACGACTCTTGCAACACACCCGCCACGGTCGATTAGCTTTCATGGCCGACGGGCGTGTGGAGGTCTTTCCGGTCAACTATGCTTTCGACGGCGAGAACCTGTATTTTCGTACCGCTCCGGGCGCTAAGCTACTAGCTGCTCAGTCCGAGGCGTTGGTTGCTTTTGAAACCGACGGCATCTTGCCAGACGAAGCCTGGTCGGTCGTTGTTCGCGGCAACATCAACACCGTTACCGAAGACAACGTCGACTATGTCCGTGGTCTTGGGGTGGCTCCCTGGGTACCCACCTACAAAGATTTCTTTGTCTCGTTGAGCATCGACGAACTTTCCGGTCGGCATTTTATTTTTGCTCGGCAGCCAGAACGTGGTGAGAAAGAGTTTAGCTACGATCCAGACCAACCCACCGCAGTCCCACCAGAAGATCCGGACCCCACACAGCTCTCTCGTTAAGCTGCATCCACAGACCCGTCACACCGGATTGCTTTCAGGGGTAAGGTTTGTAAGCAGTTTGACTAGATCACCGATATGCAAGGAACGAGGATGTCTGGTTCGGAGTATGAACGCGAAGTGACCGTGGCACCGGGTCCATCGAAGTCACAGATTCGACGGTGGCGCAGATATTTGGCAGACGAAATTGCTGAAGGTCAGATTTACCGAGATCTCGCCCACCGGAGCCAGAAACCAGAAAAAGCAATCCTGCTCGGCCTCGCCGACGCTGAAGACCGTCATGCCCAACATTGGCGCGACCTCTTGGGCGAATATGCTGAAACGCGGCGACGTCCAAGTTTGCATCGGGCACTGCTGCGTATTTTGGCACGGATGTTCGGTTCGGTCTTTGTGTTAGCACTTATGCAGCGTTCCGAGTCGAATACACCTTATAAGACGGATTCCGAAGTCCCCCGTGAAATTGCCGCCGACGAAGCCATCCACGAAGAGGTGGTTCGAGGCCTCGCCGCCCGTGGACGCGAAACCATGGCCGGAAATTTTCGTGCCGCTGTCTTTGGCGCCAACGACGGTTTGGTCTCGAATCTGGCCCTGGTCATGGGCGTTGGTGCGACCGGTATAGCCCCGTCAGTCGTTTTGTTCACGGGTCTTGCAGGCCTCTTGGCCGGAGCGCTAAGTATGGGTGCAGGGGAATACGTTTCGGTACGCTCCCAGCGCGAACTCCTGGAAGCTTCGCACCCCACTCACATCACGCTACGGGCAGCAAAACACTTAGATATCGAACAGAACGAACTTGAACTGGTGTACCAAGCACGCGGTATGACGCCCGAGGATGCTAGCCACCGGGCGCTAGAGCGTCTCGGGTACCTCAATTGCGATTGCAACCCGAGCTTTTCTGCCCGACCCGATGGGTCGCAAGGCCCGGAGGCCGAGCTGCAACAAGAAGAGTTTGAGGCAGTTGGAAACCCCTGGAAAGTCGCATTCTCATCGTTTCTCTTCTTCTCTTCCGGTGCCATTATTCCGGTCCTTCCCTTTGTCTTTGGCGCTTCCGGTATCGCTGCCCTCAGCTGGGCCCTGGGACTCGTCTCACTGGCGTTACTTATAACCGGCGGTATTGTCGGCCTGTTATCCGGTGCAGCCCCAGGCAAGCGCGCACTACGCCAGCTTGCCATCGGGCTGGGTGCTGCAGGTGTGACATACGTGTTGGGCCTGATCTTTCAGATATAGCAACCACGGCACACCGTGAGTGTGCACAAGATACACTGCTGTGCAGAAGAGGCCTATGCTCGAAGCATTAACTGTCTTGGCTCCGATGTTCATGATCTTTGGCGTCGGCTTTGTTGCAGGCTACAACAGCCGATTCCAACAGGCGGCAACAGGACTCAACGACTTTGTCTTTTCCATCGCCTTACCGTGTTTCATCTACATCTCGATTGCCACCGCCGAGCTGCCGGAATCATTTCCGTGGCATGTGTGGGCCCTGGCGCTGATTTTTCCTGCCGTCTTTTCAATACTGGTTTACTATGGCACGCGCTGGCTCACACCGCAGCACCGTAGGCAAGCTGCACCGCTGTCCCTGAGTTCCTCCTACGGAAATGTTGGCTACTTCGGCATTCCCATGACTATCGCCTTGCTCGGTACGGATGCTGCTGTGCCGGCTGCCATCGTACACTTGTTACACAACTTGGTGTTTCTCATTGGTTACCCTGTCATTCGCGGAAACCCCCACGACACAGCAGAAAGTGCCTCGCGGCCCGCTTCTAACCGCAGTACGCTCCAACGGGTCGGGCAAGAAATTCTCACACGAGCAGTGCTGAGTCCCGTGACGGTTTCTACGTTGCTTGGCATCACAGTGGCCGCTTTGGCTCTGCCTGTGCCCGAGGTGGTAACCGGCAGCATTCAGCTGCTGGGAGCCACCGCTATTCCTCTGGCACTGTTTTCCGTCGGCATTGCCATGCATCCGGCTCTGCAGAGTTTGCGCTCGGGTGGGCTCTCGCTAGGACTCGTAGCAACGGGTATCCTGCTCAAAAATGTGATGTTCCCGTTGGCCACACTCGGGCTTGCCTGGATGTTCCGAGATGCAATGGGCTCAGGATGGTTCGGTACCGTGATCTTGATGGCTGCCATGCCTATGTCGACCTCGGGCTATATTCTTTCCGAACGCTATGATGCTTCGGGAGATCTGGCAGCTGCTGTGCTTGCGGGGACTACTGTGCTATCCATTATAACCGTGCCATTACTCGCCGCGACACTGCTCTAGCGCAACACTGAGCGCATACGGCTCGGAGCGAGTTCCGCGGTGTCGAACGTTCCGGCGGCGGCATACTCCTTCAGTGCTTGGTAGACCGCAGCAACCGCAGGATTCCGCAGGGATTCTTGACGCACGACCGCCCAAAAGGTAGCCGGATAACCGAATTCTTTGTCGAGTACGGAAACAAGACTCGGATGAGAACTCGCCAGAAAATCTGGCAGCAATCCAATACCTGCGCCTTGCAACGTAGCACTCAAATGCGCATAGACGTTGGTCGATGAAATGCCCGACCGCATTTGCGGCAACTTCGTCAAGGCGGCATCAAGATCTTGGACAAGCAGGATCGCTTCAACATAATAGTTGAGACGATGGTGGCGCAAATCATCCAGTTTGGTCGGACGCCCGTGCTGTGCCAAATACGCTTCGGTGGCGTATAACTTCAGGTGATACTCGAATAATGGTCGTTCCCACGCACGCGGCACTTCTGGCTTTCCGACAACGATTTCTAAATCTAGCCCGGAACGATTCTGTCGTGCTCGCTGGGTGGAAGTAAACAATTCGATGTCCAAAGCGGGATGGTCCCGTTGCACATTTGCCAAGACCGGCGCAGCAATGTGGCCGGAAAATGCTTCCGGAGCACCGATCCGCACGGTACCGGAGACTGCAGCTTCTACTTCGTTTGACGCGAGTTTGGTCAGCGACTTTTCGATTTCCTCAGCGATTTCAAAAACTTGACGTCCCTCGGCCGTGATCTCCCACCCTGACTGCGAGCGTAACAGCAAACGCTGACCGGTCATCTTCTCTAGCGTCGCGATTCGTCGAGATACGGTGGCATGGTTAATTCCAAGAGAGTCAGCTGCCGCCGTAAAACGGCCGAGTCGAGCCACCGTCAAAAAGGTCATGATTGACGGCAAATTGCTGTGCAATTCTTCCCAGTCCATGCTTTCGAGTGTACTTCACGCCAATATCTGGACACACATCGAATGGGTGCACAGCTCAGGTCACGCAGGAGGAAACCGGGATCAGACCAGCAGATATCGGTCAACTAGAGCTGAACGAGGCGCTTGGACTGCTGTTGAGAAATGCCGGCTAGCCTGCGCGTTAAATCGAACGAAGCCCAAGCAAATGCTTGGACTTCGTTCGATTCTGATGAGATCACATACTAGTGCTTAGAGATTTTTGAAGATCTCACGCATCTTGTCAGCAGCCTCAGTTGGGGTTTGTCCAACCTGAACACCAGCTGCTTCAAGAGCTTCTTTCTTTGCAGCTGCAGTTCCGGATGAACCAGAAACGATTGCTCCGGCGTGCCCCATGGTCTTGCCTTCTGGTGCGGTAAATCCGGCAATGTAGCCAACCACTGGTTTGGTTACATTGTCTTTGATGTATTCGGCAGCTTTTTCTTCGGCGTCGCCACCGATTTCACCGATCATGATGATGGCCTGAGTCTCTGGATCCTGTTCGAAGGCTTCCAGTGCATCGATGTGGGTGGTTCCGATGACAGGGTCACCACCAATACCGATAGCAGTCGAGATACCAATCTCCGACAGTTCGTGCATCATCTGGTAGGTCAGGGTACCGGACTTGGAAACCAAACCGATTGGCCCGGTTCCGGTAATGGTAGCCGGTGTAATGCCTGCCAACGCAACATCTGGTGTGATGATACCCGGGCAGTTCGGACCGATGATACGAGTCTTGGGTTTGCCTGCGGAATCAACGTTGGCCTGTGATGCAGCAAAGAACTCGGCGGTGTCCTGCACTGGGATACCCTCGGTGATGACTACAAGCAGTCCGATTTCAGCTTCAATGGCTTCCATTGCAGCGTCTTTTGCGAACTTTGGTGGCACGAACATAACCGATACATCAGCGCCGGTTTCTTTCATAGCTTCTTCTACGGTGCCGTACACGTTCAACGAGACGTCGTTGCCATTGGCATCAACGTGCTCGACGGTTTCGCCTGCGCGACGTGCGTTCACGCCGCCGACAATGTTGGTGCCGGCTTTCAGCATCAGTGCGGTGTGCTTGGTTCCTTCGCCACCGGTAATACCTTGGACGATGACCTTTGAATCTTTATTGAGGAAGATCGACATTTCTTCTTTATCCCGTCCTTACTTGTTGGCCAGCTCGGCGGCTTTGTCAGCGCCTTCGTCCATGGTGGCCGCAATGGTAACCAGCGGATGGTTGGCATCGGCCAAAATTGCGCGGCCTTCTTCCACCTTGTTTCCGTCCAGGCGGACCACCAGCTGTTTGGTTGCGGCATCGCCTAAGATTTCCAGTGCCTGGACGATACCGCGGGCAACCTGATCACAGGCAGTGATACCACCAAAGACGTTTACGAATACGGAGTTGACCTGCTCGTCGCCAAGGATGACATCGAGGCCATCAGCCATGACCTGTGCGTCAGCGCCACCACCAATGTCCAAGAAGTTGGCCGGTTTGACGTTGCCGTGGTTTTCTCCGGCGTATGCGACGACGTCCAGTGTGGACATAACCAGTCCTGCACCGTTACCAATAACACCAACGGAACCATCCAGCTTCACGTAGTTGAGGCCTTTGGCTTCAGCTTTAGCTTCCAGCGGGTTTTCGGTGCGTTCGTCAACCAGTTCAGCGTGTGCTGGCTGACGGAAGTCAGCGTTGTCATCTACGGTTACTTTTCCGTCGAGGGCGATGAGCTTGCCTTCACCGGTGAGAACCAGAGGGTTGACTTCAACCAGGGTGGCGTCTTCCTTCTCAAAGACTTCACCGAGTTTAACCAGCACATCGGCGATACCGCTTTGCAAGTCGTCAGCAAATTTAGCTTCTTTTGCAATCTGTTCGGCTACTTCGCGATTCAGACCTGTGGTTGGCGAGACTGGAACGCGTGCCAGATCATCTGGGCGCTCTTCTGCCAGCTGCTCGATATCCATGCCACCTTCTACCGATGCCATAGCAAGGTAGGTGCGGTTGGCGCGATCCAGCAGCATCGAGAAATAGTACTCTTCTTTGATGTCAGCGCCAGCAGCGATCATCACCTGGTGGACGGTGTGACCTTTAATATCCATACCCAAAATTTCTTTGGCGTATGTGTATGCTTCGTCGGCGTTCTTCGCGACTTTGACACCGCCAGCTTTACCGCGTCCGCCTACTTTGACTTGGGCTTTGACAACGGTAACGCCACCAAGTTTTTCAGCGGCTGCTTTGGCATCTTCTGGTGTTTCGGCAACGATCCCAGGCAGCACGGGTACACCGTGTGCTTCAAAAAGATCGCGCGCCTGGTACTCATACAGGTCCACGAGTTTGCAGTCCTTTTACCTCGACAACTTATTGAATGACATTCCCGGAACAGATATCCCCGGGCGTCTGCGAGTTCGGCTTAACGCCACAAAACTCCTAAGCCCCTACTGTAGTCCACCAGACTGAGCTACCCCGAATAATGACTACACAGTGGCTCGGTTTACGTCTTCTTCAGGGGCGCGTAGCGCAGCAACAAGCGTTTTTCAGATTCAGCGAACTGTACAACAGCTACCGCTTTAGTACCTTCACCTTGGACTCCGGTTACAACTCCTGTGCCAAATGATTTGTGCTCAACGACGTCACCTGTGGCAACCGAAAGGACTTCCTTATTCGGGTTCACCTGGGTACGAGACGCTGGTTTTTTCACTCGGGCTGTCTCTTGGGCTTCGGTAACCCCCTCAGCTGCCGCCCTGCCATAGTTCCTGCTTGCGGTGGAAGCACCCCAGTGTGAGCCGCTGAAACGTTGGGCATCGCGGTAACGGAACCCACGCACTCCAGTGTCCTGACCGAAACCGCCAAATCCTTGGCCAAACTCCGAAGCTCCAGGTGTCCCTTTTCCTTCACGTTCCCATTCGATGAGCTCGCCTGGAATTTCAGATAGAAACTGGCTGGCCGGATAAAACTGATGCTGACCCCACATACTGCGCGACTCTGCGCGTGACACATACAGCCGTTCGCGAGCGCGTGTCAGACCAACATAGGCTAGACGGCGCTCTTCGGCTAACTCCTTTTCGTCAGCCATCGAACGTGCGTGCGGAAAAACCCCGTGTTCCATACCGGTGAGAAAGACCACCGGGAATTCCAAACCTTTCGCAGTATGCAGGGTCATCAGCGTAACCTCACCCATGTACTCTGCCAGTGCCTGGCCTTCTTCATCAGTAGCATCGGGCAGCTGATCAGCATCCGCAACAAGCGAGACCTGTTCAAGAAAATCGCCGAGGGTCCCATCCGGATTGGCCTTATCGAATTCGCGTACCACACCAACGAGCTCGCCGAGGTTATCAGCCCGGGATTCATCTTGGAAATCCTTGGAACTACGCAATGCCTCCAGCATGCCGGTCTGTTCCAGCACAGCTTCAAGAATCGTGGCAACCGACTCTGTTTCAGCCACTTGCTGTAAATCATCAAGCAGCTGCATAAACTTTTTGACTGCGTTCAAGGAACGAGTCGCCATACCACCGGGAGAACTCTGAGCATCGCGCAGCGCCTGCATAAAGGTGGATTGCATCCGCGTCTGATGGGCTGCGACAGTACCTTCGGCTCGATCTCCAATGCCACGTTTCGGCTCATTCAAGATACGCCGGAGATTCACATCGTCGTCCGGGTTATCCAAGACACGTAAATAGCCCAGGGCATCTTTAATTTCTTTGCGGTCGTAGAACCGGGTGCCGCCAACTACACGATATGGAATACCCGAAGCGATCAACCGTTCTTCAATGGAGCGCGACTGAGCGTTCGTACGGTAAAAAATGGCCATATCGGCTGGCCGATAATCGTGATTGTCCATGAGATCATCGATGGTGTCGGTGATCCATTGAGCTTCGCGGGACTCAGATTCCGCGGCATAGCCGGTAATCTTTTCACCATTGCCCTCCGCAGTCCACAGTCGCTTGACCTCACGCGAGGGGTTCTGCGCAATGACAGCATTTGCAGCGTCCAAAATGGTTTGAGTGGAACGATAGTTTTGCTCCAACCGAATCACCGTGGCATCCGGATAATCGTGTTCAAAGTCCACAATGTTGCGAATATCGGCGCCTCGGAAGGCATAGATCGACTGGTCAGAATCGCCCACCACGGTCAGTTGACCACCTTCGGTGGCCACGCCTTCCGGTTCGCCAGGAGCACCGGTGAGAAGCCGCACCAAGCGATATTGCGCGTGGTTTGTATCCTGATACTCGTCAACCAGAACAAATCGGAAGCGACGACGATAGTTGTCGAGAATCGCAGGGAAGGCATCAAACATATGGACTACGTTGCCCAACAGGTCGTCGAAGTCCATAGCGTTGGCACCACGTAGTCGGGAGCTATATTCCTTATAAATTTCTGCAACAGCCTGGTGCCACGGGTCAGCGGGTGCCGTTGACGCAAATGCTTCGTCATCAACGAGTTCATTCTTCAACGAGGAAATTTTATTTCGTATCGCCCGCGGCGCGAAACGTTTTGGATCCATGTCCGCGTCCTTAGCGATCTGCGTGATCAGGCGCAATGAGTCAGACGCGTCATAAATCGAGAAGTTGGATTTTAGTCCAACATGTTGAGCTTCGCGACGCAAAATACGAACACACGTGGAGTGGAAGGTGGAGATCCACATCTTGGCCGCATCCGGACCCACGAGCTCCCCGATACGTTCCCGCATTTCTGCCGCAGCTTTATTCGTAAACGTGATGGCTAAGAACTCGTGCGGTCTTGCATCACCGGTCGCCAACAAATGTCCGATGCGGTGGGTCAGCACCCGTGTTTTACCGGAACCAGCCCCCGCAACGATAAGCAACGGCCCACCACGGTGCAATACCGCCTCGGCTTGGGAGTCGTTCAGACCTGTCACCAAGCGCTCCGCCGACGCATTTGGCGTCGGCACCGGATTTTCAGAACCGGCATCAACCGAAAATGCAGGACGAAATTGGGGCAAAGAAGTCTGGTAGGCCATAGGCTCCAAGTCTAGCCGGTCACGGTACTAAAACTGACCTGTGTTCGCCGGCTGTGGAGACGACCTGCAAGACCGTCCCATGAATTCAACTAAGATGAGCACCAGGGATTTCAGAATGACCTGAGATTCCCCACGCCGAATTTGGCATAGAGATCTGCACCGGAGGATGAGTGGCAAGAAAGCGCCGAGCCAAAGACCACCAGGGCCATCAAGCGAGTCGGCAGACGCCAGGCAACAAAGCAGATCGCCCACGCTTGACCGTGGCCCAGGCGAAACAGGACATTCAACAAGCCGGCCGACAAGAAGGCAGTCCCGGCATGTTAGTGCTCGCTGTTCTTGCAGTGACGTTGTTTATCGGGTTTTATTACCACATCCTGGCGCTACAAGGCATGCAACAGCTCACCGGTGGCACGCCAATGCTCGACCACCATGTTTCGGGCTTCACCATCACAGACGTCGAGCATCTTGCCGAACGTATGGACGACGACGCACTGGGCCAATACAACTGGGTGCACATCACCGCTGGTCGGATCTTCCCGGTTATGCTCGGACTCAGCGTTATATCGGTAGGGCTATGGACATTACGCACCAAACTTGCCAAATGGGGTGCAGTAGTGGCAGCCGTAATCTATGCTGGCCTAGAAATCTGGGCCTCGATCACCCGGGAAGCAGCACTGCACGACATAACTGAGGCTAATGCGTCACTTGCCTCCACACTAACCGTTCTGCAATGGCTGATCTTTGCTTTCCTGATCATATGGATCGCAGCCATGCTGGTGCTGAAATTTATTGGTCGAAATAATCCGGGCCTTGACACATCAATGGATCCACAACGCGAGATCCCCTAAGATAGCCTGTGGTCTTCTAGACCCCTCGCCTCCGTAGCTCAGTTGGATAGAGCATTCCTCTCCTAAAGGAAAGGTCGCTGGTTCGAATCCAGTCGGGGGCACTATCACTGCCATGTCTGGCGAGCACTTGAACCTTCTAAAGTACTGGCAATCCCGTGAGGTAAGCCTTACATATCTTGCGAGGCCTCGAGAAAAGGTATTGAGTAGAGACTGAGGGTAGAACCTTATAGAAACATGATTCGTTGTCGCGACAAGGCACATTGCCCGGTTCGGCGGCAGAAAGGTTACTCAATGACTGACAACTATGCAGATTACACCACCCCCGGCATGGATTTCGAAGACAGCCACCGCATCACAGATATCCTCCAGGTGCGTCTCCATGCACTGAATGATCTACACCTAACACTCAAGCACGCCCACTGGAACGTGGTTGGACCAGACTTCATCTCGGTACACGAGATGCTCGACCCACAGGTAGATGAAGTCCGTGCCTGGGCCGACCTGGTCGCAGAACGCATTGCGACTATGGGCGCATCACCCAAAGGCACACCCGGATCGATCGTTACCGGCCGCACTTGGGAAGACTACGCCCTACAGCGCGGCTCAACATTGGCGCATATCTCCGCGTTGAACGACGTCTACACCGGTGTCATCGAGGACTTCCGCAATGCTATTGCCGAAACTGGCAAGGCTGATCCGATGACCGAAGATATCCTCGTTGAGGTTACCCGCGGCCTTGAACTATTCCAGTGGTTCCTGCGCTCCTTTATCACCAAGTCAGACGGCTCGCTGAACCCAGTATCTGAGTAAAATCAACCGACTGCAATAGTGCGCGATCCCAGTTTGGGGTCGCGCACTGTTTGGTTAACGAACAATTCACGCTCAACGGCTCTGGCCGGGATCGGTTCGAGTTTGCGAACATTAGTATAAACGTCCTCTCCCCCGGATGACGTTTGACGCAATACACGCGCCGAAACAGACGAAAGGCCGGATCCATCGTGACTGAAACTATCGCCGGGGTGACAATCCCCGACAGCAAGATGGCGCAGGACGCCACAGAACTCGTGCGCGACGTCGCCGACGATCTGATTTTTGACCACTCTCGCAGGACGTTCCTTTTCGGCTCATTGCGAGGCATGCAGGAAGGTTTGCGCTATGACGCGGAGCTCCTCTATGTCGGTGCGATGTTCCACGATCTGGGGCTCACCGACACCTACCGCCGTACTGACCAGCGCTTCGAGATCGATGCGGCAGATGTTGCCCGCGATTTCCTCAACGAATACGGCGTAGACGGAAATGCCGCCGACACGGTGTGGGCGGCCATCGCGTTGCATACGACGCCAGAAATTCCGCTCCACATGCACTCCGAAGTCGCGTTAGTAACTCGCGGTGTAGAACTCGATGTACTGGGCATCGGATACCACTCGCTCACCTCTGAGCAGCGTCAAGCAGTCGTTGAGGCACACCCGCGTCCGGACTTTAAAAACCAGATCCTTGCGGCCTTCACCCATGGTCTCAAAGACCGTCCGGAAACCACCTTCGGCAATGTCAAAGCTGATGTTCTGCAACACTTCCTCCCGGGGTTCCAACGTGATGATTTCGTCGAAGTTATCCGCGACAACCCCTGGCCCGAGTAATAAGCAACAGCTGGTTATTCCCACCCAGTTCGTCGAGCCAGGATAACGGTGTCATCCAGGCTTACTTGGTCGCCATTTGGCGCGGTAATCTCTCGAGAACGAAGCTCCGCAATTTCAACCGACCAGCGACGTTCATCAAATCGCAACAACTCCAACTCTGTTTCTGGCGTGGTTGTTTCATGCTTGTGGTCGTGGTCGACCGCCTCGTGGTGGGCTTTGGCCCACGGTGGGAAAGACGCGTGCGAAATCACTAGGAGCCGTCCGCCCGCAGCCACCAGGTCTTGAGCTATCTGAAGCGCACGCTGCCTGTCGAATGCCACAGGGGACTGCAGAAACGAGGCCGTGACAAGATCAAAAGTCAGGTCACTGCGCCACCCCGAAAGAAGATCAGCAGCCTCGAAACGAACCTGAGCCTCAGAGAATCCTTGGGCTTTGGCAGCAGCTTGTGCTCGTTGGACCGCCACGGTCGAAATATCCAGTCCCGTCGTCTGCCACCCGTTTTGTGCTAACCAAAGTGCGTCAGCTCCTTCGCCAGAACCCAAATCCAGGGCCCTGCCCGGCTCTAGGTCACGTTCTCGCACTACATCAGCCAATGCCGTATTCACGTTGCCCGACCAGACCGCAGTTGCTTCGCGATAACGTTGATCCCAGAATGTTTCGTCAGTCATCTGTGTACTATCCAAATCCTTCTCCTGACTCGAGTTATTCAAACTGTGTCGCATATAGCTCGGCATACCGCTGACCCGCCTGCAATAATTCTTGGTGCGTACCACGTTCGACAATGCGTCCGTCTTCTACGACGAGAATCTCATCGGCACTGACCACGGTTGATAACCGGTGTGCGATGACCAACGCCGTGCGTGCTTCGAGGGCTTTATCAAGGGCCTGCTGCACTGCGGCTTCATTTGTTGCATCCAACGAAGCGGTTGCCTCATCAAGAATCACGGCTTCCGGCGCTGCGATAAGCAAGCGAGCTATCGCTAGACGTTGGCGCTCCCCACCGGACAACCGGTAACCACGCTCCCCCACAATGGTATCGAGGCCATCGGGCATTGCCCCCACCACCTCGGTCAACCGAGCATTATCCAAAACCTCCCAGATGTGTTTATCTTCAACGGTGCGGTGTCCGAGGGTAAGGTTGTCGCGAATCGACGCGTGGAAGAGGTGTGAATCTTGGGTCACCATACCAACACGATCATGAATATCCACTGCTCTGGCTTCGCGTAGATCCACACCATTGAGTTTGATGGCACCACCGGTAACATCATAAAGCCGAGACACTAAGCTGGCGATCGTTGATTTACCGGCCCCCGAAGAACCCACCAAGGCAACAGTCTGACCTGGTCGCACAGTGAAGTTGATACCGTGAAGCACTTGGCCTGCGGATCGGTCATCAAGTACCGCAACCTCTTCAAGACTCGCCAGCGATACTTCCGAAGCCGCGGGGTACTGAAAATCGACATCATCAAATTCAATATGGACTCCACCTGCTGGAATCGTTTTGGGCTCTTCTGGGTCAGTAATCATCGGTTTGAGATCTAGTACCTCAAAGATACGTTCGAAGGAAACCAGGGCGCTCATCAGCTCGACCCGTGCTGTTGCCAGCCCTGTCAGAGGTGCATAAAGCCTGGTCAGTAACAAGGCCATGGTAACGACCTCGCCGGCGTTGAGGCCTCCCGTCAGCGCCTGATACCCACCGATGCCATACACAGCGGCCAGGGCTAGCGCTGAGACCAAAGTCAAAATTGTCATAAAGACTGAAGTCCACACACTGATCTGGACCCCGGAGGAACGCACACTATCGGCCCGAGCTGCGAAAATATCTGCTTCATATTGCTGCTCACCGAAAAGTTTGACCAGTGTTGCACCGGGAGCCGAGAAACGTTCGGTCATTTGGTCGCCCATGGCTGCGTTACGTTTGGCCCGTTCGCGGGTCAGCACCGCCAATCGGGAACCAAGTGAGCGTGCTGGGAAGAGAAATACCGGTAACAAGACAAGCGAAACGAGAGTAATCTGCCATGAGGTCGTCAGCATGACGACCAGCGTCACAGCCAGCGTGACCACGTTCATGACCACGGTTGGCAGCGTACGTGCGATAGCGGTCTGGGCACCGATAACATCGTTATTGAGCCGTGACACGAGCGCACCGGTCCGTGCCCGCGTAAAAAATGCGATGGGCATGGTCTGCACGTGGCTAAAGACGGAGGTGCGCAAATCAAAGATTGTGCGTTCGCCTAGGGACGCGGATTGCCATCGCGAGATAACATCAAGGACTGCTTCAACGACGGCAACAGCTGCGATGAGCAATGCTAAGCGGATCACGACACCTACGTCTGATCCGTCAACGATAGCGTTAACAACGTCGCCGGCTAATATGGGCGATACCACGGTGAGAACCGCACCGAGGGCTGAGACGGTCAGGTAGATGATCAGTCTGGCGCGATATCGTGCAATGAATGCCCACGATCGTCGTATCGTACCCGGCGTCAGCGATTGCTCTTCATTGCCTCGCTGCATTCCACCCAGGGCAGCCCTACCAGCATGGCTCATACTCATGACTTATTGAATTCCCTTCACTGCTCCGCCTCATGTCAACACCAAATATTAGGAACTATTCCCCCGGGGAGTTCTTGTGCATGAAGCGCACAGATGCAGCGTGGGCTTTATGGAACGTGGCCATGCCACTACCTTCAGCTAGTCCTGCAGCATAGCCGGCGATAAATCCAACGAGGATCTGGTCACGTTGTGGTTCGTCGTTGATGTTGTGGGCGATCTCTTGGAGCGCTGCAACATCGATGGTAATCGCCTCGATTTCTAACGACCGAAGCAGTTGGTTCGCCCATTGGGGCAGAGTTTGGGACACGTCGCCAGCTTTCTGTTAAATACATCAAGGTCCCTTCTGTTTCCAGAAGGGACCTTGATTGTGCAGTTGTAAAAGAGAAGACCTAGCCGGTGTAGGTGTAGTAACCCATAAGTGGGTTACGAGTAACGTCATGCAAGATGGTGCCGGTCGATGGGTTCTGTGCACCGATCATCTGGCCGTTACCAACGTAGATGCCAACGTGGCTACCACCGTTTTGGAAGACGAGGTCACCTGGCTGAGGGCTGGAGGTACGGGCGAACTGGCCCGATCCCAAGATGGCTGAAGTGCTGGATGGGATGTTGATTCCGGCCTGGGCGTAAGCCCATGCGGTGAAACCGGAGCAATCCCAGCCGCCTGGTCCTTTGCCACCCCATACGTATGGTGTGCCAACACCCGAGTAAGCAGCGGAGACAACTGCACCCAACGAACCAGATGATGAAGGCTCTGGAGCTTCCTCAGTCTGAGTGGTCGAAGCGGTTTCCGTTTCGCTCTGAGTTTCACTCTGGTCTTGGGTTGAAGACTCGTTGGCGGTTTCGCGCGTTACCGGGGTGAGGTCGGCTTCTTCTTCAGTCGACTCAGTCTCTGGTGTTGGCTCAGTCGCTGGCTCTGGTTCCGTGTGCTCTGATTGAAGATCAGCACGGTTCAAGTCCAAGGTGCCAGGCTCAGCGGAGATAACATCCGCGTTGCGTGAGGTGCGCTCCAACTTAAAGTTTGTGGCTGGCAGAGTCGATGTTTCACGATCAGTCTGCACAGGAGCAGCGTTAGCTGCTGGGGGTACGGCTAGAACCATTCCGGAGGCTGCTGCCAGAACTGCGGCTTGACGTCCTGAACGACCGATGACCTGAGTCATGGCCTCTAGCGTTGCGCCCTTCTCAGGAGTTGCACGGTGACGTGCGGTTGAAATGCGCTTCGACACTTGGTTTTACCTCTCTCATGTGCTGTAAGACTTTGAGCCCCACTCCGCCATGAACATGTTTATACAACTGCCATGTTTTGCCTGCCAGCCGCGGAGTACAAAGCAAACTGGTGGCCGGTGCGAAAGCCTATTCTGCTCAGGCACCGTGAGTTAGCTTAGTGCAAGCAAAACAAAATGTCACGTTCGCATAACAATTAGTTGACAATCGTTGTTACCTGACCTGCTACATCCGCATGTTTCCGCGGAAATATTCGTATAACAATCCGTGATATTTCTATAACAGCACGTTATTCAGGGAGGCCTTCAAGCACTAAAAAGCGCGTACAGCATTCAGAGATCACAGTTTGGTTACTTGACTCGAACAACTCGAACATGCGCGGCAGTGTCCTCAGAAATCTCAAGCCCTAGATCGGAGAAATCCTCGACATCTCCGGGAAGCTGTGGGCCGCGCTCAATCGTGCGCACAGCAACATACCCGTCGGATGACTCTGCGGCTAATACTGCACCGGGCTGGATACCCGCTGCGGCAAACTGTGTCAGCAGCTCTGGGTCTGTCTGAATTGCTTCGGTCAGTACCTTTACTTCAAAATTGCCCGACTGCTCCAACGCAACCGTCAGGGGCTCGCCCTCATATGCAGCGGGTTCAAGTCCTGTTGTGGGGCCACCGAGCTCCTCGAGCAATGGAATCTGGTTACCGAATGGCGAGTTCGAAGGGGAATCCAGTAGAACCATAAGCCGAGCTTCCACTTGGTCGCTCATGACATGCTCCCACCGGCATGCCTCATCATGCACATAAGGCCAGTCCAAACCAATCACATCTGCAAGAAGTCGTTCCGCCAAGCGATGCTTCCGCATGACCGTAGCCGCAGCATTCAAGCCTTCTTCGGTCAGCTCCAACCGACGGTCCGATGCAACATGCAACAACCCGTCACGCTCCATCCGTGCCACTGTCTGCGACACCGTGGGGCCAGAATGTTCCAGACGCTCGGCAATTCGTGCACGCAACGGCGCGATACCTTCTTCCATCAATTCATAGATGGTGCGTAAGTACATTTCAGTTGTATCGATTAGATCTACCACTGCCCACGTTCCTTCATCTGCGCTGCGACCTCAGTGCCGCTGGACTCCATAATCCACACTTATCATACGTATCCGACCAGGCCGGCACGAGAACTTATCAACACCCTTTCGCGAAGGGCTGTCGAATTGACCACATTATGCCCAGAAAGCTGTTCATATGACGGCTTATTATGGAGAAACACACCTGTGACGGTCCACAATAGATCAGTAACCTGCCACCTTCTGCTAAGGAGTAGCCATGACCATACCGGACATCGAGATCCCAGAGAACCTCAAGCCAACGGATGGTCGCTTCGGCGCCGGCCCTTCCAAAGTCAGCCCTCGAGCCGCCGATGCGGTCGCTGCAGCAGGCCCCCACCTCATGGGAACTTCCCACCGTCAAGCACCTGTGCGAAACCTCGTGAAGGCTGTCCAGGAAGGCGTCAGCGACCTCTTCAAAGCTCCCGATGACTACCAGGTAGTCCTGGGAGTCGGCGGCGCTACCGCGTTTTGGGATACTGCGGCCTTCGGTCTCGTCCGGGAAAAAGCTCAGCACCTGTCGTTTGGTGAGTTTGGGTCCAAATTCGCCAAGGTTACTAACAGCGCACCGTTCTTGGATGACTCGGTGATCTTGCAGGCCGATCCCGGCACACGTCCAGCGCCACGCGCGGAATCAGGCGTTGATGTCTATGCCTGGCCACAGAATGAAACGTCCACCGGCGTCGCGGCTCCGGTCCATCGCATTGATGGCGCAGACGACGACGCGCTGGTCCTGATCGATGCAACATCCGGCGCAGGCGGACTACCGGTCGATGTTCGCAACTGCGATGTCTACTACTTCTCCCCGCAAAAGAACTTTGCTTCTGATGGGGGCCTCTGGATGGGCTTATTCTCTCCGGCAGCCATCGAGCGGGCTGAAGAAATCGCGGCAACTAATCGCTGGGTACCGGACTTCCTGAACCTTAAAACAGCAATTGATAATTCAGCCAAGAACCAGACGTATAACACTCCAGCCTTAGCGACGTTGATTATGCTCAACGAACAGCTTTCCTGGATGAATACCAACGGCGGACTTGATTTTGCGACAGGTCGCACAAAAGATTCCTCAGACCGCGTTTACACTTGGGCTGAAGCATCCTCTTATGCTACCCCGTTCGTTATTCGTCCCGAAGACCGCTCGCAGGTTATCGTCACCATCGATTTTCAGGACGACGTCGACGCCGCGACTGTTGCGGCGGTACTACGTGCTAATGGCATTGTGGACACCGAGCCATACCGCAAGCTGGGGCGCAACCAACTGCGCATTGCAACCTTCACCGCGCTTGATCCAGACGACGTCTCAGCACTGACGGCGTGCATCGACTACATCGTCGACCGTCTCTAAAACTTCCGAGCTAAAAGACTGGTGGCTGTTGATCTGCACTAAGAACTGCAAACCAACAGCCACCAGTATGTTCAAGACACCCTTGAGCCTTAATGTTTCGAGGCGTCAGCGCCCTTTGACGGGCCGTCAGATTTCTTGTTCTTTTTCTGGCGCACGGCTTTCTGCTTTGCCCGCCGACGCTTGGCTGCACGGCGTGCCTGCTTATTCTTTTCTGTAACGTCCTCAGCTTGCTGCTGTGGTGCCGCCGCAGACTCCTCTACGGCTTCAGTTTCGTCGGCCTGCCCATAGCCGGCCTCCGCGAGCGCTTTGGCAGGGTCCTCGCCTGCGGCAATGGCGTCAAGCCGGATGCGCTCTTCTTCGGACGCTCGATCCATCCAGGGCACCCATGCGGGAGCAAGGATGGAATTTTCGCCTGGCAGCATACCGGATTCGCACACGGTAATAACCTTGGAACGCGGTGCCCGGGCCAGTGTCGTGAAAAACTCCCAGCCGCCATAGCCTCGAACCTTTGAGGCGAAGCGGTGGGTTACCACGCGCTCATCATCGGCAACAACACCAATGTGGTCACCAATTTCTGCGTCGTCAGCGAAATCGGTGAGCGCGGAACGAGCGATGTCGCCTGCTTCGGCCAGTGCGGGATCAACTCTCGGCTTTCGACTCACCGTACGCGGCGGTCCGAAGGTGGCCCGCACTTGCTCGGTTGCCAGACCAGGATCTTCTTCAGTTTCATGCATCAAATGCATCAGCCACCCTTCTCATGATGGTGGCCATCTGCTCGGCCTGCTTAGAAGCCGGGTAACGGCCAGAACGTAGCCCACTGGAAGCCGAATCAAGCATCCGAATTAAATCGTCAACGATGCCGGCCATGTCCTGGGCTTTGGGTCTCGTGGCGCGAACCACTGACGGAAGCTTATCTATCGGTTCCACCGAGAGTGCCTGCGGCCCGCGACGGGAATCCGCAATGCCGAACTCAACACGAGTACCCGGACGAAGCTGGGTGACGCCGGCGGGCAAGGCTGATTCCGGCAAATGTATGTCATCGCCGTCATCGGTGGTGATAAACCCGAAACCTTTATTATGATCGTAAAATTTTACTCTGCCGGTTGGCATGTGTGGTCATTTCCTTTGTCAGGTACGTCATTCACAAAGGGTTCCCGTCACACACCATCCGGGTGCGGTTACGGGAACCCCAAAAGCCTATACCAGGCAAGTATAACGCCATTTGGCGCCGTTCTTCGCAATGAACGTCATCCTGTGCTGCAAGCGTAGAATACCCTCCATGACCACATATGACCACAAGAATATCGACGTGACCCCGACCTGGATCGCCGCTGTGCTGTGGCTCGGGGTGGCGATCGTGGTGGTATCGTTTCTGGCGCTCGTAGGGGTGCTGATCTACTACTTCACCGGTGTCACACCGGCAGTCTGGCTGTTCTGGCTAGCGTTACTTGCCTTCCCTACCGGTTTCATTTTGATCCTTGTAGCACTCGTAGGGAACATCATGGTGCGACGCCGTCGGCAACGTTCCTAGCAACGCACACAGCAAACGCACAGCTGCCTCTCAGGTTAGTTTTTTTACAATAGAGGTATGACGTCCCAATCTTATGAAGCAAAACTCTTAGTCGTTGATGACGAGCCAAACATCCGCGAACTGCTTTCCACTTCACTGCGGTTCGCCGGTTTCGATGTGATCGCTGCCTCCAATGGTCGTGAAGCACTTGAAGCAGCCGAAGCACATAATCCCGATCTGGCGGTACTCGACGTCATGTTGCCTGATATGGACGGGTTCTCAGTAACCCGTAAACTGCGTGCAACCGGTCGCCACTTCCCGGTCGTTTTCCTGACCGCGCGTGATGAGACCGAAGATAAAGTTACCGGTCTCACCGTGGGTGGCGATGACTACGTCACCAAGCCCTTCAGTCTCGACGAGGTCGTAGCCCGTATTCGCGCGGTTCTTCGCCGTACCGCCCCCGCAGAGGATGACGAAGCGATCATGGTTGTCGATGATCTAGAACTGGACGATGATGCTCACGAAGTACGCCGCGACGGAGACATCATTGACCTGTCCCCCACTGAGTTCAAACTGTTACGGTACTTGATGATGAACCCCAACCGTGTGCTTTCAAAGGCACAGATCTTGGATCACGTCTGGGAGTACGACTTCAACGGCGACGCTTCGATTGTGGAATCGTATATTTCGTACCTGCGCCGTAAAATTGATACTGGCGACCGACCGAAAATGATCCACACCAAACGCGGTGTCGGGTATCTGCTGCGCACCTTAGACAAACGCTAATTCCCGCTACATGGCCACACCCAAACCGCTGCAGTGGATAGTCCGCACCTGGCAAGCCACGTCACTACGAACTCAACTCACGCTTATCACCGGCGTATTGATGGCTTTGACCGTGGCCACAACTGCGCTCCTAACGGCTTCACTGTACCGACAAGAGCTCGTCCGCCAGATTGATGAGGACATCTTCACCAGCCGACACAACGTGTCAATGTTTCTGACGTCCATGGGGTCAGCGGGTCCCTATGATACCGGAAGTTTCCAACAAACCATCGTGCGGTTTTACGGCGAATCCTGGGATAATGAGGGCAACCTCGTGTCCCGTATTCACACCGAGGGTTCTGATATTCCTGACCTTCAACGCCTCACCGCTGAGCAAGCAGCAGAACACGGCTCTTCCTCCTTTGAGGTGCCTGGCCAAAACGACCCGCAAAGTCAATGGCGAGTCCAGATCTACCGCTTAGAGTCCGATGGTGGCACCGTGGCCATTGCCTTGCCCATGGACCCTGTGGAACGCTCTGTAGAACGCGTAACCACCTTGGTTATCACCATCGGTTTCTTAGCGACCCTGGTGGTCACGATGATCGCCTACGGGCTCGTAACCACGGCGTTCCGCCCACTCAACCGAGTGGAACGCACAGCAGCGGGTATCGCCGCGGGTGACCTGTCGAAACGTGTTCCATCCGGAGCTCCAGACACCGAGGTCGGCCGCCTGTCCCGTTCCCTGAACGCCATGTTGGCACACATCGAAATCGCTTTCCGTGCCAATGAAGAGTCCGAAGAGCGAATGCGGCGTTTCGTCCAGGACGCATCCCACGAGCTTCGTACACCGCTGGTAACCATTCGTGGTTTTTCTGAACTCTATCGTCACGGAGCACTGTCTTCCAAAGACGACGTTGGCACTGCTATGGGCCGCATCGAGTCAGAGGCCAAGCGCATGACTCAACTGGTAGAGGACCTCCTGACGCTTGCACGATTGGACGAGCAACGCACACTGGAGTCAAAACCCATCGACCTGTTGGGCCTAGCTTCAGATCTGGTCGTCGATACCCGTGCCACCGCACAAGGCCGAAGCATCACCCTGACCGGGTTAGATGGCGAGTCGGGTCCGCAACCTGCACCAACCTTCGGCGACTCAAACAGGCTTCGTCAAGTGATTTCAAATCTGATGACAAACGTGCTGCGCTACACTCCGGAGGATACCGACATTGAAATCGCGGTTGGAACCGAAGAGGCCACACCTGGCACGACGGAGGGCGCGACCACTAGTAGCATTCAATCGGTCATCAAGATCCGCGACCACGGTCCAGGGATCTCCGAGGAAGACGCAGAAAAGATCTTCCAGCGTTTCTACCGTGCCGATACTTCGCGCCACCGAGACACCGGCGGCAGCGGGCTCGGTCTAGCTATCGTTGCCGGTATCGTAAGCCAACATAAAGGTAGCGTTCGACACGAGGAAACTCGCGGCGGCGGAGCAACCATGGTTGTCCGACTGCCTTATCATCCGCTGGATCCAAGTGCCGATGACGATGACAGCGATGAGGATTTCTCCACAGATGATCCTGCTGACCAGTAGTTGTCCACAGCTGGATGGTGTCTCAGCCCTCTAGAAGCTGGCAGCTCCTATGCTGGCCAGACCGGATCACAGTACGTGATTTCCCAGCTATCTAGGAGAACTATCATGGCCCGTATTCAAATCGATGTTCAGGAACTTTTCGCCAAGGCAAATGGGGTCCAGTCCACAGCAGATCGGATCCAGGCCGAGGTCAACAGCATGGATGCTCAACTGCGACAATTACAAGAGTCCTGGGTGGGCCAGGCTTCTTCAAATTTCCAGGTGGTTGTCACCGAATGGCGCGGCACACAACAGCGCGTTGAAGAATCACTTCGTTCTATTCGCGACGCCATGCAGCATGCCGGTCAGCAATACGAATCCACCGAACAGGCGAACGCAGCCATGTTCCGCGGCTAGCAAACGACATCAACCTTTCACCTCGATGCCCAGAATCACACGAGGTGGAGGGTTTGGTGGGTAGGCTAGGAGAATGGCCGTATTGATCGATCCCGCACGGTGGCCAGCATACGGCACCGTGTTCTCCCACCTAGTGTCTGATGAGTCACTGGAAGAACTGCACGCTTTTGCTCGTGCAACCGGGATTGCACCCAATGCTTTTGATGGGGACCACTACGACGTTCCAGTCAGTATGTACGAAGATCTTGTCGCTGCCGGAGCACAGGAAGTATCCGGCTCCGAACTGGTTCGCCGCCTGGTCAAATCAGGATTGCGCATTACGGCAGCAGAGCGGTCTTCTAAACTCGAAAAAATTCTGCATCAACGTTTTTCCCGACTCTTTCCCAGTACGTCGGAACTCGAGCGTGACCCGATATGCGATGCCCTATTGGAACGCTGGGATGAAGACCATCGGCACTATCACGACCTAACGCACCTGATGTCAGTGCTCAAAAACATCGAGTATCTCGAACGTCAGGGCGAATCTATGGGACCATTCCCCCGTGCCGTAAAACTTGCGGCGTGGTTCCATGATGCCATCTATCGTGCCGACCCAATGCATCCGCCAGGACAGGACGAAGAAGACTCTGCTCGACTTGCCGAACGCGTGCTACCAGAACTGGGGGTCCCCGGGCCGGAAATTTTAGAAACCGGAAGATTGATCCGACTGACGTTCACGCATGATCCCATTGAGGAGGATTCCGGTGGCAAAGTGCTCATCGACGCAGACCTCGAGGTTTTGGCACGTTCCAGTGGGGCCTATCAGCGCTATCGTGACGGTGTACGCAAAGATTTTCAGAAAGTCAGCGACGAAGATTTCGTAGCCGGCCGAGAAAAATTCATCCGCGGCATGCTAGCGCAAAACCCAATATTTAACACTCACACCGGTCGAAAACGCTGGGAGCGACCTGCAAGGCGGAACCTGATGTCCGAGCTCTACCCGCGACGGGGCAAACCGCTAAGTTAGTTCGCAAGGTCTGGGTCACGTCCAACGAAGCGGTCCATAGTCGAATTGATCCCAAACAGATCTCGACATTGATCAGCGAGCGGTACGGGAAGTATGTTCAACCATTTGGCGACAGACGCACTGGCTGGCATCACGAGCTGGCGTTTTCCTGCTTCCAGTGCGCGGAATATCTGGTCGGCGACGTATGTCGCCTCCAAAATTGGTAGCAGCGCATTTGGAGAACTAGCACCTTTAAACATACCGGTAGCAACATAGAATGGGTGCACTGATAAGGTATGGATATTGTGGCCCTGGTGCCGCATCTCGGCTCGTAGCGACTCGGTGAATCCATAAGCTGCCCACTTCGATGCGGCATAATCGGTCTGACGGGCGACGCCAGTAAACGCAGCTGCGGACGAAATGACCGTTACAGAACCAAACCGGTTGGTCAACATGCCAGGAAGAAATTGACGCGTCACACGATATAACGCTAGAGCATTGACTTGGAAGGTATGTTCCACGTCTTCATGGTGCTGCTCAAGGAATGCTTTTCCAGTAACAACACCTGCGTTGTTCACCAAGAAATCGATACTACCAATCCGGCTACGGACCGCCTCACCTGCGGCATCTACTGACTCGTCCTTCGTTACATCAACGACGTCATAAGATGCTTCGACTCCCAAGTTGAGAATTTCTTGTGCAACCCCGTGAGCTGCGTCTTCGTTGATATCCCATACGACCACGTGGGCAGCACCCCGTTGTGCCGAGCCGATAGCCAGAAGGCGTCCAATGCCAGAGCCAGCGCCGGTGACTAACACGGTCTGGGCTCGGAGTGATAGCAATCGTTCAGCACGCTTCCGGTACCACACTCCGGCTGCCCCAATAGCACCAGCTGTGACCGTCAAGTTTCGGACGGTACGAAGCAATTTTCCCACGACGTTCCTTTCTGACCTACTGGAACATCTTATCTGGTGCCGAAGCTCTTGAAAATAGAAGCATCTGGTCAGTTAAAGCACTCACCCCCGGTCGATGTGACCGGGGGTGAGCAGACGATCTCGCGATCCTCAAGCAGCTAAGGCACCAGCCTTACATCATGCCGCCCATACCGCCCATTGGATCCATGCCACCTGCAGCAGCAGCTGGATCAACAGGTTCTGGTTTGTCAGCAATGACAGCTTCAGTGGTCAAGAACAGACCAGCAATTGAAGCAGCATTCTCCAAAGCGGAACGAGTTACCTTGACCGGATCGTTAATACCAGCATCAAGAAGGTTGACGTATTCACCGGTTGCGGCGTTAAGACCTTCTTCTGTTGGAAGTTTCTTCACGCGGTCCACAACGACACCTGGTTCCATGCCTGCGTTTTGAGCGATCTGTTTCAGCGGAGCTTCAACACCAACCTGAACGATCTTGGCGCCGGTAGCTTCGTCGTCTTCCAGCTTCAGGGCAGCGAAGGCCGTCTGAGCAGCTTCAATGAGTGCTACACCACCGCCGGCAACGATGCCTTCTTCCACTGCCGCTTTCGCGTTACGAACAGCATCTTCGATGCGAGCTTTACGCTCTTTCAGCTCCACCTCGGTTGCAGCTCCGGAGCGGATAACTGCTACACCGCCGGCCAATTTAGCCAAGCGTTCCTGCAGTTTCTCACGATCGTAGTCTGAATCGGTGGTTTCAATTTCGCCACGAATCTGGGTAACACGACCAGCGATCTGTTCAGAATCGCCGGCGCCTTCAACGATGGTGGTTTCGTCCTTGGTGACAACAACCTTGCGCGCGGTGCCCAGCATGTCGAGGGTCGCGTTTTCAAGGTTCAGGCCAACCTCTTCAGAGATAACCTGGCCACCGGTCAAAATGGCGATATCGTTGAGCATCGCTTTACGACGGTCACCAAAACCTGGCGCCTTGACGGCAACTGATTTGAACGTGCCACGGATCTTGTTGACAACAAGAGTTGCCAGAGCCTCACCTTCGAGATCTTCAGCAATGATCAGCAGTGGTTTATTCGACTGCATGACCTTCTCGAGGATGCCAACCATGTCCCGTGGGTTCGAGATCTTAGAGTTAGCGATCAGGATGTAGGGGTCTTCAAGAACAGCTTCCTGACGTTCGCCATCGGTGGCGAAATAACCGGAGATATAGCCCTTATCGAAGCGCATACCTTCGGTCAGTTCCAGATCGAGTCCGAATGTGTTGGATTCCTCTACTGAGACAACACCTTCTTTCCCGACCTTGTCCAATGCTTCAGCAATCAGACGACCAATTTCAGTGTCGCCTGCTGAAATTGCAGCAGTGTTCGCGATCTGTTCTTTGGTCTCGACTTCACGAGCCTGGGCCTGGAGCGCATCAGTTACTGCGGTAACAGCCTTATCAATGCCGCGACGCAGAGCAATTGGGTCTGCACCGGCGGCAACGTTGCGGAGGCCCTCAGAGACAAGAGACTGCGCCAAGACGGTTGCGGTAGTAGTACCGTCACCTGCGACATCATCGGTGCGCTTGGCGACTTCTTTTACGAGCTCGGCGCCGATTTTTTCGTATGGGTCTTCCAGATCGATCTCACGAGCGATCGATACACCATCGTTGGTGATAGTCGGAGCGCCCCACTGTTTTTCTAGTACGACGTTACGGCCACGAGGGCCCAAGGTGACCTTGACAGCCTCGGCGAGGGTATTCAAACCTGTTTCGAGGCCGCGGCGTGCTTCTTCGTCAAATGCAATGGTCTTAGCCATGTACTGCACGGTCCTTTCGGGACGAGTAGATTCCGCACCTGCACCACAGTGCCCGCGACGGCAAACCAATGCACCTAACCGGGTGGCGGTACAGAGATTTCATCTTATGGTGAGGTAATCCTCCGAGCATGCTTTGGCAGTCACGCCCAGAGAGTGCTAACACTATTTTTAGCACTCGGGGCACTTGAGTGCAAGTAGCTAAAGTTTTATGAACTACCCGTCAACACTACGACGACACCTTCAACTGAGGGCTCATAGATTGCCGTTGCTCCAAGTTCCTCCGCTACGGCGTTCGCTGTCGCTTCGTTATCAGAGAAATACACCGTGTCCGAGGCTGGGACAGCTCCGCTCCAATTGTCGGCAACCGGAACATTAAAGCCGGCTCCACCGAGTTCCTGAGCAACCGATGCTGCATGACCCTGAACAGTAGAAGCATTGTAGACCCCTATTGGGGCCTCATAGTCCACCGGTTCATCAGATTCGGCTTCGTCCATCTCTGAGGCACCTGTGGTTTCATCAGGGTCTACAGATTCGAACGACTCTGGCCCGTCGTCTTCAGCCGTTGACTCGGGCTCGACTACGTCCTCTGGTTCAACGGTTTCTTCGGGATCCTGCGGTTCATCTTCAACTGTTTCACTGATGGTTTCTTCTGGTGTCGTGCCCGCCTGGTTCAGTAAATCAGAAGGCAGCAGCCACAAGAACGAGCCAACACCGATGGCCAGCGCGACACCGCCAGCAAGGATGATGGCATTGAGATGACCACTTCCTTTGGGCAGCGCAAAATCTTTGCGATGCGCGCCTTGCTGGGTCGTATACGGCTCGACATCGTCAAAACGATCGTGTGCATATTTTTGCTCAGAAGATTCCTGACTCACTATGCAACACCCTCCGCCCGCTGCACGGTAGACCGTGATTGCAACAAGCGCTCAACTAACATCGGTGCATAAGCATAGGCACGCTCGGTAGTAATCAGACGGGCAAGCTTCTGATAATACCGGGTCGGTGTCATACCAAAGGTATCGGAAATATCCCGCTCCTTCGCGCCAACATAATGCCAGGAGCGTTTTTCAAACTCCAGCATCTGCTGCTCGGTCGCACTCAGCGTTGCCATGCGTCCCCTTTCAGATCCAATCATCGCCCACCAGTCTAAACTACTCCCATCCGTAGTATTCGTTAGGCTAAACCTATGTCCTTTTCACTATGGCCCGACATTGATTCTTCCTGGCACGCTGTTTTAGAGCCGGTGTATGACCAGCTGCACCAACTCATCGAGCAGCTACAAGCTCGACGCGACGCTGGGGAACGCATCGAGCCCCAGCCGGAAAACGTCTTACGTGTTTTCCGCATGCCGTTTGAGCAAGTCAAGGTCCTGGTCGTTGGCCAGGACCCCTATCCCACTCCGGGTCACGCAGTCGGGCTCAGCTTTGCACTGGACCCGTCGGTGCGACCTCTCGCCCGATCACTGACCAATATTTTCCAAGAACGACGCGACGATCTTGGTATCAAACCCGCGCTTTCCGGAGATCTCAGCGCTTGGGAGGCTCAAGGTGTCTTCCTCTTGAATCGTGTGCTGACGGTAACCGCTCACGAAGCTGGTTCACATCGCAAGATCGGCTGGGAACCGATCACCGAGGCAGTCGTCCGAGCACTAGCTACACGTGACGCTCCCCTTGTGGCTCTACTCTGGGGCGGTCAGGCTAGAACACTTGCCTCGTTATTCACGGCACCCAACACGCTGGTCGTCGAATCTGCACACCCATCGCCGTTGTCAGCCAGACGCGGGTTCTTTGGATCCAAACCCTTCTCGCGAACCAACACTTTTCTGAATAGTCACGGTCTAGCCTCAATTGACTGGGCGACCGAAACAACATCGAACACCTCTGCACAACCCACGCTAAATGATTAACCATGCCCAAGGCGACGACGTTCATTGGCTCTGAGCCCAGATGTCAATGGACGAGCCAAGGAGTCGCCCAGTACCAGTCCGGTCGTGGTAGCCAAGATAATAATCGAAGCCTGCAACAGCACCGAGACACCGTCAGACATCATGTCTACGTTGTATCCCATCTGGTACATCGCCCGAAAGATCATCAATCCGGGCAACAAGAAAATACTGGCGGGAACCGCAATCACAAGTTGCGGCGCGCGGAGGCTCAAAGCAACAATCCTGGCGAAGAATCCCAAGACCACCGCCGCCGCGGCCGGTGCAATACTCGGCCCAAACCCAACTTCGATTGCCGACACATAGACAACGTAACCGATCGCTGACACCAATGCTGTCGGCACGATGAGCCGCAACCTCGTCTGTCCTGCAATGGAGTTACCCATGGCTGCAACCGCAACAAAAATGCAGACCAACCAATGCGGATACTGTCGTGTTGGCAGCTGTGTAATATCAATTTCCGGAGCGCCTAACATAGCAAGAACAACAATGCCGATCACGATGCCAGCCACCAGACCAACGTAGGTCAGCACAGACGAGACAATCCTGCCGGCCGAGGTAATGGGAAAGCCATTAATCCCATCTTGCACAGCAGAGACGATCCGAAGACTGGGCACCAAAAGAATCAATGACGCCGCGATCATCAGTGCCGGGTCTCGGAAAATGTCCAACCAGTAAAGCCCAAACGCCAATGCGGTAGCCATAACACCACCGGCCATGGTCGCAAACACATCTGGGGCACGCCAACGTGTCATGACGAACACGGTCGCCATGCTCAACGCGGAGGCCCCCAAACTCAGCAATGCAGAAAACCAAGAGCCTCCAATAAACAGGACGAAAGCCGAAGCCCACACGCCATTTGCCACAAAGGAAACCCAAGCTGGAAACGTCTTCTTTCGATGCCGAATTGCAGCTAACGTCGCTTGTGCGTCGTCACGTCCAACATCTCCGGCGGCTATACCCGACACCAATTCGTGAAGATCGGCTAACCCCGCAAAGTCTGATCCCCAAGACCGCACTACCCGCTGATATGTGGCGGGCGGCTCACCCACAGGCGCAAAGTTTAACGAAATCGACTGGTTCGTGATGTCGACTTCAGCGTCATAGACACCATAGGCCTGGGTGACAACGATAATGGACGTCTCAACTTCTAAAGCCCCCGCACCGAATCGGAACATGGTTTCGCCCAGCTTCAACGCCAGCAGCATGGTGTTGTGGGCATCTTTTGCCTCTGCAACGGCCTTATACCGCGCACCGGTTAACTGGTACGGCGAATCATTGAGTCGATCCACCAGTCGTATCGCTTGGGTTGGCAGAGCCTCTGTGGTCGGCGCATAGCCGTCAACGTAACTCGCCCGTTCGGTATCGTAGTCCGACTTTTTCTGTTTCTGCCGGTCCCCGATTCCTTGGAACGCTTGACGCCAGGTGGTAAGCGCCGGAAATTTCCGTGTATCAGGATCCGTCTTTTCCTGAATATACGCAGCCTCTTCTTCCTCATTCGGAAGGTCCCGGAGTGGCTGGTGCACGGTCTCAATGTCGTCGTCGGTGGAAAGCACCGATGTAGGCACTGGATCCTGCGAAACTGTTTCTGGCTCGGTGATGTGCGGTGCTACCTGACGTGCATCGACATCAGGGTTTGGCAAGGTCACCGCCGGTCGGATAACTGGCATGACGCCGACTTCGGGAAGCGGCTCTTTGGAACCGTTATCTGCCGAATCCTGCTTCGGTGTCTCGGCAGTACTCGGTTCGAACTCATCTTCTACACCGTTGCTTTTCAGCTCGTCGTTCGCCACCGTTGCCCTCCCTCCAAGCAAAAATCCCGGGCAAAACCTCCCGGGAAACAGTGGATCCTACTGGATTCGAACCAGCGACCTCTCGCGTGTGAAGCGAACGCTCTAACCAGCTGAGCTAAGGATCCGATAACGGCAATACTGTACCAGAATTCCACGCTACCCAGGATCCGACCAGCCCCTCGATTTTCGATCGATTCTCGGTTCAAAATCGAGGAACATGGCCTGGAATCCTACTGGGATTTTTAGCCCGCGTTACTAAAGGCATGATCTATCTGTTCATCGGTGAAACCCGAATAAGACAAGTAACTACGAGCCTCCTCATCAGTGGAGTCATCCATGAGTTCCCGATACGATTCAAGCGCTTGGACCGCTTGATCGTTATAGTCCACGTCAAGACCACTGACCGCAGATTCAACCTGTTGCGTCTCAAACCCTGAATATTCCAAATAGTCTTCAATGCCAGATTGTGAGTAACCGTTGTAATCGCTATCCACCAGTTCTTGTGCCTGCCCGGCCGCTTGTTCCTCCCAATCGACGTCCAGATTACTCAGCGCGTAGTCCACGGCTTGGCTGTCGTATCCGTCGATCTCTAAGAGACCTGCCATATCGTCTGGACCCCAGTAGGAATAAGCGTTGTCGATCCGTTGTTGGGCTGCAGCCAAAGCTTCCTCATTGGTCCCGCCGTCACCCTGCACCATTCCGCCGTTATTTTCTGGCTGCTCTGCTGGATCGGGTTCCTCTACCTCAGGATCGCTCGTGGGTGCCAACGACTCAGCCGGTTCTGTTGGAGCTGGATCAGTCTGTTCTGTTGGTTCTGAGTCCGCGAAGTTCGGGCCTTCATCATCTCCAGGCAGTAGCGCAAATATCAGGACAGCGATACCGATTACAACGATGCCGATGATGGTCCAGAACCACCACTGCTTATACGCAGGTTTGGGCGGCGGTCCACCACCGGGCATTTGCGCGCCCTGCCATGCGTAAGGATTATTCGGGTCATAATACTGCTGGTTTGGGTCGTAGAACTGACCAGCCTGTCCCTGCCATTGATTACCGGAAGCACCGTATGACTGTTGTTGAGCACCAGACCACGCTTGGGTTTCTTGCGGCGACCACATCCCCTGATCTCGGCTCTGCCATTGCGGTTCACCTTGCCACTGCGGCTGAGCCTGGCCCGACCATTGCGGCGTGTGCTGACCTTGCCACAACGGCTTCGTTTGTTGCGGATCGTGCTGCCCCGGACTCACCCACTGAGGATCATGCCACTGGTGTTGGGATGGCATTGCCTCGGTTGGCTGGTCTTCGTCAGAGGGCGGCTGGTTCGCGGCTCCATCTCCTTGTGGCCATTGTGGAACCCGCCATTTGTCGTTCGGGTCCTGGTCGTTCGACATACGTCTCCTCCGTGGCTGGGGCCTATAATGTTTCGCCAAAGATTCTTGGCACAAGGTAGTTGAATTTTACGGTACCACTGACGACACAGCATATCGAAGCTATCCTGCGCTCAAACGGGCAGAACGCTACTGCAGTGTGTCCTGTCCCCGACCCCAGCTGTCTATGAATTGGAGACGAAGAAAACCCTAAGACCCCTAGTCGACGACGGTCTGAAGCCAACATCAGCCTATCGCGGTATTTCATCGACCGGCAGCTTTCAACAATGTTCACCGCAGCTCTCCCTTTTCGTTGCAATCCTGCGTTAGCGTGGAGCATATAAGTCGCTGGGAGACTGTGACCAGCGTGAACGATACTCGGATCAGGCTAGCTATATTCGCACGATTGGGATCACTTATGGCAGTGGTATGGGACGGAAGAACTGACGAGGAAAAACTGCAGGAGCTACTCCGGCTCGGAGAACAGACTCAGCTGGATTTCAAAGTCGAGCTAGATTTACGCAACCGAAAACACGAACTCGACTTCGTCAAAGACGCCGTCGCTATGGCGAACCGTCCGCCCGGGGGTTATATTCTGATCGGCATCACCGATGAAGGGAACTTGCCAGAAAAACCATGGCGCATCAAAAACCCGCAGATGTTTGATGGCGCTACCTTGCGCGACAAAATTGGCAAGTACATTGAAGCTGATATTGAAGTCGTCTCCCAAATCCATACGGTCAACGGCAGCGACGTTGTCGTCGTCGCGATATTTTCGACCCGCTCTGGCCTCCCCGTTCCCATGATGAGCGTCGGGCAATACAATAAACCCAATGGCAAAGGCCGGATGAAAACAAAAACCGTGTTTAGACCGGGAGAGATCTTTATTCGCGATGGCGCAGGAAATGCACCGGTACGCTACCGTGACTGGCCATCGATCTTAGCCAAACACGACCAACACATGAAAGAAGCTGCAACCAGTGACATAAATTCCCTCATGTCTAAACTTGCCGAAGCAATTGGCGGAAACAGTAAAATCAATGTCCCGCTTGAACCCTTCCTGGCAGATGAAACCGTCTCCAGTGCTATTAGAGCGAACATTCGGCAGGGGAACAGGGCCGAGTTAAAGATCTTCCTGCAGAATTCCAGGGATGAGATCCTCACACACGACGACCCCGTCAAACCGCTTATCAGGCTTGTTGGTATCGGATGCGAAGCGATGTTGGCCGATGACCACTACTTGGCGGTCAAAACCATCGAAACACTG
The DNA here is from genome assembly GCA_019115865.1 of Candidatus Yaniella excrementavium. Classification (GTDB taxonomy): domain Bacteria; phylum Actinomycetota; class Actinomycetes; order Actinomycetales; family Micrococcaceae; genus Yaniella; species Yaniella excrementavium. The sequence continues at coordinate 11,621 of DXCT01000104.1, read as the reverse complement.
TACGACACCTTTACCTCCATTGCGAAGTCACCCAGCGCAGTTGCCGCTACGGTTGTCGCAGGGTATTTATTCGGTGCCGCAGCTGTTCGCACGGGGTGCTGGGAACTGATTCCTGAGCTTGTATTGCGTCCCTTCCAGCGAACCCCCACGCATCCGCGCTACAGTTCGTGGATCCGTTACGGACAGATCGAAGCCTCCGCGCACAATCAGTATCCGTTTTCCTCTCAGCTGGTCGCTCAACGCCAGCACGATGACAACGGCACCATGATCTCGGAAGGTCTCTCGTGGGCGCGAACGTATCCCCTGCTACGTCCTGATGTGTTGCATGATTTTGGGATAAGTAATAACAAGACCCGCACCACCGAGACCCTGTTGAACTCGTTGTGCCAATTCGATTTTCTCTACGTTTGGCTCGTAAATGCGTCTACCCGACAACACGGTGGCGGTGGCGCCTACGCAGCCTCATCGGCATTCAAACATTGGCGAACGCTGCCCATCATTGAACGCACTATTACAAACGGTGAGATCCGTGCCAAACTCTTTCCTGCCTCAACGGAAAAAGAAATAGCCCAGGCACTGCGCAGCACATACAGCCACGCCGAAAAAGTCTCAAACCGGGAGAAATACTTTACCGGGTGGGAACCTCTACCACCTTGGATTGCCAAATTTATCGGCCAGATTGTCGAAGGCGGCAAGGTTCCGGCGCAACAGTCAGCCCCGACTGGAGGCGAATTGAACCGCGAGCGGCCCTCCAATGTAGTCAATTTAGGACACTTGCGAGCGAACCAATAACACCTGGTGTTTACCGGAGCCAGATGGCCTACAAGCGTTGCACTGTAGGTTCCGGTTGCCGCGAAATCTCCTGGCCAGCGTGGCAGAGGCATGATTGCTGCGTCGCGTAGCTACGTCAAGGACGTACTCCACAGCACACAACACGCGTACCCCGGGCACACCACCAGCTAGGCATCTCCCGGGGCGCGGTTCGCAACTAAACTGTAGTGCTCACACCGCAGCGTCCATGCCCCTCTGCTGCAAAATCTCCCGCTGATTAGGATTCACGGATTCTCGAAACGGCACAGGAACTACCTGGGCAGCTACTGGGCTGCCCGGAATGTCGGCGTAGTTTTCCGGTAGGTGCACCCACAATTCGGTTCCGATCGCAGAAGCCTCAATGGGAACGAAACCCATGGCGATATTTTGCCCAAGTTCCGGGGAGAACCAAGGAGATGTGATGTAGCCGGTTGGCTCGCTATCAGCGGTCTGCGAGATAAGCCAGAAATCCGGAGCATAGTCGTCAATCGGTGCACCGCCCATAATCATGCCGACCATCTGGTGACTGAACGGGTACACCCCAACATCCAGTTGATCACGCGCCTCTTCCAGCGCTGCTTTGCCGATATATGGCACCTGCTTTTCGCGCGGCACTTGATAGGCAAGGTTCACTTGAAATGGCAGAACCTCCTGGTCCATGTCTTGGCCCCACGAGAGTATGCCAGCCGCAATACGACGATGGTGTGCCGGCGCGATCACAGAGAGGTTGTGTTTTCCACCTGCCTGCAAGATAGCGTTCCATAGATCCTCGGCGTGCTGCGAGGCATCATAGAGGTATATCTCATAGCCCTTCTCACCGGAAAAACCAGTTTGCGAGATAATCACGTCATGCCCGGCGACCTGGCCCTCCGCGAGACCATATGATGGCAATTCAGCGATCGCATCGCCAAAGAGATCCACCATCAGGTCCACGGACTTCGGCCCTTGAACCTGAACCGGCGCGACGTCGATCTCCTGAATGTCGACGTCGAAGCGACGTCCCACATTGATGCCTTGCAACCAGAGCTCCAGATCTGAATCTGAAATGGAAAACCAGAACTCATCTTGAGCGATGCGCAGCAAGACCGGGTCATTGACAATGCCCCCTGCCTCATTACACAAGATCACATACCGGGCGCGCATGACCGGTATCTTCGTGGCATCTCGAGTAATCACGAAGTTCACGAATGCTTCGGCATCTGGTCCTTTGACCTGGATCTGACGCTCAACCGCGACATTCCACAGCGTCACATGATGCACAAGCGCTTCGTATTCCACCATGGCGCCCCCGTCTTCCGGGCGAACGTATCCGCGAGGATGGTACATGCGGTTGTACACGGAAGCACGCCAGCAGCCAGCCTCCATAGAAAGATGCCAGTACGGGGATTTTCGAACTCGTGTATCGATCAGCATTTCGACAGACGTGGGACCAGACTGGCGCAGATTGATAGGTACATGACGATTTGTTTGGTCGACAGAAGGGATATTCATGTTCATGTAGGACCTCCCACTGAGAAAGGAGAGCGAATCGTAGCGGACGCCAGAACCCACCCTCGCTGTTGCATAATGTGATGCATGTTTCGAACTGTGCACCACATGCCTACATTCTACGCGTGACTTGCATCACAGGTAAAGATTTTTGGGGGCCCAAATTTTGTGTCTAATCGAGCGCTAAACACCAGGGGTCGTTGGGTCGACGCGCGCAAACCCCAGGCGAGCCTCGAAGTCTGTTGCCGCAACCTTTAACGCACCCAAAAACGTCTCAAAACTCGCGTCGGGCATGCGAAAGTCGGGAGCCGTCACCGACACAGCCGCAACCAGCTGCCCGGTTGCATCCCAGACGGGAACCGCAAGCGCATTTATACCCTCTTCCCACTCTCCAACCGCAGAGGCCCACCCTCGTTGACGAATGACCTTGAGTTCCTCTGCTAACTCCACAAGGTCGGCCCGGGTCGCCGATGTGAATCGCTCGAGCGCCTCTGTACTCAGCTGACCCCAAACCCGGCTTGACGCATAGGCCAAGAGAAGCTTTCCAGTAGAGGTCGCGTGCAGCGGAGCGCGCTGTCCCACATATTGTCCAGCCACTCCAACCATGCGCTGGCCGGCGCTCTGTGTAATCGTCACCGCATAGCCCTCATCCAGTATTGCCACATTCGACGTTTCCTGTGTCGCCTCTGCCAATGCGTCGCAAACTACCTGGCTATCACGAGCTAGATCAAACCGGGTCGATACGGGGTAGGCCATACGCAAGAGACCTAGTCCTAAGCGGTACTCTCCACGGTCCGAAACTTGCTCAACAACATCATGTGACTCCAGAGTGGTCAACAATCTCGACGCCGTAGATCTATGAACACCAAGCTTCCGGGCAATGGCCGATGTCCCAAGTGAGGGCGAATCTGTGAGCAACTCCAAAATTTGCAGCGCTCGGTCCACCGACTGTATTGGAGCAGACGCCCCGGTACTCGCCTCATTCGCGCCGATACCATTCTCATCAGCCACGCCTCGTCACCCCTTGTCAGCTCAACGCCACCCTTTGGCATCTCGAAAAACCATGACGGTTACAGCCCACAATTTAGGCAGCTCGCCACCACCTCTAGCAGCTTTCTAGACATAGCAACATTCCACCCCTAATGCACTGGTTGAATTTTGGTTTTCTTATAAGCGAAACAGTGTTGGCCGCCACAGTCCCGACGCGTACTCTAACCCTTATCAACAGAAAATTGATTCTTTTCGAATGCAGAATGATGAGGGTGTAATGACTGTCACTTGGAGAAAATCCGCTCTTACTGAACGCCACCGCGCTCTAGGGTCTACCTTGGAACCGTGGAACGGTATGCCAACCGCCTGGGAATACGATGACGACATCGACAACGGCTATAAGGCAATTCGCACCCAGGCCGGCCTGATGGACATCTCGGGCCTTAACGTCGTCCACGTTGTCGGCGCACATGCCGAGTGGGTTCTCAACCGCACAGTCACTCGTGACGTTCGAAAGGTATACCCGGGCAAAGCCGTTTACGCGACCATGCTCGACGATCGCGGCATGCTTGTCGACGACGGCATCATCTACCGCACTGGCCCAAACTCATGGCTCGTGGTCCATGGCAGTGGCACAACCCTGGAGCAGCTGAATAAGGAAGCCGTCGGCCGTGACGTAGCAGTACTCTTCGATAGCGACGTCCAAATTCTGTCACTACAGGGCCCGAACTCCGTGGATTACCTGGAACAGCATATTCCAGGTCTGCGTGATCTTAAGTATTTCCATCACATGGATACTCAACTCTTCGGACACTCTGTCCTAATTTCCCGCACAGGCTACACCGGCGAACGTGGCTACGAGATCTTCTGTAAGTTCGACGACGCCGTGGACATCTGGGACACCATCCTCGACACTGGCAAAGACCAGGGCATCATCCCGGTACAGTTCTCCACCCTGGATATGTTCCGCGTCGAGGGCGCCCTGTTCTTCTTCCCAGATGATATGTCTGAAGCACATCCACACGAGAACGACCTGCCCGGCGACACCTTGTGGGAACTGGGCCTGACCTTCACCGTCAGCCCAACGAACGAAGAATTCCGCGGCATTGCGCAGCATCAGCACCGTGAAGGCAAAGAACGCTTCCGCCTATACGGTGTAGAGCTGGATTCAGACCAGCCAGCTGAAGCCGGCGACCGTGTTCTTGACGACAAGGGTAACGACGTAGGTGTCGTGACCTGTGGCATGTACTCCCCTATCACCAAACGTTCTGTAGCTCTGGCACGGTTGAACCCAGAACTGGCGACTCCAGACATCGCGGTACAGGTACAGGGCGAGGCAGATACCACCGCCGCTAAGACTCACAGCCTGCCCTTCGAAGATCCACAGAAGAAGAAGCCTCGAGGCAAGGCCTAATCATGCAACAGAAGGTCACCAGTCCACCAGCTGAGATTCAAAGTCGTCCCGAGTACCACGAGTTAGTCGCAGTGCCGAGTGCACAGTGGAACCTTGTGATTGCCGAAGGCGAGGGCATGCTGTCTGTGCTGCGTATGCTGCATGAAGCCCCCAAGGGCTTCAGCGCACGTACGCACGTGGTCTATTTGACATCCAGTGAAGGCGACGATCAAGACTATGTCGGTCAGCTTGAAGAGTTCGGCCCGGTTAGCGTCAACCAGGCGTTGACCAGAAAAGAAGCCCTCTACAGGTTGAGCAAGCTCTTGGAAACGGCAAAAATGGGAACTCGGCTCTACGCGGTCGGCGGGGAGACGTTCCTTGGCTTGGTCATACGCGAGGCGCTCAATTTTGGCATCAACCACGAATCGGTCATTACCGAGCTCCGGGGTTCGCTGGCCCGACGCGTTCAGTGCGTACATTGCAAATTCATCGCCGAAGGTGTCACCACCTCATTTTACGATTGCCCCCGATGCGGCGAGACCCTAGAGGTACGAGACCACCATTCTCGTCGTCTCGCCGCGTTCCAGGGCGTCTCGGCTACCGTAGAAACTCCAGGCGAAACGCCTGAAGCCGAAGAAGTGTATCCATGAAACCACCCAAGAATGCCATTAAAGTACGAGTTGACGAGGTGGATGATGTCGCCGAGCAAATCCGGCGATTCCGTTTCACACCGGTCGACCAAGATGACTTGCCGGTGTTTTCACCGGGGTCAAATATCACGGTCAATATGGACGGACCTGACAAGCGAATCAAGAACCAGTATTCGCTCATCAGCTCCCCCGACGCTCGAACGGCATATGAAATTACCGTTTTGCGTGTCGAGGACTCGCGTGGTGGATCCGACTTCATGCACACGGAGGTTTCCCAGGGCGATACGCTGTGGATCAACCCACCGAATAATGAATTCGCCATCTACGAGCTCGCGAATAAACACCTCTTGATCGCCGGGGGAATCGGCATCACACCGTTTATGTCGATGGCACCGCAGCTCGCAGCACGGGGCGCTGACTTCGAACTGCATTATGCAATGCGTTCGAAAAAACGCGCCGCCTACAGCGATGAACTCAGGAATCTATACCCAGAGCAGCTCTATACCTATCAATCAAGCCTAGGACAGCGTATCCAGTTTGATGAGCTGCTGGACAACCAGCCAATTGGAACTCACTTGTACGTGTGCGGTCCAGAGCGCATGATTGACGACGTGCTCGAAATCGCTCGCCAAGCAGGTTGGCCTGAAGAGGATCTCCACTGGGAGAAATTTGTCGGGCCGCCACCGGGCGATCCATTCGATGTGACCTTGGCTGAATCGGACATAAATGTTCACGTCGGCCCGGAAGATTCGATTCTTGAAGCGGTCGAGGACGCTGGCATCGAGCCCGACTTCGGTTGCCGCGGTGGGGTTTGCGGTCGGTGCGAGACCACGGTACTCAAGGCGGACGGGGAGATTCTGCACAACGATGAGTTCCTCACAGAGCAGGAACGTGAATCAGGTGAGCACATCATGATTTGCATGTCGCGGTTCAAAGGGAAAGAACTAACTCTCAAGCTGTAAACGGTTCGGTGTGATAGTTCCACCGAGCAAGGAGATGAAAATGTCGATCACATTCAACTCGGAGACATTCCGAGATGACTTCACCTATTACAACAGTCCAGAAGCTATCCGGCGCTTCCCGTTCCCTTTTGACGAAGACACTTACATGTACGCAGTCAATATGGAACAGCACGATCCTGGTGAGCGTGGCTCTGTACTGGAACACCCCATCGATGTTGATGAACACTACGTCGCTGAGATGGAAGACCGCGCCTTGGTCTTGGCAGAAGACCCCAAGCGCTCTCAAACGCTGCCTCACATGGAAACGGCTGCCTGGGACACACTTGAACTGCTATTCGGATTGATGGCGCGTGATTACCCAGAACATTTCACACTAGAACGAGATGGTACGACCTGGCACTGGATCAACCGGCCGCTTGGGCTCGACCACACTTTCACATTCGGCGATTCATCAACGCTTCCTCCCCGTCCTGGCAGCCGAGGGGACGTTCCAATGGAACCCTTGGAATATGTGACTCGTCAGGTGCAGGGTGACTACGCGGTCTTAGACCAGCGCGCGGACAACTTATGGATGGACGCAGGCACCGTGACAAGCCAGGCCGACTGGTCGCTAGATTTCGACATCGGCATGGACTTTTACGAGTGGCATGGACCCGTCCCATTGGCCCATGAAATGGATATTTTCGATCGAGCGCTCAAGTATCTACTGAGTATTGAGCAGCATAACCCTGGGCGCCGTTTGAACTGGACCATGACCATCAATCCTCGTCTGGACACGAGCCCCGAGAACTACAACAAGTGGGGTGTTGACCGCACCACTGTGACTCCGGAAAATGTCGGCGAGAAAGTTCACCTACGAGTAGAGCTCCAGACGTTCTTTCGTTTGCCCCGGTCGAATGCTTTGCTGTTCCCCATTCGTTGTTACCTCATTAGTCTCAACGACCTGGTGACCGTTCCAGGGTGGGGTAAGCGCCTGCACCGCGTACTACGCGATCTGCATCCAGCTCTGGCAGAGTACAAGGGCCTGACGACCTACTTACCAACGGTGGTTGAATGGCTGTCAGCCTACGACGACGAATCCGAAACGGCCGACCAAGCTGGATAACTGAACGCGGACGGTCTCCGTCCATTGGACCGACACGATAAGAAATCCCACTACCCATCACGGGTAGTGGGATTTCTTATGCGTTGGATCCTTTTCATATCGCCGAGGTATCCCCGTCGAAATGAGCAACCAGCGGGCCCTGTACAAAGAAAAGCCCTAGTACATTGTGTTTGCAACGTACTAGGGCTGGAGCCCCCTACCAGATTCGAACTGGTGACCCTCTGTTTACAAGACAGATGCTCTGGCCAGCTGAGCTAAGGAGGCATGGCCGACTAACCGAGGTCGTGTCGACCTTGGCTAGTCTAGCCCAAATCAACAGGAAACGAAAACCACACGACAATTGGTTCGATTAGGTTATCCTTCGAGTTGAGTCTCGGCAAACTCTTGGAAGGATTCGCCTCCGCCGGTGTTTTCATAGTATTCGCCGCCGACCCATACGGAAGGCGTTCCGGCAATGCCAGCCTCCATAGCTTTTGCTGTCGTGTAGTCCACGAAGGGACGGTACGTGTTATCTGACATACAGTCGCTGATGTCGACTCCCACATCGGAAGCTACGCTTTCTAGCTCGTCATTCGCAAGACCTGCACCCTGATGTGTGTTGTAACTGGCGAAGACTGCACTGATAAAGTCCAGGGTATTCTCGGGAGATTCTTCTGCCACACAGGTTGCTGCGTTGGCAGCCCTCGATGAGTAGTTATCAGTGCCAGGGTTATCTAAGAAACTCACCAAACGGTACTCAACAGAATGGCCGTCAGCGGCAAGTTCATTAATTACCTCAGAGTTTTCTGCCTCAAAAGATGCGCAGTGGACGCAATTTGCGTCAGCGTAAATGATGATATCTGCCGAATCCGCTCCCGGGACTTCCGTCGGAGTCTCCCCTGCTGTCTCGGGGTTTGGCTCTTCAACCTCAGTCGCATCTACCTCATCCGGTGCATCACCTTCCGCCGGAACGCCATCTTCAAAGAAAATCCCGCCTGAAGACGTTCCGGAAGTTGGCGTAGGACCTGCATCAGGAATTGAACGTGAAGAGTTCATCAGCGTAACCACGACGATGATAGCAACCACGGCTGCAATCACACCAACAATTGTCCATGTGATGGTACGGGAACGACGTTTCTCTGCAGCCAGTTGATTGGCATGCGCCTGCCGTGCTGCATCACGGGAATTGCCTGCTGATTTGTTTTTGGCCATTATCCTTTACCTAAGCGAATCGAGGTTGTTAAGTTTTGAACGAGTTAGATTCTACGCAACGAAACTGTATATTGTCTGATGCACTACGGCGACTCCGTTAGTTCTGGATGCTCCCCCTGAATAGACGGTTCACCCGTATCCGGATCAAAAGCAATTCGTAGTTCAAGCTGTTCCCCGTCGGTAGTCGTGACTTGCGCTTCCAAGAGGTTCCCACGCCACTGCTCTGGGACAACGCGCTCAATTTCTGGGTACTTTGCGATCGTGTTCGATTCCACGAGATTATTCTGGTGAACCTGTCCTACCATCCCATAGCCAATACCGCCCACACCCAGCACAAGAGCGACCACCGCCGCTATCGTTTCGATCCGAACATCTCGCGGAGCGTCGGGACGTTCTCCCCGGGAGTCTGTCCCTTCGAAACGTTTAGACTCACCCTCATCCCAGGCTTTGAGGCGACGTTTACGCCAAAGAGCATGCGCGAGGATGGCTGCGCCGGCAATGGCGAACACAAAACCGATGCCTACCGCTAGCTGCGGAGTCTGTAAATCCAGGGGTTCAAACATATCTCCATTGTCCACGATCCGGTACGCCATAACAGTTATATCACCCAGATTTGACTGTGCGCGTAGTCAGATCGAGGTTACAAGCTCATACATCGTTCCCAGCAGGTTGAGAGTATGGTGAACTTGGAACCATGAAAATTGCTACATTTCGACTCCCACATACCCGACCCGACCAACCGGGCGCCACTTTCGCAGCAGTGATTACGGAAACTTCCTTCGACGACGAGGGAGTGGAATACGCCACCCAGGCGGTTGAACTCCAAGGAATCGCCGATGCCGGAGCATACCTTACGCTTCCTCCGCATGAACGCACCACCGCAGTCCGAGCTGCGATGAGCCAGGCGCAAGAAAATCCGGACGATCTACTAGATATCACGCAGTTTGCTTATGACACTCTGATCCCGTACCCCTCGAAGATCTTTTGTATTGGGTTAAACTACCGGAACCATATCTTAGAGACAGGTCTTGAGGTTCCCCAGTATCCAACGGTATTTGCCAAATACGGCCAAACGCTCACCGGCCCATTTGCTGATATCACCATCCCGCAGGCCGACCACAGAATGGATTATGAAGGCGAACTAGCCGTCATCATCGGAGCACCCGGCAAGAATATCCCGAGAAATCAAGCCATGCGGCACGTGGGCGGTTATGCCATCAGCAACGATATCTCACTCCGAGGCTATCAAGGGCGCACTGACGAGTGGCTGCAAGGAAAGATCTTTGAAGCTACAACACCTTTGGGGCCCTGGCTGGTTTCTGACGATGAGTTTGATAACAGTGCCCATTTAACCACGCTGGTAAATGGCGAAGTACGCCAAGACGACTCGGTGAACGATCTTGTATTCGGCGTCGCCGAACTGGTGGAGTACTTGTCACAAATGATTACATTATTGCCCGGCGACATCATCATGACTGGCACCCCTGGCGGTGTTGCCCTGGCCATGCGGGATGAAAATGGTCGTCGTCCGTGGCTCCAGCCCGGCGACGTAGTCGAGACACGCATAGAGGGACTAGGAGCCCAGCGGAATGTCATCAATTAGCACAATAGGCATACTCGGTGCAGGTCGGGCCGGAACTGCCATCGCCCGGGCTGCAGCCAGTGCAGGTATACGCGTACACATTGCATCTACCCGATCTCCGACCCAGATGAAATATCATCTTTTGCAATATGCACCAGAGGCTAAAGCTGTCTATGCTCGCCAGATCGCTGATGACGTCGAGCTGGTGGTCTTAGCCGTGCCGCAAGAAGATCTCGATGAAGTGGAGCCCCATTGGTTGGGTACTCGCGTTCTTATAGACGCGACGAACCGGTGGGAAGATGAGCCCCTTCCGACGTGGTTGGCAGCCGGTATCAACGCGGGCTTGAGCTCTTCTGAGGTTATCGCACAGCAATTCCCTACAACGCGAGTAGTCAAGGCATTGAACCATATCTCACATTGGGCGATGGACGCTCCACGTTCAGATAATGCTCGGGCCGCAGCGGTGTCTTCGAACGACCAAGCAGCGGCCCAGAAGGTTTCGAATCTCGTCGAAGCCCTAGGCTTTGACCCTGTCGTTGCGAATAATCTAGCCGCCGGTCGACAGACTGAACCAGGTACCAAATATTTCAATGTTGCAGCGACTTCAGAGCAATTGTCACGGCAGCTGTTGTAGGAACTTCAGATGGCGCTGAGACCCTGAGGCTACGATCGGCGCCCTCTGCGCATCAAATAGCGGCGCTGCAGGTCTTCGAAGTATTGGGGTGTTCCAGGGTCGGGTGTACCAGGATCGACCTCAGATGGGGTGTCCTCGTTAATGGCCCATAATGATGATGTATCAATATCAGCGGTAAGCTGTTCATCAGATTGCAGCATCGCATCACGCACCATTGAGACGTGTTCAATTCCTGCCTCATAGAATGGTTCCCCCTGGGTTTCTAATCCAAAGGTGCGGTACCAGTCTTGTAGATGAGACTGGGAGTGCATAACCAGTCTCTGGTCGGGATAGTAAGCCATCACAGCGCGAATCAGAGCACTGGCAAGGCCGAGCCCCCGAAACGGTTTATCTGTCGCTACACGCCCGATTGACAGCGTGCGCGCGTCCTCGCGTAGAACGCGGAGTGTCGAGACAGGGACGCCCTCGATCTGGATCCACCACGCCTGAGTTGTGGGTTCCAAATCGCGTCCATCGAGTTCTTCAACCGTTGTGATGCCCTGTTCCATCACATAGACACGGTAACGAAGCCGTGCAATATTATATGCGGTCTCGTGACGCATCTGAGTCCAGTGTGCATTTTGGATTTCTACCATAGAAATATTCTAAGGCACCAGCGCACAGAACACACCACATACCGGTGGGTTTGAAGCGCCCTGGGTTTTGTTCCGCTTGTTATACGGGGCTCAGGGCTTGAGCCTGGGTCATATGATAGCTGGCTTCGATCTCTGTCGGGGTCTGGTAGTCCAGCGCTTCATGCACGCGGGTGGTATTCCA
>DXCT01000103.1 GCA_019115865.1 Candidatus Yaniella excrementavium | reverse complement strand
AAGCAGCGTGGTGCCAAGGTAATTCACGTTGACCCGCGCTTTACCCGTACTTCCGCGGTTGCGGATAAGCACATCACCATTCGTGCTGGCGCTGACATTGTGCTGCTGGGCGCGCTCATCAATCACATGATCGAAAATGACTTGTGGTTCAAGGAGTACGTCACCCACTACACCAATGCTGCACACATCATTTCTGAAGGCTACTCGGGACCAGAAGATCTCGATGGACTGTTCTCTGGTTACGATGATGATCTGCAAGGGTATAACAACGATACTTGGCAGTACGAAGAAGACCCCGATGCTGCAGATGGCATCGCTAAGGATATGACCCTGCAGCATCCTCGGTCGGTCTTTCAAATCCTGCGTCGGCATTACTCCCGGTACACCCCGGAAGCGGTCGAGGACATGGCCGGCATTAGCCAAAAGGATTTCAAATACTTAGCCGACGCCTTTGCTGAAAACTCCACGAGAGATAGGACGACTTGCATCGCCTACGCTCTAGGCTGGACACAGCACTCGATGGGTGCTCAGTTTATTCGAACAGGCGCCATCCTGCAGCTGCTGATGGGGAACATGGGTCGTCCAGGTGGCGGGGTGATGGCACTTCGTGGCCACGCAACCATTCAAGGCTCAACAGACATTCCAACGCTGTTCAATCTCTTGCCTGGCTACCTGCCATTCCCTGTTGCCGGAAAGCATGACACTCTACAGGACTACCTCGCCGAGGCTTTTCCGCAAGACCAGAAGGGTTTCTGGCATAACGGAGACGCCTACATGATTTCCCTGTTGAAAGCATGGTTCGGCGATGCTGCCACGGAAGAAAACGACTACGCCTATCATTATTTGCCTCGTCTGACCGGTGCCCACGGGACCTATCAGACACTTATGCGCATGTTTGACAAGGGTGTGGACGGCTACTTCGTACTGGGCCAAAACCCCGCGGTAGGCTCTGCCAATGGCCGTATGCAGCGGATGGGTATGGCCAATTTGAAATGGATGGTCGTACGCGACTTCCAGCAAATTGAAACGGCCACCTGGTGGCGTGATGGACCAGAAATCCAAAGTGGTGAGTTGAAGACCGAAGAAATTGATACTGAAGTCTTCTTCATGCCCGCAGCCAACCACACGGAAAAGGCCGGCACATTTACCCAGACACAGCGTTTGGTCCAGTGGCGCCATCAGGCCGTAACACCTCCCGGTGACGCACGTTCTGAACTGGAGTTCTTCCACGATCTTGGCAAGCGGCTCCGTGAACGGCTCAAAGACTCAACTGACCCGCGGGACCGTCCACTATTGGACATGACCTGGGACTATCCTGTCGATGAGCACGGTGAACCAGACGCCGAAGCTGTCATGAAAGAAATCAACGGCTTCTACACGTCCGGCGACAACGCGGGTGAACCGTTAGACAACTTCAACCAGATGAAGGCTGATGGTTCCACTGCCGGTGGTTGTTGGATTTACGCCGGCGTCTACGCCGGTGGAGTCAACCGCGCAGCGCTTCGTGTACCCGGAGATCAACAAGACGAAATGGCTCAGAAGTGGGCCTGGGCTTGGCCTGCAAACCGGCGCATCCTCTATAACCGTGCTTCAGCCGATCTTGATGGTAAACCGTGGTCCGAACGTAAGAAGCTCATTTGGTGGGATGAAGACGAAACGAAGTGGGTTGGTAAAGACACCCCGGACTTCCCGATCGACCGTGCCCCCAATGCCAAGACCGAAAAGGGAGTCTTTGGCCCGGATGCACTGGCCGGAGACGATCCATTTATCATGCAAACCGATGGTAAGGGCTGGCTCTTTGCCCCCATGGGCATGAAGGACGGCCCACTGCCGTCGCACTACGAACCCGCTGAATCGCCGGTGAGTAACTCCATGTACCCACAGCAGGAGTCACCTTCTCGTTTACTCATTACAGCTGAGGGCAATGAACTGGCACCTGCTTCTGGTAATCCAGGTTCAGAAGTGTACCCTCATGTGTTCACCACATACCGTCTCACTGAGCATCACACTGCTGGTGGCATGAGTCGATTCCTGCCGTATCTGTCCGAACTGCAACCCGAAATGTTCTGTGAAGTCTCTGAGGAACTGGCTGAAGAATACGGGTTGGAGTCGTATGGCTGGGCGACCATTATCTCACCGCGTGGTGCCATAGAGGCCCGGGTCCTGGTCACCCAGCGGATGAAACCGGTACGTGCCGGTGGCAAGACGATCCACCAAATCGGTCTGCCCTATCACTGGGGCGTTGGGAAAGAGGCGCTCATTACTGGCGACGGGGCCAATGACTTGCTGGGGATGACACTTGATCCAAACGTGTTCATTCAGTCGGCAAAAGCTGTGGCCTGCGCTATCCAACCGGGGCGTCGCCCGCGGGGCGAAGCCCTAGTAGAATTCGTCGATGAATATCGCGAGCGCGCTGGCATTACCGAACTGACGGGCCAGAGCAGGCTCACGTATAAACGTGATGATGAAACCATGGAAATCCCCGAACCCCCGACACTGTCTGAACCTGAGCATCACGAAGGAGACAAACTTGTTTGACTTCAAAGAACACCCCGGCCAGCTCATCGATGCCCACGGTCAGAACACCGAGCGTAAAGGGTTCTTTACCGACACCTCCATTTGTATTGGCTGTAAAGCCTGCGAGGTTGCTTGTAAAGAATGGAACCAGGTGCCCATGGACGGCAACCTAGAACTTTTAGAATCCTCGTACGACAACACCGGCGGCCTAGGGGCGAATACCTGGCGGCACGTCGCGTTCATCGAACAAGATGAGCAACAGATCGAAAAAGCTCGTGACTCCGGTCAGAAGCTTGTAAGTCTGGGGATGCCTTCGATCGGCGCTCCCGAGACGCGGCAAAAAGACAGCGCCAAACATATCGGTATGCCGGAGTTTGGCTCCCCCGGTACCCGCATCAAAGAAAAAGTCGATAACCCACCGAACCCAGACACCCCAGAATTCCGGTGGCTGATGAGCTCGGATGTGTGCAAACACTGTACCTTCGCCGGATGTTTAGACGTGTGCCCAACGGGTGCCTTGTACCGTACTGAATACGGGACCGTGGTCGTCCAAGACGATATCTGTAACGGTTGCGGAACCTGTGTTGCCGGTTGCCCATTTGGTGTCATTGAACGCCGCGATTCCGGGACGATTCATACCAAACCTGATCGGGTAGATTCCCGCTACGCAATGGACGTCAAAAACGAAGGCACCGCCAATAAATGTACCCTGTGCTATGACCGTCTGGTCGATGATCAAGTACCAGCCTGTGCCCAAACCTGCCCGACGACGTCGATTAAGTTTGGCAACCAATCCGAAATGGTCGAAACCGCGATAGAGCGCGTCACCACCATGCACGAACAAGGCAACACCGAGGCTCGCCTATACGGTGCCAACACGAATGACGGCGTCGGCGGAATCGGTTCGGTTTTCCTGCTCCTGGACGAACCAGAAGTCTACGGACTGCCACCGGATCCACAGGTTCCTACTAAAGACCTACCGCAAATGTATAAGAAAGTCGGTCTCGCTGCGGCCGGAATGTTGGCTGCCGCGGCCACCGCTTTCGTAGGAGCTCGCAAAAAGTGACCCTTTCTGATTTCGACTCATACCGGCCCGCCAATGAAGGGCGCCGCAAAAAGAAACGCAACCGCACGTCCGGCAACGGCAGACGGCGTGGTGGTGGCGATGGCGCCCGTGAAATGTCGATGGTCGACGACGTCGAATTCAGTGATTCCTACTACGGCCGTTCCATTGTTAAACCACCACCGTGGGACGACAAAATCTCGGCCTACCTCTTCCTAGGCGGGATTGCTGGCGGTTCAGCCATGCTGGCCCTCGGCGCACAGTCAGCAGGACTTCAGGCACTCCGGCGCAATACCCGGCTCACCGCCTTAGGCGCCACCATCGGTGGTACCGGCTTTTTGATTCTCGACCTCGGGCGTCCAGAACGCTTCTTGCACATGATGCGTACGTTCAAACCATCTTCCCCGATGAACATGGGTACCTGGATACTTGGCGGTTTCGGAACCGCAGCCGGTGTTGTCGCCGCCATCGAAGTCGACCGGCTCACCGGTGAGAAACTTCCACTCGGGCCCCTGCGCACCATATTGCACTGGGTCGAAAAACCGACCGGCGCAAGTGCCGCACTTCTCGGAGCACCACTGGCGTCCTACACCGGGGCGCTCCTAGCCGACACCGCGGTCCCAACATGGAATGCGGCCAAGGACAATCTGTCGTATCTTTTTGTGTCCTCAGCAGCCATGGCGTCCTCCGGTGTCGCAATGATCACGACCCCAACGGCACAGACCCGCCCAGCCCGGGCGCTTGCCACGATCGGTGCGGCAGCTGATCTGTATTTTGCTGAGAAACTCACCGAACCGATGCACCCGGCAGAAGCCGAACCACTGCAAACCGGTCGCGCCGGCAAAAAACTTCGCTGGGCCAAAGGCCTCACAATTGCCGGCGGCATCGGAGCAGCACTTTTTGGCCGCAACCGAGTAGCTGCCATTGCCTCGGGTGCAGCACTGGCCACCGCATCACTGTTGACCCGCTCCGGCATCCTAGAAGCCGGTATCGAATCAACGAAAGACCCACGCCACGTCGTCGAACCACAAAAGGCACGTCTGGAAGCACGCCGGGCCCAAGGCATCGTCGATGACTCAATCACGACCGTAGGCTAACGCACCTCGATAACCCCTGCACGAGCCGTGGTGTACCCGATCACAGGATGACCTGGCAGTTCACCAACCACGAGCAACCCACCCGAGGTTTGTGCATCAGCCAGCACCAACAGATCCGCCTCGGTAACCCCGCTGGCGGATTCGACATGCGGTGCAACCCAGTCCAGGTTGCGTCGTGTACCGCCCGAAATGAAACCATCACGCAGCGCTTCGGCTGCACCATCAACCAGCGGAACAGCAGCCTTATCGACCACCGCGCCCACGTTGGAAGCACGCATCATCTTATACAGGTGGCCCAACAGGCCAAATCCGGTCACATCGGTTGCCGCCTTCAGTCCGGCCGCAACGCTCTGTTCGGCTGCCGCTTTATTCAACGTCGTCATCGTGTCGATAGCTGCTTGGAAGACTTCACCGGTCGCTTTGTGCCGGTTATTGAGCAGTCCCAGGCCAATTGGTTTCGTCAGCGTCAACGGGAGCCCGACCTCTGCAGTGTCGTTACGCAAAAGTTGATCAACTTTTGCCGTACCAGTCACAGCCATCCCGTATTTGGGTTCAGGGTCATCAACGGTATGCCCACCGATCACCGGGCAGCCGGCTTCACGGCCGATGGCTAAGCCGCCGGCTAACACCTCGGACATCATCTCGGCCGGCAGTACTCCGCGCGGCCAACCCATCAGGTTAATGGCTACGATCGGCTGGCCACCCATCGCATAAATATCGCTGATCGCATTGGCTGCAGCGATCCGGCCCCAGTCATAGGCGGAGTCGACAACCGGGGTGAAAAAGTCTGCGGTGGATAAGACCGCGGTATCACCGTCGAGATGCACCGCGGCGGCATCATCGCCATCATCGATACCTATGATGACGCTGGCATAATCCTGACCGGCCAGCTGGGAGACAGCGTCTTCCAGTTCACCGGGTGGGATCTTACAGGCACACCCACCGCCCGAGGCCGTGGAGGTTAATCGTGGCAGAGCAGTGTTTTCTAATATTTCAGACATACGCCCCAGTATAGGAACGCCGAGTCAACAGTGACAGTATCCACATACGGTCAGTCGGCTATGCCATGCTCATCGAGTCTTAGAGTCGTGCATAGGATTCGATGTCTTCATCGAATGCGTCAATGTCTAGCGGTGAGACCGTAGCGCGTGTGACAGACAGCGCGTCGATATAACTGGTGGTTGTAAGCTCGTCGGCCGGACGCTGCGAACCGTTACTATTCAGGGCCCGTGCCAGTGCTTCCTGGGATGCTCTTCGTGCCGCATATTCAATATCTGCGGGTGTCATGCCCTGGCTCGCCTCGGCCAGATCGTGGAAGTCGATCTGTTCGGCAACCGATTCTGGTACATAGCGCTGCCAGATAGCGATGCGGGCTTCAGTATCGGGTAAACCGATCGGAATGACATAGTCGAAGCGACCGTGCCGTAGAAATGCAGTATCCAGGGCACGCACAAAGTTGGTGGCACAAATCAGTAAGAGCCCCTCTCGTTCACGAAACTCAGCGACCTGCTTGAGCAACTCATTGGTTACACCCTGGGTTGGCGAGGGCGGGTCACCGCGGCGTTGGGAGGCAACTTCTTCGACCTCATCGATAAAGACCACGGCATGTTCCAGGTCATAGATCGCTTCGAACGTGGTGCGGAAAGCGTTAGGTAATCCGCCGGGTAATTCGGCGAGCCGAGAGGGGAATAATTCGATAAAAGGCCAGCCCAGTCGTGAAGCCACCGCTTTGGCAAACGTCGTCTTGCCGGTGCCAGGCGGACCGAAAAGCATGACCGCACGGGGCGGCACCACCCCGAACTGGTCGGCTAAATTAGGTTGTGACAACGGAGTAATCAGTCGCTCTTTGAGCAAGTTTTTCTCTTGACGCATACCGCTGACCGCATCCCAGCCACGGCGGGGCAGCACTCGCCCACCGAGTTCTCGGAGTTTATCCAGTTCCCGACGCTGCACCGGCATGCCACGTTCCAAATAGCGCAGGGGGCTATGGACTTCGAAGCCATTGGCCGTCAGAGCCGCAGCCGATTCGTCTTCCAGGGAGGTGAGGATCGAAAGTTTCGATAACCCCAATGGAGCGATGCGCCGTTCCAGGGCGTCCAAGAGTCGGCCGCCAAGTTCTGGGCCGGCGGTATCTTCGAGCCCGAAAAAGACAATCCAGCCTTGGGCGTGTGCTGCACGGCTGACAACTGCCCCCATGACCCGGTCGTATTCGGTGGCCACCAGGGCATAGTCTGCCTGGCACGAAGCGATCACCTCGGGCAGCGAGTACACCGGTGGGGTGCCTCGCTGATTGGCTCGCTCCCAAAGCCGCACGATGGCATCAAGATCGTCGTCGTGAAATTCTCGAACATGAGCGCGTTGCATGAACGCACTGTAGCAGCTGCCCCGCGTGCGGTCTAGAGTGCAAAAAAGGCGTGCGTGCAGTGATGCTGCAGCGTGGCAAACATGATAGTTTGATTTTTTGGAGGCGTTAGGGTTCCTGGTGGTCCCCGCGGTCTTCAAAACCGACGAGACCAAGTAGCTTGGTCTGGCGGGTTCGATTCCCGTCCGCCTCCGCCAAACGTGAAAGGTGCCCGGTGACTTCACAACGCCCTACGAGTTCAGATCCACGCCGCGCGATCCCCTCGACCGATCGGTTGTTAGCACTTCCGGAAGTCGTGGCTGCCGGTCAACGCTTGGCTCCACAAGTGATTCGTCGCCTGATCACCGAACTGCAGGCCACCGCTCGACGCGGTGAGATTCCACCCGAAGCGGTGGAACCCCGCACGGTCGAAGCTGTACAAACCGCCCGGTCAAGCGAACTGTCGACGGTACTCAATGCCACCGGCGTCGTGATTCATACGAATTTGGGACGGGCACCGTTATCCAACCCGGCGCGACAGGCCCTGCAGACTGCGGCCGGCTACGTAGATCTTGAGCTGGATCTTGACGATGGGAAACGCAGTAAGCGTGGTGCCTGGGCACAGGCCGCACTGCTGGCCAAGGCACCCGACGCCCAAGACGCATTGATCGTGAACAATGGTGCTGCTGCACTCTCGCTGGCAACGACGGCCCTTGCGGTAGGCCAAGGCAGTCCGGAAGTCATTATTAGTCGCGGTGAACTGGTGGAGATTGGGGCCGGGTTCCGACTCCCCGATCTCATCACTTCAACCGGCACACGCCTGGCCGAGGTGGGCACCACAAATCGCACGACGCTGGCCGACTATCGCAGCGCGATCACCGAGCACACCGGTGCGCTACTGAAAGTACATCCATCGAATTACTGGATCGGAGGGTTCAACGCAACCGTCACGACCAAACAGTTGGGCGCCCTGGCGGCCGAAAAAGGACTCCCGCTGGTCGTGGACGTCGGGTCAGGACTGTTTGAGCCCGATCCTGTCCTGCCGGATGAGCCGACCATAGCCCAAGCCCTGCGGGATGGCGCCGACGTGGTGATTTCCAGTGGCGACAAACTGTTGGGTGGCCCACAGGCCGGCCTAATACTGGGATCCAAGGCCGCGCTGCACAAACTTGCCAAACACCCCCTGGCACGCGCATTCCGGGCCGATAAGTTCACGCTCGCCGCACTAGAAGCCACCCTCAATGCACCTTCGACCCCGGTCTACGATGCCCTCCACGCGGATATCGAAGTACTCTATGCCCGCAGCAGCCGGATTGCCGAAGCGCTTGACGCCGACGTGGTCCCCCACCAAGGACGGGTTGGCGGGGGCGGCGGCGCCGGTGTACCGCTTGCCGGCTGGGCTGTTAGTGTCCCCGAGAGTTTCGCCCGTCGATTACGCACCGGCAGCCCGGCGATATTGCCACGGGTTGCCGAAGGCCGCTGCCTGCTTGACCTACGCTGTGTTCCACCGGGGCACGACGACGTCATCCTGCAACGCCTGAAGGATCTTGCTGCAGAGGATGCCGCGTGACCGAACAGTTTGTCGTTGCCACGGCCGGGCATGTTGATCATGGAAAATCTGCGCTAGTGCGTGCCCTCACCGGCACCGAACCCGACCGGTGGGCGCAAGAACGCGAGCGCGGACTCACCATTGATCTGGGTTTTGCGGAAATGTCCTTGCCGTCTGGGCGTTCGGTGTCATTTGTGGATGTGCCGGGTCACGAACGGTTCCTTGGCAATATGTTGTCCGGGCTCGGGCCGGCGCCAGTCGTGTGTTTGGTGGTGGCAGCCGATGAAGGCTGGCAAGCACAAACTTCAGAACACCGTGATGCTATTAAAGCTCTGGGGATTTCCAGTGGAGTCGTGGTGATTTCGCGGCTCGACCTGGCACCGGATAACCTCCAGTCAGTGACCGCTCAGATTCGACACGAGCTGGCCGATACCGCGCTGGCCCAGGCGCCAATCGTTGCGACCTCTGCCGTAACGCATCATGGACTCGATGAACTCCGAACCGTCATGGATACGGTATTGCATGAACTGCCCGCTGCCGATGTCACCGCCCCCATCCGCTACTGGATTGACCGGGCCTTCCCGGTCAAAGGAGCCGGCACCGTGGTCACCGGAACGCTGGCCGCTGGGACCTTAGCCGTCAACGACCAACTGACACTCATAGGCAACGCCAATACTGCGGTGACCATTCGGAGTCTGCAAAGTCACGGCAGCTCGGCTAGCGAACTGACGCCGACCACCCGCGCGGCAGTTAATCTTCGCGGTGTCACCTCTGACGAGGTGACACGCGGCGATGTGCTGGTGACCCCCGGTGCCTGGTTCAGCACCGATGTCATCGACGTAGCCGGCACCCCGGATGTTGATTTCACCGCACTCCCCCAAGAATTCGGCGTCCATATTGGCACGGCCACCGTGTACGCCCACTGCCGTCCCTTGGGATCCGGTTTTGCCCGCCTGACCCTGGATCGCAGCCTACCGCTGCACGTTGGAGATCGGTTCTTACTGCGCGGCACCGGTCAGCGGCTCATTACCGGCGGGGCTACCGTGGTCGATGTGCAACCCCCTGACCTACGTCGCCGGGGTGCAGCAAAACAGCGTGCTGCAACACTGGCTCAACTTAGCGCTGACAATCACCTGGAAATGGAAGTGGCTCGGCGTCGGGCCGTGGATCGCGCGACGGTGACGGCAATGGGCATT
Organism: Candidatus Yaniella excrementavium; assembly: GCA_019115865.1. GTDB lineage: Bacteria > Actinomycetota > Actinomycetes > Actinomycetales > Micrococcaceae > Yaniella > Yaniella excrementavium. The sequence continues at coordinate 6,708 of DXCT01000103.1, read as the reverse complement.
CCGCTGCCCGATCCGCTCCCCGATAGTGTGCTGATGCATGAGCGGTGGCTGATCGATCGGCACGCGCTTGAGATATGGAGACAGCAGCTGCGCGCCGCCGTCGTCACCCAATATGAGCGTGACCCAAGCGCCGCAGGCATCACCGAACAGGCCGCCGTCCATGCCTTGGAATTGCCAGACCGCAGACTCCTTGCCCTAGTGGTGACCCATGCCAAGCTCCAGCAGTCGAGGGGACGGATTTCGGATCCGGCGCTGCGGCCCTCCCTCGGACCGGCTGAGGCTGCCGTAGCCGAACTGGAACACCGCTTTACCGAGAACCCATTTGCAGCACCGACCTCCGCTGAACTCAACGAGCTGCAACTGGACGATAAAGTGCTCGCTGCAGCAGCGGAACAGCAGCGCCTCCTGCGATTGGAGGACAACATCGTGCTCAGCCCCAAGGCCCCGGCCCTGGCGATGCGTCAGATTGTGCAACTTGAACAGCCCTTCACCGTCTCCGAAGCACGACAGGCTCTTGGCACCACCAGGCGCACCCTGATCCCACTGTTGGAACACCTCGATGCCCGGGGTTGGACGCAACGGCTCGACGGCAATCTTCGCAAAGTCTCGGGCCGCTAGTACATTGCACAGCGGAGACAAAAACCCCACCCGCTCGTGGCTTTCGTATACGATTAATGCAGGCTTTTCTACTCAAAGGAGTCCGATGTTAGATCACGAAACACATGTCAAAATTGCTGACGAATTACACCAGGCCAACATTGACCGTCAACCGGTCCAACTGCTGACCAAGCGTTATCCGGGCATGGTCATTGAAGATTCGTATGCGATTCAGAAAATTTGGGCAGATCGCCAGATCGAAACCGGACGCCGTAAAGCGGGCCACAAGATCGGGCTGACCTCCAAGGCGATGCAAGCCGCAACCGGCATCGATGAACCCGACTACGGCGTCATCTTTGACGACCAGGTTTTTGAATCCGGCCATGTTTTCGAGTGGAAGAAATACACGCACCCGCGCATTGAAATTGAGCTGGCCTTCGTGCTGAAGGACGACCTGCGCGGACCAAATGTCAATATTTTCGACGTCTTGCGGGCTACCGAGTATGTCACGCCGGCGCTGGAAGTTCTCGATGCCCACATCGAGATGGAGGGTCGCACGATCATCGACACCATCTCAGATAACGCCGCACTGGGTGCCATGGTGTTGGGTGGCAGCCCGGTCAAACCAGAAGACGTCGATCTTCGTTGGGTTGGCGGTGCACTGTGGCGCAACCAGGAAATCATGGAAACCGGTCTGTCTGCCGGCATTTTGGGCCACCCGGCAAACGGTGTCCACTGGCTGGCAAATCGCCTGGCCGGTCACGATGACTACCTGGAGGCCGGCGAAATTATCCTAGCTGGTTCTTTCACCCGCTACATGTGGGTTTATGAAGGCGACTCGGTGTTTGCCGACTTCGGGCCGCTTGGTACCATCGGCGTCCAGTTCGACTAGTCACCAGTAACTCGCAAGGAATCACACCATGGCTATGACCCCTCGCCCATCATTCAAAACCCTGTTCACCGATACCGCAAAGACCGACCGTGACCGCGCGGCCGCCGGTATGTTCTTATCTTCCGGCGACCCCGGCATCGCAGAAATCGTGGCCGGTGCCGGAATGGACTACCTGCTCATCGACGCCGAACACTCCCCGTTGAGCCTGGAATCGGTTCAAGCCCAACTGCGCGCCATTGCTGGCTACGACTCCATCCCGGTGGTTCGGGTGCCAGAAAATGACTCGCGTATCATCAAGCAGTACTTGGATCTGGGAGCGCAGTCACTGATTGTGCCGATGATCTTCACCGTCGACGACGCCGCCAAGGCGGCCGCATCGGTCGCCTACCCACCAGAGGGCATCCGCGGTATCGGTTCCGCGTTGGCCCGTTCAGGTGGTTGGGGACGCTACCCGAACTACTTGACCACAGCTCGCGAGACAATCACACTGATCATCCAGATCGAAACGGCCGAAGCGCTCGAGAACATCGACGAGATCCTGGCCCTTGACGGGATCGACGGGATCTTCATTGGCCCCTCAGACCTTTCGGCATCCATGGGCTACCTGGGCCAGCAAAACCACCCGGATGTGGTTGACGCGGCAAAGCGTGTGATTGCCAAGGCCACCTCCGCCGGCAAGATCGCCGGGGTCAACGCGTTCAACCCGGATCAGGCTGCCGACTACGTGGCCGCCGGCGCGGATTTCGTCAACGTGGGTGCGGATGTGGCGTTGTTAGCTCGAGCAACCGAACAGTTGGCCACCAAGTGGACCAGCACGGAAACCGAAACCACCAGTTACTAAAGTCGTGCTTCGACCGCGTCCCGGATGCGTTGGATATCCACCGTGCCCGGGCACGCGGTTGCGACCACTGCCAGGTGTGGGATGATCTGTGTTTGCGGGTCCAATCCGTAATCTTGACAAATCTGTGTGCACAGTTCGATCGATATATCGTAGGTCGAAGTTGACGGCGCACGGTCCGGGGAAGCCGAGTGTTCGATGCCGATGCTGCGCTGGTTCATGGGAAAATCGCCTGCATGCCACGACGTATTCATCTCACTGACGTACTGGTGCAGCGATCCTTCACCAATGCCATAGTGCGCGCTGACGCCGGAGGCCGGATTCGCAAACGTAGCGTCTGCGGCGGCTAGCGTGCCGACAATGTAGTGAATGACGATGCGATCCACATCGGTTCCGTCACGGCCGCTGGTGTAATTCTCGGTAGTTTTCCAAATGGGTTGCATTACAGCCCCTTACCCAGTGGGCAGCCCAGTTTATTTTCGGGGTTCTGCTGTTGTGCCGTTCGATCTGCCGCGGTGGCACTGCCCAGTGGTTGTTCTACCGGCTCCTGGGCCAGTTCTGCTGCGTGAGCCCCCGGGGCTGCTACCAGTCCGGCGGTTGCGACCGTGGCTGATGCGGCACCAAGGGTAAAAAGTTTGCGTCGTGAAAATTCCATGTAGGCCAGGTTAACCATCCGACAAATCACATGACAAGCCAGATCGCATGAATTTCTCGTAAACCAGCCATGCCCGGGCGTCTCAGAGCTCTAGTATCCTAAGCTACAGAGCACTACACCATCGTACGGTTTAGAAGGAAAAATTCATGAGCATTTGGTTTGGTCAGCCGACCCTGGACGACATCACTCCGTTGAACAAAGGTACGGTAGGCGAAGTCCTCGGGATCGAATTCAGCCGCATCGGTGACGACGCTTTAGAAGCCACACTCACCGTCGATGACCGGGTGCTGCAACCCACCGGCATTCTCCACGGTGGGGTCTCGGTGGTGTTGGCCGAATCCGTGTGCTCGGTCGGTGCTTCGCTGACCCTGGACCCCAATAAACAATATGCTGTGGGTCAAGAGATCAACGCGAACCACATTCGTCCAGGAATACTGGGCGACGTCATCACCGCACACGCCACACCCGTCTCCCGCGGACGACGCTCCCAGGTGTGGGACATCCGGTTGCATAACCAACACGACAAACTCGTGTGCATCTCGCGTTGTACGATCGCGATCGTGAACCGCACCGACTAATTGGCATTTCGTCGTCGTTGAGACAAGAATATTGCTATGCAGCATTCGCGACGATTCCGGCTCCCCGGCACTGACCCACATTTTGCCTCCGATAATATTTCCGGTGCGCACCCGGAGATCATGGCGGCGGTCATGGAAGCCAACATCGATACGCCAGCCTATGGTGGAGATCAATTCACCGAGGATTTCCACGACATGCTCGATACCCAATTCGGTACCGGGGCGTATGGTTTTCCGGTGTTTAACGGAACGGGTGCCAATATTGTTGCACTCCAAGCGGTATCGCATCCAAACAGTTCGGTGATCTGTGCCGATACCGCACACGTCTACACTTCGGAAGCATCGGCTCCGGTTCGAGCAGGCATCAGCCTCAAACCGCAACCGCATAGCGAGGGCAAACTGGAACCGGCCGATATCGCCACCGTGGTTGCTACAGATCTGGGCAATCCCCAGGCGACACAGCCCAGCGCGGTGACAATTTCACAGGTGACCGAAATGGGTACGGTCTACACCCCAGATGAGCTGACTGCACTGTGCAACGCCGTTCATGAGGCCGGGTTGGCGATTCACATGGACGGTGCACGCTTGGCACAGGCTGCGGCAGCACTTGGCCTAGATTTACACGGTGCCACCACCGCCCTGGGGGTCGATATCCTGTCGTTGGGCGCCACCAAGAACGGTGGACTGGGTGCCGACGCCGTCGTTGTACTTTCCAATCGAGTGCCCGAGGAGTCGCTGGCACCGATTATCAAATACACCACCCAGCTGTCATCCAAGACCAGCTACCTATCCGCGCAGCTGACTGCGATGTTTGGTACATCGCTGTGGCATCGCAATGCCACCACAGCCAATGCAGCGGCCGCCCGCTTGGCACAGGGTTTGGGTGATATCGCCGGTGTTCAGGTGCAAGCACCGCAGGCCAATACGGTGTTGGCCGCGATGCCTGAAGACCTTGTGACACGACTACGTGAACACTATGTGGCCCACCTGTGGGGACACAGTGCTGCGGGGCTGCCGATTGTTCGTTTGGTGTGTTCGTGGGCCACCACCGAAGACAAAATCACCGACCTTTTGAAGATCTTGGATACCGCATAGCCCCCAGCAACCACCAGGACCGGTGGTGATGGGTCTAGGTTTGCCGGGACTTCAATGAAGTCTCGACTGTGTTCACCCGTGACGCAGCCACTACCTGCCGCGTCTGACAGCTGAGTATCCTTGGGACACCACATCAATTAGGAGCGGATATGAGCAGCCTGCCCAACCTGACCTCACATTACGCTGAGGCCTTCCCCGAACTCGTGAAAGCCGCCACACCTGCCCCGACCCCTAAGCCACAGTTGGTGGTATTGAACCATGAGCTGGCGCGAGAACTCGGGCTTGACCCTCAATGGTTGGCAACCTCCGAGGGCATCGAGTTTCTGCTGGGCCACCGGCTCCCCGATTCCACGACGCCGGTCGCTCAGGCTTATGCGGGCCACCAGTTTGGTGGGTATGCACCACTGCTGGGTGATGGTCGAGCCATTCTGACCGGCGAACTCACCGTGGCCGACCGGCTCATTGATATCCACGTCAAGGGCTCTGGGCCCACGCCATTTTCGCGTCCTGGATCGGATGGTTATGCGGCGTTGGGCCCGATGCTCAGGGAATATTTGGTTTCCGAGGCGGTGCACGCCCTGGGTATCCCGACCGCTCGGGCACTGGCGGTCATCACCACCGGTGGCACGATTCTGCGCGAAACCCAACAGCCCGCAGCGGTGTTAGTTCGTACCGGGCCCTCGCATATTCGAGTAGGTACTTTCCAGTATGTGAGGGCACAGAATGATCAGAAACTGCTCCAGCGTCTGACCAACTACAGTCTGCAACGGCACTATCCGGGGGCAACCGGTGATAACCCGGCCCTGTCCCTGTTGAAACACGTCGTCGAGCGCCAGGCTCAGTTGCTCTCAGCTTGGATGCACGCCGGCATCATCCACGGCGTGATGAACACCGACAATATGACGATCGCTGGGCATTCGATCGACTTCGGACCGGTTGCTTTCTTGGATGCTTTTGATCCCAATGCGGTGTTTTCGTCCATTGATTTTGCGGGCCGCTATGCCTACGGCAATCAGCCGGTCATCGCTGAATGGAATCTTGCCCGGTTCGCCGAGGCATTGTTGCCGGCAATTATGCAGCCGGAAGATGAGCAAGTCCTAACACAGGATGAAGCGATCCGTGAGGCGACCGAAGCGGTTGTTGCGTTCCGTGAGGTGTATTCAACGGCGTGGGCTAGCCGGTTTAATCACCGACTTGGCATTCCTGATGCTGGTACCGCGGATTTGGGCACGGAACTGCTTGAGCACTTGCGTGCTACCAATAAAGATTTCACGTCGTTCTTTGCCGGTCTGGCAGACATCGCGACAACGGGTGTGCTGCCCCAAGAGACCGTACCGGAACTTGCGACCTGGTATGAGCGGTGGTTGCACTTAGAGCCCGACGCCGACCAGGTGGCCGAGCAGAATCCCGTGTATGTTCCCAGGAATCATCTGATGGAAGAGGCTCTCACCGCTGCGGTGACAGATCACGATTTCAGTGTCTTTCACACACTGTTAGCAGCGGTGACGAACCCCTATGAGCGTCAGAACGCGTATGCTCATTTGGAGCAGCCCACGTCCATGGCATATTCGCTCAATTACCAGACGTTCTGCGGCACCTAATGGGAGGTACCGGTTTTCAGATAGTCGTGAACGTATTCACCGATGGATGAACCGCTCTCAATGGCTCCGTCAATGAATCCGGACCAACCATTGGCGTAGTCTGATCCGGCCAAATAGAAGCCGTTGCGGGGACGTCGAACTGCCTTGCCGTATTTGGTGAGTTGGTTTTTCCGCAGCACCGACCAGGTGCCTTTGGAGAATTCATCTTCGTCCCACTTATGTCCTGTGCAATCGATGACCTCAATATCCGGAATCCAGTGCCGCAGCAATGCTTGTACCTGCGCCTTATCTGTGACGTCGAGTTTCTGAGTGTTGGAAACGTAGGCCATCGGTAATACTTGGTCCACGGACTTTGGCCCATAACTTTCCACCATTGGTTGTGGTCTGATTTTCATCTGAAAACTGGTGGATCTCATCGGCGAGTGCTGGCTTGAACTCAATATTGTTGATGG
>DXCT01000102.1 GCA_019115865.1 Candidatus Yaniella excrementavium | reverse complement strand
TATGAGAATTGATATCTGGTCTGACATCGCCTGCCCGTGGTGCTACATCGGGCTCACTCGTTTCGAGAAAGCGCTCGCTGACTTCCCCAACAGAGATTCGGTTGACGTGTACTACCGCACCTTCCAGCTAGATCCGACCCTGCCTGAGCGCGACCCCCGCAGTGAAGTCCAGTATCTCGCTGAGACGAAAGGCATGCCTTCGAATCAGGTTCATCAAATGTTAGAGACCGTCGCTTCGCACGGCAAAGAAGCAGGTCTTGATTTTCAGATGGACGAGGTCGTTGTTGCGAACTCTTGGACGGCTCACCGTTTGCTCCATTTGGCAAAAACTCTGGACCGCCAGACTTCAGGTGACGAACCGAAAATCATGCCTAAGCTTAAGCGTGAACTACTCGCAGGGCACTTTAGCCACGGTCTTGACCTGTCCGACCATGACCAACTGGTCCAGGTAGCCATCTCCGTGGGGCTTGACGAGGACCGAGTTCGAGAAGTCCTGACCTCCGATGAATTTAACGCCGAAGCCCAGGCCGACGTCGAGCAAGCCCAAGCATTCGGTGTCTCTGCGGTGCCAACCTATGTTCTGGCTGAAAAATATGCGCTCCCGGGTGCACAATCCGTTGAGGTGTTTAGCGCAGCACTACAGCAGGTTTGGGATGAGCTGAATCCGACACCACTGCAAACCTTGGGCGCCGAGGGCGAGGCCTGTGGTGTCGACGGTTGCGACTAGCAGCAGCCCTCCCATTTTGCTTATTCAACAGCGGATGGGCTATGCTAAAATCTGGTCTTTGCAAGGTGCTTATTTTGCAAAGCTCTGAGGAGGATTCGCATAGCGGCCTAGTGCGCACGCCTGGAACGCGTGTTGGGTGAAAGCCCTCAGGGGTTCAAATCCCCTATCCTCCGCAGACTAACCCCGAGAACCGCGTGTTCTCGGGGTTTTTGCGATAGTGTCCGTGTGAGCTGGGTTCTGGGCGTGCAAAATCTGGAGCGTGTTCGGGTGTCCGTCCAGAAAATAGCAGTCTGGCAGGAATTTTACCTACGCTTGGGAATTTCTCCAGCACAAAGCGCATTGGTCCTGAAGCCTCCAACCTCTTCCCCGCACCACCAGAGTTCCGATGGTCCGGTGCAACAGTCTTTGCAGCCGTTGCATAAATATCGCAGGAGGTTCACGACAGGGTTGAACGGCAGCAAGTTCGGATGTGGAAAGACTTCCGGAAAGCAAGGGTTCTGCAAGTATCCGTGCTGCGGCAACACCGTCCCGGACTGCTAGGTTGACACCAACTCCACCGAGCGGAGACATCGCATGCGCAGCATCGCCGATGCACAGTAAGCCATCTCGATGTCATCTAGTGAGTCGGTTCATTCTTATATCTAAGCATTTGACATCATCCCACGTGAACTCTTTGTCGGATTGTCTAGTTGCTGGCACTGCTCGCGAAATCGCAGAGCGCAACTGTGGCGAGCCTGCCTCCCGGAGACGCCTGTCGGAACCCTTTGGAATGATGTTTGCGATTTGTGCGTATCGTGCTCGCGGGATGACAAAGAAGAATTTTTGCTTGGTTCCAGCAGCAACGTACTCGACCCCCAAAACCTTGTGGTTTTGATAGATGAGGCCTGTGCCTTCCGCCAGCAGTTTCAAAAAGTCCCACTGCGGGGGCGATTGCCACGTAGGGGTACTTCATCTTGAGCCCGCCAATATCTATAGGACGCACAGTCTGACCGTCCTTGCGATGCGCTGTGACTCCGCGAATTTTTGTGTGGGGGATGAACTGTGTCACCGCGAAAACCGCGAAGAAAATCGCCGTGTTTTTCCAACACGGTCACTTCCACTCCTGCGCGGGCTAAGAGTAACCCGGCGATGGCGTGGCCCCGTTACGACACGGCCTGCGTTTGGAGTTCCCCTACGGGTTCGTTCAACGTCGTGGATGGCAGCTTGCGATGCAGGCGCAGGGCACGTAGGGCAATCATAATCGCGACGACGTCGACAACTTCCTGGAGTAGCGCACCAATGGTTGCCGGTAAATACCCAAACGCAGCAATGGACATCAGTCCGAGAGAAACTGCTATACCAAACCAGATGGACTGCATCGCGATATTAGCCGTGCGTTTCGAAATATGCACAACGTCGGCCAGCCGAGAGAAATTTTCGGAAGTGATGACGGCGTCGGCTGATTCTGATGCTGCTGTGGCGCCCCGGGCACCCATGGCAATGCCGACGTCAGCTGTCGCCAAAATTGGCGCGTCATTGATGCCGTCACCAACCATGAGTGTCGGAGCTGGCAGTTGCTGAACGATTTTGACCTTGTCCGATGGTGTCATCGAGGCGTAGACCTGGTCTGGTGCAAAATCCAGCTCTTTTGCAATGGCTTGAGCAGTGCCCTTCATGTCACCGGTGACCATGACCATGTCCTCCACACCGTGTTCCGACAGCCACTCCAAAGTGGCTTTTGAGGTTGCTCGGAGTGGGTCAGCCAAAATGATAATGCCAATGAGCTGGTGTGCGCGCGAGACATAGACAGCTGTCTCACCCGCATGAAGTTCCAGTTCCGAAGATTCTGGGACCACCTCTGCGATAAAGGCTGATTTACCAACGCGCAATTCATCGCCTGCGCCGGTCGTTGCTGCAACACCGTTCGTGGCAACCTCTTCTGCCTCGGTAACCGCTACGAAATCGAGCTGTTGGTTGCGTGCATAACTGATGATGGGTTCGGCATACACATGGACTGAGTATTGCTCGGCAGAGGCTGCGAGTTGCAAGGTGTCCCGTACAGAACCGTTAACGGGTTCTATACGAGCTACAGTCGGTGCACCGCGTGTCAAGGTGCCGGTTTTATCAAAAGCAGCAGACTTCACATTCGCCAGGCGCTCCAGTGTACCGGCGTCTTTGACGATGACATTGGCCCGCGCTGCTGACGACATGCCGCCCATAAAGGAAACTGGGGCACCGATCAGAAGGGGGCAGGGCGTCGCGACGACCAAAACCTCGGCAAATCGCACCGGGTCTCCCGAATACCACCATGCCACCCCAGCAATTATCAGCGAGATGATGGTGAACGGCACAGCGTAGCGATCTGCTAGCCGCACCATTGGAGCGCGAGAGTGGACCGCTTCCTCGACGATCTGGACGATTTTTGAGTAGTGCGAATCTGCCGCAGTTGACGTCGCGCGCATCTGAAGCGTCTCCGTGCTGTTGACAGTACCGGAGATAATGTCGTCTCCCGTTTGCTTTGTCACCGGGAGGGATTCACCTGTCACCGACGACTCATCGAGCGATGCATGATTGGAGCGCAGCTGACCATCAACTGGAACAACTTCCGAGCCTCGCACCACCAGGGTATCGCCGATTTTTACCTCGTTGATACGAATTCGATGAACCGTTACACCGTCTCCATCCAGCATATGCGCGAACGTTGGTTTTCTATTGATGAGTGAATCTAATTGGCTCGATGCACGGCCAGCGGCCATTTCTTCAAGGGCCTCTCCACCGGTAAGCATCAGCGCAATAATCAAACCTGCAAGATACTCTTCAACGGCGAGCGTGGCGATCATCGCGACAACTGCCAAAATATCTATACCCCAATGACCAGCCTTGAGCTGACTGAACATATCAATGGCGGTGAGAAGAACAGTGACACCGATAACGATGAACGCTACGATGGCCAGTGGTGTAGTCAGATTGGCAAAGAAAAATATAATCCCAAGTAAGAGCCCAGCCATGACGAGCAGGACGACGGGATTCAACATCGGATGTTTTTCTGTTCTAGCATTCTGTCCCATACCGCCCATGGTTCCCTACTGTGATGCCGATTACTAGCAAGGTGAGCCGTCCCTAACCTGGTGGAGAAAAGGCACCGGACGGTTGTTTGCGACTGGAAGTCATGTAGATATCGAGGATGTTTTGTTGGATATCGCCGATGTCAGGGTTGTTACTGATCGAACTTCCCCGGGCTTCTCTGCTGTAAGCGAAGTCTTCTATTGCATCCAGACTCTTGTTTGCCGGGACCTGAATGTGGGCGGGGATGAGAAAGATGTTGCACGTGATGCTCGTGTCGCCCTGTAGGGGACGCAAATACCGACGCTAATCAACAGGTCTGCACAAAAACGCTCACTGCATTGTGGCCCAAGACACGCTAGTGTAATCTTGTGTTTCAGTTCATGCATAACATTTTGGTGCTTGTCAATTTACATAGTAACTACCTGATAACAGTCTGAGTGGAGTCTGTAATTGTTCTGCCAATCTTGTTAGCGTTATAAATCTAGAGGTTGCGTTTA
>DXCT01000101.1 GCA_019115865.1 Candidatus Yaniella excrementavium | reverse complement strand
ACCGCGATTCTGGTCGGTCTGCGGAAACTCGGCCACCAGTTCTTCGGTGACGTCCGCCTGCGCCCTGCCCTGGTCATCAAGGCCAATATCATAGGTCAGGTCCCAACTGGAAAACTGAAAGTTCTCAACATTTTCGTCCGGTTCATCTGCCACGGCGGCCCCGGCAAAGACCAGCCCCAGCATGACGACGCCGAGACCAACCACCAGAAACCACAACCTGCGAGCGCGTGCAACAATACCCATGGCGCCAGTATAAAGGCCCGGCCGGTTATTCCAGTTCGGTCACGGGAACAAATTCGTAGCCGAGATCTTTCACACCGTCGACGATTGGGAATCGGCCAAACAAAGCGGTGTTTCCCGCGTCGTGAAAGATGTCAGTGAACTGGCCGGTGAAGATCTCGACGTGATCGATCGGCTGGCCAAAGGCGGAGTCACTGGCCGTCTCGTGGCACGCTACGACAGCTAACACCAACGTCATCGAGGTTTGTCGAGGGGCCACCACCGATCTTCCTTCGCCCCATCGATCGCTTCATTTGCACGTTGCATTCTTTGAGCTTCAGCTGACGACTCATCCACGGTCGGCCGTCCCATCAGCAGAGACTGGTAGCTATCCCCTGCCCCCATAATTGGGCCGAAAGCTTCACGAATCCTATTTCCTGGGGTCGCTCGAATGAACCGGATGACGATTCCGAGGACTACAGCAGCCAAGAAAACGAGGATCAATGCACCGATCAGAGCGGAGAAATCGATGTCTTGGGAATACATGACGGCGATGACGCCAAGAACGGCCAAGAACGCGGCGACCGCAGTCATGACTGGTCCCGGCATTTTGGAGCGCCTCGACCGTTTCGAGATTTCGTGATGAATCGCGACGAGAATGGGCTCAAGGTCCCAGGCAGTTGCTCTACATCAAGTGGTTCTGCCGCAGTCTTCTCAGCGGTGAAGTCATGGTTACGAAGGAGTTCGCCCAGCACCATCGATGCGGTTAATAACACCACGTTGCGGCCCGGACACATACCGGGCCCGCCGCTAAAGGGCACCAGCGGCCAGTCGTTCTCGTTGCGATCTTCTAACCACAGTTCCGGGGCAAAACGGTGGGCATCGGCCAGGGTTTCGTCGTCGCGATGGAAGAACGGCGCGAAGATCAAGATTGATGTTCCCTTGTCCAATGTGCCGTTGCGCCATTGGGTTTCTTCGGTGGTCTCGCGCAAAATCAACGGTGTGGTTGGCCACAGCCGCAACGATTCTAGAACGACGGCGCGGAGGGTCGGCAAATCTGGCGCCTGATCGAGTTCTTCGCGGGCAAGCTGGGTGGTCTCGGGATCAGCCGACAATAAACTCACCGCGCGGAACGTGGCCCATGATGCGGCATCGAAGGCAAACATCCACTGCGGGATCTGCTGTTCGGGCATCGTGCCTTTGGAGGCTGGAATGTCGGCCGCCATAGCAGCCAAGCTACCCGGTTCTGCTAACTCGAGATAGTGGCGCAAGCTCTTGGTGAACCGTTTTCGGCGGCTGCGGTTTTTCGGTACCAGATATGCCAGGTTCCCACGTTCACGCAGCTGGTTGAGGTCCTCGGTGATTTGTTGATCGTTGCGAGCCGAGTCCCCCAGCACGATCCTTCGGACGATGCGCCACCACATGAGGCTGAACGCATCCCAGTCCACAGCGCCGTTGAACTCAATATGACCGCGTAGGGCATCGACTTCTTCACGGACGGCACTGGTCATCGCGTCAGCATGTGAGTGCACGGTGCGGCCCGTCTGCAACGCTGCTTCATTGAAGGGACGACGTTTCTTTCGCTCCTTGACCGAGGACACCAAGGCCCCACCCGGCTGAAAGTGGTTCAATGCGCCACGTTTTTCCAACGAGGCTGAGCTAAATGAGTCAGGGGTCTCATTGAGCGCCCGGTGGACATCCGCGGGGTCCACCAAGAGTGCAACCTTCCGTCCGGCTAAGACTTTGAGTTGCACCGGACCGCTGCCGTATTGCGAGCGCAAGCGCTGCATTTGGTCGTGTTCTCGTGGTGCTGAATGCGTCATGTCACAAGACTATTGGCACCAAGGAGGTACCCGACAGGTCCTGCTTTCGCCGCTCGTGAGACGTGTGGGGCCAGCTGATGCGCCGAAGGTTAGCAGCACGCAGACGCTCGAGCACCTATGAGGATCGGTTGATTAGCGACTGGAGCGCAGCATCCATCATCAGTTGATGATTCTGACACTCCGTTCGATGCAGCATTCCCCGGATCTGTTGTGCAGACCCCAGTCGTTGGTAGTTGGAGTTTCAGATCATCTGCTGCTTCTCGATCCCCGGCCAGTGCTGCGGCTATTGAACGAACCTGTTCGTACCCGGTGGCCATTAGGAAGGTTGGTGCACGTCCGTAGCTCTTCATTCCTACGATATAAAACCCGGTTTCTGGGTGGGCAAGGATGCGTTCACCGTGGGGTTCTACCGAGCCGCAGGAGTGGAACTCTGGATCGATCAACGGACCCAGGTCGCGTGGGGCTTCCACTGCTGGATCCATGTCTAAACGAAGCTCAGACAGCATATTCAAGTCGGGTCGGAATCCGGTGGCCGGAACGAGTACATCAACGTTCAGTTGATGTGGTTCGACCGATGAGACAGCGCGAACCGTCAGTGCGTCATCGGAAACGTCGAATGAGTCAATCACGAATGACGTGTGGACGGAGATGTGTCCGGCTTCAACGAGTTCGCGGAGGCGGGAACCCAGGGTGCCCCGGGCGGCTAATTCATCATTGCCTTCGCCCCCATAAACGGCGGTGACATCTGCACCGCGAACGGCCCAGCTGATGCGAGTGCCCGGAGCATGGTGGGTAAGCTCTGCCAAATCTAGCAAACTGTTGGCAGCGGAGTGTCCCGAGCCAACCACTAACACGTGCCGACCGGCGAAGCGCTCGCGGTCAATACCGCCAACGTCTGGCAACGGCGCGGAGATGAATCCGTGTGATCTGGCTTCGGTCTCCCCTGGTGCGGGCAGGCCAGCTTGGCCCAAGGGGTTTGGTTGATTCCATGTTCCGGAGGCGTCGATGACACTGCGTGCACGCAGATCTTCAAAGTCACCATCGGGATGTACGACCCGAACAATAAACGGGGTATCTTCTCGGCCGTAGCTGCGCGTCTTGTCGATGCCCTCACGGGATACTGCGGTGACCCGCATTCCGGTGTGCACGGTGTCCCCGAGCGCTGCCGCCAGAGGTTCCAAATATTGTTGGATCAATTCGTTGCCGGTCGGAAGCACATCAGGATCCGGTGCGCTCCATTCGGCACGCTCCAGCAGACGCCGGGCGGCGTCGTCGATATTATATTGCCACGGTGAGAACAGTCTCGTATGACCCCACTGAGCGATGGACGCGCCCACGGACGATCCTGCTTCCAGGACAACCGAGGTGATGTCTTGTTCTGTCAGGTGTGCTGCGGCGGCCAGTCCGACCGGACCCGCGCCAAGAATGATCACCGGCAATTCGTTGCCGGGCTGGGTAGTACAGCAAGGGGCGTCAAGCATGAAGCCTCCTCAAGGGCACAAAAACGCGAGTGCTGGGATGATTAGTTCTGTGTGGAATCGGTAGGCGCTAGTAGCTCTGCCACCAGGTATTGGACTCGGGTTTTGATGTCGTCACGAATACGCCGAACCGTTTCAAGGTCCTGTCCTGCGGGATCCGCCAGCTCCCAGTCTTCGTATCGCTTGCCAGGAAAGATGGGACAAACGTCGCCGCAGCCCATGGTGATCACGACATCGGAATCTTGTACCGCATCTGTGGTAAGGATATTGGGGAGAGCCGCGGTGATGTCGATGTCTTCTTCAGCCATGGCTTGCACGGCCACGGCATTGAGCTGATCGGCTGGTTCGGAACCCGCGGAACGCACTTCAATACGACCCTGACCAAGTTCTTGCAAGAATCCCGCAGCCATCTGGGAGCGCCCGGCGTTATGCACGCAGACAAAAAGCACGCTGGGAGTGTTGTTCGCGGTGGTCATAGTTCAGACTCCAGTCATGGTCGCCACACTGGGTGCAGTCGTGGCTGCCTTGCGAGATACCGGGACCGTGGGATCGTTTGGGAAGAGTTTTCGACCAAGCCATACGGCAACATAGACCAAAGCCACCAGCACTGGCACTTCAATGAGGGGGCCGACGACGCCTGCGAGCGCTTGGCCGGAGGTGACACCAAAAGTGCCGATGGCTACCGCGATGGCCAACTCAAAGTTATTGCCCGATGCGGTGAAGGCCACCGAGGTCGACTTAGCATAGTTGAGACCGAGCATTTTCGAGGCGAGGAAACTGACTAGGAACATCAGCACGAAATACAACAGGAGTGGCACGGCCATCCGGGCGACGTCCAACGGCTGGGAGAGAATTGCGTCGCCTTGGAAAGCAAAGAGCAACACGATCGTGAAGAGCAGTCCGTAGAGCGACCAGGGTCCGATTTTGGGCAGGAAAGCATTTTCGTACCAGTCCCGTCCTTTAGCCCTCTCGCCGAAGGTGCGCGTGAGGAATCCTGCCAGCAATGGGATACCGAGGAATACTACTACCGATGCAACGATCGCCCAGACGGAGAATTGCGCTGACGTCGTCGCTAAACCGAGCCACGACGGCAGGGCTTGCAGATAGAACCATCCCAGCGCTCCGTATGCCACGACTTGGAATACCGAGTTGATGGCCACCAGCACTGCGGCAGCTTCCCGGTCTCCACATGCCATATCGTTCCAGATAAACACCATGGCGATGCACCGGGCTAGACCCACAATGATGAGTCCGGTGCGATACTCGGGAAGATCTGCCAGAAAGACCCAAGCCAGAACGAACATGAACAATGGTCCGAGCACCCAGTTGAGCACCAGCGATAGGATGAGGAGTTTTCGGTCTCCGGTGACCCGGTGGGTTTCGTTGTACCGGACCTTGGCTAAGACTGGATACATCATCACCAACAGACCGATGGCAATCGGTATAGAGATCCCACCGACGGTCATGGAATCCAATACCGCATTCAGCCCGGGCACGAACCGACCAAGAGCCAGCCCTAGCCCCATCGCTAAGATAATCCACACGGCCAACCATCGATCCAAGAAGGACATTTCCTGCATGACCGGCGAACCAGTCTCCGCAGAGTTGTCTATGGCAGCGCCCATGATGATTCGAGATCCCTTACATTGATATTCGTCTATTCGACAAAGTTGAGACTATCCGGACACATAGATAGATGTCAATGTATGATGTAGGTATGAAGACTGCCGCCAAACCCTCGAACCCATCTTTCGCCCCACGGCAACCGTGCTGTTCCCTGGCGAACTTTCCAAATGATGCGGACCAAGCCGAACGGACCGCGGACATGTTCAAAGCATTAGCAGACCCAACCCGCCTCCAGCTGTTATCGCATGTCGCCGCGCAAGGTTGCGACGATGTATGCGCTTGCGATCTCACCGAGGAACTCGGGATTACCCAGCCGACTGTGAGCCATCATATGAAAAAATTGGTGGACGCCGGCCTGGTGACTCGCGAACAGCGTGGCAAGTGGGCACACTACAGCATCGTCCCCGAGGCATTCGCGCAACTTCGTGACGTACTCGATCTGTCGTAACCACCGCAGTTGTTCAGGAACAGTAGAAACATATGACAGCACACCCGGTCTATCTCGATCACAACGGCACCACCCCGGTAGCGCCAGAAGTCGCCGAGGCGATGTGGCCCTATCTAACCGAACACTTTGGCAATCCTTCAAGCGCAACGCCGCAGGGACGGCACGCACGGCAAGCGGTGCAACAGGCTCGGGAACACGTTGCCGCCCTCATTGATGCGCATCCGGATGAAATCACCTTTACTTCCGGCGGCACCGAAGCAAATAACCTCGCGATCCGCGGAACAGCACGCGTTGCTGCCCAACACAGCGCCGTTACCTCTGTGGTCGAGCATCCAGCAACCGTTGAACCAATCAGCCTCCTCGAGCAACGGGGATGGACAATACACCGTTTGGGCGTCGATTCACACGGTCGGATCGACCCCAAGGCCGTGCCGTCTGGTCCGTTGGGTTTGGGCACAATCATTCTGGCGCAAAATGAAGTGGGTACCATCCAGCCGGTCGCCCAATTCGCCCAACAGGTCCGCTCTGCCGGCGGCGTCGTCCATACCGACGGCGCTCAGGCCGTTGGAAAAATTCCGGTCTCTGTCAATGATTTGCACGTCGATTTCCTCAGCATTGCCGGGCATAAGCTCTATGCGCCCAAGGGCATCGGCGCACTATATGTTCGTCGGGGAACACTCATCGCTCCCGTGCTTTTGGGCGCAGGACAAGAATGTGGCCTGCGCCCCGGCACTGAAAACGTTGCCAATATTGTGGGTCTCGGTGTTGCCGCCGAGCTTGCCGGGAACACACTGACCGCCGAAGCCGAACGACAAAAGCGCCTGACCGAAATGCTCTGGGACCAGCTGAAGTCAACCATTCCTGAGGTCGTACGCATCAGCCCCGCTGAGCATTGCTTACCAAATACGCTCATGGTGGCACTCCCCGACCGGATCGGCAGCGACCTACTCGACACCATCGAAGATGTCTCAGCGTCGACCGGTAGCGCTTGCCATTCCGGTGTTCATACCCCCGCTGAGACTCTGCTAGAGATGGGCATCGAATCCAATGTTGCCCTCGGTGCGTTGCGCCTATCCATCGGGCGACAAACCAGCCAAAACGATATCCAGACAGTCGTCACGACTCTGAGCAATGCGGTGCGCGAGCAGTCATAGATCCACACAGTGAGGGGACGTTATGGCCCCCGCAGCTGGAGAGGCACATGTGGGTGCCTCTCGATCTTTACGATCTCATCGTACTGAAAGACACACGCTGTACGATTCGATCATAGTGTAAAGTGGGCCAAACTTTTTCATGAGCAGCTGCGCAACCGAGGCGGTAAAAAATGTTTAATCCTGAACATGGCTTAGTGCCCCACATCAGTCGGCTGGCGACAGCACATAATCTGGCGCTCGACGAAGCCTCCATCAGTGTAAACGAGCTAGGCCTGGATTTCCGCGTTGCCATCGCCGAAACGCTCGACGGTGAAGCATGGGTGTTACGTATCCCCCGTCGACACGATGTGATTGCTAGAGCTGAAACCGAGGCTCGCCTTCTGCAAGCCGTGGCACCACATTTGAGCGCAGCGGTACCCGATTGGCGGATCCACACCGACGAGCTCATCGCCTATCCTCTGCTCCCCGGGAAGCCCGGGCTCACCTTAGACGGGGCTGGTGCACCGGTGTGGCACTTCGATGTCGCGTCATTGACCTATGCTGAATCACTTGGCGATCTGTTGGCGGAACTCCATGCGATCGACCCGGCTGAAGTGCGGGATACGGGTGTGGTGTTTCGGACCTCTGATGAAACTCGACAATCATGGAAGAGGGATATCGAAACGGTGGCCGCCGAGTTCGACATCGCTGGTAACCTTCGAGACCGGTGGCAGCGTTGGTTGCATGACGATAGCTATTGGCCCGAACATGCTGTGGTCACCCACGGTGAGATCTACGCGGCCCACACACTGATCCTCGATGAACGCATTACTGCCGTGCTGGATTGGACGACAGCTTCTGTGGGCGACCCAGCCAAGGACTTCATGTTTCAGCAGGTCACCGCACCACCAGAGGTCTTTGATGCGACCGTACAACGATATGTTGAACGCGGCGGCACAATCTGGCCCCGCTTGGCCGAGCACTGCGCGGAGATCTTCGCAGCGAGCCCAGTCCCCTACGGACTGTTCGCGTTACAAACCGGTGACCCAGAGCATCGGCAAGCAGCTGCCGCGCAGCTCAAACCACAGTGAGGAGAGATGCATGAATGGCACCACGCTGCAGCAGTACGCTCGGGACCGGGCTGAGGAACTTCCGCAAGCCGTAATGGAATATCCGTTCGGCCCGGACTATGAAGTCTATAAAATTCGCGGCAAAGTCTTCATGCTGCTGAGCGACGTGACCGGCGAACCGATTGTGATTTTGAAGTCCCCACCGAATGAAGCACAAGCCTTGCGTGAAGCCTATGAGGAGATCTCACCGGGCTACCACATGAACAAACGCCACTGGATCACGCTCTCGCCAGGCGGAGCCATCGATCAGACCCTCGTAGACGAGCTGGTTACCGAATCGTATCTGCTCGTAATCGAGAAGAATCTTCCGAAACACGAACGCCCCGTTGATCCACAGACCTTCGGCCAGGAGGCGTCACCATGAGTCTGACTGGCAACGAACTTCAGCAGGTAGCACGTCAGGTTGCTGACGGATTATCCGGAACCAGCCGCGGTCACTATTTGGATAAAGACCACTGGATCTCTGTCAGTAGTGGACAGGTCATCACCCGTTCCCTGGTCAAAGAACTCGTCAAAGTATCCTCTGAACTTGCCCAAGCGTAGCTGCGTTCTCCTTGACACACCTCTCACGCAGCAGAGCGCTGACCCTCCTGCGACATGCCCGCAATGGTGATGATGTGGCGCAGACTGGTCAGGAGTGAACCGTACACTGGCCAAGCACGGGCCGGCAGATCATCTTCGTGCGAAAATTTGATGGCAATCTGATCCAGACGTTCACATAGCGGTTCAACGGTTGCGTCCGTATCCGCGATCGCATCACCGGCCTCACGCAAAATCTTGACCCATTCCTGCCGACGACGGCGATTTCAACCAGGCCGCGACGTCATGGACGACGCCCAGCGGGACGAACTGGTCGAAACCGTGGCTGGTTCGCTAGAAACTGTGATCGAGCCGGTCTTGTCGAACGCTTTCCAATATTCGAAGAACATCGACGAGGATATCGGTCAGCGCGTTGAAAAGGCAGCCCGTTCCGTGACCACCCAAACCGATCAGCAGCCAGGCGGCGATCCGCTCGATAACCAGCGCTAAACGCTGATCACAGCCCAAAGGTTCCGGTGCTCACCAGACAGTGCCGGAACCCATGTAGGTGCTCAATGCCCGTAAGGCACCGTAACTTTCGGCAGCTGCACAGGAGTATCGCTAGGAATCCCCGATAACGCCCGAGGTGGAGCCATCGCCGTTGCACTAGCGAGCTCAGTAAATCCCGCATCGCCTGCAGCCCGAGCAATAGCTGCCGTAGCTTCTTCTGCCGGAGCGCGAGTTCCAATAAGCCAAGGGTGGCCACCTCGAGTCATGTGCGACGTTGCAACATCACCCTTGAGATGCCCCCGGGCTTCCGCCTGAGTCGGACCAGCTAACGACACGCCCCGCTGCGACCACCAAGCGATTCGGACACTGCTCAGGAAGGCCGCTAGTCCCGTTTGTTTATGATAGCGACGAATATTGCCGCTGATCGGCACAACACTACCAACAATGATCTGTTCATAGCGGATCGCATACGGTTGCAAAAAAGGGGCAAAACTTCCCAATAGAATGCCACGCTGACACACGATCAGGCGTTCTCCAGCCATCATCACGTAAATGATCAGCCACATAAAGAAAAACAAAATGGTGGGGGCGACAGCTAGCAGCGGTGTTTCGCCGGGAACAATAAGCGTCAACCCACTCATGAGGATCCATGCGGCGATGAAGGCCAGTATCGTTCTAGGCCCGGGGCGATCATGGTGAACAGCCACTATCCCACCGAGATTGGCTTTTTGAGCTGCGCGTCGATATTTTGTTGGTGTGGGGATCACAAAGTCAGATAATATCACAAGATCCTCCAGCCCCAGCTCTGGTTGGGTTTACATCGCTGTGGCATGCGGCCAGTTTTCGTTGAGCATGCCGAGGAATTCTGGTTCTGTGACCAGCACAATGTCCTGGCCCTGTTTGCGTCGTCGAACAACATCTTGCATTTTGCGCTGTTGTAAACGCGGGTTGTGCTCAAAATTTGCCAGCTCTTCGGGTCGGATCCCGTCGCCAACGATCACCATGGTTGTGGTGGCGCCGATGCGCGAGTGTGTCTGTGCACCGTGTTCGGCTGCCTTGTTCTTCGCTTCCTGGCGGGAGAGGCCCAGCAATCCGGTGAACACGACGTGATGTCCAAACAGCGGGTGTTTGGAATCGGCAAATTCATTGGCCGGCGGGTTCGTGCCCTCATTGGGCCAACGGATCAAATCGGGCAGCGCCTCCGCTGCGACGGCATGATTCGCGGCATCAAACATACCCGGCATGGTGAGCGCGTGCCGGGTCGGGCGTGACAGTGTCTCGCCGACGTCGCGGGCCGGCAGCGTTCTGCGATGCATACCAGAGACTTCCAACATGGCATCCAGTGAATCGGTTGCGAGCCGGTGGGCAACATCCACAACAATCGCAGCCGAGGCTTTGGCGTCTTCTAGCGCATTGTGGTGGTTTTCTAGCACAAATCCGGCTTCGGCAGCGGCGGAGGGCAGCGCATGGGAGGCAAGCTTGTAGTTTTTCCGGGACAACGTGAGCGAACACGCGAAGTCGAGCCGTGGAATAGGCAGCTGGCATACTTCCAGCCCGGACTCGATGACGCCGATATCAAATCCGGCGTTATGGGCAACTACTACGTCGTCGCTGACGAACTCATGCAGTGTTGGAAAGTGCTCAGCGAAGGTCGGCGCGGTAGCGACGTCGTCGGGGGTAATCCTGTGGATGGCCATATTGCGTGGATCAAAACGATCGTAGCCGACCGGCGGTTGCAGTAATGAGTAGTGGGTCTCGGCGATCACGCCGTTGCGGATTTTGACCGCTCCGATCGCGCATGCCGAGCCGCGAAACCCATTCGCTGTTTCAAAATCAATGGCGGTGAAGTTGATCACTGACCGAGCACACCTGCCAGATGGGGTGCTAACGCGCGGAACGCTTTGCCCCGGTGCGAGATTTCGTTCTTGGTTTCAGCATCGAGTTCGGCCATGGTCTTGCCATATTGTGCCAGTTCAACAATCGGATCGTAACCAAAGCCGTTGGTACCGCGTGGCTCGAAGGTCAGATCGCCGGCCAGCTTGCCAAATTCCACGTGACGCTTATCCGACGGGGTGGCAAACGCAGCGGCACACACGAACGCTGCACCACGGTGTGGATGATCGATATCGGCCAATTGGGCCAGCAGCAGTTCAAGATTAGCTTGATCGTCACCGTGTTTTCCTGCCCAACGGGCCGAGAAAATACCCGGTGCTCTGCGCAGCACGTCCACGGTCAGGCCCGAGTCATCCGCCACGGCAATGAGACCGGTGGCCTGGGCTGTCATGGAAGCTTTCTTCAGCGCGTTGGCTTCGAACGTCAGCCCGTCTTCAACAACGTCCGGGGCATCCACCGCTGAGGCATCGACGATTTGTTCTGGTGCCAGCGACGGGATGGCCTCGGTCAAAATGGCACGTAGCTCGGTGAGCTTTCCGGCGTTATGCGAGGCTAAAACTATGGCGGGTTCCATCAGGCCCCCAGCTGTGGGTCGGATGCGGTCAGGGCTCGCTGCTGAATTTCTGTCAGCTGCGCGGTCCCAGCAACGGCCAGGTCCAACATGGCATCCAGCTGGGCACGGTTAAAGGGTTGTTCCTCGGCGGTGCCTTGAATTTCGATGAAGTCGCCGTCGCCGGTGGTGACCACGTTCATATCGGTTTCGGCGCGCACGTCTTCTTCATACGGCAGGTCCAGCACAGCGACGTCATCGACCATCCCCACGGACACTGCTGCGACCGAACCGGTAAGTGGCTTGGCTGTGGAACGGATAATCCGTTGCTCGCGTGCCCACTCAATGGCCTGTGCCAGCGCAACCCACGCGCCGGTAATAGCCGCGGTGCGGGTCCCGCCGTCGGCCTGAATAACGTCGCAGTCAATCACAATGGTATTCTCGCCCAGTGCTTTGGTATCGACGACGGCGCGCAGGCTGCGGCCGATGAGTCGAGAGATTTCTTGGGTACGGCCCGAGACTTTACCGCGTACCGATTCTCGTGCGTTGCGATCCGTGGTGGCGCGGGGCAGCATCGCATACTCTGCGGTAACCCAGCCCCGGTTTTTGCCCTTCAGCCAGCGCGGTACACCCTCGGTGAAGCTGGCGGTGCACAAGACCTTGGTGTCGCCAAACGACACGATGGCAGAGCCTTCGGCGTGGGCGGACCAACCGGTTTCGATGGTGACATCCCGAAGCTGGGATACGGTGCGATCATCGGCACGAGTGGACAAACAATACTCCTCTTATACGGTGTAAGTAACGCCGGAAACGGCTACGGCCAACTGACCGTCAAACGTGGTGCGGGCCTCCTGGGAGGTCACTAACGGATCATTCCACACCGGAATGTGGGTCAACAGCAACCGACCAACATCAGCTGCGGTCGCCATTTCGCCGGCCCGTTTGCCGGTCAGATGGACGCCGTCGATGGCATCATCGCGGCCCTCGTGGAATGCGGCCTCACATAAAAACAGGTGAGCGTTATGGGCGGCTTCAACCAGCCCCGGGGCAGTATCGGTGTCACCTGAATACGTCAGCACCGAAGTGACTTCGCCATCCGGTGTTGGCTCGGTGGCCTCAACCCGCAGTGCATAGGACTCTTCAATCGGGTGGCGTACCGGATACGGTGTGACCTTGAAGGGCCCGATTTCCACTGCGTGGCGTTGTTGCCAGTCGATGAACTGGAAATCGGGGTGCATACCGGGGTCCGGATCCATGCCATAGGCAATTGCCGTGCGATCCGCGGTACCAGCCGGCCCGTAGACCGGAATGCGTCCGGCATCCCAACCATAGGGATTCCAACGCACTACGACGTGCAGCCCACACAGGTCCATGAAATGATCCGGATGCAAATGCGATAACAAGATCGCGTCGATGTCCTCGAGTGCGACATAGCGTTGCAGCGTGCCCAGGGCCCCGTTGCCAAGATCTAGCAGAATGCGCCAAGTTTTTGGGTTACCGTCTTCGTCGACCCCTTGGGCCGAGACCAGATAGCATGACGCGGGCGATCCCGGACCGGGAAATGAGCCAGATGCGCCAATAATGGTGAGCTGCATGTCCTCGATTCCTTCGACCTACATTTTCAAATGTTGAAATGGTCTAGTTGCCGTGTGCGTTGATTACCGACAGTGTACCGGTCGGGAACTGTTCGGCGACCGTACGAATTTGCGTTACGCCCCCGACTTCTGGGCCCAAAAAACGGGTGGCCAGTTGTGCGAAATTCCCCGGGTCCCCGGTGGACATGAACTTATGACGCGAGGTAGTCGGCGGGATCTCGCCTGCAGCACCGGCCGGATTCTCTAACCCGTGACGCACCAGTTCACGGTATACCGCACGCGCCGTCGACTCCGATGAGGTGACTAAATTCACGTTCTCCCCCATCACATAACTGATCACACCGGCAAGTAGCGGGTAGTGGGTACACCCCAAAATCAAGGTATCAACATCTGAGTGCTTGAAGGGTGCCAAATATTGTTCAGCTAGGGCGATCAGCTCCGGCCCGGTCGTGATCCCGCGCTCTACATATTCCACAAACCGTGGTGCCGCCGACGACGTGATCTGCAGCTGGGGGGCCGCAGCAAACATATCCTCGTATGCACCCGAAGAAATAGTGGCTTCGGTACCGATCACGCCGACCCGACCATTTTGTGTTGAAGTCACTGCCCGCTGCACGGCTGGCTGAATGACCTCAACCACCGGGATGCCATACGCTTTGGTGTAACGCTCCCGTGCGTCGCGCAGCACAGCAGCGGTGGCGGAGTTACAAGCAATGACCAGCAGTTTGACACCGGCATCAACGAGTTCATCCATGATCGTCAAGGCCAACCGACGTACTTCGGCAATCGGCTTGGGTCCATAGGGCGTGTTCTCGGTATCGCCCACGTAGACAATATCCTCGTCAGGTAGCTGATCGATTACCGCGCGGGCCACCGTCAAACCACCGACTCCTGAGTCAAAGATCCCAATGGGTGCTGTTGGAGTAGGGGTGATCATCAGAGGTCTCCAATCAGCGCCTGCATGAGGGTTTCCTGCAGCCACGATACAAAGTTGTACAACAAAGCCATATAGCGTTCGACGTCGGTTGCTTGATCGACCGAATCAATCTCGTGAATCCGTTCGGCATCGTCTTCATGTTCAATTTCTAGCCTGGAAGATAACACTAAGCGCACCTGATTCAAGGCACGACCAAACGCTTCTGCTTCCTTCTGCGAAAGCATCAGCGACGGCGTTTGGACCAGCGCATAGGCCCGCTGCAGATCCGCGATCTTCTCCTGGCGGATATCTTCTTGGGCCAGGTCTCGAAACTGTGCTGAACCTTCTTGCGCAGCTGTACCCGACCGCGCGTCGGGTAATAATCGTTGCACGGCCGGATCGTTGAGATCGACCTGGACGTCATCTTCGGTCAGTGAACCGACAAGATCCCAAAACGCTGCATCGGTTGGCGAGTCGTTTTGCCCAGCGGGAGCATCGGGCAAGTAGGCCGCATCCTGTCGGGACCGGAAGCGGTCAAAAAATTTGGGCTTATCTTCTTCTAACGGATCATCAGCCGGACTCACCCCGCCCAGCAATGTCAGAACATCAGAGAACAGTGACCGCAGTATTTGACGCTCGGGTTTCTCCAGATAGGCCGAGTAACCGCGCAGTGTCGATTTGAACGCTAAAGCCATGGGTAATGTGTCGTATCCTTAATGATTCTGTTCGTAAGTTGCCCACAGGCCGAACCCGTGCATTGCCGCCACGTGCCGCTCGGCTTCTTCTTTGGACCCGTTAGCTACCACCGCTTTACCTTCGTGGTGCACCTGCAACATCAATTTATGTGCCACCGAAGCGCTAAACCCGAAATACGACCGAAACACGTAGGTGACATAGCTCATCAGGTTCACCGGATCGTTCCAGACAACCACCTTCCAGGGGTGTCCAAGATTCGTCGTCTCATCAACGACGATCTCCGGCTCAACATCAACTGCACTCGTAATGGACATGCCCCACATTCTAGGCAAGAACTGCACCCGGTGTGCACCAATCCGGACAGCAGTCGCCAAAATGTGTCACAGACTGCCCTGAAGCGCTAGTGTGGGGCCTGTGAGTAACACACACCGTGGCGTAAGCCCAACCTCGTTTTTTACTGACCACTATGAGTTGACCATGGTCGACGCGGCCCGTAAGGCCGGAACCGCCGACCACAAAGCGGTTTTTGAACTTTTTGCCAGACGCATGCCTGCTGGTCGAAGATACGGTGTCAGTGCAGGCCAGGGTCGCTTCCTTGAAGGACTGTCCGAATTTCGCTTCGACGATGCACACCTCGGGTTTCTCTCCGATCACAACGTCGTATCTGAAGACACCATTAATTGGTTGGCCAACTATAGTTTCACCGGGGATATTTATGCCTATGCCGAAGGTGAACCATATTTTCCGAACTCCCCGATTATGCAGGTCGAAGCGACGTTCGCCGAGGCCGTGATCCTTGAAACGTACCTCTTATCGGTGCACAACTACGACACCGCCGTTGCCTCAGCCGGATCACGCATGACCATGGCAGCGGGGGGCCGCGCCTGCATCGAAATGGGTTCTCGTCGAGCCCACGAGGAAGCCGCTGTTGCCGCGGCACGTGCCGCGGCCATTACCGGATTCACCTCGACCTCAAACCTTGCCGCCGGGCTCCGCTACGGGATCAACACCGCCGGAACCTCAGCCCATTCCTTCACACTGCTGCACGACGACGAGAAGACGGCTTTTCAAGCACAGGTGGAAACCATGGGCCGCGACACCACCCTGCTCATCGACACCTTCGACATCGAAGCCGGTGTTCGCAACGCCGTCGACGTCGCAGGCTCAGAACTGGCTTTTGTACGCATTGATTCAGGCGACCTTCTGGAAGAAGCACATAATGTGCGCCGTCTGTTAGATGATCTTGGTAACACCAACACTGGTATAGTTGTCACCTCAGATTTGGACGAGTATGCTATAGCAGCCCTGCGTTCTGCACCGGTTGATGCCTACGGCGCCGGCACCCAGCTGGTTACCGGCTCGGGAGCTCCCACAGCGTCGTTGGTTTACAAATTGACCACTCGGCAGGATCGCAATGGCAAGTGGATAGATGTACAAAAACAAGCCGAAGGCAAGACCAGCCGCGGCGGACGAAAATTCGCCGCCCGCCGGATGGACAACGGGATTGCCACCGCCGAAGTGGTCATCGCAGGCCAGGAGCCACAGTGGGATGCCAACCATCGACCGCTCCAAGTAAAAGTGGTCGACGGCGGAGAAATTCAAACTCAATATATTGGTTCATCTGCCGTTCAACAGGCCGCAGCACACCATAAACAAATGGTCTCCGAGCTCCCGCGGGTTGCTCGCCGGCTACAAGATGGCGAGCCTGCCATCCCTACGGTATTTGAGCTACACTAAGCTGTCCGGTCACCCATACCGGCAACCACATTCCAACACCAAAGGATTAGACACCATGCACGCGCTGATCATTGTGGATATCCAACAGGACTTTTGCGAAGGCGGAACGTTAGCCGTTAAAGACGGCGCGCAAACCGCTGCATTGATCACCGAATACATGAACCAGTGTGGTCAGAAATTCGATGTCATTGCCACCACCCGCGACTGGCATATTGATCCAGGTCCGCATTTCTCAGACGAACCCGATTTTGAAAACACCTGGCCCGTCCACTGTGTGGCCGGCACTCCAGGCGCCGAGCTGCACGAGAATTTAGACACCGAATTTATCGACGCGGAGTTCCTGAAGGGCCAGTACAACGACGGCTATTCGGGATTCGACGGGGTGCTGGGCGAGCCAGATCTTATTCGCAACCAGGACGGCATGGCCGGCCCATACGGCGCCACCGCTGCCGCAGCTGCTGCCACCGATACCAGTTCCATCACCATGGACGAGTGGCTCCGACAGCACGACGTCGAGCGAGTCACGATAGTCGGCATTGCCACGGACCACTGTGTCCGAGCAACCGCGATGGACGCTTCCGATGCTGGTTATGAAGTCCGTGTCATCACCAACTTGACCGCTGGTGTATCAGATAAAAACATCGACGACGCCACCGATGAGATGGAAGACTGCGGCGTGATGCTCTCTGAATGGCCCGGAGCCAAGACTTTCATCGGCCAATAACGCAAACACTCAAGACAAAGTGCAGGTGGAAGATTCTTCCGCCTGCACTGTTTTGTGTCGCCACGAATAGTGGCATCGGAGGCAGCCAGCTCTACCGGATGACAGACGTCCTATTATTTGCGCCCGACGAACCAACCCTGCAGTGTTTTTAAGCGCACTTCAATTTGTTCCTTTGTAGCTTGTGCCACCGGGGGACCACCCGAGACTTCACGGAGTTTGTTATGGATCACTCCGTGCGGGGTCCCAGAACGAGCAGACCACGCAGAAACCGATGATGACAGCTTCTTTCGCAGCTCCTTCATCTGACGGTGATCAACAACGTTCGAGTCCTGGCTCGGCGCTGATCGCGGCTGGCGCTTCAGCTGATCCGACTGTCGCTGTTTCAACAGTGTCGAAACCTGGTCAGCGTCCAGTAAACCCGGAATGCCAAGGAAATCGAGCTCTTCAGCTGATCCGATCGCTCCCCCTGTACCAAACTCACCGCCGTCGTACAGCACCTTGTCAAAGGATGCTTGTGATTCCAACGCTTGAAATTTGGCACCCGTGAGTTCGGAAGACGCAGACTCTTCGGTATTGGCCTCTCGTAAAAGATCTTCTTCGGGAGCATCTTCGAGGTCTTCAACCGACACACCGTTATCAATCTCTAACGCGTGATCGCGTTCCTCTTCCATCTCGTTAGCCAAATCCGTTAATTTCGGAACAGATGGAAGAAAAACAGAAGCCGTCTCGCCACGCTTGCGAGAACGCACGAAACGACCAACAGCCTGTGCGAAGAACATTGGAGTTGACGTCGATGTTGCGTAAACACCGACACAGAGTCGTGGCACGTCGACACCTTCCGACACCATGCGCACCGCGACCATCCAACGCTGATCGCCCTCGGAAAACGCCTCAATCTTTGCTGACGCCGTGGGATCGTCCGACAGTACTGTGGTGACCTTTTCACCCGAGAGCTTTTCTAGGATATCTGCGTAAGCACGAGCATCTTCGTGATCAGTGGCGATCACTAACCCACCGGCATCCGGTACGTTACGTCGGACTTCTGTAAGACGATGGTCCGCGGCTTTCAGCACCGAGGGGATCCATTCACCTTTTGGATTCAGTGCGGTGCGCCAAGCGCTAGCGGTCATATCCTTCGTTGCTGCTTCGCCGAGTTGGGCTTCCATGACCTCGCCGGAAGACGTTTGCCAACGCATGTGTCCCGAATACGCCATGAAAATCACCGGGCGGACGACGTAGTCACGCAATGCAGGTCCATAGCCGTATGTGTAGTCGGCTCGAGAACGCAGCACGCCGGTACCGTCGTCTTCATATTCCACAAACGGGATCTGGGCATCGTCAGACCGAAACGGTGTACCGGTCAATGACAGGCGCCGCTCAGCCGGTTCAAAAGCCTCTCGGATCGCTTCACCCCAAGACAGTGCGTCTCCCCCGTGGTGGATTTCGTCGAGAATGACCAGTGTTTTTCCCGCTTCGGTACGGTTACGGTGCAAAATGGGTTTGGACGCGACCTGTGCATAGGTCAAAGCAACGCCCATGTATTCCGAACCATGACGACCATCAGCATTTTTAAAGTTCGGGTCGATGGCCAAGCCAATGCGAGCGGCCGAGTCTGCCCACTGACTCTTGAGGTGTTCGGTTGGCGCTACCACGGTGATACGTGAAATTGTCCCGGATTCGTAGAGCATTTTGGCCACGCGAAGTGCGAAGGTCGTTTTACCAGCGCCGGGGGTCGCAACGGTCATGAAGTCTTTGCGAGGCTTGGCAAAATACAGCTCAAGGGCTTCTTGCTGCCATTGGCGAAGCTTCTGGGCAGTCCCCCATGCGGCCCGTTCAGGTAAAGCCGGTGGGAGATCTTCTCCGATCTGAAACAGCGCATCACTCATGCGTGATTACACAACCTCCTTCATGACCAAGTTTTTTAGACAAACAAATGTTGACCACCAAGATTGGTGGCCAACATGAGTTCAGAGCATCAAATTATTTTTTACGTCCGAAACCGAAAAAGCCGCCGCCTTTACCGGAGTCTGAAGAGTCATCATTCGATTCTAGCCCGTCCCAAATTTCTTGGCAGCTTGGGCACATTGGAAAACGCTCTGGGTCGCGAGACGGAATCCAAACTTTTCCGCACAGCGCAACAACGGGAGTACCGTTGATTATTGCATCGGTGAGTTTGTCTTTTGGAACGAAGTGTTTAAACCGTTCGTGGTCTCCGGGTTCAGTCGACTGGCGCTGTTCTTCACGGTCCAGGACACCGGTCGATCCCCCATTGGTGTCCTCGTGCGGATCGTAATCGGTGGACGAGGCGTGCACAAAGTTCATCGGATTCATGCCTCCAGTATAGTCGGATGCGCGAACTTGTCAGGTTCACAACGAGCTGTCAGCTTAGTATAACGCCGAGACCTTCACAATTGCCTGATAGGTTTCTGGCAGTGCACGGTCGTACCATTTGCCACCGATTTTGACACCGGCCCACAACAGCCCGGCACCGTACAGCACACCGATCATCAACGTTACGATCCCCCACACTGGATTGCCCGTGATCAACGCGATCACGGCGGGGATGATCACTGGCACAGCTGCGATCACCTGTGCGAGCATGCCCAGGGTTTGTACGATCATGGTGCGCCCCATACCACCTTCAGGCTGGGCCATCGGACTGGCGCCAGGTGGTGGGGCTGGATAAATGTAGCGTGCGGACGAGACCGCTGAAACGGCCAGCCCGGTCAGCAGCACACCAATGCCAAGTCCCAGCCACGTGGTGAGCTCATCCAGTGCACCCGCACCATAGAGCATCCCAACGGTCAGGATCACCAGCAATGGCAGGCCCCAGGTAAGCAATGCAAACACTCGACCCAGACGATCGTCGATACCGCGTACCCCGGTGGTTACGTGCAATGAGAATCCTGTGGAATCGTATGAGAGGTCTGCGGAGATCGAAAAGCCAATCAAATAGGCGATAGCCACCGGAATTATTTTGGCAATGAAACTCACTTCGTCGTGATCAATGGCGACCAGCTGCACGACACCGATACCAACCAGCACAACGATAATCAGCAAGGAGGCACTGTAGCGAGGATCTTTGATCCAGAACATTAAGGAACGCGCCCAAATGGCCTTCATCGGTGTATTAGCCCGACCAATCAGCCCCGTGCCAGTTACTTCTCGTTGGCGCTCCTTCACGGTCCCGGCGGCTTCGGTTGTGCGATTAACTATCGCGTTATACGCCACCAACAACGCAACAACATAGGCCAACATCACCACCAGGTGAAGCGCGGCCATGCCCCATTGTCCCTGGGCGACCATGGCAGGTAACGCCAGGAATCCGGCCGGCGTATATGCGACCCAGGCTGCAATGTCGGGCAAGAGTTCCCAAAATTCTTGGATGGTTTCGATGGCTCCGAACAAAATGAACCCGGAGAGCATCAGTGGAACCAGCAGTACAATTTGGATGGTGTCACGAACAACGCGACGGGAAATGACATTCGTTAACAACCCAACGATGACCTGCATCAACAGAACACAGATGGCTGTGCCCAGTACGGCAGCGATGATACCAGCAAGGATTGCCGCGGGGTTCCAACCCCATAAAACGGCACCGGTTAGCAACAGGGTAAACGTGCCGATACCGGTGGGAGCGATGATCCCACCGAGAACGACGCCGGGAACCAATTGCTTATTTGGGATGCCGAAGGTCAGAAAGTTTTTCGCATCGGTGAATGGACTCGTGGAAGAAAACACGATTGGTCCAACAACCCAACCGATGATGAAGACAGCACCCAGCAGGATAAACGGTGCCCCACGCTGTGCATAAGAAATGGTCTCGGGTGACAGCATGACGATCCCGATGGCTGCGAAATAGGCCATGCCGATCAAGTACAGGTAACCCAACGTCGAGAAGATCGCGCCGATCATTGCGCCGGTAGAGCGACGAAAGCCATTCCACATCAGGCGATAGCGTAGCCGGATTAGGTGCGAAACCATGACAGTCCCTCCCCGGTCTGCTCACTGGAGACCATCCCCACGAAACGATCTTCTAGGGATTGCTCACCGGTGACTTCAGTCATAGAACCCGAAGCGAGTACTTCGCCTTTGTCAATGACGGCAACGTGATCGCACATGCGTTCCACCAGGTCCATCACGTGGGAGGAAATCATAACCGTTCCACCAGACTGGACGTAGTCATTGAGGATATTGCGAATCCGCGTCGAGGAGACTGGATCAACGGCTTCGAAAGGCTCATCCAGAATCAGCACTTTGGGTGAATGGATCATAGCTGCAGCGAGGCTAATTTTCTTGGTCATACCCGCCGAATAATCTGCAACCATTTTATTGGCCGACTCTTCCAGATCCATCACTCGCATCAGATCTGGGACACGTTCAGCCACGACGTCAGCGTCCATGCCACGCAATAGTCCCGAGTAGGTAACCAGCTGGGCGCCAGTAAGTCGTGGAAACGCTACCGCGCCATCCACCAGGACTCCCAGAATGCCTTTGGCTTCGATGGGAGTTTCCCACATGTTCAGTCCGTGGACCCAGACCTGCCCGTGGTCGGGGCGTAGCAGCCCGGTCATCATGGACATGGCCGTGGTTTTCCCTGCACCGTTGGGTCCCACGACGCCGTAAAACGAGCCGGCTGGAATGGTGAGGTTGATGCCGTTGACGGCGACTTTGTCCCCGAATTGTTTACCCAGGGATCGTATGACCACCGCGTGATCGGGATCTGGAAGTGACGCATTATCTAACATAGTGACCAGTGTAAAAAATGTGGTGGCAAAACAAATCCCCCGCCCGGTTGATCTTCAACTCAGGCGGGGGACGGAAACAGTGTGGCTGAGGTTTAGAACAGTGCTGAGGCAAGCTTGCGACGAGAGCTAGCAACTCGTTCATCCTGGTCGCCGACAACACTGTAGAGCTCCAACAGATGGAGTCGAGCGGTGTCCTTGTCTTCGCCAGCGCTGCGGCCAATATATTTGACCAACCGGTCGAAGGCATCTTTGACGTGCCCACCCAGCAGGTCAAGGTCTGCCACGGCTACTTGCGCTGCGACATCGTCGGGGTGCTCTGCGGCATTTGCACGGACCTGCTGTACGTCAGCATCGTGGGTGCGCTGCATGAGCCCAACACGTGCTTTACCACGCTGTGCTTCATCATCCTGCGGGTTTTCGGCAAGTGCTTTGTCGTAGGCCGCGATGGCCTCGTCGTAATTTTCGGCTTGTAGTGCCGCTTCGGCTTCCTGGTGCAGGGGTGGCAGCACGACGTCGCCGTCGTCGTCGGTGGCTTCGACCAGCGGCGCCACGGTTCCTGCCATACCCGCTTGCACAGCGGACGAGTTTATTTCGTCCAAGAGTTGTTCTAGCTGTTCGGCTTCCACTGCCTCATTGAACAGTGGCAGCGCCTGCTGACCCATGAGTGCCACAACCATCGGGCCGGCTGGCACACCGAACATTTGCAACAGCTCGGGGTGTGCTTCGGTATCGATACGTCCCATAACCATGCGCCCGGCACGGGCATCAATGGCTGGTTGGAGCACGGCATCAATTTGTGCGGAAGCAGGATTCGATGGTGCGGCCAGATGAATGATGACCGGCACGGTTGCCGCATTTTGTAACAGCCCTTCCAGGCCGGCCTGATCGATATCCTGCAGTACCCAGGAACGCTGAGCGCCCTGGGTTTGGCCAGACTGTGCCGGAATCTTGCTGAGATCAATGGCGTCGCGGGAGTGTGATGGTGTGGAATTAGGTTGTTGAGTCATAATCCTCTTCTGACAGATTCTTACTCGAGATCATCTAACAGTCTAGTTGTCGCCAGAATCTACGGTCGATTGAACAGCCTCGTACCCGACCAGCGAAACTTCACCTTCGGTTGGGATCAACAGGGCAAATTGTTCGCGATACCGGATTCGTACCTGGTCTTCTTGCTCCGCGGAGGCAAATTCGCCAAGCTCTTGGGTCAAAGTGTTGACTGTCACCGTGGTATCTTCCGACGGGGTCAAGGATTCCATGGAATTCACAGCGCCGAAGACCAGAGCGGAACCATCAGGCAAGCGCACCGAGTCGACTGAATCGTCGAAGACCGTTCGCGAAATAGAAGCGTCGGTTTGCTGCTCTTCGTGACTTTCGACCAATTCTGCCTGGTGTTCGTGAATCGAATCAATCCAGTCGTTGGAAGCAATGTCTTCTGCGGCGTCGGCCTCAGGGTCGGTCAGATAGTCGGTCAGCGCTTCGACTGCGGCATCCGGTGACATGGCCAAATCAGAGGAATCATCGTTGGCAATTTTTTCGACGTCGGCGTCGCTGAAATCACCCGAAGGTAATTCGACGTCCGGGGCAAACGGCACATTATGCACCAGCTGGTATTGCGAACGCGCATCCTGTTGTTTCAGCGCGAGCAACTGTGTGGACCCACCTTCAGCATCAGCGGTCACTGCATAAATGGTGCGGGGGAACTCTTCGTCGCGATCCATCCAAGTGGCCAAAACATCATCGGAGGCGACTTCGGCACCGAGACCGTAGTCTTCATCAATGGTGTTGTTACGGTAAAACTCATCGCGGAAACGCTTCGCTTGACCGGCCACCCGCTCGTCAAGCATCTCTGCGTCCATCTCGCTATCCCCGGCATCCAGGCTCGACACCACGGAATCCAAAATACGCTCAAATTGAGCGTCAACAACCAGCGGGAGTGCATCGGGTTCATCCGGATCGGTTTCGTCTTCAACCGCTTCGTCTTCTACCTGCTCGGTAAGATCTTCCTCGGATGTCTCAGGGCTCTGGCCTGCAGCATATGCTGGGCCCACTCCCATGCCGATCGCCAGTCCAAAAGCCGAAACGGCGGTGATACTACGACGGAGAAACCCATTGTCGTCATCGTGTTTTTCCGATGTGGTCTCAGTCGTGTCTTGTGACGTCGAGCCGCTCTCACCATCATCCGAGTCATCCGCCCCATCCGAATCATCTGAATCAGGATCGTGTTCGTCTTCGGAGCTATCGACCTCGGGAACCACGGTGGTGGGTTCATCCTCGAGTTGTTCTTGCACCGGTTCACCGGCTTCAACTTCCTGTACGGTCATGGTCTGTGTCGAGGTCTCGGTATCAGCCACCACATCGGCTGCGGTCAGACCGGTGTAGTCACCACGCACCGCCGCGCGGCGTCCAGAGGTCCGTTTGGCACGGCGGCGGAATTCAGCGAAACGCCACAGCAGCAGACCGATGCCCAACAGGATCAAGACGATGCCGCCGATCATCAGCGGCATAATAAAGGGTGAATCCGGTTCGACGTTAACCCAGGAAACACTAAAGTCAGCAGGCGCAGGTTCCGTGCCATCAGCGGCGATCAGCAGGCCCCACTCGCCGGCATCATGCTGAGCCCAGCGTTGGGTTACCTCATCGGTGACTTCTTGAGTGGCTAACCACAGGTCAGAATCTGCCGGGTTGGGCACTTCTGCTTCACCATCGACGTAAGTCATGTCCAGGCTGGGATCTTCTCCGCGCTCAACATCGGTCGTGACGCCGTCAATCCGGTTGTGGGCGGCGTCGCCAACCCACGCTTCGATATCACGCAATTGACCGTACATGAGGGTGAACTCTCCCTCGCCGGACACCGTGTACTCGATGGCCTCATCTGGGTCGACGTCGATTTCTTCGGTCACGACCGTCAACGGCGCTTCCTCAGCATTTTGTGTCGAGGCGTTGAACTCGGCGGGTGGTGCCCAAATCGTTTGCAGCCCCACGGATACCAAGATCGCCACGACACCCAAGATGATTGAGCCGATACCGCCCAAAGTTTTCAAAACTTGCCACCTTTTCGGTCGAATTATCGTATTTGGCGCACCCGTGAGGTGCCACCAGGCTAGCCTTCAACCATAGTAGCAATCTGCAGGCCACCGCGCCGTTGGGATGTGCCAACTTGTCAGCTTCCTGTCGTAATGTGGGGTGCGTGGCCGAGAAATCTACGACACGCAAGCTTATGAGCAAGCTGCTGCAGGACACCAAACGGCGCATAACCGGCGCCCGACACCAACTGGCAGACACCCGCGCGCAACAACAGTTCACTGTACCTGAACCCGGCGAATATCCACCAACGCCTATTACCGCCGCTGAAGACTTCTCCACCCCCTCGACTCATGGCACCGGGGCAGATTTTGTCTCCCGTCCGATTAAGACCGGCTTTATGCTCACCGTGGGTGTGGGCTTGGCGTTGGGACTGTATCTGATCGTCTCATCCAATGTGCAACTGCTGGTGTGGATCTTGGCAGCCTTATTCATCACGCTGGGTCTGGACCCGATCGTCACCAAGATACAGTCCTGGGGCGCTCCGCGCGGCGTTGGGGTGTTCGCCGCCGTCGCGTTGCTGATTGGCATTCTCACCGTATTTATTTCTGCTCTGGTACCGGTGATCATCGAGCAGACCACCGAGTTCGCGCAGATGCTTCCCACGGTAGTCAACGACATCATCGAATCCGATGCTTTTCAGGCCGTCGATGACGAATTCGATGTGGCCTCGGTGGCCACCACCGAAGTCAACAGGTTCGTATCCGATAGCTCCAACATCACCAATCTGCTGGGTGGGATTCTGGGTGTCGGCAGTGCGATTTTTAACGTTGGTTTTTCAGTGTTGATCGTGGTGGTCTTGACGCTGTATTTCCTGGCAACACTGCCAAGCATCAAAAAATGGCTCTACCGTCTGGCACCACGGTCTCGGCGGGAACGCATCGAGTACCTCTCAGAAAAAATCTCGGGCTCGGTGGGACATTATGTAGTGGGTCAGACCGTGGTGGCCACGCTCAACGGGATTGTCGCGTATATCGCTGCCAACTTTGCCGAGTTAGAATACGCTGCCCTACTGGCAATATTCGCCGCATTCATGGCCTTCATACCCCTGGTCGGCGCGGTCACCGGCGGTATTGTCATCAGCCTGCTGGCCCTGCTGGCCGGATGGCAAGCCGCGTTAATTTTCGCAGCAATCTACTTCATTTACCTGCAGGTCGAGGCGTACTTGATCTCCCCCAAGATCATGCAACGCGCCGTGGCCATCCCCGGTGCCTTGGCGGTTATCGGCGTCATCGCAGGCGGTTCGTTGCTCGGAGTGTTGGGGGCGTTGATGGCGATCCCAACGGTTGCGGGCATCTTGGTGTTGGTACGCGAAGTCTATGTTCCATATCAGGATTCGCGCTAGCACAAATCCTGTCGTCGATTACGCCAGCACCCACTGTGCCAATGACGACGCATACTGCCGGCGTCTTCGTCACCCATAATCCAGTCGGAGCGCCAAGTCACCACATGTGCCTGACCCTGTGGAATCACACCCAAACAACCAGGGCACGTGTAGTGCTTGACGGCCCGCCACGCGGGTATCTGGCGTACATGCCAACCGCCATCGAAGGCCGTTTCATGAGCATAGTTTGTATCGAACGCTATGGCGTTCAAATCGCGGGGCGTTGATCCTTGTCGTCTCCTGCCACGTTTAGGGTTCTGACCGCGACGAGGTCTGTTCTTCCGAGCCATAAACCCATTGTCACATACTTGCCGGTTTGCCACCTTGAGCGCCAACCTAGCCAACACCCATTAGACTATGTGCCGATATGCGACTAGTCATTGCCGAATGTTCCGTAACCTATACCGGCCGCCTCAACGCGTTTTTGCCGCCGGCCAAACGCCTGATCATGATCAAAGCTGATGGCGGTGTGTTAATACACTCCGACGGCGGTTCTTATAAACCGCTCAACTGGATGACCCCGCCCAATAGACTCCATGTGTCTGAGCCATCCGACAGCCAGCGCAACGAGGGCATCTCGGAATTATGGAAGGTCCAATCGCAGAAGGTGGATGACCACCTGATCATTAGCATCTATTCGATCGAACATGATTCCAAACACGAGCTGGGACAAGATCCTGGACTGGTCAAAGATGGCGTTGAAGCGGATTTACAACGGCTCCTCGCAGAACAAATACACCTGCTGGGAACCGATTATAAGCTCATTCGGCGCGAGTATATGACCGCCATTGGTCCCGTCGATATCCTGGCGAGAAATACTACCGGCCAGACGGTAGCCGTGGAACTCAAGCGCCGCGGTGACATCGACGGCGTTGAGCAACTCTCACGCTATGTGGAACTCCTCAACCGCGATCCCCTGTTGGCTCCGGTCCACGGAGTATTTGCTGCTCAGCAGATCAAACCGCAGGCACGGGTGCTGGCAGAGGACCGCGGTTTCGAAACACTGGTGCTGGACTACGATGCCATGCGAGGCGTCGATGATGCAGACTCTCGACTCTTCTAAGTCCTGTACAGCACAGTTCGCCGATCAGCACATTCATGGTCTGGCCGGTGTCGATTTTGCAACGTCCACTACGTCGGACATTCGTGCGGCCTTAGCTTTGCTCGCTGCTCGTCGCACCACGCAGGTAACTGCGTCTATCCCTACCGTGCAACAGCAGCAGGTCCCAGCGATTCTTGCCCGGTTGGGCCCGCTGTTCCACGAGGGGCTACTGTCCGGAATCCACTTTGAAGGTCCCTTTCTTGCTCCAGCGTATGCAGGCGCCCATTCCCGGCAAGCTCTCCTGGCCCCCGGCGAGTTAGCAGGCCAAAACTTTTTGGCGACCGTCCTGAAGCATCAGGAGCTCGCACCGATGATTACCATGATGACGGTTGCGCCGGAGCTGGTTGGCTTTGAAGCTCTTGTTCAACAGCTCGTTGCGTACGGCATTGCACCGGCACTAGGGCATACCAACGCCGCCTACGAGCAGATGAGAGACGGTATAGACCTCGTTTTTCAACTGACAGGTCGGCCGGTCATCATAACGCACCTGTATAACGCGATGCGAGGGTTTCACCATCGGGAACCCGGTCCGCTCCTTGCAGTAATCGAAGCCGCACAGCGGGGTATGGTCAGTATCGAATTGATAGCCGATGGACACCACGTCCATGCAGGCGTTATCTCTTGGTGGTTGACAACATATCCGACTGCGGTCCGGCTGGTCTCAGATGCTTCGGCTGCCACCCTACCGTCGGGATGCAAACCACTGACACAGTCGACTCCAATGCTGGGTCTAACATCGTTAGGCTACCCAAGCTCTGGCAGCCCCATGCTGGCTGATGGGTACACGAGAGCTTCTGGAGCCAGTGACCTGGCGACGATTCACGATGATCTGGTAGCCCACGGCCTGGACCACGCCGCGGTCTGTGCGGCAATGCGTAGTCATTGATGCGTCACAATAGCTGCAGCATTAAACACGAATTCGGTCGATTGGGCCATCCACGTACCCAATCGACCGAATGTCGTATGTAGTTAGAAATAACGGCGTCGTTGACGCCGGCGCGGTGCTTCTCGCCAGTAGCCGATCCCTATTGCCGGACCGGATTCGTACCAGGTGGTGAGTTCTGAAACGTGTGCGTGCGCGGCACTGAGATCGAAACGCGCCCGAGTATCAGTGTCGTCCAAACGCAGCCATGATCGAATGCGTGTGCGACGCGGATATCGAGAGACTTCGAGAACGTGACGCGGTACGGAAACTCGCGGTCGTGGCCAAATCGAATACACTGAGAAGATTTCTACCGAGTACTCGTTATAGGACACCACCACGGGTTTTCCGGGGCGAGGTGCATCGTGTTTGCTGACCAGACGGGCCTTGAAGGAGCCGGGTGTTCGTAGCAGGATGATCAAGCGCCAGGCGATGATCAGTACCACGAGAAACGCTACGAGGGCGACTACCGCAAGCGTCCAGGCCAGCCACAATGGCATCTAGGCTGACAGCTCCGCTTGTGAGGCGGCGATGGTTACTCGGTCAGAGTCGACCGAGAAGAACCCGCCTTGCGCCTGTGCGGTAATGGGTTCCCCGTCTGCAGCTTCAACCACGACTTCACCATCACCCAGGACTGCAAGCATCGGCAAGTGACCGGGAAGGATCCCAATCTCACCATCGATGGTCCTGGCTGACACCGAGCGGGCTTGCCCGGACCACACAAAATGATCCTCGGCAACGATTTCGACGTCCAGGAGGTTATCGGCCATAGGTTAGCCTTCCTTCTGGATGTTCGCCCATTCGCGTTCAACATCCTCGAGGCCACCGACGTTGTAGAAGGCCTGTTCTGATACGTGGTCCAGGTCGCCATCGGCAATGGCCTTGAAGCCTTCGATGGTGTCCTTGATCGGAACGGTTGAGCCTTCAACACCGGTGAACTGCTTGGCAGTGTAGGTGTTCTGTGACAAGAACTGTTCCATCTTGCGAGCACGACCAACGGTCACACGGTCTTCTTCAGACAGCTCGTCGACACCCAGGATGGCGATGATGTCTTGCAGTTCCTTGTTCTTCTGCAGAATCTGCTTGACACGAGTGGCCACGTCGTAGTGGTCCTGTCCAACATACTGTGGGTCCAGAATACGGGAGGTGGATGCCAGCGGATCAACGGCAGGATACAGCCCACGTGATGCAAGATCACGGGTCAGGTTTGTGGTTGCGTCCAGGTGCGCGAACACGTTGGCTGGAGCCGGGTCAGTGTAGTCGTCCGCTGGGACGTACACGGCCTGCATCGAGGTAATGGAGTGTCCGCGAGTCGAGGTAATGCGTTCCTGCAGTACACCCATCTCATCGGCAAGGTTCGGCTGGTAACCAACGGCCGACGGCATACGACCCAACAGGGTTGAAACTTCCATACCGGCCTGGGAGAAACGGAAAATGTTGTCAATGAACAACAACACGTCCTGCTTCTGGACGTCGCGGAAGTACTCCGCCATGGTCAGACCGGTCAGCGCAACACGCAGACGGGTGCCTGGTGGCTCATCCATCTGACCGAACACCAGCGCGGTGTCTTTCAAAACGTCAGCTTCATCCATTTCGACCCAGAGGTCGTTACCTTCACGGGTACGCTCTCCGACTCCGGCGAATACCGAGGTACCACCGAAGTTGCGAGCGACACGGGTAATCATTTCCTGGATCAGAACGGTTTTACCGACACCGGCACCACCGAACAGACCAATCTTTCCACCCTGAATATAAGGGGTGAGCAGGTCGATGACCTTAATACCGGTCTCCAGCATTTCTGTGGAGCCTTCAAGCTCAGCAAAGTGTGGAGCTGGGCGGTGAATCGGCCAGCGGTCCTGAACATCGAGTTCGGAAATGTCCACGTCTAGAGAGTCGCCAAGAGCATTGAAGATGTGGCCTTTGACGACATCACCAACCGGTACGGAAATAGCAGCACCGGTATCGTGTACTTCCTGGCCGCGTACCAGACCGTCGGTGGACTGCATCGCGATAGCGCGAACCATGTTCTCACCGAGGTGTTGAGCGGTTTCGAAGGTAAT
Organism: Candidatus Yaniella excrementavium; assembly: GCA_019115865.1. Classification (GTDB taxonomy): domain Bacteria; phylum Actinomycetota; class Actinomycetes; order Actinomycetales; family Micrococcaceae; genus Yaniella; species Yaniella excrementavium. The sequence continues at coordinate 141,588 of DXCT01000101.1, read as the reverse complement.
GGTGGACTTCTTGCCGCTGAGTTCTACTTCTACGGTCAAAGCATTGTAGATCTCCGGCATGGCATCCGCTGGGAATTCAGCGTCAATTACCGGACCGGTAACGCGGGCAATGCGACCCACGGCGCCGCCTGTGGCGCTGCTTCCGGATTCGTTAAGAGTGGCAGTCATGAAACTCACTTCTATGTGGATGTTGAATATTGGTCAGTGAGGCTGTGTTGTCAGCCCGTTGTTCGGCTACTCTGCGAGTGCGTCTGCACCAGCAATGAGCTCGGTGAGCTCCTGAGTAATGGAAGCTTGACGGGCGTTGTTCATCAGCAAGGTGTAGTCACGAATGAGGTCATCAGCGTTATCGCCTGCTGCGCTCATCGCGCGTTGACGGTTGGCCAATTCGGATGCTGCTGCCTGCAACATGGCCGAGAAGATTCTCGACTCAATGTATTTGGGAAGCAAGGCATCCAAGACATCTTCTGGGGCTGGTTCGTATTCGTAGAGCGGGTACAGTTCCGATTCATCGGTGACTTCCTGCTCTACTACTTCCAACGGAAGTAGCCGAACGACGGTTGGCTCTTGGACAATCATAGATTTGAACTGGGTGTAGACAATATGAATTTCATCTACCCCACCATCTTCATAGTCGGTCAAGAAGGCATTGACGAGTGTTTCGCCAACCTCTTTAGCGACTTCGAAGTCCGGACTGTCAGTTGAACCGCTCCAGAAACCTTTGAAGGGACGGTTACGGAAGTCGAAATACGCCTGAGCTTTACGTCCGATCAGGTATAGATCCGACGATTTACCTTCCGAAGAGAGGCGTTCAATCAAGCTCTCGGCGTGACGCAGGATGTTTGCAGAATACGCTCCGGCCAGACCGCGGTCACTGGACATGATGAGCACGGCTGCACGACGTGGATTTTCTGGCTCCGACGTCAGTACGTGTTCAATGTCCTGCTGTGATGACACCGCAGAAACGGCCCGGGTAATGGCATTGGCATAGGGCATCGAAGCTGCAACACGCTGGCGTGCCTTACCGATTCGCGAGGTAGCGATCAGTTCCATCGCATTGAAGATCTTTTTCATCGACGTCGTCGAATCGATCTTCTGGCGAAAGACCCGAATATCGGCTGCTGACATGCTTTTCCTTTCTGTGACCTATAGCTGGTGCCGGGTGTATCCCGGCACCATGGGCTAAGGTCGATCAGCGTTTCTGGCGGACGATCTGTTCTTGTTCGACAGCGTCTTCGTCGATGGCCTTGTGTTCTTCGTGACCTGGCTGGATGCCGTCATCGCCATCGGCGAGGAACGACTTCTTAAAGTTGGTCACTTCACGAACAAGTGCTTCTTCGACTTCGTCGTGGATCACACCGGCTTCGAGGATATCTGGCAACGCGATGTTGTTCAGACGCAAGTGCTGCAAGAACTCTTCTTCAAAGCGCAGCACATCGCCGACAGGTACGTCGTCCAGGTGGCCGCGTGAGCCTGACCAGATAGAGACAACTTGTTCCTCAACGGGCATTGGTGAATACTGCGGCTGTTTGAGGAGTTCCATCAAACGAGCGCCACGGTCTAACTGGCGACGAGTTGAAGCATCCAGGTCTGACGCAAACATGGAGAACGCTTGCTGGTCACGGTACTGTGCCAGATCAATACGCAACGTACCGGAGACCTTCTTCATCGCCTTGATCTGGGCGTCGCCCCCAACACGCGATACCGACACACCAACGTCAACAGCTGGGCGCTGGTTGGCGTTGAATAGGTCAGACTGCAAGAAGATCTGACCGTCGGTAATCGAAATGACGTTGGTGGGAATGTACGCGGAGACGTCGTTGGCTTTGGTCTCTACGATTGGCAGACCGGTCATCGAACCGGCTCCCATGTCGTCAGAGAGTTTTGCACAACGCTCCAACAGACGGGAGTGCAAGTAGAAGACGTCACCAGGGTACGCTTCACGGCCCGGTGGACGACGCAGCAGTAGTGATACTGCACGGTAAGCTTCAGCCTGTTTCGACAGATCATCAAAGATGATCAGCACGTGCTTACCGCCATACATCCAGTGCTGTCCAATGGCTGAACCGGCATATGGTGCTAGGTATTTCAGACCGGCTGGGTCAGATGCTGGTGCAGCCACGATCGTGGTGTAGTCCAGCGCGCCTTCTTTTTCCAAGGTGGCACGGACCGATGCAATGGTCGAAGCCTTCTGGCCAACCGCGACATAGATACAACGTACCTGTTTATTCGGATCCCCCGATTCCCAGTTGGCTTTCTGGTTAAGAATCGCATCAACACCGATAGCGGTCTTACCGGTCTGACGGTCGCCAATGATCAACTGGCGCTGTCCCCGACCAATCGGGATCATCGCGTCAATGGCTTTCATACCGGTCTGAAGTGGTTCGTGTACCGATTTACGTTCGGTCACACCTGGTGCTTGAAGTTCCAACGCACGACGTCCCTCGTCCTCAATCGGACCGAGGTTATCAATTGGCTCGCCAACGGGGTTGACGACACGACCCATGAAGCCGTCACCGACTGGTACCGACAGTACTTCGCCGGTGCGGTAGACCTTCATGCCTTCTTGAATTTCCTGGAAGTCGCCTAGGACAACGACACCAAGTTCACGTGGGTCGAGGTTCTGGGCAAGTCCGGTGGTGCCGTTTTCAAAACGCAGCAATTCGTTTGCCATGGCGGAAGGTAGACCTTCCACGGTGGCAATACCGTCGGCTGCACTATTGACGTAACCGACCTCGACACGTTCGGTGTCGGCCGGTTCGTACGACTCCGCAAACTCATGTAGGGCATCACGGACGTCGTCAGCGTTGATGGTCAAATCGGCCATCTGCAGTCCCTGCTCTCTTGTTTGCCACATCATCATGATGGGCCTAGTTGTGAATGTTTCGAGTGCCGGTTTCAGCCGGCCAGTTTAGTGTTCAGATCGTTGAGTCGAGTTGCAACGGAGGAATCGATTACCTCGTCACCAACCTGGATCCGTATTCCGCCGACCAGCTGAGAGTCCGTCTCGATGTTCAGCGTCAGTTCTCGTCCAAATGCGGTCGATAATGACTGCGCAAGACGATCTACCTGAGCTTGCTGGAGCGGACGGGCCACCGTGACATCGGCGATCCACTGACGTTGTTGCTGTGCGCTCAGATCAGCGAAACGACGAACAAGATCTACAGGTTTCAGTCCACGTGGAAGTTCGACGGCCTGGCGCACCAGAACCTTCGTTGCCTCCATTGCGGCATCTGACAACAATGATAGTGCCAGACCTACTCGGGACGATAGTGGCGCTTGCACATCGGTCAATGCCCGTTGCAGCTGATGGCTGGAGTCAACAGCGTGGTTGAACTCCAGCAACTGCTGGGTGAGGGCTTTCAGACCGGCAAGACCGTCCTGTTCAGTACTATGCACAACAGCATTGGCTGCCATCTTTTCCACTGCATCGCCAAACTCACGTTCGGTGGACCAGCGGGTACCAGCAACGCCTTGCAGTACGCTCACGGCGTTGGCCGAGATTTTGTCTGCAAAGACCTTGCGAATCAGTTCTTGTCGTCGGTTGGCTTCAACCGTTGGATCGGCAATTGCCCGACGCAGAGCGCCGTTGTCGTCAATTACCTTCAAAGCAGCAAACAGTTCTGCGCCGAGTTCTACTCCGCCGGCCGAAAGGGTTGCCTTCAGCTCGGTGTGCAGTTGTGCCAATGAATCACGCGATGCTTGTGACATTACTCAGTTGCACCTGCACTCGTGGTCGAGGCCTGTTCCTTCTCAAGATCAGACAGGAAGCGATCGACTACGCGCTGTGAGCGTGCGTCGTCATCGAGTGCTTCGCCAACAATCTTGGAAGCCAACGAGGTTGCGAGCGTACCGACCTCAGTTCGTAGTGCCGAAACGGCCTGCTGGCGCTCGGCAGCAATTTGAACAGATGCCTGCTCAGAGATGCGCGATGCTTCAGCTGAAGCATTCTGGCGGGCCTCTGCAACGATCTGTGCCGCTTCTGTGCGTGCCTGCTCACGAATCTGGCTGGCTTCGGTACGTGCTTCCTGCAGGAGCTGTTCGTAGTTGTTCTTCAGCTGGGCAGCTTCTGCTTGTGCAGCCTGGGCGCGCTCAAGTCCACCTTCGATCGCATCACGACGTTCGACGTAGGATTTCTCCATTGCCGGAACGATGAATTTGATGACGATGAACATAAGGACGAGGAACCCGACCGAAGTAACCACAATTTCCCAAATATTTGGGATAAGCGGGTTGGCCTGTTCCTCTGCCTCGGCGGCCGCCATGATCATCATGCTATTGATCATTTCAAACCATCCTTTAAGTGTTCATTTCTGACTTACGTAGTCGGATCTGCCCCGACCGTGGATGGCGCCCTAGGCTCCGATAACGAAAGCGAAGACCAAGCCCAGAATGGCAAGAGCTTCCGCCAATGCGAAACCAAGCAGAGCAATTGGCTGTAGCTGTGACTGGGATTCTGGCTGGCGTGCCACACCGTTGATGTATGCGGCGAAAATCAGACCCACACCAATGGCGGAGCCAATCGCGGCTAGACCGTATCCGATCATGTTCAATGAACCATGCAGTTCCATTGTGTTCCTTTCAAGATGCCTATCTGGCAGGTTGTGGAGGGTTCCCGGCGGGGATCCGATGGGTACCGGTACCAGGAAGTTCGTTCACGGTGTGTCTCGCACCGTTCCGACTCAAGTGCTTGGGTCGGCAAATTTCAATATTGTGTTGTGGTTTGCTCTATCGACGAAACTAATCGTTCGCCGCTATCGCGCCCTGGATGTACAACGAGGTCAGTAGCGTAAACACGAACGCTTGGAGAACCATGATCAACAGTTCCAGGAAGTAAAGGGCTACGGAGCCGATAATCACCATGATGCCAAGTCCGGCACTAAAGATACTATCCGTTTGTGTGATCAGATAATCCGCACCGGTACCTGCCAGCATGACGATCATGTGGCCAGCCAACATGGTTGCCATCAGACGCAGGGAGTGGGTCAGTGGACGAACAATGAAGTTCGATATAATTTCAAGGGGTACAAGCAGTGGAAGAATCCAGCCCGGCACACCCTTGGGCACAACGGCAAGTTTGAAGTACTTCACACCGTGGTGACGAAGACCTACACCGATCCAGACGATGTACATGATGATCGCTATCGCATACGCCGCACCAGAATGTGAGAACGATGGAAGCTGCAGAACAGGTATGGCACCGAAAAGGTTGTTGAGCAACACAAAAAAGAATGTTGCAAAAAGCAATGGCACCCATTGACGGAAGTTCTTTTCCCCAATGATGTCTCGGCCGATGCCATTGCGGACGAATGCATAGCCTGATTCAGCGACCCACTGGACGCGACCAGGCACCAGGGAAGGTTTGCGCATTGCAATGCCGAAAAATGCCCAGATAAGGATGATCGACAAGACGATCATCACCATCTGCTTGCCAAAGCCTGTGCCGTACTCAGCCATCCACGGAATGATGTCTGGCGGGTGCGCATCGTCGATCGTGGGCGGCACGTAACCCCCTTGCGCGGGGAGATAACTTAGCACGAGTGGAAGCACGCAAATCCTCTCTCAATAATCCCCCGCGAAAAGGCAGGCGGTTAAACTCCTGCTTCGGGGATGTTGCCGAAATGTTGTAGGCAGTTGCGGTTTTCTTCGCGTTTTTGCCCTTGGACAGTCTAGCAAAAAGCCTAACCCGTGTCGCATTGAGTCAAGAGTCAACGACGACCTTGAAGCCTTGACCCGCCAAATGAACTGAGAGATTCGTCACAAGAGGCAGCGCCGCTCCCTTGAGTTTTACCCATAACGCCTAGTCATCCCGCGAATTCTTAATGCTGGACAATAAAATTTCACCGATTTTTGTCGGTTTCGTCACATTCATTTAAAAAACTACGGGTAAATTAATCGGCGCGTATTAATAAAGACAATGACCTCTGCAACTTGCCACACAATGATGGCAACCAACGCACCAAGAGCTGCCCCAGTGGTGTGGAACCAGTCTGGAGGTGGAACGACTGTGAGCAAGAACCCTAAGAACACCATTTTTGCAACGAATGCGCCCATGGCCACCGGTATCGCGAGATTTCGGTGGTTCTTCCAAATGGATGCGATCAACACAACGCTCACCGCCGAGAGCATCCAAACAACGATACCCGCGGTTAATGCCGACAAGCCCGCTTGGCTGGAAATGACTATTTGAAAGACGAGACCGGTAAGAACTGTGACAAGCAATGTTGGCCAGGTGGCGTGCAGGAAGATGCCCCACCAACCTCGTGTATTCACGTATCTTTTAGCCATGTCGTTCACCGCGTTCTGCAGACTGTCCTGTTGCTCGTTGGGCCGCTCGTGCAGCACGTATGGAATTTAACTTGCGATAGTATGCACGCCGAATGATCCAAGGGCGCAGTGTCAGTAGCACCAGTAATGCCATGGCGATACCCACAACGACAAAGACGACTTCGGCTGCAAAATACGTCAGTGACACCGCTCCAAAGCCGACGACAAATGTCCAGAGGTACAGCAGCAAGACAGCTTGTCGGTGAGTATATCCACCATCTACCAATTTGTGGTGAATGTGCCCCCGATCTGCGGTGAAGGGAGAACTACGTCGTGCGGTTCTGCGTAGCACCGCCATAAAGAGGTCTAACAGTGGCAACAACATCACGGCCAGTGGAAGCAGAATCGGCATATACGCGGGAACGTTTCTGAAACGGAATCCTTCAAGCGCACCAAGATCTGCCGTCACCGCGACTGCCGCTGTCGCCATGAGCAGACCAATGAGTTGCGCTCCCACTTCACCCATAAAAATTTTCGCTGGATGAAAGTTAAACGGCAAGAAACCTATACAGGCTCCAATAAGTAAGGCAGTGAGTAACGTCGAGAGGTTGGAATAGTCGTAAGCATTGATAGTACGGGTCAACACATAGCTGTATAAGAAAAAAGCGGAACCGCCAATGATCGCTACACCTGCTGCTAAGCCGTCCAACCCATCAATGAAATTGAACGCGTTGATGGTCAAGACGATCACGAAGATAGTGATGACAATTTGTGCGATCTCATTATCAACATGGATCCAACCCACGGGCATAGCCTCGACGCGGATCCCTGCTGCGGCGATAACACCGGCTGCCAGCATTTGACCGGCGAATTTGACGATCCAGTGGAGGTCCCAGAGATCGTCTGCTACCCCCATGACCAGAATGATCACAATCGCTGCCAGGATGCCACGCATCGGAGATTGATAGATTCCTGAAAGAAACGGCACCAAGGAAGCTAGTCCCATGGCCGTCACCACGGCGATTGCCATCGCCGCTCCCCCAAGCTTTGGAATGGGTTCACGGTGCATGTCGCGTTTACGCGTTGGGGTATATACCCGTCCGCGTACTCCCAGCATCCGCGCCACCGGTGTCAGCGCAAAACTCAGCAGCGCGGTCAGTGCCACGACAGCAAGATAAACCTTCATAAGGACTCGGTGTCCTCCGAGGATCCAGGGGCGTGTTCGGTGTCTGAGCGATCCGGGTCGTCATAATCTAAAACTTCCGGGACAACACCGCGCAATGCCTCGATAGTGATGGCACCGGTACGCAACACGCGGTGCGGAGTCACGGTGCAATCCACGATCGTTGACGCTTGTTGTTGGCCGCGTTCGCCGTCATTAATATATACGGCGACTGATTCACCCAGTGCCGCTTGTGCATCGGCAATCGTGGTGGCGGCCGGTTGGCCGTGTCGATTTGCTGAAGACACCGCCATTGGTCCGGTTTCGCGAAGAATATTTCGGGCAAGTTCATCGTTTGGTTGTCGCAGTGCAACGGTCCCCCGTGTTTCACCCAGATCCCAGGACAATGATGGCTGAGCATGACACACCAGCGTGAGGGCGCCGGGCCAGAATGCTTGCGCCAGCTGCCGAGCCGTTTCGGGAACTTCCACGGCCAACGCATCCAAGACTTGCATATCGCCGATCAGAACCGGTGGCGGGGATTGTCGTGACCTGCCTTTGGCAGCCAACAAGACGGCGACAGCCTGGGGGCTAAAGGCATCGGCACCCACACCGTACACCGTGTCGGTTGGTAAAACGATGAGTTCCCGCTGACCGATGGCTTTGACTGCCGCTGCTATCGCGGCGGTTTGTTGTTGGGCATCTTGTGCGTCAAATGGGTGTGTCACGTTAGTCATTGTGCCAGGGTTGAGGTTGTTTTCGGTGTTGGTTGCAGCAAGTCGGATCGAATCGCTGAGACAAAGCGATCAGTTTGTGTCAGGTCTTGCAAGGTCACCACGTCGCGCCAGCCAGCATGTTTACCCAGTGCTACGGCAAGTTCATTGGCATGGGTGTGATCGTGTTCCATGATGAAAAAACCGCCTGGTGCAAGCCATTCAAGGGCTTGGTCGGCTATGGCAAGAGGAATGCTAGTGCCATCGGAGGAACCACCATACAGTGCTCGTTGCGGATCAAAACCAGCTTCGGGCTGGATTACCGGAGTCTGCGTTGGAATATATGGCGGATTGGTCACCACGGCATCAAAGCCACCCAGAAGCGTTGTCATTTCTGGGGCTGCTGCCAAGACTGAACTGGAGTCCGTAGCGTCTGCGCACAATACTGTCACGTTGTACGTTGCAGTATTTCGACGGGCTAGCTCAACAGCCGATGCGTCCACATCCACAGCCCAGAGGGTTGCAGTGATGTCTCGTTGCGCTAGCTGGTCTGCCAGCGCTGCCGCTATCGCTCCGGTGCCTGTACACAGATCGAGGATTTTTAACGGGCCCTTAGCGTTGTCGAAATGCTGCAGGGTCGATTCGACGAGGATCTCGGTTTCCACCCGCGGTATGAATACCCCCGGTTCAACGTGCACGTCGAGTCCATAAAATCCGGCTGTACCCGTCAGATACTGCAGCGGAGTTCTTGCTGCTCGTGCCTCGAGTAACGCTGACACTCTGCTCACATTTTCCTGGGATAGGTCCTGGCCCAGTGCCTGGACAATACCGAGCTTGCCTCGTCCGATCTCCAATACGTGCGCCACTATGATCTCAGCTTCAGCATTCGCGGATTCGATGCCGGCTTCACGCAGTTGTCTCCGCGCCTGCTGGATGACCTGATTGACTTCTGTCATTATGCTTGGTTTGATTCCCCAAGCGCCGCTAGGCGTTCGGCTTCATCCATTTCGATGAGTGAATCGATCACGGCGTTCATATCGCCTTCAAGAACTCGGTCGAGGTTGTTGGCTTTATACCCTGTCCGGTGATCGGCTATCCGGTTTTCTGGGAAGTTATAGGTACGAATCCGCTCCGAGCGGTCCATGGTTCGAACTTGGGAGGCACGTGTTTCGGCTGCTTCTGCATCGAGTTGTTCCTGTTGCCAGGCCAGCAGACGGGACCGGAGTACACGCATGGCGGCTTCACGGTTCTGAATCTGGGATTTCTCGTTCTGCATCGCCACCACGATGCCGGTTGGCAAGTGGGTAATACGCACAGCAGAGTCGGTGGTGTTGACGTGCTGACCGCCGGGGCCGGATGAACGATAGACGTCGATTTTTAGATCAGCTTGATTGATCGCGATTTCTTCTGGTTCGTCAACCTCAGGAAACACCAGGACACCAGCGGCCGAGGTGTGTATGCGACCTTGCGACTCGGTAACGGGGACACGCTGCACACGATGCACCCCACCTTCATATTTGAGGTGCGCGAAGACACCTTCAGCAGGATCGTTGGAATTTCCTGTCACGCCGATATGCACATCTTTGTAGCCGCCGAGATCGGATTCGGTTGCCGAGATGAGCTCGGTTTTCCAACCCTTGTTTTCGGCATAGCGGATATACATTCGGGCCAGGTCAGCAGCAAACAGTGCGGCTTCTTCACCACCTTCACCACCTTTGACCTCCAAAATAACGTTGCGCGCATCGTCGGGGTCTCGTGGAATAAGCAACCGGTGAAGCGTCTCGTTGGCTTCTTCATATTGGGCTTCAAGTTCCGGGATTTCGGCGGCGAAATCTTCGTCTTCTTCAGCAAGTTCTCGAGTGTCTTCGAGGTCTTGAGCAAGCTGTTGCCAATGCTTATGCGCCTTGACGATGCGTTCAAGTTCGGCAAAGCGGCGTCCGACTTTGCGGGCTAGGGTTTGGTCAGCATGAACCGCGGGGTCACCCATTTTTTCGGTAAGCTCGGCGTGTTCAGCAAGCAGGTTTTCTATGGAGTCAAACATGGTTTCCTACCTTGTCATTGAAATCTTAGTTGAGAATCAAAAAACCATCGTGCAACCGGCACGGTTGCACGATGGTTTCCTGGGATGTTGCTAAGACTCTGTTTGAGCTCGCAGCGTTGTTTTCGAGACCAACATCAAGAATTCCGCATTAGTTTCGGTTTCTTTGAGCTTGGAGGTCAACAATTCCAGACCCTGCTGGGTCTTGAGTTCAGACAGCACACGGCGTAGTCGCCACATGATACGAATTTCTTCGGCCGTCAGTAGGTTCTCTTCGCGACGGGTACCGGAAGCATTGATATCGATTGCTGGGAAGATGCGGCGCTCAGACAGTTCACGGGACAGCCGCAGTTCCATGTTGCCGGTTCCCTTGAATTCTTCGAAGATCACTTCGTCCATACGTGATCCTGTTTCAACCAGTGCGGTTGCAAGAATTGTCAGCGAACCGCCGCCTTCAATATTTCGGGCGGCACCAAAGAACTTCTTGGGTGGGTACAGTGCAGCTGAGTCCACACCACCGGAGAGGATTCGTCCAGAAGCTGGTGACGTCAGGTTGTAAGCGCGACCCAAACGTGTCATCGAGTCTAAGAGGACGACGACGTCGTGGCCCAATTCAACCATTCGCTTGGCGCGTTCAATGGTGAGTTCGGCAACCGTTGTGTGGTCTTCCGCTGGGCGGTCGAACGTCGAGGCAATCACTTCGCCACGCACCGAACGTCTCATGTCGGTGACTTCTTCTGGGCGTTCATCCACCAGCACCATCATGAGTTTAACCTCTGGGTTATTCGTGGTGATGGCATTGGCGATGGACTGTAGCATCAAGGTCTTACCGGCTTTTGGCGGTGAGACGATGAGGCCGCGCTGACCTTTACCAATCGGTGCAACCAGATCGACCAGGCGTGGGCCCATATCTTTCGGGTTGCTATTGTTTTCCAGGCGCAAGCGTTCTTGCGGATACAACGGAGTTAACTTGTTGAATTCAACGCGCTTTGGATTCTCGACTGGTTCTTGACCGTTGACCAAGTTCAGGTTCACCAGTGCGTTGAATTTTTGACGGTTGCCGCCGCCTCCGCCGCCACGACGATTGCGTCCACCGCGACCTCCACGGCCGCCACGTCCACCTCCGCCCTGGTTATTATTCTGCTGGTTATCGTCGTCTTCTTGTGGCGCACGAACTTGACCGCGAATAGCGTCACCCTTGCGCAGGCCAAAGCGCTTGACCATGGCCATAGAAACATAGACGTCGTTCGGGCCCGGCAGGTAACCGGAGGTGCGAACAAAGGCGTAGTTATCTAGGACGTCGAGGATACCCGAAACCGGTAACAACGTGTCGTTATCGGATGTCTCTTGCTGATCGTCCTGGTCCTGATCGTGATCACGACGACGATCGCGAGAACGGTTACGATCCCGTTGACGCTGACGACGCTGGTTACGCTGGTCGTCATCGCGACGGCGACGATTGCCATCGCGGTTATCGTCACCTGAGTCCTCGGAGGTGTCGTGTTGTTGCTCGCGCTTGTCGTGCTGATCCTGTTGGTCTTTTCGATTACGACCCTGATCACGACGCTGTTGATTGCGTGTACGTTGGCCGCGACCGCCCTGGTTGTTTTCAGCGTCATTGGCATCGTGTTGCTTTGACTGCTGGTCATCGCGCGAAGTGTCCTGCTGCGCTTTCTTTTCATCGGGCGAGGCCTGTTGTTGGTCACCTGAGGATTTGTCGTTGTGAGATCCGTTTTGACCCGAAGACTTCTTATTATCGCGAGACTGCTGATTGCGGTGCTTGGAAGCTTTCTCCTTGCCCGACTGGTCCTGCGAATCTTGCTGAGGTTTCTTGCCGTCAGCGGCAGCTTCTTTAGTGTCAACCTGTTCGGCTGGTTGCTCGGCGTCTTTTGCTTTTGCAGCGTTGCTGCGAGGCTTGCGCTCTTTTGCAGCAGCTGCTTTGGCATCCTCCACCGCTTGCCGTGCAGTATCACTGCCACCGCGCTGGTGATCGGCGATAACTTCTACAAGCTGCGCTTTGCGCATCCGTGAAGTGCCGGTAATGCCAAGCTGAGAGGCCAGGGTCTGTAGTTGGGCTATTTTGAGGCCGCCCAGACCGGCAGACCCGTTATCGGTTGGGGTCTGTAGTGTGTCTTGTTCAGTCACGAAGGTTCCTTCCCCCTCGTCGGTACGGGCATAGATACCCGCAAATTTGATAACAAACTCGACTGCGACTGTCAGAATGACGAGTTGTTGAGTGATTTGCAATATAGGCAACACCATTTGCCGCACACGGATGTGTCAGCAGTGGTGTTCGTACTGTGAGATAACCTGACATCTAGGATGATGGGCTACCAAATGCTCTCCGCAGATTTGCGGTAAAGACCAGGCCGAACACGAGAGAAACATATCTTCCGATACACTCAATCGTTCTCGTTAGGGCCGGAATATCTCCATCGTAGCACCTTCAGTGTCGACTGGCAGAATCCTAACGTCCCAGTGTTGCGGAGATTTCGCTGCGCGCTGTTCTAAGAGCTGTACAACAGCATCGGTTTCGGCTGCATCGGCCGCGAAGACACACAACGTTGGTCCAGCACCTGACACGACGGCTGCATGTCCATGTGTGCGAAGCGCCGTGATGTGTTCTAGCGTTTCTGGCATCGAGGGCTGGCGGTACTGCTGATGCAACCAGTCTTCTGTGGCGGCAAACAACAATTTGGGGTCGCATGTCATTGCTGGTGCCAGCAGCGCAGCTCGAGCCGCGTTTGCCACGGCCTCGGTATATGGCACCGTTGCTGGCAACAGCGTACGGGCTGCTGCCGTTGATAAGGGCTTCGCAGGAATCGCGACCACCGGGGTGATATCGGGGTGCGGATCCAGTCGGGTGGCTCGGTACCTATCTTCTAAGCCGTCTTCGTGTTTCCAGGAGAATGTCAGTCCTCCGTACACGGCGGGGGCAACGTTATCTGGATGTCCTTCTGCCTCCGAGGCCCACTGCAACAGGTCATAGTCGTAGATATCAGCATCCGGTGGCAACAGTGCTTTGACGGCCATGGCTGCGGCCATGTGGGCAGCCGCCGATGACCCCAGACCCCGGGAGTGCGGAATCCGGTTGATAGCTTTAAGTTTCAGCCCGGGCAGATGCCAGCCCAAGTGTTCTAATCGCATTCGAATCTGCGCGATGATCAAATGCCGCGCATCGGTGGGCAGATAATTGTGACCCTCACCTTCGATTTCAGCGCTAAAACCAGCCTCTGTGGTGCGGATCTCGAGTTCATCGTACATCCGAAAGGCTATGCCGGCCGAGTCGAATCCTGGTCCGAGGTTGGCTGAAGTTGCCGGTACCCGAATATTTGCGACGATGCCGGCGGGCACACGATTGGCGGGGGGCGTAGTGGCGGGTGATGCCAAAATTACTTACCTTCTACCCGCATGACGGACAGCACTTCACGGACTTCTTCCAACGCTTCTGTGGCCTTGAGGGTCTGCGCCAGTTGCGATTCTTTGGCTCGGTGGGTGATAAATGCCAGCAGGGCGGTCTTGTCTTCCTCATTCGATGCTTCATCAACGGTCTGATTCATGGATTTGATGGACACCTGGTGTTCGGCGAAACTACCCGCTACCTTAGCGAGCACACCTGATGCATCAGCCGCGCGGATGACGACCATATACCGTGTAATAGATTCACCAATATCGAGGGCTTGTAGTGCACGACGCGCGGTGTGGGTACGTCCGGGGCCACCACGCAATTTACGTTTGGCAATCGACATGACATCGCCCATGACGGCGGATGCGGTAGGCGGCCCACCGGCGCCTGGCCCATAGAACATGAGCTCTTGAGCGTTTTCTGCTTCAACGAATACCGCGTTATATGCTCCACGCACGCTGGCGAGCGGGTGTTCACGCGGTAGCAACGTTGGGTGTACGCGCAGTACGACACCGTTGGAATCATCGAGTTCTTCGGCAATAGCTAACAATTTGATGATGTAACCGGCCGCTGCAGCGACTTTGTGGTCCATTGCAGAGATTTCTCCGATACCCTGCGTGTACACTTCGTCCAGTGAGAATGGTGCATGAAAGGCCAGGCGTGCAAGAATGGCAATCTTCGCTGCCGCATCGTCGCCATCCACGTCAGCGCTGGGATCTGCCTCCGCGAAACCAAGGCGCTGGGCCTCAGCTAAGGCATCGTTGAAATAGGCACCGGTGGTGTCCATCTGATCAAGGATATAGTTAGTCGTACCGTTGACAATACCCATGATCCGAGTGACTTTATCGCCGGACAACGAATCGCGCAGCGGTCGAAGAATCGGGATGCCCCCGGCTACAGACGCTTCAAACGATAGTTGGACCCCGGCATTAGCCGCAGCTTCATAGAGTTCATTACCGTGGGTGGCAAGAAGTGCCTTGTTACCGGTGACGACGTTGGATCCCTGCGCAATGGCCTGCAGCACGAGTTCGCGGGTACGCTCAACTCCGCCCATGAGCTCGACGACAATATCTGCGCCCTCTAGCACTTCCTCAGCGTCGTCACTGTAATATTCGGTGGGTAGCTGATAGTCGCGAGTTGCGTTGGGATTGCGCACCAGAATACGTGTGAGCTGCAGTTGTGCACCGAGACGTTCGGTGAGTGATTCGGCGTCTTCGGTAAGAATTCGAGCGACCTGTGATCCAACAGTTCCACCGCCCAACAGCGCGATCTTCAGTGCTGGGGTATCAGATGCAATCGTCATGGTCCTCCGAGTAGAACTTTGAAAGTGGGAATGTAGGTCGCCGTGTGGTTATTGTAGTCCAGTCCGTGTAACAGCGTTACAAATCGACCTCGCGCGCAAATAAATCGTCGTAGGTCTCCCGCCGAATGATTTCTCGAGCGGCACCGTCTTTGACCGCGACGATGGCGGGACGAGCCAGTAAGTTGTAGTTGGAGCTCATCGCATGACCATATGCTCCGGTGGCCGGCACAACAACGAGGTCACCCTGATCGGTATCTTCGGGCAGATACACCGTGTTGACCACGATGTCGCCGGATTCACAGTGCTTACCTACCACCCTTGAAAACGCCGGCTCAGCATCGCTCACCCGGTTCGCCAGCACGGCAGTGTAATCGGCGTCGTAGAGCACCGGTCGAGGATTGTCAGACATGCCACCATCGACGGCGACATAGCGTCGTGGATGGTGCTGTCCATCGTGTTCAACCCATACGGTTTTGGTGGTTCCAACGGTGTATATCGTCATACCTGCTGGGCCGGCGATCGACCGACCAGGTTCAATAGAAATACGTGGACATGCCACGCCCAGTCGAGTTGTCTCTTCGGCGATATGGTGGGCAAGATTCGTGGCAATGACTTCTGGGCCAACCGGGTCATCAGCCTCGGTATAGGCGATACCGTAACCACCACCGATATCTAGCTCGGCCACGTGGATTCCCTCGGCATCAATGGTCGCGATAAATTCCAGCATCCGCGTTGCGGCCGTTTCGAAACCTTGGGAATCAAAGATTTGGCTACCGATATGCGAATGTAAGCCAACCAGATCTATATGCTGGGCTGCCGCAGCCCAGTGCACGGCTTGATAAGCAACCGAAGTATCTTCGTCCGGTGCCGGTGTCATCGACAGCCCAAACTTCTGATCCTCGTGTGCGGTGGCAATGTGCTGGTGTGTCGAGGCATCGACGCCAGGAGTCAAGCGCAGCATCACATTGGCTCGCACCTGGAGCTGTTCGGCAAGATGTTCCACGCGGTACAACTCAGACAACGAGTCGACAACGATCCGTCCAATTTTTTTGGAAATAGCGGTCTGTAACTCGGCATCAGATTTATTATTGCCGTGCAAACCGATCTTTGCTGGATCCGAACCGGCACGTAAGGCAACAGCCAGTTCGCCACCAGAGGCCGTATCGATGAACAGGCCTTCTTCTTTGACCCATTGGGCAACCTGCACTGTCAGGAGTGCCTTGGAGGCATAAAAGACATCCACTGCCCCGCAAAGTGGCGCAAATGCAGTATTGAAGGCATCAACGTACTGCCGTGCTCGAAAGCGAAAATCGTTTTCATCCAAGACCCACAGCGGACTACCGAACTGTTCGACGAGTTCAGTAACACCAAGCCCCTGGACGGACACTTCGCCGGCCTGGCGGTCCACGCCGGTGGAGAAAATCGTGGGATCAAGTGCCGCAGTGTCTTCTGGAAGGGACAACCATGCTGGGGCAAGAGGTGATTTCATTACATTTTCTCCGGTGCTGACACTCCCAGCAGTCCTAGACCATTTGCGAGGACCTGAGTCGTGGCATCGTTGAGCCAACGACGGGAGTAGTTGACGGTTTGTGGTTCTGGTTTGGTGCCATCTTGGTTCGGTGCCGGCACGATGCGAGCCGCAGCATACCAGGCGTGGTAGGCGGCAGCGATAGATTCCAGGTGACGGGCTAACCGGTGCGGTTGACGCAGTTTTGCGGCACTGCCAACAATGGACGGGAACTGCGCCAATTTAGATAACAGCTCTTCTTCTGTTGGCTGGTTCAACGCCGAGGCATCAAATGTAGCTGGGTCTCGCAGCACACCCTGAGCTTCGGCGGTGCGAGCCGCTGAGCAGGAGCGAGCATGGGCGTACTGGACATAGAACACCGGGTTATCGTTGGTTTGTGCGCGCAATAATTCCGGATCGATTTCAATTGGTGAATCATTCGGGTAGCGGGCCAACGAGTAGCGCAGCGCGTCAACGCCTAGCCATTCAATGAGGTCTTTAAGTTCGATAATATTGCCAGCGCGCTTCGACAATTTGGCACCGTCGACTGAAATCAACTGACCGATCAGGATCTCGATATTGGCGTCCATGTCATCACCCGCGCACGCAGCCAAAGCACGAAGCCGGTTCACATATCCGTGGTGGTCAGCTCCCAGAAGATAAATCTTTTGGTCGAATCCGCGATCTTTTTTCGACAGGTAGTAGGCCGCGTCGCCGGCAAAATAGGTGGGTTTACCGTCAGCCTTAATTAGCACTCGGTCCTTATCGTCCCCGAAATCGGTGGTACGCAACCAAAACGCACCGTTTTCTTCAAACGTGTGACCTTGTGCTTTAAGCCGTTCAAGGGCATCGTCAACGGCGCCGTGCTCGTGCAGCTCAGCCTCTGAGAACCAAACATCAAAGTTGACTTGAAACGCGTCTAAAGTTTGCTTGATTTCGGCAAGTTGGAGCTGGTACGCCCTGGTACGCAACTGAGGTAGCGCCTGGGCAAAGGACTGCTCTGCAATCTTGGGGTCTTCCGCCTTGATAGCGTCGGCGAGCTCGAAAATATATTTGCCGGGGTAACCGCCCTCTGGCACATCTTCGCCGTGCATCCTCGACCATACCGAAGAAGCAAAAACGTCGAGCTGGGCACCATAGTCATTAATGTAGTACTCATTTGTGACCTGCGCACCAGAAGCACGCAGGAGTCGACTGATCGCGTCGCCCAATGCGGCCCACCGGGTGTGACCGATGTGCAGCGGACCGGTGGGATTGGCTGAGACAAACTCCACGTTCACGACATCGCCGGCCGCCTGATCGTTGTGGCCGAATGCCTCACCTGCCTCGACGATGGTGCGGGCTAGCTCCCCAGCTGCCGCAGCATCAAGCACGATGTTAATGAAGCCCGGTCCCGCGATATCAACCTGTGCAACGCCTTCCAAAGCTTGGAGTCTAGGCGCCAGAATTTCAGCGAACTGCCGTGGATTCATACCGGCCTGCTTGCCAAGCTGCATGGCAATATTCGTCGCCCAGTCACCGTGCTCGCGCGACTTTGGTCGTTCGACTCTGGGAGCTTCGGGGACCGCCTCAGCCGGCAACTGGATCTCACCGGCTTCTATTGCGGTATGCAGTGTATGGGCAATAGCTTCAGAAAGTTTTTCGGGATTCACGTGACCAAGTTTAGCCATCGTGTTCTAACACGGCACCTTTAATGCGGTGTTTCCTCTTATTGATTACCCCGGAAGATCTCATATTTCGTCATGGCTGACATTTGCGGTAGGGTGTTCAGGGTCCGCTTGAACTGCACGAGCAATTCTGGGACCCCCGCCTCCGTAGCTCAGGGGATAGAGCGTCTGCCTCCGGAGCAGAAGGCCACAGGTTCGATTCCTGTCGGGGGCACCACGTTATTCCGGCACATGTCTTTGCCGTTCACCCGTCCTGCAGTGCGGATCAACCTCAACCAAAATACAACAGCAACCTTGCTTTGACTAGCTGCTTTTAGGTCTCCTCAAGCCTTGTGACTGGTGATTTCCTCCTGCATACTTGAAGTATCAACTCATGCACTCATTAAAATCTTTGGATGGCAAAACCCAATGCGCAGGAAAATGCACCCTCGTGAAGGGCAAGCACAGTTAAATCCAGACGACGAACTGTCAATCGGATTAGACATCATGCGACGCAGAGAAGCTGCGAACCTTCCCAGAACCGATCTGGCACATAAACTTGGCATCTCTGAACGGACACTGTTCCGTTGGGAGATGGAAGGCACGGTGATGAAAAACCGAGATCGGACTGTGGATGCCCTGGCTTCAATGGTCTATACTCCCGGTGGAAAACCAGCTTCCCTGTCCATGACGCGTAAAGAATTACGCCGAGCGTCATCGGTAGACCTTGCTTCAGAACTGCAGGATCGGGCACGCATCATGGATAACTACACTCGGCTGGTTGAAGACCTGAAGAACAGATTGCGTGAAGACGGTCTGGAACACTACATCCCTCCGGGCCTCTAACCCAAGACTTGCCAGGTCTCATACTAGAAGCCAACCGGAGGGACGCCGAAGTGTCACCTAATCAATCTAGGTGTCCCAGGACCGTTGATCAACGAGCAAGGAAGACTCCGCGGGGAGCTCTTGAACCTGTTGCACTTCTGCATTGAAGCGCAACGCATCTCGGATGCGGTCATGCAGCACCTCGCTGAGGTCTTCTCCGGTCTGACTTACATATTCACAGCGAACCTCATCACGGTGATTTCTACGGGTAATGACGAAACGGAACGCTGCCAATCCGGCAACATCCTCCAATGCGCCCACAGCCTGCCGTGGGTGCAAAAACATCCCCCGAACTTTGATGGCTTCGCCGGTACGTCCAAGAACCCCAACCAGCCGTCGTCGGCCGTGCTCATCACACATTTGTTGCCCTTGTTCATTGGTCAACCAAGCAGAGAGGTCGCCTGTACCAAACCGGATCAGCGGCGCCTCTTTGCGAATCAGCGACAGCACTACTTCCCCCTCACCCTGGGTGATGGGAGCGCCTGTGGCAAGATCACAAACCTGAACGTCGATCCCTGCACCTTCGACCATTCCGGCTTCGATGCCGTCCTCGTAGGCGATGAGCCCGGCCTCCGCAGACCCATACGCCATGCGAACGGTTGGCACCCATTCTTCAAGAGCACGCCGCAAATCCTCAGGTAGCGGTTCGGCAGTCACCAGGGCATAACGAATCGGAAACTCTGCCGGTGTAGTGCCCTGGTCGGCTGCCACATCAATTAAGGCTTTGAGATAACTTGGCAACCCCACGTACCCGCGAGTACCAAGATCCCGAATCGCTTGCACTTGCAACTGTTGGCTCCCAATGCCTGCCGGTAAGACCGTTGCTCCCGCTGCGATAATCGCTGTATCGAACATCGCGCCGGCCGGTGAGAGATGATAACCAAAGCAATTGATGACAATATCACCGGGCTGCAGCCCTGCACTGTACAACGCTTCGGCCCACCGCCAGGGATCTTCCCCAGGTGGCTGTAGTTCATAAATTGGTCCCGGCGACTGGAAGACCCGTTGGGCAGTCCAATGTTTTTGTCCGCTTTGTCGCGCTGCGACGAGCTCATCCTTCGTTTCAATTGCGACGTCATCAAGTTGCCGCACGTCCTGGATTTGAGTCGGATCTAATCCAGCAGCTTCCAGCCGCGCTGCAAGCGACTGATCAGCAAGCGCGAGATGTTGCAATACATCTGTCAGTCCGACACTGGCTTCGTCGTCGCTTGTAGCCGACCCACGGAATGCATTTCCCATGGCCTCCACCTTCTTTCAAAGCCAACGTTTGCGGCGTTTATAGTGTTTAACATCGCGATAGCTCTTTTTCCCTTCGCCACTGGTTGAAACGCCCAAGTAGAACTCTTTGACATCGGGGTTCTCGGCCAAAGCAGCTGCAGAGTCCTCCAGCATGATTTTGCCTTGTTCCATCAGATACCCGTGGTGGGCTACTCCCAAAGCGACCGTAGCGTTCTGTTCCACAACCAACACCGTAAGGCCCGTCTCCTCGTTCAACCGAGCAATGGTTTCGAAGGTTTCTTCAACCAACTTTGGCGCAAGACCCAGCGAGGGCTCGTCGAGCATAAGCAACTTTGGCCGAGCCATTAATGCTCTGCCAATCGCTAGCATTTGTTGCTCACCGCCAGATAGGAAACCGGCAACACGAGATCGCATCTCGGCGAGGCGAGGGAAGAACTCATACACAAAGTCAAACAGCTCTGCCGTATGGCGTTGTGTATAGGCACCAGCTTGCAAATTTTCCGCGATCGTCAAGTGGGGAAAGACGTGGCGTCCTTCCATACTGAGACTCAGTCCTCGCTTCACGCGCTCGGCGGCATCCATCTTGGTGATGTCTTCGCCGCCAAATACGATCGTTCCGGAGGAGACTTCCCCTTGTTCACTGGGCAGTAGCCCAGACGCTGCTTTGAGCGTCGTGGATTTTCCGGCACCGTTAGAGCCCAGCAGCGCCACGATTTTTCCTTCGGGGACTTGCAGTGATAGGCCGCGCAATACAAGAATCACATCATCGTAGATGACTTCAATATTGTTTATTGCTAGCAGACTATCCGATGCCGACGAGCAAGCATGTCGGCCTAGTGTTGCCGTCTGGGCGATCATGGTTCAACTCCCGCTTCGACTTCAACGATCTCTCCATCTTCGACCGTGTAAATCCCAGAGAAGACGGTGCCTCGGTGCGACTCAGGGTCGAATTCAACGGTGCCATCACCAATGACTTCGCCTGTGTCGATCGGACCCATGGTCTCAAGAGATTCGCGAATATTTACGCCGGTTAGATCCTCCTCCTGATCCAGCGTATGACGAATGCCTTCGGCCATGATGTGCATGGCATACCAGCCTTGGACATAGCTGACGACTTGCTCAGTATCGCCACCATTTTCCTCGAGGTACTCGACGATCTCTTCGTGGCCTGGTTTTTCAGCTGACAAGGGTGCTACCGGTTGGATCATCATGTGTCCCTCGGCCGCATCGCCTGCCGAAGTCACGAGCAATTCACTAGAGCACCAGTTGAGGCACACGATGGTCTGGTCACTGCCTTGGCTTTCAATATCCCGCGCGAGCTGAGAAGCAGGCGCAGCAACGTCTTGGACAATAATGTAGTCAGCATCGCTGACCTGGTTCAGCAAGCCGGTGAAGTTCGTAGTGCCAGACGGGATGGGATGCGACGAATAGTCAATTTCCAACCCCTCGTCTTCAATCCAGTCTGAGCCGTCGCCCACCGGAGATGTCCCAAACGGCGAGTCATTGTGCAGCACTGCGACTCGGGCTTCACCGTCGGTTTCTTGATCAATGTGATTCAGTGCAACCCGAATCTGGTCGGAGTACGTTGGCGCGATCAAGAAGTTATAGGGTGACTCTTCAATGTCAGTAAGTTCTTCAGAGAAGGAACCTGAAATGAATGGTAACTCGTCGTTGGCGACCCTGGTGCGCAGTGCCTCGGTGTCGCCTGTGCCCCAGCCCATCACTGCGACAACCCCGTCATTGACGTATCTACGATAAAGGTCTTCAGCTTGCGGGATCTCATAAGCATAGTCATTGATGTCGGCATCGATCGTTCGGCCGTTGATTCCACCATTTGCATTCAGATGGTCGATATAGGCGACCACGCCTTCGCTGTATGGTGCGCCAACGTCGCCGGTGGCTCCAGACTGGTCCATGATGCCACCGATACGGATCGGTTCATCTGAGTCGGCTGCGGTTCCGTCGTCACCGCCACAAGCGGTCAACATCAGCGCTGCCGCGGTGAGCGCACCAAAGATTTGGAGGTTTCGATTGTTCTTCATGGTTGTATCCTTCAGGGTAGGGATGAGAGAGATTCATCGTTGCTATGCAGTTGAACGGGTTAATATCTGAATGGCCAATACCTGAAATATTCTTTAATGCGCTCCCAGATTCTGTTGAGTCCCTTGGGCTCCAGTATCAAGAACACGATGATGGTCAGACCGAAAATCGCATGTTCAAACGCTGGGAGCTGTTGCCGCAGGGTCGGCGCAACACCACCGAGTTCGTCAGCCATCATGCGTGTTAGAACCGGCAGAAAGGTAATAAACGTGGCTCCGTAAATCGATCCGGCTACTGAACCTAAACCGCCAACGATAATCATCGCCAGATACTGAATCGAGACATCAAGCGTGAATCGTTCCCAGGAAATGATCTCCGTGTAGTGCGCCATGAGTGCGCCTGCGAGTCCGACAAAACCGTTGGAGACACCAAAGGCTGTGATTTTGGCGCGGGTGAGGTTGACTCCAATAGCTGATGCGGCGATGTCTTGGTCCCGGACCGCCATAAATGAGCGGCCCACGCCGGTACGGAAGATGTTGGTTGCGATAAAGGCCGCAAAGATCGTGATCACCAACAAGATCATGTACCACTGTTGTTCGAAGTTCGCGCGCTCAATACTGAATCCAAAGACTTCTAATCGTCTGACATCGACAAAGCCCTGTCCTTCAGTTAGGAAATCCCAGCGTCGGACAACAAATATAATGACCATTTGCGATGCCAGGGTGGCAATGGCCAGATACAGTCCTTTGAGTCGCAAGGCAGGTAAGCCAAAGATCATGCCCACTGCTGCAGTGAGCAAGACAGCGCCAAGAACGGAAAAGAATACTGGCACGCCCATCCGGTCTGTCAGGATGGCCGAAGTGAACGCACCAACGGCCAGGAACCCGCCTTGTCCAAGGGAAATCTGCCCGGTGAATCCCACCAGAATGTTGAGCCCGATTGCACCGATTGATGCGATGAGCGCGGTGTTGACCAGCGCCATCCAATAGTTATCAAACACCAGCGGTATAAGAACCAGCACTATTGCTAGTATGACCATCCGGGTAATCTGTGGTGTTGTTTTCCAAAGCCGAAGTTCTGATTTATACGAGCGGTGGTATCGCCCTGTTTGTACAGCTGCCATAACCATCAAACCCTTTCGATTCGCTTCTCACCAAAGATGCCGTATGGCCGGACCAATAAGATGAGTACCAGGACTATGTAGGGCACAATTTCGGCGAGTCCAGGATCGAAATACCCGGATGTGAACTGTGTGATCAGGCCGATGGTCAATCCACCAACGATGGTGCCGGGGACAGAATCCAATCCACCCAAGATCACGACTGGGAAGACCATGAGACCAAAGTTGACGATGCCCATCTCCACAGTGGTCAGGTCCGCAAGCAGCACACCGGCAACCAGTGCGCTCACGGCCGCCAGCCCCCATGACATGGTGAATATTCGTCGTACCGAGATGCCGACTGTCATCGCAGCCTGTTCGTCATCTGCCACGGATCGCATCGCAATACCGTGCTTGGACTTCTGAAAGAACAGCGTCAACAACGTCAAGACCACCGCTGCTACAGCAAGTACCCACAGTCTGTTGGCCGGCACTGCACCGTCAAAAATTGGAATGGAGGCGGTTGGGAAAATACTCGGCATCGCCCGAGGTTGCGTCCCGAAGAACATCTGCACCAGCGAGCTAAGGACAGCAGCCAAACCGATCGTAACCATGATGATGGAAATATGACTTTGTCCGACCATCGGTCGAAGGATGAGTCGCTCGACTAGAACACCGACGATGATGGCCACCACCACACCGATCAGTAAGGCGACCACTACGGGCAGTTGGAAAATCACAAAAGCCGTGTAGAACGTATAGGCCCCGATAAGTAAAAACTCGCCTTGGGCAAAGTTGATGACTCCGGTAGCTTTGTAGATCAAGACAAAGCCAAGAGCGGCCAACGCTAGGATTGCGCCTTCTGAGAGCCCATAGATGAGAAGCACAAGAAATTGTGTCATGGTCGTCCACTCCAGACTTTGCGTTGTTTTGTCCCGGCTGGAATTTCGAAGGTACTCAAGTCGAATATCTCCAACGGGATGGGACGTTCGATAACGGATCCATCTTGATACGTCACTGTAGAAGTCAGTGTTACGCGTTCTGCCCCGGACTCCAGGGCCTGGATCACCGCCGCGTATCGCTCTTCGATCACATTCCGGCGGACTTTCCGTGTACGGGTAATCTCATCGTCGTCGGGATCAAATTGTTTATGGAGCAGAACGAACCTTCCGATCCGAATCCCCTCGTTGAGGTCCTCATTGGCCCGAGCGATCTCCATGGCGACGAGGTTATACACTTCGGGTTTAGCCGCAAGATCTGCATACGTGGAATACGACAGGCGCTCATGTTCGGCCCAGGCGCCAACGGTTGTTGGGTCGATGGTGATGATGACATTGAGTCGTGGGGCAGCTCCCTCCGACTGTGCTGTGTGTGTACTTTCGTTAACTAAAACGACTGCTTCTTCAACATAGGGTGAGAACTTGAGTTTATTTTCGATATAGGCATTGGAGTACAGACTTCCATCTGGTGCCGTTCGCACGTCCTTGAGCCTGTCTATAACAACGAGTTGACCATCGTCGTCGAGATATCCCGCGTCTCCGGTATACAGCCACCCGTCGTCAGTGATAGCTTCTTGAGTTGCTTCAGCGTTCTGGTAATACCCTTTGAAAACTGACGCGGAACGCAACATGATCTCGGAATGGTCTCCGAATGCAATTTCGGTCTCTTCGATCGGCACCCCAACGGTGTCAAACTTCACCGCATTATCGCGGTGCACGACGGCAATACCTGTAATTTCGGTTTGGCCATAGATCTGTTTGAGGTTTACCCCAATAGCATGAAAGAACCGGAAAACATCTGGCCCCAGCGGGGCCCCTCCGGTATAGCACCGCTTCAGACGGGTCAGCCCAAGTTGTTCGCGAACCGATCGCGTCGCGACTGCATTCGCAGCAATATTTAACATCTTGAGCCACATTCCAGGCTGTTGTCCTTGCAGCTGTTTCGTTGCCACACGGTCCGAGATTTCGTACCCCCAGCCAAAAAGCGCGCGTTTGATTGGTCCAGATTCATCAATCCTTACTTGTACCTCAGTCAGCATTGACTCCCAGATCCGTGGGGGCGCAAACATCACATCTGGTCCGATCTCGCGCATATCCGCTTTTTGTGTGGAGGCGTCTTCGGGAAACGACACGGTCAGCCCATGTGCTAACCCGCAGGCCACGGCTAGCATTTGCT
This sequence comes from Candidatus Yaniella excrementavium, assembly GCA_019115865.1. GTDB lineage: Bacteria > Actinomycetota > Actinomycetes > Actinomycetales > Micrococcaceae > Yaniella > Yaniella excrementavium. Next base: position 116,108 of record DXCT01000101.1, on the reverse strand, counting down.
CTCCGATCCAGGCGAACGGTAGCAACGAAACATATCGATCCTTGGAGGTAATGGGATCAGCTGTTGCCAAATGCTCTGCCATCGACAGCAGATTGCGATGCGAAAGCTCCGCTAACTTCGGTTTCGACGTCGTTCCAGAGGTCGTACAGATGACAGCCGTGTCGGTGGCAACACCTGCATTGATCTGTTCTTCTAACCACCCGGGGTGTTGTTCACCCCAGGCACGCCCAGCATCTTCAATGTCGGTAAATTCCACCAGCAACTCTTCGGTGTACTGTTCCAAACCGTGGGGGTCGTAGTAGATCACCCGTTCAATACCCAACGTTGGATCGTCTTGTGCAAGTATCAGCAGCTTATCGACTTGCTCTTGATCCTCAGCCACAACGATCCGGCTATTTGCTGAAGCAATAATGTGGTGTAGCTCGTCGCCGATTGAAGTCGGATAGATCCCGACCACAGAAGCTCCCAGCGATTGGGCGGCCAGTTCTGAAATAAGCCATTCCGGCCGGTTATCCCCCAGGACAGCAAGAATCTCACCTCGCTGGACACCCAGTGATGCTAAACCATGAGCAAAATCGCTGACCCGCTCTTGATAGTGTTCCCAGCTGGTCGGCTGCCAAATGCCATAGCGTTTTTCTTGCATCGCCACACTGTCGGGCCGGGTCCGAGCCAGATTTTGCAGCAACTGCGGCATCGTCATATCAACCTTGGCTTTGTCATCCTGTACTTCTATGACAGGAGTATGCGCTGTCTGATTCACCGTTACTCCCCCGCTCCCAAGTAGGCTTCGATCACTTTTGGATTCGCCATAACCTCATCCGGTGTTCCCTCGCCAATGACTTTTCCAAAATCCAGTACCGTCACACGGTTCGAAATATCCATGACAACGCTCATATCGTGTTCGATTAGCACCACAGTGAGGCCTGCCAGCTCGTGGATGTCGAGGATGTAACGAGCCATATCTTCTTTTTCTTCGACGTTCATGCCTGCCATCGGCTCATCAAGCAACAGTAAAGCAGGTTGCATAGCCAAGGCTCTGCCCAGCTCAACCCGCTTTTGAATACCGTAGGCAAGCGCACCCACGGGCTGGTTTCGATACTCCTGAAGCTTGAGCAGGTGAATAACTTCTTCAACCAGCTCGCGTTGACGAATCTCTTGCCGTTTGGCCGGTCCGAACCAAAACATCGCTATAAATGGATCTTTTTTAATGTGGATATGCCGTCCAAGCATGATGTTGTCCAAGACCGACAACTGATCGAAGAGTTCAATATTCTGAAAACTTCGGGCCACCCCTAGGCGAGCAATCTTGTGTGGGGGCAATTTTGAGAGGTCTTTTGTTCCATGACCCGCTGTCGTGCCACTTTGATTGCTTTGTGTTTGAAGCATGATTTCTCCGGCAGTTGCTTTGTACAAGCCAGATACACAGTTGAGCAGTGATGACTTCCCCGCACCATTGGGCCCGATAATGGAGTGAATTGTTCCGGATTCGACGGTAACGTTCACACCCGTCAAGGCCTTCACACCACCGAAGCGCAGAGATAGCTCAGAGATTTCAAGTAAGGATTCCCCTGGCGGGACGGTGCTCCCACTGAGCGAATGCTGGTATGCGCGTGTTCGCACTAGTTTCTCCTCATAGTTGGCCACTTCCACAGTCCAAGCGTTTGTCGCCTAGCGTTTTCATGTAGCGAAGCAAGGATCATAAAATGTGGCTTAGATCACTATGAGATAGACAATAGACTTTCACTATGTAAAAATCAACAGCAGTTATAGAAAAAGATTGTCATCGTTGAGGAGGCGGGAGATGCCCGAACGCAACGCCAGCTCCCGGGGTGGTCTGGGCACGATTCGTAATGCGACAAAACTCTTGTCACTCTTGGCGGAGGGGCCTGCCTTGCAACATCTAACAGATCTTGCCGAACGGTCCGGCATGTCTGTACCTACGGTGCATCGCCTGCTGCGCTCGCTGGTTATTGCGGACTTTGCGGTACAAGATCCAACAACCCTGCGTTATGGGTTGGGCCCGGAGATCAGTCGTTTATCTACCCACTATCTCAGCAAGCATCCTGTGTTGAATGCTGTCTCACCATTTGTCGTTGCTCTACGGGATCAATTACAGGCGACGATCAGCACTTCCATCCTGGTTGGTCACGAACTGGTATGCCTTGATCAAGTGGACGCGGGAGATCAAGGCCCATTTCGTTCCCCACCTGCTTCAACACCTGCTTTAGAAACAGCCGCTGGCCGATTGCTCGCCTCGAGAACTGATGATGAACACTGGCAGTCCATTATGCACAGTACTCCGCCAGACCTGGCAGCTACAGCACAGCAGCATCGACATGAGTGGGGCCAAGCAGACCACCTTTTCACTGGGCCAACCGATGTCCTTCGCCCAGCGGAAGTCGCGGTCCTGATCAAAGATGCTGACGACGCTGTTGTTGCTGCCCTCAGCGCATCCATGGCGCCCAATAGCGCTTCCGCAGAGATCAACAAAGTCGTTGAGGTCTTGACTCGCACTGCCGTCTCCTGCAAAGGAAACCTTCGTAATGGCTAAAGCAACACACCCAAATCTGCCCGAGAACATGCAGCGCATTTGGCAACCAATCGTCGACGCCCTGGACTGGCACCAGACGCCGGAGGTTTACTGGCAACAACACCGCGATGACCGACTAGATGGTGCATGGTTTCCCGGCGCAACGATAGATCCCCTGTGGAATCTTCTTGGCCGCCACCAACACAACGCTGCCGGGCGCATCGCATTCTACTGGGAAGGCGAACCGGGAGATCGCCACACCATGACCTACGGCGAGCTTGAACGAGAAGTCTCGCTGATGACTAGTGCGCTGCGTGATTTAGGAGTCCAATCCGGGGACTGCGTTGCCCTGTATACCGGCTGGCTCCCCGAAACCGTCGTCACCTTGCTCGCATGTATCGGGCTCGGTGCCCAATGGAGCATTGTGCCCATTTCTGTACATAGTGAAGCCTTGGCCGAGCGGCTAGCCCTGATTGCCCCTAAAGTATTTGTGACCCAGGACGGTGCATGGCGACATGGCACCGTCCTGCCATTGAAAAACCGTGCCGACGATGCTCTTGGCGCTGCCGACAGTGTAGAGCACACAATTGTGATTCATCGAACCGGCATCAATGTCCCGTGGTTTACCGGAGACCATTGGTATCACACCCTGATGTCTGGACGCGGTATGACCTCGCCCAGTTATGCCCAGCATAACGGTGCCGGTCACCAGTCCATCAGCACTATCAGAGATGCTGACAGTATTTTCTGCAGCATGCAGGTGGCAACCTCCGATACCGTCCCTGTTTTGACAAGGCACTCTGTGGCCGGGGTACTCGTCCGTGCTGCTTCGTTCCAGCAAGCCGTTGCGACTGACGGTCCCCTATGGTGTGCAGGCAATATTGCCTGGGTAGTTTCCAGCTGGAATGGGCTACTCGGCCCGTTACTGGCAGGCCAAGAAGCAGTCCTGTACGAAGGCACACTCGATATTCCAAGCACCAAACGTGGCTGGGAAATTATGCACCGCTACGGTGTGGAAACGTTGATCACCCCACCTTCGGTGATGCGGACTATCCGGTCCTGGGTACCGCAAACCCCACCATTGAACCGAGACCTGGCGTTAACTCGGGTCGTCACCGCGGGTGAAGCAGTTGAGCCCGAACTTCGAACGTGGATGGAAACAACTTTCGGTACGCGCGGTGCCGAAGTATTGGACGCCTGGGGTCAGGTGCTCATTGGAGGTATAGCACACGTACAGGGTGGTACCACACAACTACCATCAATCGGCCCCCGGGTGATTGATGACGCCGGACAGCAATGCCACAGTACTGGCACCGGCGAATTAGTTCTGACGTATCCAGTACCCGGAATGGTATCAACCACAATCAATATTGATGGCACCGAATCATATCTGCCAAACTACGATCGTTACGGGCCTAATACGTTTTCGACTTCCGATATAGTTACCGTCGACGAAGCTGCTCTGCTCCACCACGGCAGATCTGATTCGCTTGCTTCAATGGCAGGACAACTTATCTCCCTGGACGCAGTACGACGAGTCATGTTGGACCATCCCTTTGTCGTCCGCGCAGAAGCGACCGTGGTCCTAAACTCAGCGCTGCAAAAGACCATCATCGCAGCAGTGGAACTGCAACCCTCTGATGGGGCAACCTCACAAGCCACCAATGAGCTCCCACAGCATTTGGTCTACGGGACCCCTGCCTTTGCCACACGTATGTTTGAAATCGCTGCTGAAATTATAGACTCCGTCCAGAGCGTGCTCGGTGGATTAGCCGCGCCGAGAACAATTATCTTCGTTGATCAGCTGGCAAAGAATGCTCGGTCGATTCTCGGCAACCTCACGGCCGACCAATTGCCATCGGATACACAAGCTGCTTTTCTTTCCTGGCAAGAAATCCTGGAGCGAGCTGAACATTAGCCACACTCGGTGCCTGTCGTTAGGACACCGCAGTTTTGGCCGCCAGCTACCTGAATGCACAAAGGAGCACAGACTACCGTAGAATTCTGGCATCATGTCCCACGCCTCGTCTATCGACTTATCTGCCATATCCTTTCCCGATGATCTGCCGGTGTCACTACACCGTGATCAGATCATGGAACAACTGGCCAAACACCAAGTGGTTATCATCGCCGGCGAAACTGGTTCGGGAAAGACCACTCAGCTACCCAAAATGTGCTTAGCAATGGGTCTTGCTGACAACGGGATAATCGGCCATACGCAACCACGCCGCATTGCGGCCCGGTCAGTGGCCGAGCGCGTTGCCGAGGAATTAGACCAAAATATTGGAAACACCGTTGGCTACCAAGTACGGTTCACGTCTGAAGTGTCGTCAGACACTCGACTAAAGGTCATGACCGACGGAATCTTACTGGCTGAAATACAACACGACCCAAATCTGTCCCAGTATTCCGTCATCATCATTGATGAGGCCCACGAACGCAGTCTGAACATCGACTTCCTGCTGGGCTATCTGAAGCGTCTGTTGAATAAACGCAACGACCTCAAAGTCATCATTACCTCGGCAACCATCGATCCGGACTCTTTTGCCGAGCACTTTGCTGACGGCGATGGCCACCCTGCGCCTATTATCGAAGTGTCGGGACGCACCTATCCGGTTGATATTCGGTATCGTCCGCTGGCCCAAGAACCATCCGAAGATGATCCTGAAGACGACGCCGACGATATGGAAGACGCCCGCGATCCGCTAGATGCCATCGCCGATGCAGTTGAGGAACTCGGAGCAGAAGAGCCCGGTGACATCCTGATCTTCTTCCCCGGCGAGCGCGAAATCCGCGATGCCGCTGAGGTCCTGGGCCAACGACTTGCCAAACACCCACGCCTAGCCGCAGCCGATATCTTGCCGCTATTTGGCCGACTGTCTCTACAGGATCAGCAACGGGTTTTCCGCCCAGGTAACACCCGGCGTATCGTGCTGGCGACCAACGTTGCTGAAACCTCACTGACGGTTCCCGGTATCAAATATGTGATTGATACCGGTACGGCGCGTATCTCACGGTATTCCCAACGCACCAAAGTCCAACGCCTGCCCATCGAACGGATCTCGCAGGCATCTGCCCAACAGCGTTCCGGCCGAGCCGGTCGTACGAGTCCGGGGATCGCCATCCGATTGTACTCGGAAGAAGATTTCGAATCGCGACCTGAATTTACTGATCCAGAAATTTTACGTACCTCGTTGGCGTCAGTGATTTTGCAGATGGCTTCCGCCAATATCATCGCTACCGCTTCAGAGTTGGAAGGCTTCCCCTTCCTTCAGCCACCTGAGCATAAGCAGATTACCGACGGTGTGACCCTGCTGACCGAGTTGGGCGCACTGAACACGGGCAACCCCACTCGTGTTCGAGGTCGCGGAGGCAAATGGGTCACCCGCACATTCAAACCCGGCACCATCACACCGATAGGTCGACGTATTGCTAGACTCCCCGTTGCACCGCGATTAGCACGCATGATTCTGGCGTCCGAGCAACACGGTGTGGTGCCTGAACTGTTGGTCCTGACCGCCGGGCTGACTATTCAAGATCCACGCGAACGTCCAGAGGAACATCGCGGCCCCGCCGATGAACTTCATGCACGCTTCACGGATGATAAGTCCGACTTCTCGGCACTGTTAAACTTGTGGAACTATTTACACGAACAACAGCGTGAGCTATCGGGTAACCAGTTCCGCAAACTCTGCCGTAGAGAGTTCATGAACTATCTTCGGGTCCGTGAATGGCAGGATCTCGTGCGCCAGCTGCGCCAAATTGCTCGCGAGGTCGGCATCCAGGTGCCCTCCAAATCCTCTATTGACGCGGTCAACCACCACGATGGCGTGCATAAGGCCTTACTCACCGGCATGTTGTCCCACATTGGGTCTTGGGACGAGCGTCGCAAAAACTATCAGGGCGCTCGAGGAGCACGCTTTGCAGTGTTCCCGGGTTCGGGTTTATTCAAGAAGCGCCACGATTTTGTGATGGCCTCCGAGCTGGTAGAAACCTCCAGACTCTGGGCTCGTCAAGTCGCGGCCGTGGAGCCGGACTGGATTGAAGAAACCGCGGGCTCAATTGCAAAGGTCAATACATCTGACCCATACTGGTCACGTCGCAATGGTGCCGCTATGGCCCGGCAGCAGGTCACTGTCTACGGGGTCACTGTGGTCACCGATCGCCCCGTCCGCTATTACAACGTGGACCGCAGTGTTGCTCGTGAACTCTTCATCCGCCACGCACTGATCGAAGGAGAATGGAACACCCGCCACCACTTCTTTCAGCGCAACCTTGAGCGGGTGGCCGAGGTCCAAGAGTTAGAAACCCGTATGCGTCGCCGGGATTTATTGGTATCTGAAGATGTCCTGTTTGCGTTTTACGACGCACGGGTCCCCGAACACGCGGTCTCGCAACGACATTTTGATGCGTGGTGGCGCAAAGCACGGCATCAGGACCCCGAGCTCTTGGACCTGGATCCATCACAACTTCTAGCCGACTCCGGCCACAACGTAGATGTCCACCAGTTCCCAGACGTTTTTGTCCACCCCTCCCCGACCGGTGATGTGCAACTGCCGCTGCATTATGAATTTACTCCTGTCACAGCCATCGGGGCAGATGCTTCCGGTACTGGGCAGCCGGTCGGGCCTCGCACCGATGGCGTGACGGTAACCATTCCCATCGCACTTCTACATCAGGTGGATCAAGTTCGCTTCGATTGGCTCATTCCCGGACTGCGTACAGAGCTTGTCACCGCACTTATTCGTGGCCTGCCAAAATCTATTCGTAAGCACTTAGTGCCAGCTCCGGATACCGCCCAGGCGGCTGTTGAAGCTCTAGAGGCTTCAGCGGATCCTACAACCGATGATTTCTACACGGCGTTGGGGACGTTTCTGCGTCAGACGAAGCATCAATACATCAAACTCGAAGACTGGGCTGTCGAAAAACTACCGCCGCATCTGCGCTTTACCTACCAGGTGGTTGATGATCGCGGAGCTATTATCGGCACCGACAACGACCTGGGGCGTTTACAACGGGATTTGGCTGGTCAAAACCAGACGGCTCTGGCTGCATCGCTAACTGAGGCAGCCAAGACCCAGGGCGTGGAACTACCCGGCCACCAAGAACCAGCCGCGCAGCAACGTCGAACACGCAAACAGCACAAGCCTGCCGCCAAACAGCCAACCACTGCCCCAGCGGCGCCATCGTTCACACCACAGGCAGGACTGACGCACTGGAGCATCGGTGATATCCCACGCACCGTGCAAACGGCGATTTGGACTGGATCCGCGAATCAAAACGTGACCGGGTATCCAGCGCTGCAAGCTGAGACCGGTGAATCCCCATCGGCAGCACTGGTGGTCATGCGCACCGAAGGCGAACAGCGCACCGTGCACAGAGGTGGAGTCATTGCTTTGTTACAGGCCGAACTCCCGGATCCACAACGCTATATTTTGGATCATCTATCGTCCGAAGAGAAGCTTGCATTCGCCCACTCGCCATACCCAACTAGCGTCGCATTAGTCTCAGATTGCACGTATACGGCTATCGACGCATTACTGCCCGAGAAGCTGCCCATGGCGCAGCAAGAGTTCCAGCGTTTAGCTCGATCAATACGAGAAGAGCTGATCGACACCACGTTCAAGGTCACCAGCGTCGTCGCCAAAATCCTCAACCTTTCACGCGACGTCGACCGTCGGATCCGCAAGATTCGTGCTCTGTCGCTAGCCGCTGCAGCATCAGATTTACGTACCCATCACGATCAATTGGTCGGTAAAGATTTCGTATCGAAAACCGGTTGGGAACAACTGCGTCACGTGCCCCGGTATTTGGAAGGCATCCTGCTGCGAATGGATAAATTGGACGCCGGTGGCGCACTACAGCGTGATGGGCTCAACATGCAGGTCGTACAGAGCCTGGAAGCCGAATATAACGCGCTGAAACGGCAGGCCCCTACGGGCGTGGTGATGCCGGCTGTCCTCAGCGAGATTTTCTGGCAGCTCCAAGAACTCCGCGTCTCGCTGTTTGCCCAAGAATTAGGCACAGCGACCAGCGTGAGCCAGAAACGGCTGCAACAGGCCCTCAAGTCCGCCGCAGCAACACTGGGCTAGTTGTCGTTCGGGACGTAGGCCCCATGACCAGCTTCGCGCAGTGCAGCACGAATGTTGACGGCGGCGGCCTGCATTTTTGCATCATCTGGGTTCTCAATCAGATTGCCCAGATCAAAGTCTGCCTGCGAATTGGTTGGAAACACATGCAGGTGCAGATGCGGAATCTCATACCCCTGAATGATTAAACCAGCACGTGCTGCCCCCAAAGAGGCCACCTGAGCGGCCCCGATACGAGATGCCACGGTGTAGACGTGTGCATTGAGTTCTTCTGGAGCATCAGTCCACATATCGATCTCTTGACGTGGCACCACGAGCGTGTGCCCATACGACAGCGGACTGATATCGAGAAAGGCCGCACATTTGTCGTCTTCCCAAATAAAACGACCAGGTAGATCGCCGTTGAGAATTTTCGTAAAGATAGTTGCCATAAGTTCTCCTGGAGAGTCGCTGATATGCCTTATGCTAAATCAGTCTAGTGACGCAGTCCGTCAAAAGTGTCGAGGTGAACCCTTAGAGGTCGCTCGGCATCGTACCGGGATCTGGTCCCGTAGCTACCGGTCTGTCACGCGAAGAAGACCACGCCGACCATGAACCCGGATACAGGACGCCGTCTACCCCGGCCAGCGCTAACGCCAAAACAATTTTTGCAGCCGTCACCCCGGAGCCACAGTAGGCGGCTACACCGGTAGTTTGGGTAGCACCCAGATGAGCAAAGTGTTCACGCAGCTCTGCGGCTGAGCGGAATTTTCCATTTGCATCGGTCACGTCGCTGCCCGGAGCAGAAATGGCCGATGGGATATGGCCAGCGACTGGGTCAAGCGGTTCTGAGGCTCCGCTGTACCGCTCTGGAGCCCTGGCATCAAGCAACACTCCACCTGCACGGAGAAACTCTGGCACTTCGGCTGTGTCGACAATGGGCATTTTTCCCCAGGAGAGATACACCGAACCGATACGCGGCAGTACTTCTCCGGCCTGCAGCGGCAGATCTTGGGCGCGCCAAGCGTCAAGACCACCGTCAAGAACATACACGCTGGTCATGCCGGCATAGCGCAACAGCCACCAAGCGCGCGCGGCCGCAGACGAACCAACGGCGTCATGCACGACGACTGTATCGCCATCATTAATACCGAGCATACGTACCGATTCTGTAAAATCACTCGGTTCTGGCAGCGGGTGGCGCCCCAAAGCTGGTGACCCGTGCCCGGCGAGGTGGCTGGTCATGGAAACGTAGACTGCACCGGGGATATGCCCCTGGCGGTACGCCTCGTGGTTCTGAGTGGGGTCGGTAGCCGACCAACGAACGTCCCAGATCACCAGTCTTCCGGGCTCTGGAGGCGGAGTCGCCGATACGAAGCCTTCGGGTTGCTGCGGCAATTGATCCGAGAGCATCCGGGTACGAACATGGACCGTATCGCTGTTCGGCAGGGAATTATCTGTCGGGTCAACACCCATCCAGGCAGCCAGCACGTCGGTACTAAGTAAGACTGGTTGGCTCATGAGTTGATCCCTCCAACAAGAGAGGCACCATTTATTTGTTCTTGTCGATAGACACTGGTCGTGCCGAGCTGTTGCAGGATTTTCACATCTTCAACTGTAACCCTGTGACATAGGAATTGCACAGTCAGCGCATCCCAAAAGTTATCCGGCAGGTTAACACCTAGCCCTTGTTACAATGAAGGGCGAATTCATCACGTCAGAAGGGTGACCATCCACAATGTCATCAGGTTCATCGTCACGGCCGCGCACACGCAACACGTGGCAAAAACAGGCCATCGATGAGATTTTGGATCGCAACACTGATTTCCAGTCGGCTCAGCAGGTCCATCAATCCGTGGCAGACACTGGCCGTTCAGTTTCACTTGCCACGGTGTATCGAGTCCTGCAAGCTCAAGTCGAAGACGGTTTGGTGGACATTTTGGCCCTCGACGACGGCCAAACACTGTTTCGCAAGTGTGCCACGACCGGCCACCACCACCATTTAGTGTGCCGCAACTGTCGCGCTACCATCGAAATAGATGCCCCAAAAATTGAACATTGGGCCGATCACGTCGGCGAAGATTTTGGCTATACGGATATTAACCACACGCTGGAAATCTATGGGCTCTGCCCGCGGTGTACTCAGTACGCTTCATAGCGTCGGAAACGATCACCGTAACCAACGGGCTGTTCTTCTGCGACGGCCGCGTCACCCTCGCTTGTGCATTCCGGCAGTTCGACAACGGTCGTGCCGTTGACATCAGCAGGTTCATGCAGCGTTCCCAGTCCGTAGGCTTTTTCCAGATTCTTGCGAGTCAGCACTTCTTCTGGTGGACCTGCGGCAATCACTTTGCCATCCATAAGAATCACGTGGTCAGCCGCTGCCGCTTCATCAAGATCGTGCGTAGTCAAAATAACGGAATGTCCGTGTTCTTCAACTTCAGCATGAATGACGTCATCAATAATTCGCATGGATTTCAGGTCGAGACCGGTCATAGGCTCATCCAACACCAGAATTTCGTGGCCCTGGGCGATACCCTGTGCTACATACACGCGTTGCCGCTGACCGCCCGAAAGCTCTTCCAGATGACGGTGCTTCAGGTCGGTGATGTTCATGGTTTCCATCGCATAGCTGATAGCGGCCCGATCATGCGGACGGAACATACCGAACCAGCCGCGTTGTGCATAACGCCCCATGGACACCACATCTTTGACTGTTATTGGGGTACCGGTCGGGAAGACTACAGATTGCATGACAAAGGAGATGTCTTGTTTGACATTTTTCACGGCCTGTCCCAAAACGGTGATGCGGCCCGCACTGGGGGTCAGAATGCCGGCGATGGATTGTAACAACGTGGTCTTGCCGGAGCCGTTTGGCCCAATGACCGCGGTGATTTTGCCATGCGGGATCGTAAACGACGAGGCCGAAACGGCCCGATGGGAACCACGGTACAACACGATATCGTGGGCTTCAACGAGAGTCATGAGGCTCCTTGCTCAACTAATGGCGCGCTGCGTTTCCGTCGGACGATCGCAGCCACTGTTTCTCGAATCATAAGGATTATGAAGAAACCAAGGATGGCAACCAACGCCATCGATGCTCCGGCAGCCGTACCTAAATGGTAGCTGAGAAGCAATCCCACAGTAACAGAGATCATACCGAGAATGAGCGACGTCAGAATCATGCGCGGCACCGTTCGCGTGATCAGGGCGGCAGCTGCCGCGGGGCCAATCAACAGGCCGAGGACCAACAGGGTACCTACGGCTTGGAAAGACCCTATCACGGCTGCGGCAATCATCAGCAGCAATAACCAGTGCGTGAGTTGGGGCCGCATTCCAAGGGCCTGCGATTTATCTGGGGAGAACGATAACGTCATCAACGGGCGATACAACAACAGTGACATCAACCCGACACCGACGACGAATATGAGTTGCACTTGGACGTCAGCCCAACTGACGCCCAACGCATCACCGAAAAGGATGGCGGTCAATGAGCCCTGGAAACTATCAGATCGAGAGATCAGCACGACGCCAAGCGCCATCATCCCGACGAACAGGAGGCCTATGGCACTGTCTTCTTTCAAACTCGTGGTGCGATGGATCAATTCCAGCAAACTGACCATGACCAATGCGGCAAGCGCAGCACCAAGGAACGGCGAGAAATCAAAAAGTACTGCGGCTGCGATACCCGGCACGACGCCGTGCACGAATGCATCGCCAAAGAAGCTCATACCGCGTAGCACGAGCCACACCCCAACGAAACTGGACATGACCGCGGCCAAGAGCCCACCGAGCAGCGCTCGTAGTTGAAAACCCGTCTGGAATGGCTCAACCATCCAGTTATAGAGTTCCACTATGTGGTCACCTTTCACTTGCGTCGGATTGCATGGTTAGTTTATGGCGTCAGCCATGGCCTTTGCGTTATACAACATGGCGTCCTGATACGTTGCTGCATCAGAACCGGGTTCACCTATGCCATTTTCGTAAAGTTCAACGACCGGCACACTGCCATGCGTTTCGTCGGCTAAGGCCTTAACTAATCGGTTCGTATTTGCCTTCGACGTGACCAAGGCATCCGCTCCTTCGTCAGAGAGTAACTGTGACAGTTCTGCAAGATCTTGTGAAGACGGTTCCGCGTCAGTAGAGCCACCTGGAACGACGACACCACGAATCTCGACACCATACCGATCAGCAAAATAGTTATATGCTGCATGGTCGGTCACCAACCGTGGCGTTCCTAAATCCGAGATAATATCCGCTATTTCTGCATCGACGTTGCGCAATTGTTCAGCGACTTCTGTGCCGCACGAAACATATGTTTCGTCACCGGTGAGCGCCGCTATTTCTTCGCCCAGCAATGCTGCGCCGTCTGCCATTCGGGATACGTCCATCCACACGTGGGAATCATAGGCACCGTGCTCGTGGTTGTGGTCGTGCGCATCGTGATCGGGGTCCTCGTCCGCAGAAAAGGGCAAGGGATCCAGCTCGGGACCTAGTTCGAAGACTTCAGCACCATCGACCGCGGCATTGTCGATCGATCCCTGCATAGCGGACTCTAGACCGAGACCGTTGGCCACCACGAGGTCAGCTTGAACCATGTCGACCATCTGCGCGCTCGAGGCGTCGAACTGGTGCGGGTCGTCGCTGGGACCCATCAAAACCTGGGTGGCTCCCCCGGCGCAGTCAGTAATCTGTTCGGCAAGCGACCCCATTTGCATTGTGGTGGCGACAACGGTGGCCGTTGCGTCTTCGTTTGTTGCACCGGTCTCTGCGGTGCACGATGTCACCACAAGACCAACCAGTGCAAGAGTTGCGGAGATCGGTAGAGCACGCTTACGGGAGATGGGCATCAAGGTCCTTCAGGAATCGTCATTCGTGGGCAGGTGACATCCACGATTCATCCTCTAAGACTAATGCAAACAGTTCGCATTAGCAATAATCGTAAGTTCCGGTCTACTGGACCGTCACACCGAAGCTGTGCCCCCGGCCCCACCCATGCGCTGGCGCACGGTCACCCGCTGTGACTGTGTTACGTCGCGGATCTCTCCGACCAGCACTTCGATAACATCTTCCAAGAACAAGACACCGATGGTTTCTCCAACATCATCCTGCACGCGGGCCATGTGGACCCCGATGCGTTGCATCACAGCAAGAGCATCTTCAATAGGCTTATCTATGGTGATATTGACCATGGATCGTACGCGGTTAACCGGGATGGGTGCGGTGTATCGGTCATCTGGAATGGACATGAGATCTTTGATGTGCAGGTAGCCAATCACGGTGTTATCCGAGGCGTCATCGACCACGAGGCGCGATAGGCCAGTTTTACGAACTGCCTGATCAAACTGTTCTGGTGTACCGGTGGATGAGATGGAAACAATCTGATCAATCGGTACCATCACGCGTTCAGCAGGTACATCAGAGAAGCTCAACGCACCAGACAGGATCCCGGATTGATCATCAACCAATCCGGTCCGCTGGGATTCTTGGACAATGGATTGGACCTCTTCCAGGGTGTAGGTAGACGTTACTTCCTGCTGGGGTTCAACTCGGAAGAGTCGCAAGAAAACGTTTGCACACCAGTTCAGCACCACAATGATGGGTCGCAGGATCTTGTCGAGCAGCACCAACGGTGGGGCCAAAAGCATAACCGCACGATCAGCTACGGAAACCGCAGCATTTTTGGGCACCATTTCCCCAAAGGTCACATGCAAAAATGTCACAACCACCAGCGCAATAACAAATGCTACCGTGCCAGCAACGTCTGGATCGATGCCCATGGCCTCGAGTGGCACACCTAAGACGTAGGCGATCGCAGGCTCAGATACATTGAGTATCAGCAATGAACAGGCCGTGATACCCAGCTGGCAAATTGCCAGAATGTCGGTGACGTGTTCCATGGCAAACATGGCGTATTTGGCAAGTTTTGAACCATCTTCAAGCCGTGGTTCAATTTGGGATCGGCGAGCGCCCATGACAGCAAACTCACCGGCGACGAAAAAAGCGTTACCCACCAGTAGCACGATCAGCCACAACAGGCCAGGAATATGCTCACTCATGCATCCTCCTTGGTGCTGGTCTCCGGCTGCTGTACCCCTAAGGTTTCGGGCATATATTTGACACGTTCTACACGGTGACCATCAACGCGACGGACCTCGAGTGCACCGTGCTCAACCGCAACGACATCGCCTACCTTGGCTACACGGCCCAGCTCGGCCATAATGAATCCGCCGACGGTTTCATAAGCCTCATCTTCGTCAATCGTCAGGCCCGGAATGTGCGTCATCACCTCATCGGGGCGCAGCATGGCAGGAAAGAACCAGGAGCCTTCAGCACTCTGCAAGACTCCGGGGGTGATGCGGTCGTGTTCATCAGCGACTTCGCCAACGATCTCTTCGACGAGGTCCTCTAACGTGACGACGCCTGCGGTTCCACCATATTCATCGACCACGAGGGCCATTTGAAACGGCGCTTCCCGAAGGTCGGCGATCAGTGTATCGAGGTTTACAGACTCTGGTACACGCATCATGTCACTGGCAATTGTCGCGGCCGTGAGCTGACTACGTTTTTCTTTCGGAACCGCAATGGCCTTCTTAATATGTAAGACCCCACGGATTTCATCAGCGTGGCCCTCTGTTACCGGGAAGCGCGAGAAACCAGTCGAACGCGCATGCGCGAGAACTGCATTGAGATTCTGATCTGCTTCAACAGACTCCATGTCCATACGCGGCGTCATCACATCTGCAGTGGTACGAGCCGAAAAATTCAGCGTCCGATCCACGAAAGCTGCTGTCCGGCCATCAAGGGTTCCCATCTCGGCCGATCGGCGCACCAACGACGACAGCTCTTCTGGCGTCCGAGCACCAGACAACTCTTCTTGGGTTGCCATCCCGAAGAGCCCCAAAATCCAATTGGAGAAGCCATTCAACCCTGCGATAATAGGGCGAAATATTGCTGTGAAGAGCAGTTGCGGACGAGAAAGAACACGCGCCACGGGCATAGCACGAGCCAGGGACAAGTTCTTCGGGATGAGTTCGCCAATCAGCATCGATAGTGCAGTACCGATGATCATGGCGATGGTCAGCGATACCGAGTAAACGACTGCCTCGTTATCCCCTAGGAGCGGTTCTAGCGGCGTCACCAACAGTCGGCCCAGCGACGGCTCGAGGAAAAATCCGGTAAGCAGCGCGGTCAGCGTAATGCCAAGCTGACATGAGGACAACTGGGTTGACAGTGATTTCAGCGCCTTTAGCACTGGTTCTGCGCCCTTGTCACCATCATCGACCATCCGCTGCACGGTTGGCACATCAAGGGAGATTAGGGAGAACTCAACGGCAACAAAAAAACCGTTTCCCAAAATGAGGAGAAAACTTACTCCAAGAAGAATCCATTCCAGTGTCACGCTGCATCACTCATTAGAGCAGTCTCAGCGTCATAGTATTCAGCGCAACTCGGAGGCTCCAGTTCATTCGCCGGAGCGCGGCGATTTGTTTTGAGGTTCGTGCGTCGAGCACATCTTTCAGTGTCCATGATGCAACTTATTATAGAGCCTTTCTCTACCAGGAAGTGGCAACCGGACGTCCCTCGTCATACCCGGCCGCAGATTGGATTCCAACGACTGCACGGTCGTGAAATTCTGAGAGGTTATGTGCGCCCGCATACGTCATGGATGACCGAACACCGGCGGTAATGTCATCGAGCAGATCCTCGACGGAAGGATTTACGGGATCAACATACATCTTGGAACCGGAAACACCTTCTTCAAAGAAAGCTTTTCGAGCCCGAGCAAACGCGTCGTCCTGACGGGTTCGTGCAGAAACAGCACGGGCCGATGCCATGCCAAAGTTTTCCTTGTATTTGCGACCGTCGCGATCAATAAACATGTCCCCCGGCGACTCCATGACACCGGCGAACCATGAACCAATCATCACTTGTGATGCACCGGCGGCAAGCGCTAATGCAACGTCGCGAGGGTATTTGATTCCGCCATCTGCCCACACATGTTTGCCATGACTTGCGGCAGCTTGGGCGCATTCATGCACTGCCGAAAATTGTGGACGACCGACTGCAGTCATCATACGA
The DNA here is from genome assembly GCA_019115865.1 of Candidatus Yaniella excrementavium. Taxonomy (GTDB): domain Bacteria; phylum Actinomycetota; class Actinomycetes; order Actinomycetales; family Micrococcaceae; genus Yaniella; species Yaniella excrementavium. Next base: position 99,428 of record DXCT01000101.1, on the reverse strand, counting down.
GTGGTGCACATCGCCCCGGGACCGACACCAACTTTTAGAATGTCTGCGCCTGCTTCCAGTAGATCGTGCGCACCGTCAGCAGAGACGATGTTTCCTGCAACGATCGGAACAGGTAGGTCGGCCAGACTGCGTAGAGCAGACAGCATCTTCTCTTGGTGACCGTGTGCTGTGTCAACCACGATCACATCGACACCGCGCTCCACCAATGCTTCAGCATGCTGAGCAACATCAGCATTGACACCTACTGCTGCACCGACACGCAATCGACCTTGCGCGTCGGTGGCCGGACTGAAAATCGTCGACCGTAACACACCATTTTGTGTCAGCGCACCCACAAGTGTGGTCCCCTCTACCACGGGAACGAAATTCACCTGGGCTTCGTGCATTTTCATATAGAGGTCACGCAACGCTTTATCCCGCGCCTCTACCGGCAAATCCTTTATCTCAGATGCAGCCACTGTCAGCAACGGCTCACGCAGTAGGGACTGGACTGAAGCAAACTGATCAATCCCCTCGGTATCAGCAACATGTACGATCCCTAGAAGCGCCCGGTTGTTATCGACGACACACACCGCAGGATGGTTTCGTTTCTCGGCGAGATGACGCACATCCAAAACCCGATCGTCGAGGCCGACATACAGTGGGGTCTCAAATAATGTGTCACGTGACTTCACCCAATCAATAGACTCCTGGATGAGATGCAGCGGGGTGTCCTGTGGAAAGATGCCCAGTCCACCCCGACGAGCCATGGTTTCAACCATGCGACGTCCGGTAACACCATTCATATTTGATGAGACAATTGGAATCGATGTCCCGGTACCATCTGGCGACGAAATATCGACATCCATACGCGAACTGATTTGCGAGAAGGATGGGACGAGAAAAACATCTGAATAGGTCAGGTCAGTCGTGACAGGGTTAAGAAAACGCATAGTTCCATCATGACAGCTTTTTCCTCTACTGACAGCTGTCCCTAGTCCTGCCATGGCCAATCTGTGAGGTATAGCTCACGTATTTCTGGGGTGTATTTGGCGTGGAGCCAATCTATCCGCAATCAAATGTATTTTGTAGCTATTTACGCAGCAGTATCATTATGATGGACCCAGTTGCCTATGACGGGCATCTTGAGTGAACCCAGGCTCACTCAAGACCAGAACCGGGACACCGTCATCGGCCCCCAACGGCGAGAATCGTCGTGCCCGGCATCGAGCCTCGCCACGTGTACGCACAACAACAAAGAACTTACGGAAGAGGCCTTCACCGTGCCAGAACTTACGTCCGCCCAGCTCTCCGAGGAATTCCCCGGCAATGAATGGCTTGTTGCGGATATCTACGAAAAGTACAAGGCGGATAAGTCTTCTGTGGATGAGAAATGGGCTGAAATCTTCGCCCGTTTAGAAGCTGCCAACACTGCTGAAACACCGCAAAAGTCAGCTCCAACCCAGACCGCTGCACCAGCTCAATCAGCTCAGCAACAAACTGGTCAGTCCGCAGCGCCTGCTGCACAGAAGCCAGCGAAAGCCGAGCGGAAAGCTAGCACCGGCAAGGACGCGGCAGCGCCGCCGAAACCAAAAGTTCGACGTGCTGAATCTTCTTTGGACGCCATCACCTCTGAACCTTCGAAAGCCGCTCACGAAGAACGCGTTGCCGCGTTTGAAGATGCAGACGAAGAAAAAGAAGATGAGTGGGTTCGTTTACGGGGGATGCCAGGTGCCATCGCTGCCAATATGGACGCGTCACTCTCCATGCCAACGGCTACCACCGTTCGCGATATGCCGGTCAAGGCGCTTGTCGACAACCGCACGGTCATCAACAATTACCTACAGCGCACTCGTGGTGGACGTGTTTCCTTTACCCACCTCATCGGCTATGCGGTTATCCGTGCACTTGTAAAACATCCCGAGATGAACGCCATTTACCGTGAAGAAGACGGTAAAAAATTCAAGATCAATCCAGCGCACATCAACTTTGGGCTGGCCATCGACATCCCCGGCTCTAAGGGCGAGCGTGCCCTGGTACAGCCGTCAATCAAAGCCGTTGAAACCATGAACTTCCGAGAGTTCTGGGAAGCCTACGACGATCTCGTGCAGCGTGCTCTCAACAACAAACTCTCCATGGACGACCATTCGGGTACCACGGTTTCGCTCACCAACCCGGGCGGTATCGGAACCGTACACTCCGTGCCACGCCTATCAGAAGGTCAAGCTGCAATTATTGGCGTCGGCGCTCTCACCTACCCGGCGGAATTTGAAGGTACATCGCAAAAGGTACTTTCCGATTTGGCCGTGTCGAAAACCATGACCGTCACCTCTACATATGACCACCGTGTCATCCAAGGGGCCGGTTCCGGTGAATTTCTGCGCACCGTGCATAATCTGCTGCTTGGTGAGGAAGACTTCTACGACGAAATCTACGTCAACCTACGTATTCCAACCACACCAATCCGGTGGGCACCAGACGTGCAAGTCAACCCGGATGACGAGGTCGGCAAGGCCGCTCGCATTCAGCAGCTCATCCATTCCTACCGGGTCCGTGGTCATCTCATTGCTGATACCGATCCGCTGGAATACCGGATGCGCACACATCCGGATCTCGACCTCGATTCACATGGTCTAACACTGTGGGATCTCGACCGTGTCTGGCCCACCGGGGGCATCGGCGGGAAATCACATATGCTGTTGCGCGACCTGCTAGGTGTGCTACGTGATGCTTACACTCGCAAATCAGGCTACGAATACATGCATATCGATGAACCAGAGCAACGAGCATGGTTCCAAGAAAAACTTGAGCACCCATTCGTTAAACCAACTCGCGAAGAACAGCTCCGCATTCTAGGGCGCCTCAACGCAGCTGAGGCTTTCGAAACATTCCTACAAACGAAATTCGTTGGACAAAAACGCTTCTCACTCGAAGGCTCGGAATCACTCATCGCACTACTGGACGCAGTCTTGTCAGGTGCCGCTGATGAAGGTCTTGATGAGGTTGCGATCGGCATGGCACACCGCGGACGCCTAAACGTCCTAACGAACATCGCCGGCAAAACCTTCACCCAGGTCTTCCGTGAATTCGTTGGGGATGCAGACTCCAGCGTCGCACAAGGCTCAGGTGACGTGAAATACCACTTGGGTACTGCAGGAACCTTCACGTCTTATAACAACAACACCACCAACGTATCCGTTGCCGCCAACCCATCACACCTCGAGGCTGTCAACCCAGTCCTTGAAGGGATCGTGCGGGCCAAACAGGATCGTTACGACCACGGAACTGACTCACCAAAGTCATATTCCGTTTTACCGATCCAGGTCCACGGCGACGCATCCTTCGCGGGTCAAGGCGTCGTATTTGAAACGATGCAGATGTCCCAGCTGCGCGGTTACCGTACCGGTGGTACCGTACACGTTGTTATCAACAACCAGGTTGGGTTCACTACCCCACCATCGCAGTCAAGGTCATCGACGTATGCCACCGATGTGGCCCGGTCAATTCAGGCTCCTGTCTTCCATGTGAATGGCGATGATCCTGAGGCCGTCGTTCAGGCTGCCCAGTTGGCTTACGAATACCGTCAGCGTTTCCACCGCGACGTCGTCATTGATTTGATTACCTATCGCCGTCGCGGTCACAACGAAGGCGACGATCCATCCATGACTCAGCCCGGTATGTACACCCTAATCTCCAATAAGACTTCGACGCGACGGCTATACGTCGACGCGTTGGTCGGACGTGGCGATATCACTCAGGAAGAAGCAGACCAAGCCGCCGCCGACTACAAGAACCGTCTCGAGGCCGCCTTCGCGGAGATCGGAGAAGCCGAAACCTCGCCGATCCCAATCCTTGGCTCAGCACACGGTATCGAACAGTCGACGCAAGCATACAAGCCGGAATCCACAGCAATATCAGAGGAAATGCTTCGCCGCATCGGAGAAGTACACGCTGAGATTCCAGAAAACTTCAACGTTCATCCAAAACTGCTGACCTTACTTGAGCGTCGCAATAAGATGGCCATCGATGGCAACATCGACTGGGGCTTTGCAGAACTTGCTGCTTTTGGTTCCTTGATGATGGAAGGCGTCCCGGTTCGTTTGGCCGGACAGGATTCCCGTCGTGGAACCTTCGTCCAACGTCACGCGGTCTTTTATGACCGTGAGAACAACGACGAATGGACTCCACTGTCCTCGTTATCCCACGATCAAGCAAAATTCTGGATTTACAACTCATTGCTCAGCGAGTATGCCGCACTTGGTTTCGAATACGGCTACTCAGTAGAGCGTCCAGAAGCCTTGGTGCTCTGGGAAGCCCAGTTCGGTGACTTCGTCAACGGCGCTCAGACCGTGATTGACGAATTCATCTCCTCATCTGCACAGAAGTGGAACCAGCACTCCTCCATCGTCCTACTACTGCCACACGGTTATGAGGGCCAGGGACCGGACCATTCATCAGCACGTATCGAGCGCTTCTTGCAGATGTCTGCAGAAGAGAACATGCGTGTCGTACAACCGTCCTACGGCGCAAACCACTTCCATCTGCTTCGCGAACATGCCTACTCGACCCCGCGTCAGCCACTGGTCGTGTTCAGCCCGAAACAGTTGTTGCGCCTACGTGCTGCCGCATCCAAAGTGCAAGCGTTTACCCAGGGTCGCTTCATGCCCGTGGTACCAGACGACACCGCTACCAACTCAGCAAAGCAAGTGCTGCTGGTTTCTGGCCGGCTGTACTACGATCTGGCAGACCGCCGTCAGAAGCTCGGGATGGAATCAGATATCGCTATTGTGCGTGTCGAACAGCTCTACCCGCTGCCGGCCGAAGCAATCCAAGCCGAGCTGTCCAAGTACAGCAACGCTAAAGTCTCCTGGGTCCAGGACGAACCTGCAAACCAGGGGCCGTGGCCGTTCATGCTGCAGCACTTGCTCCCCGAGCTTGACCGTGACGTAGAACTGCTAAGCCGTCCGGAAGCAGCTTCGCCGTCAGTTGGAAACAAACCACGCCACGATGAGGAGCATGAAACATTGCTCCAAGACATTTTCGGCGCCTAGTCGCAAATACCGGATGTGTCTTATGTTGCGGTCCAAATTTTTTTGGGCCGCAACAGGCATTTAAACAGCCAATGTGGTGCAATACGGCTACAGTGGAACAAAAGGACGCTAGTTGAAAGAGGCAAACTTCGTGCACACTCGAAACATCCGGTTGTTCTCCATCGGAGCCCAAACGCTTACCGGAGTTGGCGACGCGCGCGGCTTAGGTTGGTTGGGACGGGTTCTTGCAAAAACTCACGTTCCAGACTTACAAATTGAGTCCTATCCGTTAGTGTTCCCCAACGAAACCACCGAAGAGATGTCAGAACGTTGGGAACGTGAAGTCATCCCACGACTGTCACGCGATGAAACCGTGGAGAATCGTCTCGTGATCGCTGTCCCCCAAGATCCCATCAGTATGGCAGGATCCTCCGCCCGGGCCCGCCTGCACCTCGCGAATATTCTCGACCGAGCAAAACAACACAGCATTGCTACATTCGTTGTCGGGCCCACACCTGCACAGGATCACGAGACGAACCAGCATCTTGGCTCACTCAACGAAGCGTACCAAGGCGTAGCCGAACGCCGTGATGTCCTCTACGTTGATGCATTTACCGATCTGGTAAACCACCAGAATTTCAACCAAGATGTCATGGTCAATGAGGGGCTACCGGGACAAGCCGCTTACGGTCTGATCGCCTGGTTGGTGTTAAACCGCGGGTGGTTTGACTGGCTCGGAATCACAGACCCAAGCATGCGTTCCTAAGGATCCGACCTTGAGCATCGCGCTGAACAGCTTTCAAAGCTTGCGTGATCAGCGGCTTAGCCGGTGATGGTAATATTTTGGAGAACCCATTCGATGAAAGGAGCATCACGATGAGTAAACGTGGTCGCAAACGCAAGGATCGTCGTAAGTCTCGCGCCAACTCGGGCAAGCGTCCGAACGCAGGCTAACGCCGCTCCATTTTTAATATACAAGAGGTCTGAACCAAAAATGGTTCAGACCTCTTGTATATTAAAAATGCTGTGGCCATTAGCTGGTTTTCAGCTCTTCAATGCGATCCATAATTTTATTCTTGAGAGTTTGAGGTGCTTTTTCATCGCATGAACGGCGCACCACATCACGAATAATGATCTCCAGGTCGTGTTCTGACTGGCACTCAGTACAGTCCTCAATATGACCGCGTACCTCGTCGAAGTCCTGGGCATCGAGTGCCCCGTCAAGGTACTTGTAGATGCTGTCCATCCTGGTTTCCGTGCAACCGCCATTCTCGGCGCAATCTTCGGATTCGGTCCGAATGTCTGGTGATTCATTTGTCATTTTGGCCCTCCTCCGATGCATTGGCCTGTTTCTTCTGCTGCAGTTCGATTGCGCCTTTAATGCCTCGGTCGGCAGCATAGTCCGTCAGCAGTTCCCGTAGGCTACGGCGACCACGGTGTAGCCGAGACATTACGGTACCAATGGGCACGTCGAGGATGTCGGCAATCTCTTTATAAGCAAAACCTTCGACGTCAGCGAGATACACCGGAATACGGAAATCCTCGGAAATCTCTGCCAACGCGTTCTTCACGTCACTATCTGCAAGATAATCCAACGCTTCAGTCTCAGCAGACTGCAAGCCCGTTGACGTATGTTCCGCAGCCCGGGCCATCTGCCAATCTTCTATACCATCACCATCTGCCTCCAGCGGGCGACGCTGACGTTTGCGATAGATATTGATATAGGTATTGGTGAGAATCCGAAACAGCCATGCACGTAAGTTCGTGCCGGGCTTGTACTGGTGAAACGAAGAATACGCTCGAGCATATGCTTCCTGCACCAGATCTTCGGCGTCTTCAGGGTTACGCGTCATACGCAGTGCACCCGAATACAGCTGATCGATATACTGCATCGCGTCTCGTTCGAAACGAGTACGACGCTGGAACTCGGTCTCAGCTTTCGGATCGATTCGGGAGCCATCGTCGGCAGCGGGAATGTCAGAAGGCAAATGAGTCATCCCTGCCCAGTCTAATCTCAAATGACTCACATGAGAGGTTTCTATCGGCGCACTCATAGTCAGCACAGTGCCAATCACCTACCCTTGCTATACAACTCACTACGTTTGTCAGCACATATAGCCAGAAATCTGTGGAAATTATTCCCTTCAACACCGGTCCATCAACAACGCTGGCAGCGATAACAGGGTATCTTGGAAGGTGTATCTGCAGTGTTGAACAGCTGATGAAAGAGGTTCTGTTGGCCACGATGACTCCTGCCCCCGGTGAAGTTTGGTCTGCTCCATTCACCACACGACCGGTAGCCGCGACCGTAGCGCTGCCTGGTTCGAAGTCATTAACTAACCGACATCTCATTCTTGCCGCCCTGTCGACTGCCCCCTCTCGCTTGACCGGCGTGTTGGTCTCTCGCGATACCGACCTCATGGTTGAGGCCCTCAGTGAACTGGGTGCACTATTTGAACCGGTCCACGGCGACCCGACGATCTTGGATGTCACTCCTATCAACCTGGCAGATACCACGGGTACTATCACCGTGGATTCTGGCCTTGCTGGCACCGTCATGCGTTTTATGCCAGGTGTAGCTGCCGGGACGAACGCGACCGTAGTCATTGACGGCGATACTCAGTCTTATGCCCGTCCAATGGGTCCAGTTATTGACGGCCTGGTGCAGGCCGGAGCACACATCACTGCAGAAGATCAGGACCCTGTTACGCACCTACCATTGACTGTACACGGCAATGGACCACTAGCGGGCGGCAGTGTCGCGGTTGATGCGGGAGGGTCATCTCAATTTATTTCAGCTCTATTGTTGGTTGGAGCGACTTTCCACAACGGTTTAGATATAGTTCATACCGGCGATCAGACGCCAAGTCCCGAGCATATTGCCATGACCATCAACGTGCTGTCCACAGCGGGCGTTACCGTGGAAACACCAGAGCCGAACCGATGGGTCGTGGCACCCGGTGAAATTCATGCTATTGATACCGCCGTGGAACCAGATTTATCGAATGCAGGTCCCTACTTGGCTGCTGCTGTTGTAACCGGCGGAACCGTAACCGTCCCGTATTGGCCGACAGAAACTACTCAAATTGGCGACCGCTGGCGAACAGTACTGCCACAGTTCGGTGCCCGGGTAACGTTTTCGCCGGTGGAGGGCACCAACTACGGTGACCTCACAGTAAGTGGCTCACTAGATGCACAAGGTCAACCCGTGATTACCGGCGCCGGCGAACTCTCAGATCTTGCTGAGTTGACGCCCACCACCGCGGCGATTGCAATGCTGGCAGACGGCCCGACACAATTGACCAATATTGGGCATCTGCGCGGTCATGAAACAGATCGCCTCATCGCTCTGAACGCCGAGGCAAGAAAACTCGGTGCAACCATCCAAGAAGGCGAAACCTTTCTTCATTTTGCCGGAGGTTACACGCTGCAACCCGCTGTTCTTCAGTCGTATGCAGACCACCGTATGGCCACCTACGGTGCAATTATCGGCCTTGCCGTAGATGGCGTTGCGGTCACAGATATTGCTACCACGGCCAAAACTATGCCCGACTTCCCCACCGCTTGGACCGAGCTCGCCTCGGGAAATCGACAGATCCGCGCATGAGCCGCTATCGCATCGACTACCATCGTTATGACGAAAACTCGGCGCCCAAACGCCCATCAAAACGAGGGTCTCGTCCCCGGACCAAAGACCGTCCGGCCCATGACGATGCGATCACTTGCCGTGTCACAACCGTAGATCGAGGTCGATACACGCTCTACCTGGCACCCGAACGCAAAACGAAACACAACAAGGCTCGTTACATTACCGCGATGCGGGCCAGAGAAATGCGTAACACTGCCATTGTCAGTGGGGACCTCGTTGAAGTAGTTGGTGATACATCCGGCCAAGAAGGAACCCTCGCTCGAATCGTGCGTCTCGTAGACCGTGAAACTGTCTTGCGCCGCTCCGCGGACGACACCGATGCATACGAACGCGTCGTGGTAGCCAACGCTGATACCTTAGTGATTGTCGTCGCGGCGACCAATCCCGAACCACGCACCGGGTTCATCGACCGTGCCATGGTGGCAGCCTTCGACGCCGGTATTACGCCCCTGCTGTGCATCACGAAAACAGACCTCGCCGATCCCACCGGTTTACTTGAGCACTATGCGCATCTGGATTTGGAGATCTTCACCGTGGGTCCATCAAGTCCTCAAGATGAAAACGCCACCGGGGCTCTGATTTTGCATCCCGTTGACCTCGACAGGTTACAAGACCGACTCGCCGGTCACATCACCGCGTTGATCGGACCGTCCGGGGTGGGCAAGTCCACCCTATTGAATGCACTCACCGGAACCGATCGTGCCGTTGGCCACGTCAATGTCGTCACCGGACGCGGTCGACACACTTCGTCGTCCACACTAGCTATCCCCCTGAACCAATCCGGTAGCTCGTTACTGATCGACACACCTGGTATTCGCTCCTTTGGTATGGGTCTGGTCGATCCAGATACCGTAGTAACAGCGTTTGAAGATCTCGCTCCAGCAATTGTGAATTGTCCACGCGGATGTGACCACACTCGGGACTCCCCCGGCTGTGCTCTAGATGCTTGGGTTACCGCCGGTCACGCCGGTGACGCCGGCCCACAACGACTGGTCTCGTTACGCAGACTGTTGGAGAACCGGCTAGAAACCGACGACTTTGACTAAACCACTAGAAGGAAAGGCCGCCAACATGCAGCTCTCCCCACCCCGTCAGGGCTACCGTGAAGATCTCAATCTCGCATTGGTGATCGCTGACGCCGTCGATGGTCTTACAATGGACCGTTTTCAAGCCGTGGATTTGGAGGTTTCCACCAAACCGGATCTCACCCCTGTATCGGATGCTGATCGTGCCGCTGAAGAGCTCATTCGCCAGCAACTCAAACGAGCTCGTCCACGAGATGCGGTGACCGGTGAAGAATTTGGCACCGTTGGTGCATCAAAACGACGCTGGATCATTGACCCCATCGATGGCACAAAGAACTTTGTTCGGGGTGTACCTGTGTGGGCAACCCTGATCGCGCTGGTCGAGGATGACCGTCCGGTCGTCGGCGTGGTCTCTGCCCCTGCCTTGTCACGCCGGTGGTGGGCTTATGAGGACGGCGGAGCCTATACCGGTAAGTCCCTATCGAATGCCAAACGCATTCACACCTCAGATGTCATCCATCTGGAAGACGCTTCCATGTCCTTCTCCTCTTTAGAAGGCTGGCGTGACCGCGGCAATATCAGCGAGTTCCTCCAACTGACCTCTGATATCTGGCGGGTTCGTGCCTTCGGTGATTTCTGGTCGTACATGCTGGTGGCAGAAGGCTCTGTCGACATTGCTTGCGAACCCGAACTGGAACTCTACGATATGGCCGCTCTCGTACCGATCGTCACCGAAGCTGGTGGTACCTTCACGTCTCTGGATGGCGAGCCAGGGCCATGGGGTGGGCACGGCCTAGCCACCAACACTCATTTACATGACGAAGTGTTGGAGCGTCTCAATCCGGAGCTGCGTGGCCAATCACGCGCCTAGGCCCCACCCTGCCACCATCCTCGCCGTCGCAATCGGTGGTGCTGCAGGGGCCATAGCAAGGGTGTTTTTGCCGTGGCCGACCGTGCTCGATGATTCCCTGAGCGCTTTTGACCCGCTGCCGCTGGCAATCATCTGTCTGAGCGGGGCAGCGCTCCTTGGCTTGGTGACCGGCTATAGTTCACGACGTCGGTGGCCCGAGCCAGTGATCAAAGGCGTGACCACTGGCTTTTTTGGTGCGTTTACGACGATGTCTGGGCTGGCAGTCGCCTACGCCGGACTAACATTTGGTGTGACCATTTACGCGGCCTCATCGGTGCTCCAAGGCATCATGTACGCGGCAGGCATCGTGGCTGTGTTGCTGGCGTTTCTTTTTGTCACCACGCTCGTGACGCTCTGGATGCTGAAATTCGGCACGTACCTGGCGGGTGAACGAACATGATGCTGTTCATCCTGGCAGCTATACTCGGCTCAGTCTCGAGGTATCTCGCAGATTTCTATCTCCCCCGGCACGGAATTTTGCTCATCAACATCCTGGGATCATTTGTAGCCGGTAGCGTACTGACTCTCGCCACAATATTTCAATTCAACGAAATTCTTGTACAAGCCATCCTGGGCGGGTTTGCAGGAGCGTTAACCACCTATTCGACGGTGGCAGTCATTGCCGCCCAGCAGCACCTCGACGGTACCGGTAGTGCTTGGAAAACATGGATACTGCATACGGGATTATCCATTACCGCTTGCTTGTGCGGTTTGGTGCTGCCTGTCCTGGTGATCCCCTGAGTGAGCTTATTTCGCTGCCTCGTCCTGTTCATCGAAAAATACATGGTTTCAAACTCCTCCCAGAATGCGGCCAGCATATCGGTTACCCCCATCTGCACAGCGAGCAGTTAAATGTAATAGCCCGGATTCAGAAAGAATCCGGGCTATTACTATTTGTGGAGATGCCGGGAATTGAACCCGGGTCCGATGTGGCATTCGTAAGGCTTCTCCGTGCGCAGTCTGCTCGGAGTTTTATCGACCACAGTTGATCACAGACTAGCAACTGTTCGGTCTAGTCGGCTTTAGGTCTCTGTCACTTCCCCCGACAGGGGCGACAGACAGTGGCTATCTAAGCGACGCCAGGATCCAGGACGATAGCAATGCCTGGTCTGACGGACTCGTTCGCTAGTTAGGCAGCGAGAGCGAAGTCAGTGCGTTTAGAATCGGCACTTGATTGTTTGCAAAGGGCGTTTACGAGGTGACTTTGCGTCCTCGGCACGCTGACCTGACGGCAACTCACATCGTCGAAACCGATCATCCCCATATTCTGTTGTATAACAGCACCTGGCTCTGCCAGGACCTTCTACTCTAACGTAGAGGATCACCTGGTACAACCCAGATGGGTTCCTGTTTATTCCCCGACCAATGGTCGCTCTACAGAATCGATTTCCCCTGGCGATTTGCCTCGCGCATTGCTCGCTGGGCATCACGTTTATCCTGCGCCTCACGAAGTGCATGACGCTTATCGAAATCACGCTTACCTTCAGCCAGCGCAATTTCGACTTTGGCCTTGCCGTCTCGAAAGTACATAGACAGCGGGACAATCGTCGTCCCGGACGCATCTACTTCACGCTGAAGTTTGTTGAGTTCTCTACGGTGCAATAGCAGTTTCCGACGGCGCCGGGACGAATGGTTTGTCCATGTTCCGTAACCGTATTCGGGTATGAACACATTCTCCAGCCAAAGTTCATCACCGGAAAACATAGCAAAGCCCTCGACAATAGATGCGTGACCGTCGCGAAGAGACTTCACTTCGGTACCCATCAACGCGATGCCGGCCTCGTAAGTATCTTTGAGGTTGTAGTTATGACGCGCCTTGCGGTTGGTAGCGATAACAACCCGATCTGAGCGCCCAGGTTTGCTGCGACCAGATTTCTTGGACATATTCACTCCTTCCGCCTGACGATTTCGTCCAACCTGCAAGTATACAGGTCCTGTCAAAGCAGTGCCCTCACCCGTTGAGGTGAGGGCACTGCTTGGTCGCTATCGTCTTACAGATAATTCGCTGGGTTACGAGGTTCCCCGTTGATCAGCGTTTCGAAGTGCAGATGGCAACCGGTGGAGTTGCCTGTGGTCCCCGTGTAACCAATAACCTGACCCTGCGACACCTGTTGTCCAGGACTCACGACATACCTGGTCATATGGTGGTACTTCGTCGCGAGCAGACTGCCATTGACCGAGCCGTGATCAATCACTACACGGCGTCCCGATGTCGATACTGCCCAGTCAGCGTTGATAACTTTTCCAGAGCGAGCCGCCTTAATTGGGAGGCCACAGCCGCCACCGTAGTCAATACCAGTGTGAACGTACCCTCCGCGGCCACCATAGTCATAGGTGCCAGCGGGGGTTGGCCGCCATCCAAAACCAGAAGTCTGGTAACTATTAATCGGTACGATGAGTCCCCACGAACTACCGGTGTTTGACACTGTCTGACTCACGCGCTCTTTTTGTTCTTCGTATTCTTTGTCGGCAGTCTCAGCTTCACTACGAGCCTTCGTAGCACTTTCCTTTTGCTTCTGGGTAGCTTGTTCACGTGCTGCACGTTCTTCAGCTTCGCGAGCTTTTCGTTCGGCCTCTTCGGCTGCTTGCCGCTTGGCTTCGGCTTCCGCTACAGCTTCTTCATGCTCTTTTTCGAGACTGGAAATCTCAGAAGACTGTTGCGTGACTTTTTCCTGCTGTTCCAGGATTTCCTCATTGACGCTATCAGCTGCGGCTCGATTGTCCTCAATGGCTGACTCTATTTTCGGACGTTCTTTTTCAAGCTCAGCCGTCAATCGTTCATTGGTATCGATCATGCCGTCAAGATCTTCTTTTGCCGCATTGGCATCGTCACGAGCACTCTGTTCAGCTTCCAGGGCATCTTCTGCCTGCGCTTTCAGCTCACGAATTTCTGATTCAACGGCTTCCATACGTGCCTGTGAGTTGACGTCTTGGGCGTTTTGCTGCGAGACGTCCGCAATCTGGTTGTCCTGGATTCGCAACGCCTGCTGGGCCATCCCCATCGCTTCTGGAAGCGATGAGTCAGAGACACCCAATAGGAAGGAAAGATCGTTTGTACCACCGGTCTTATACGCTTCGGCAGCGATTTGACCGACTTCCTCTTCCGCCATTTCCAATTCTTGTTCCGATGATTCAATTTCGGCCTGAATCTCCGCCAGTCGACCCTCGGCTTCAGCGACTCGGTTATTCAGCGAGTTCACTTCTTCCTGTGCCGCCGTAACGCGTGCTTCTGCGTCTTCTACTGCTTGCTGAGCACCCGGCAGTTCGTCCTGGAGGTCCCGTAGCTCAGTTACCTTCTTCGCGATATCTTCATCCAGGCCTTCTAGCGAGGCATTCAAATCGCCGCGATCCGATTCCAAACTCTCTTTTTTATCACCGAGTTCAGACAGCGACTCGCCTAGCCGTTCCCGCTCATCCTGGGAGTCACTGAGTTCACGTTCAAGCCGATCTATTCGGTCCTGCCCGAATGCTGGAACTATGGAAGTGACACCGAGGACGGCTACGATGCCTGCGGCGGCAACAACATTTGATAACCGTCGTTGAATCATATTGGTCATGTCTCCTTCAGACACATGCATCGGTCAAGAATACTTCGTGAAACTAGACTTTGAGGTAGCGCCGCAACGTCAGCATTGATGATGCCGCAGCTAGGATAAGGGCGATTGCAAAGAGCAAGGGCACAAGCCATAATGCTTCTGTCGAGGAAATGAACCCAGTTTGTGGGTACTCGGTTGCAAGCCAATCTGCGATAAAGAACTTCGCTATCGCCCACGTTGCCAAGGAGGCTAATGCGGCACCCAACATCGCAGCAACCAGACCTTCGGCTAAGAATGGCAGTTGGATCATTGTCTTGGATGCTCCGACCAGTCGCATAATGCCAGTTTCACGGCGTCGTGAGAACGCAGAGAGTCGAATCGTGGTCGCAATCAATAAGATGGCGGTGATCAGCATGATAACGGCCAATGCGATCGCAATTACCGACGCAATATTCATCAGTGAGAAAAGTGACTCGAGCAGTTCTCGTTGATCTGAGACAACTTCCACACCTGCCATCCCGGAGAACATCTCATTGACGACTTCGTATTGTTCCGGATCAACAAGCGACACCCGGAAGGACTCAGGCAACTGCTCAGCGGTTACACTTTCGGCCATATCCAGGTTGGCGTATTGGTCTTGAAACAATTCAAGAGCTTGTTCCTGGGATTCATACTCATAACTTTCAACATAGGCGGAGGCTTGTTGAGAATCGAGCTGAGCTTCGATAGCTTCCCGTTGACTGTCAGTTACAGCTCCCCCAGCACAACTGGCCGCTGTCGAAGTGTCGTTACAGAGAAAAATCGCAACTTCAACGCGATCGTACCAATAGCCTTTCATCTGGTTGATCTGCATTTGCAGTAGCCCTGCCGAGCCAACGAATGTGAGTGATATGAAGGTCACCAATACAACCGAGATGACCATGGAAAGATTTCGGCGAATACCAGAAAGCGTTTCCGAAACGATAAACGCAAACCGCACTAGTTCACCTCTGGCTTTCTCAACCGTGACTGCAGCTGAGCAGTGGCGTCGGCAGGCTGGTATCCGGCTTCTGCTTCGTCCCGCATGATCTTGCCTTCATTCAGTTCAACGACGCGACGACGCATCGTATTAACGATTTCGTGATCATGCGTAGCCATAACAACGGTTGTGCCATTTTGGTGAATCTTGTCGAGAACTTCCATAATTCCCCAGGACGTTTCTGGGTCAAGGTTACCCGTGGGCTCATCGGCTAACAGAATGGCAGGACTGTTGACGACTGCGCGGGCAATAGCCACACGTTGTTGTTCCCCACCGGAAAGTTCATGCGGAAAACGTCGGGCCTTGTCTTGAAGCCCGACGGTTTTGAGCACCTCTGGAATGGCTTGATTGATAAGACCGCGGCGTTTGCCCAACACTTGCATCGCAAAAGCGACATTTGCAAATACGTTTTTGTTCGGCAGGAGCCGGAAGTCTTGGAAGACGACACCAAGGTCGCGACGCAGATGAGGAACGCGCCATGAGGACAGTCGGGCAACGTCACGGCCTGAAACATATACGGTTCCGGACGAAGCCTTTTCTTCGCGTTGTACGAGACGAATAAATGTGGACTTACCTGACCCCGATGGACCAACTAAGAACACGAACTCGCCGCGCTCAATTTCAGTGGTCACATCGTCCAGAGCAGGACGCGAGGTCGTATCATAAACCTTCGTGACATCTTCGAATCGGATCATGTTTTTTCCCTGACCGAATCGGCATGCGACTCACTGGTGCCCGGTCATGTTGGGGAAGCAAAAGCACCAGCCCTTCAAGACTAATCACGATTCGGTAACAACCGTGGGATCTTGGGCTGGTGCTAGTGGTGTGTTGAAAAATAAAATTAAAGCTTAAGTAAGACGCATTCGCCCTGGCCACCGCCGCCACACAGCGCGATGGCAGCTTTACCACTCCCGCGGCGCCCGAGCTCTTTGGCTGCAGTAAGAACAAGACGTGCGCCCGAGGCCCCGACGGGATGACCCAATGCTACAGCCCCACCATAGATATTCGTTTTCTCCAGTGGATAGTCCAGATCTTGTAGCGATTGAACAACCACCGCACCAAACGCTTCATTGATCTCGATGAAGTCAAGTTCGCTGATAGTCCAACCGGAACGTTGAGTAGCTGACTGAATAGCCCTTGACGGTTGAGAGTGGAGTTGGGAATCATGCGGACCAGCAACCTGACCGTATCCAGCAACGGTTGCCAATATCTCATGCCCATGGTCTTCAGCATACTGCCGTGACACGACCACCAGCGCTGCCGCACCATCGGATAACTGCGATGAATTTCCGGCGGTGACCGTACCATCTGATGCAAACGCTGGACGAAGCTTACCTAAACTCTGGGCAGTAGTATTTTCTCTGACGCCTTCGTCAGTATCGAAGATTATGGGTTCACCTCGACGTTGTGGAATCTCGATCGGGGCAATTTCTTCCCCCCGCTTCTGCGCACCGGCTACCGCACGCTGATGTGAAAGGGCGGCGACGTTATCTTGGCTTTCACGGTCAAGGCCAAACGAACCATTACCCTGTTCAGTCAGCACACCCATGGACACTGCGCTATCTTGATCTGTTAATGCATCATGATCTGTAGCATCCAACATTGTGACTGGCCCGTACTTGTGCCCAGAACGCGAACCGGGAAGTAGGTGCGGAGCATTCGTCATAGATTCCTGGCCACCGGCAATGACTACATCTGCGTCGCCTAAAGCGATCATGCGCGCGGCATCAATAATCGCGGTGGCACCTGATAGGCAGACTTTGTTGATGGTGATTCCGTGAACGTCACGACCCATCCCAGCGAGCAAAGCAGCCTGCCGCCCCGGGTTCTGGCCCGCGCCTGCCTGAATAACTTGACCCATGATGACTGTATCCACGGCGTCGACTGCAATCCCAGCGTCGGCCATTGCCCCTTGAATAGCATGGGCTCCAAGCTCAATGGCAGAGTGGCCAGCAAGTGACCCCAGTAAACGTCCGAACGGGGTGCGAGACCCACCGATAATCACTGCATCACGTGATGAAGAGCTAGACAAAGTGACTCCTATGTTTATGGCGTGGTATTCAACACATTGTAGCGTAAAACACTCGCAAACTGGTCACTTGTACAACGCTACACTTCCACTTTCAGTGAAAGGCGATTAACTGAATTCAACAGTGCTTGTTCGGTATAAGAGCGTGCTCGTTCAAAGCGAGACTCGTCTACAAGTTGAGTCCAGTCGTATGTGTGCGTGACTTCGGTAGCCGTCTCGTTCAACGGGCGCAGTTCCCAACGGAAAAGATGTCCGCGCGCAGCCTCGCCGGTTGGTGCCGGGTTCCAGGCAATGACACGGCCCTCGCTGAATTCCACCACGTAGTTGGTTCGGGATTGACCGTTGGTCAGATGCATGGTGAACTCTTGATTCACATTGGTAATGCGTTGGCCCTCGGGCGCTTCAGCAAGATTATCATTGCCATCCCATTCGGGCTGGCGGGCTGGGTCTGCTATCAGCTCAAAGATATCCGCTGCCGGAGCGTGAATAATTTTCGTCGCCTGTACAATACGTTGTTCAGTCATGACCACCAGTTTGTCACCAACCGATGACCCTTGACTAGGTTTACCGGTTATTCGTGACGACCTTCGGCACGCCAACGAATTCCAGCATCGATAAAATCGTTGATCTCACCGTCAAAGACTTTGTCTGGGTTGCCTTCTTCGTGATGTGTCCGCAAATCTTTAACCATCTGATACGGATTCAGGACGTAGGAGCGCATTTGGTCGCCCCACGAGGCTTTTACATCCCCGGCCAATTCTTTCTTCTTTGCCTCCTCTTCTTCTTTCCGAATGAGGAGCAGTCGAGATTGCAGCACGCGCAAGGCTGCCGCACGGTTTTGTATTTGGGACTTTTCATTCTGCATGGATACCACAATGCCGGTAGGTATATGCGTCATGCGCACGGCCGAGTCCGTGGTGTTGACGTGCTGTCCACCTGGACCCGAGGACCGGAACACGTCAATCTTCAGTTCAGCCTCGGGAACATCAATGGAATCGTCAGATTCAATAAGTGGAACAACTTCTACTGCAGCAAACGATGTATGGCGGCGACCCTGATTATCAAATGGAGAAATCCGTACAAGACGGTGCGTGCCCGCTTCAACCGACAAGGTGCCAAAAGCGTAGGGGGCGTTAATTTCGAAAGTCGCAGACTTCAGGCCGGCTTCTTCAGCATACGATGTGTCCATCACCTTCGAGGGATAACCATTGTGTTCAGCCCAGCGCAAGTACATGCGCAGCAGCATCAGCGTGAAATCTGAGGCATCGACTCCCCCGGCACCAGCCCGAATAGTGACGACCGCTTCTCTCTCGTCGTATTCACCGCTGAGCAGGGTCACGGTTTCAAGCTGGCTTAAAGACTTCTTAATGCTACTGAGCTCTTCAACGGCCTCAGCGTGGAGGTCAGCGTCGTCAGCTTCTTGCGCTAGTTCGACTGTCACATCGAGGTCATCGATCCGTGCATAAAGTGAGGTAAGCCGGCTTAGTTCAGTTTCTTTTCGGGACAGTGCCGATGTGACTTGCTGGCCCTGAGCTGGATCATCCCAGAGATTGGGTGCACTGGCTTCTTTCGAGAGCTCGGCGACGTCGGCGCGGATCTGTTCGATATCAGATACGGCCTCGATGGATTCGTAGGTATGTCGCAACGCAGCAATTTCTGCGGAGAAGTCTATATCAGCCATGGGCTTTCAAGGATACGCGATCTGGCGTCAAGGTCATAAATTCGTGTCTCAGGTGTTCAGCTGCAAGTGTCGGTAGCGATTGATTGCACTGTGAATCTCGTGTCGGCGCGGTAAAGCAAGATGTCCCGGATGTCCTCGGTGTGGGGATAACGCCTCCAGACCTTCGTTTTCTACCTTATTCAATAACTGTGTGACGGCCTCCGCCAAACTCAGTCGACCATCGAGCTGTTCTGCCAGACGGTCCATTGCGAAAGCTATAGCAGCGGTTTGGGCGGGGTCGACGAGCTGAGCTACTGCACTGAGATCAACCTGCTCCCGGCCAAACTGTATGACTGACCGGCCACGTGCAGTGGCGGGCTTCTTCTTGCCGTACGTTACCAACCCACCAGCTCGTGGGATGCGCTCTGGCGCGTCATGAGTAAAAACCGACGCTTTCGCCGGCGCGTTGGACCGTTCGGGAAGCGTTCCAACAATATCGTGTGCACGACTGGTCACATCCAGCGCGACGTATTCGTCTAATGCAATAACGTGATCCGCGACGTCGAAGAACGCTCCAGACCCTCCTGCTACCAAGACTGTGGACACACCACGCTCCGTTAACAACGGCCGTATCCTGTCGACAAATGGCGTAATAGGTTCCTTCTCGGCGGCGATCAGTTCTTTCATACGGTCGTCACGAATCATAAAGTTCGTGGCTGACGTATCCTCATCAATCAACAGCACCGTAGAGCCTGCTTCCAAAGCTTCAACCAGATTTGCTGCTTGGGACGTCGAGCCTGAAGCGTTCGTGGTAGAAAACTGGGAGGTATCAGCGCCGGTTGGCAATCCGGAAATAAACGGGCTTATGTCCACTCCGGTGACCGATCGACCGTCTTCGGCACGAATATTGACGGCATCTGGACTCGTGATCACCCATTCACGGCCGTCGCCGGATATATGCGGGTAGACACCGCGGGAGAGTGCGCTAAGAAGCGTCGATTTCCCATGATATCCGCCACCAACAACCACCGTGATTCCGGTATAAATACCCATCCCAGTCACAGTGTCTCCACTTGGTAATTGGAAACTAACACGCATCGTTTCCGGAGTGGAAAACGGTACCGCGCCATCGACCAAAGGCGTGTCAGTATCGCCTGACCGTCGTGGCAAAATCGAACCGTCCCCCACGAAGCCGACGAGCCCATTGGAAGCTAAAACACTCCGAACATACTGTTGGTCCCGGTAGAGGCGCACATGATCTGCGAGCGCTTGTGCGTCCAAATGTTGGTGTTTCAGCGAGTTTTCAACGATGTGTGGGAGCTCGTCAGTCAGAATTTTTGCCGCATGACGGCCACGGATCCGCCGACCTGAAGCTGGTAAATCTACTGCAATCCGTGCTTCTACAGTGTTCTGGCCAATGACGACGCTGCTGCGCTGGAGTACCTGTTGCCCAGGAGTCCCGATACTTACGGCACTCCTGTTGCTTGTCCCCGTGTGCTGGCGGATGGCTTGTGCAAAACGTCTTGTGAGAAAATCACTGGCGGCTACCCTGCCAGCGGGATCATCGATCAGTTCGTTCGGGAGATCAACGACCTCGCTGGGCAGGATCACACGCATCAAGGAAGCTGGAGCGTATGGATCCACCTGCACCTTGTCTATCGATAATTGGAATTGGCCAATTTGGTGGATCCCGCGTATCTGACGGTAGGTTCCATAACCTTTTCCATCGATCTGGTGCAGTGAATCGCGTAAATTCATAAAGCTCCGTTCCCGTGTTGCAAGAACTTAGTTCCAGCGAGCATAACTCGATAGGTCGTTGGGTAGGGCATTCATAAATGAGATCTGTTCGCCATCAGAAACAGCCTCCGTTACTACCGATAAAACTGCATGGGTGGCTAGCTGGGCTTGCTGCTCGGTGGAATCCAAGTGTTTCTGCACCCGTGACAAGAATTCATCAGCATCAAATTCTTCTGGCTTCTCGTGGGGAGCCCGAAGGTATTCTCCGATACCGCTGGGCAGCTGGGCCGCCAGTTTGGCTACTTCACCATCCATGTCTCGGCTTGCCAGCACGGTTAGGACCGCTTCAATGGCGCCGCGAGTGGTTTCTGCGTTGTCATACTCGCCACGTTGGCGTATCAGTTCAGTCAGTTCGTTTGTTTCCATGAACTTCTCCTTATGATGTCGGTTTTTCCAACTACTTGTCATGAGTTATCAAGGAACGCGGCAAAACCAGCGGGCAACTGGGAACGAAGGTCGTCGATTTCGCCCGCTGACACGGCCTTGGTCAGCGTCGAAAATACAGCAGTGACGTGAATACGAGCTGCTTCCGGATCTGTCCCGGCACCGAGGTGTTCAGCCACACGACGAAGGAAATCATCCACGTCATCGGCCACGGGCCCAGAAGCTGCACGCTCGGTCACAGCGTGTGCAAGTTCTTGTGGCAACTGTTCGGCGAGATCTTTGGCTTCACCCGGATCAAGCCGCTGCCCTAGGTCGGCCAACACGGTATGGCTTACGCTCTGTGCTGTCTGTCGGTCAACTGCGCCACCGCGTTCCACGACTGCGTTGATAAATTCGTTATATTGCATAGTTCAGCGTCTTCCTTTCGTAGTTGGTACGAAAAATTCAGGAAATAGTGGCGTTAGTATTCGGTGTCCCAGACTAGGGCGTCTTCAACGAACAATGATCTCGTTGCAGAAAAATCCGCGCCCTGGAGGACGTTTGAAGCTCGAATTGCATTGCATGTCGTCATATACGCTTCATTACTTCTTGAGTTCGTCTGGTGCTTCAAATCGCAACACGGCGGCAACACCATCTTCAACGTCGCTGCTAAGCAGCCCCAAGCTGGCATCAACTTTGACGCTGGCGCCGAGGACTTTTGCTTCCTCGGTGGCCGAACGATTGTGTTCGAACAACAAGGTCTCGACTGCGCCCATCTCGGCGGCACGGACGACCCATTCGGAACCTTCTACTGCGTAATCATGCGCTCTTGCGTGAGCATATCGTTTCGTCAGTTCCTGTGATCGCACATCGGCAACGTCGCTAGCGATCAACCGCAGTTCTTCGGCGAGTGCTTCTTCAGCGGCGTCATCATCGGTACCACCGTGTTCAGTTTGCTGAGCGATTTCTTGCAGTGCTTCAGACAGCTCGTCATGCAATTTGTTACGACCTTGAGTTTCACCGGCGAGGACCACCGCATCAGGACGCCAATCTGCCGCAATCTGATCCAATTTGTCAGCAACCTCGCGCAGACTCTGTTGAGTTTCTTCATCTGCGCGTCGTTGAATCTGCTTATGTGACAACGCACCTTCACGTGGCTTATGCACCGAAGCGTTAGCTGTTGCTGACACATGGTGTTCTGCTTGTTCATTCAGTTCGTGTTCTTCGGCTGCCACAATTCGGCGTATTGTCGCACCCGTACGATCCGCAATCACCACCAGCATTCGGACTGACCGAGCCCGCTCCCGCGTAAACGCACCGAGTTCTGGCTCTTGGGCAAAATACACGGCGTCGCCAGCACCAATCGCTGCGTCCCAATCCGCATTGAGCAAGACACCAGAGGCGTTCGCTACCAGAACCCTGCCGTTGTTTTGGACTTCGGTAATATCATCAACAATTACCGCGTTTTCTAACGCTGTGACCGTTTCATCTGCAGCTCCGGCCTCTTCCAAGCGTGTTCTCAGATCGTCCCAGCGTAGTCTGACTTGGTGTTCCGCATCTGGCGTGGGGGCACGCCCTTCAAGATAGACGGTTGCGAAAGGCCCGTCGTGGTCATAGACATTTCGAACTTCTGCTAATTGCACAGTTGCTCCTCAAAAGATTTTCACGGCGCCATAGGCTATGGCACGATGTTGATCGATTGGTTCGGGGCCACTTTTCGAGTTCGTGATATTAGATCATATAGATTTTTCGCTTGAATATTGCCATTACTTCGACCCTAACGACCGTCTACCCTCCGTGACAACCAGCGAATCGCATGACACTTTTTTATGGCACCGTAACACTGCATTACTGAGCGACATCATTGAGCTGAGTTCGTGCTGTACCTTCTGCAACCACTGTGACCCCGTCGGGGATAACCCAATTAACAATCGGAGGATGCGCGGTGGCAGTTAGCTGAACTTGCACCGTAGTTTCACCAACCACGCGAACGGATTGCACAGCGAGGTTTGGGAAATGCTGTTCGGTGTCCAAAGCTTGGAGGTACTGGCTGACTTGTTCGGATGCTGATGCGTTGGTAATGGTGACCGAGAATTCATCGGGGTCAACAATGGTAAAGGCTGTGGCCGCGCTTTGGGCTGCAGAATCCGCCAACGATAGGAGTTTTCGGTGTTGTAAATTGACCGACATTATTGCTGTAATCGTTAGGGCGAAAAGCAAGATAACCATAGTGACACCGATGACGAAGACCGATGTTTGTCCGTCGTCGTTTTTTGCAAGTCTCATTATTCGAATTCTCCAATGACGTGGTACCCAGTGGCATCCATGGTGGCGATACGCGTTTGGTTGCCCAGGAAGGTCGGAATTAGCGGTAACGGCACGTCGATGGAGACGTTTACAGTGATCTGGGTGCCCGGAGTGGAGCATGGATTGTTAGTGCAATGAATGGTCGTGTCAGTTGTAGCAGGGTTGAGCTGATAATTCACGGCGGTCAGATGTACAGTCCGAATAGCCCTGCTCTCTGCCTGTGCATCGGTGTCGGTGTAAGCAATAGTTTTCGCTGCTTGGTCTGAGGCTGCAACGGACGCATAGCCTGCAGCTTGCAGCTGCGAAATCGTCACCAGCAAATAGAGTGCCGGAATGAGCAGGATAACCGACAGAGCGATAAATTCGACTGTGGCTGACCCGTTGTCGTTACGGAGTGAGATCATATGCTTGAGCGGTAGTAGATAATGGCACAGGTCCAGTCATAAATCCGAATACAGGTAGTTGATGATCAATTGTGACTGTAATAAGCTCACCACCCGCCTCACGACTGATCGTTACATCAGCTGTATCAGCGCGTGGTATCGAGTTTGTCAATAAGGCAACAGTCCGCTGCTCACCTTCAGCCATACTGCGGTCGGCCAGTGCAGCAAACCTGGCACCTGCCGATGCCGCGTCGATCATCGTGTTCCTAGTGTGGATGATGACACCGAACTGCAAAATTGTTGCACAGAGCACGGTGATAAGGGCGATAATCATCGCCGATTCAGCGATGATTGATCCCGACTCGCTCTTCAAGGTCACTCAAGAACCGGATACTCGAGCAATGGCCTCTTCGAAGAGACCATTCAGCGCCGGGCCAGCGATCGCTAAGAGCCCCGCCACAAGTATGGCCGTCATCAACGTGATCATGACCCAGCCGGGTACGTCTCCACGATCATCCGCTAGGGCGTCATGTGTTAGACGCGCGAGGATAAACTGTAAAAACTGCATAGGGTGCCTTTCAAGGTTATAGTCCAATATTGAGTAATGAGAGTCCTGGAAATACTGCAAATACTACGGTTAGCGGCAACACTCCGAAGATCAACGGCACGAGCATTCCAATTTCTTTTTTGCCAGCGACCTCTAGCAATTCGCGTTTGGTAAGCTCCCGGACATCGTTAGCTTGGGCATGAAGTACCGTCGCTAGGGGTGTGCCACGTTCATGGGCCACCGTAAATCCTGTGATGAAACGTTCAACGGAGTTCAGTCTGAGCCGCTCCGAACACGATTGCAATGCTTTCACCAAGCTGTCCCCCGAGCGGGTATCAGCAAGCACGAGCTTGAATTCATAAGCCAGTTCACCTTTCGCCGTCTGAGCGACTCGCTCCAACGCACCGTGAGCAGAATCGCCAGCAGCAACTGAGAGGGCAAGGAGTTCGGCGATGGTGGGGAACTCGGCCAAGATTTTGGTACGTCGTTTATTGATCTGTCCAGTCAGGAGATTGTCACGGGCGAAGAACGCGACGGTGGTCGCGGAGACCACCACTATGAATCCAATGATTGGGTGCAAGGAATGGTTGATGGCTGCCCAAATACAGCCGACCGTGGCCAGGGCAGCTGCAGCAACCGCCGTGATGAGCTGTTGCGCTCGATAGTCTGCCACATTGAGGCGCGAGCCAGCTTGTGCAAGCCGTGAGGTCAGTTGAGCATTGCCGAGATTGAGCTTGTTGAGTTGGGACACTCCCGCCTGAATGATCGGCGCAGTGATGGTGGACAACGTGCCCAATGTCGTCAGCGTTTGCTGTTCCGTATCTCGCGTAGTGGTATGACCTCGCATTTGTGGAGCAACCCGTTCCACAAGAGTTGGTCGATTGAGCCTGGTCACCGCCGTTATAAGGAGCATTAAACCAATGCCACCGGTTATGGCGAGCCCTACCGCTAACCAAACTGTTGATGTCACAACACCCTCCGCTCTGCAGGTAGGGCACCAATACGAAGCATCAGTCGGTAGCAAATAATCGAAACGGCCATACCTCCTAGGAGCACAAACAAGCCGGTGATCGACTGATAAGCAGCCGCAGCGTCGGGCTGCGTGGAAAGCAAAAGCAAGATGATCCAAGGTGCGACAACGGCAAGGCGTGCACCATTAACTGTCCAGGATTGACGAGCTTCTAGCTCTGCACGAGTGCGAGCATCATCCCGTAGAAAATCCGATAGGGTCTGCAATAATCTGCCAATGTCTGCTCCGCCCACCTCGCGAGTAACCTGAAGAGCAGCAACTAGTCGATCTGCTGTTGGGTCAGCGAGCGTATTTTTCAGACGGTAGAGTGCATCTTCGAATCGCGCACCCGATCGATAATCTCGGGCAAAACCCTCAAAGGCGCTGCGTAGTTCTTCTGGTCCTCGATCTCCCAGTTGCGCTAATGCCTCGGGAAGTGTGAGCCCTGCCCGCACAGCCGAGCGGAGATTATCAATGGCGTCGGGCCATATCTCTCGAAGGACTGTTTGTCGACGGTTTGCCTGCCAAGATAACCCTGCCCACGGTACAGCCGCCGCAAATAGACCAAAACAAACGCCAATCGGGACCGCGCCCGTCAGCGCCGTCAAACATATAAAGACGACGAAAGCCAAAACCAGTGACAAGGTCAGGACACCTGGGACGGTGATATGTGCGATACCACTACGCGCGATCAGTTGTTGTGCTTTTGAAGGGGCGGGGTCTGAAGGCTTACGTTTCTGAGGCCAGAACGACCACCAGATCAGTAACAAACCAGCCCCAAGGGCCAAACCGAGAATCACGCTCACGCAGCGCCACCAACTAGATCACGAATATCAATGCCCGCTGTAGTAAATTTAGGATGCTCCATCAGTCCGGTCGGATTCAGGGTAAGTTGATCATCAACCATCCGAAAAACGGGTGCTGATTCGATGACACCAGCTTCCACGCGCTGTCCTACTGACAGAATCTCGGTAACTTGCCTCTTGCCGTTGCTATTGCGGGTGCAATGCACCACCAGGTCGAAACAACTCGCCACAGTAGGAGTCACAAAGTCTCTACTGATATTTTCCCCCGCCAGCAGTGGCAA
This sequence comes from Candidatus Yaniella excrementavium, assembly GCA_019115865.1. Taxonomy (GTDB): domain Bacteria; phylum Actinomycetota; class Actinomycetes; order Actinomycetales; family Micrococcaceae; genus Yaniella; species Yaniella excrementavium. The sequence goes on along the minus strand of DXCT01000101.1, from coordinate 73,099 downwards.
AGTGCAAATCTTGCTTAACGCATCGTGCGCGGAATTGGCATGAACGCTGCACATGCCTGCCAGACCAGCGTTCAAAGCGACGAGCATATCAAGGGCTTCTGCTTCCCGAACTTCTCCAACAATGATGCGATCAGGCCGCATTCGTAGTGCTTCTTTCACAAGACGTCGGAGAGAGATTTCACCGATTCCTTCGAGATTCGGCTGACGACACTGCATATTAACCACGTCACGTTGTGGTACTTTCAGTTCGAAAATTTCTTCCACCGTAATAACGCGTTCGCGTGCGCCAATCGATGCTGCCAAACAGTTGAGTAGCGTTGTCTTTCCCGCTTGGGTCGCGCCTGAAACCAACACGTTGAGTCCAGCCCCAACCGCAGCATCGAGAAATGTAGCAGCCTGTGTGGTCATGCTGCCCTTACGCACTAAATCCGCCAGCTTATGAGCCCGAACAACAAACTTTCGAATGTTCACGGCCCAATGCTTCGCTGTAATATCGGGAATCACTACGTGAAGCCGTGAACCATCAGGTAATGCGGCATCAACAAAGGGTGTCGAGAGATCGAGACGACGTCCACTGCTTTTCAGCATTTTCTCCACGAGATCAGCAACTTGCTGAGACGATAAGGAGATATTCGTCAGCTCGGTAATGCCATTGCGTGCACAAAATACCTGCGCCGGGCTATTGATCCAAATTTCCTCAACCTCAGGATCATCAAGCAGTGGTTGCAGAGGTCCAAAGCCTGCAACAGCATCGAAAACAGCCTGCTGGGTCGATACGACGTCGTCCAACATTGGCAGCGCTGCATGCATACTTCGAGCGTCGTAATCTGAAGTTGCTGTCGCAACGAGCTCTCGTACTGTCTCAGGCTCGCCAGTTGGGTCGAGACCGCGAGAGCGGATAAGTTCGCGGACTTCTAACTCCAACAACTGTTGCGCTTCCATCATGCTCCAAAAGTAAGTGCGCGCGGCGAGGATTCTGTGACTCTGTTCACTTTAATGTTATTTCGGGCTGTTGCAATATCTGATCCGCGCATTGTGGATAAAAGCCGCCGCGAGAAGCGTTCTCCACAATGGTGTTGGCTCACGTTCACTTTCCACAGCGTGCGGGGCATGCTTGTGTACGCATTTGTTTCGGAAAGGAAAGCCATGCTCTTGAGAATCTTTGGTTTACTCGACGAGCCGACTTGGTGGCATCTTAACCGCATCCCTGCCGGCGGTGGAATTGGACTAGCTGAAGTCCTTGCCGAGAATATACCTCATGCCCGGCACATGGAGTTTTTTCTCGATGACAAACCGCTAGTATCTTTTCACGCTGAAGAGCTGATGCAACGTTGGAAGGACGGTTCTGGCCGGCTCATAGCGAAACCTGCCGGATCCTGTCCACGATATCAACCCGCACCTCAATTATCGTTGACAACTATTGCGGGCCCTGACGCAGGCCGCACCTACCCCCTAACACGTCAGGGATTGTCGGTCGGCCGCAGTGAGTCTCGAGCTCAGGTTCGGGACCCATGGCTATCTGCCCACGAATTCGACATCCGGCTCTCGTCTAACGGTACGCTCGTCTCCCCTCTGGGCCGACCCGAATTTCTGTGGGAGTCTGGAGACCCCTATGCGGTTGGCTCCAGTCAATTTGCAGTACACCGAGGGCCCGGGCAGGCACTGACTACTCCCAAAGTTCCAGCAGCATTTGAAATCGATCCGGGCCAAGCACCTTCACCACCAAATGTGATGCTGCAGGTCATTGGGGCGACTGCCCCGTTAGTGATCGGCATCGTGCTGATGGTAGTGACAGGCATGTGGTATTTTCTGCTATTTTCCGGCATATCGGTCATTATCGCCGCAGTCATGATTACGCAATACCGACGTGCACGCCAACGATTTCTTGAAAGAATTCGTCTCACTTTAGACGCCACTGCTCAAGAAATGCGACAGTGCGTTTATGCTCCAGACCAGATCTCTCGAGCACTATCCGCTCCCGTTGAGGATTCATTGAGCCTCACAGGGCCTCAGCCAAAGCAACCTGTACTCTACCTAGGATTTGGTATTCGCAGAGCAAGGCTGGCCCAAGCGCAACAGGACCAACGATGGGAGCATTATCTTGCGGCTAGGGCGCCAATCATCGTGACACTGGAACCTGAGCACCGCACTATCATCACTGGTGATCCGTCGAGTTTGCGATCGATTAAGAATTGGTGCATCGCTCAATTACTTCGACACGCCAAAGCAACCGGTGGTGGTCTGATGGTTGACCAGCAACACGAAGCGGGTCCACCACAAGCGCTGATTGACACCGAAGTCTCAACTGAAACCTCTCTACCCCAGCTTATCTTTACGAAACAGACTCATATCTCGCCCGATGAAAATACGACAATCTTCAATTTGACCGACCACACGATACACGGTGCGTTGAAAGCGACCGAAATTGAGCCACTTGGTATCAGTTCGGCAACGCTACAGAAGATCCGTGAAGGTCTCGCCTTCGATCAACCAGCCCTTCCTTTGGGCTCACAATACCTCGTGCTATCTCCTAGGACTATGCTTGCCAGTGCTGCCGAGGAACTAACGACGGATGTCGCTACGGGAAGTATGGGTTTGGTTGTGGATCTGGTGAAAGATGGCCCACACCTCCTAATTACCGGCACCACCGGATCTGGCAAATCAGAACTACTCCTTACTGTTTTAGCGGGATTAATAGAACGTTACCCACCTGCCGAGGTAAGTATGATCCTCTTGGATTTCAAAGGTGGAGCATCGTTCAACGTTTTGGCCCCTTTGCCGCACGTCATGAGCGTCGAGACCAACCACATAGCAGCGACATCGTTTCGTTCATTAGACGCGATAACTGCTGAATTACTTCGTCGAGAAAGGCTGTTTGCCGAGTACGAAGTTCCCGATTATGTCGCTTTCCGACGCTCTTACCCCGAGCTGATGTTGCCACGGCTGATCGTGGCCATCGATGAATTACGAGTCTTGGTCGATACAAATGGTGACGCCGCAGCATCTTTAGCACGTCTGGCGGCCACCGGAAGGTCGCTCGGATTCCATCTGATCATCGCCACCCAGCGGATACAGGGTGCGGTAAGCACAGATATGAGGGCGAATATCGGAGCCGTTATGAGCCTACGCACTGCTACCGAGCATGATTCGTGGGAAATACTTGGTACAGGAGACGCCTATCGCATCTCGCCTACGACTCCAGGTAGGGCCTTCTACAAAACCGGCGCTGGCCAACCTCAGCTATTCCAAACTTCCTGCTACTTACTGGATGATGAACCAGTCGAACTAGTCATGGCCGACCTGCAAAATCAAGAGCGTCTCACAAAAACAACAGATTGGAACAACCTGACCCATCAACTGTGTATCCGTGCCGCCCATCTCCCTGTAGCCGACCCTGTGATTATGCCAGTTCTGCCACCCGAGGTTCTCAGTATAGACCTAGCAACCCAACATCGAATATCACCGCCATATGAGGTCATTGGGCTTGTGGACGATCCGGCCAACTGTAGTCAATATCCGTTAACTCTCGGTCCAGTGACCGGCCTAAACGATAGAACTGTTCTCACAGATTCGGTTGCTTGGGTCGGTACCCCTGATAGCGGCATCGTGCCTGCTTCGCGGATGGTTTGCCAGCATGTGCTGCAACGTCTAGAACACAAAGTCTTGCTAGACGGGGGCCAGAGCAGATCCAATCACAACGGTTGGGACACATACCTTCATGCATCAGAGGCTTCACCGGAAGCTCTACGTGATTTGACGCAGCAATTCACCACGTTGCTGTCTCAGGATCAGCACATGACGATAGTGATCACTGATTGGGGTAGTTGGGCTACACGAATGGTGACTGGACATTTCCAGGGATTCGAAGATCTCTTGATGCAACTGTTGCGTCAGTATTCCGTTGGACTAACACTCTATATATTTGGTGCCAGGGAACTTGCTGGCGGTCGGATGATAGGCATGATTCCCGAACGCTTATATTTGCCGTTCAATTCATCCGCTGAACATAGGATGATCTGGCCTAAATTGATTTCAGTTCCTTCGATTGCAGGTCGAGCGGTGCTGATCACCGCTGATCAAGAACTGGGCGGCTTAGCTGTGCAGCTCAGCTATGATGAACCACTACGCTGTGCCATGGCCGAGGAATAGAGACAAATGGTAGCCGCGGTGGATACATTCAACGACTCGGCTAAACCATACAGCGGAACAGCCACACGGTGATCAGCACAGGAGAGCTCTTGGTCGTTCAAACCGCGTGCCTCATTGCCAAAAAGCCATACTGTGGGCCGACCAAGGACAGTGGGTTTGGTTTGGTCAAGAAGCACGTCGCCGTACCCATCGGCAGCAAAGATCTGTCCTTGAAAATCTTGAACGTATGACTCAAGGTCTACGCCGGTATAGACCGGCAAATGAAACAGTGATCCCGCCGTAGAGCGGACCGTTTTAGGGTTGTAAATATCAACCGTCTGCGGAGTAGTAATGATGCAATCTGCTCCGGCTGCATCTGCTGTTCGTATAATCGTGCCAGCATTTCCCGGATCTTGAATTCGTACCAGAGCCCCCACGAGCTGGCTGTGAGGACTCGGAACAGCGTGTGCCGCAGGTAAATGGACAACCGCAATGATGTTCTGATGGACTACTGCATCAGACATCGCCTGAAGTACGGAATCAGACGTTTTACCAACAAAAACTTCGGGCGGTAAATCTCCGAGAAGATCCGACAATTCAGGGTTCGAGATAGCAAGATGCTCAGTGTAATACACCTCAGCGACAGTACGTCCCGGGGGCCAAAAGTGTGCAGTCGAGTCGGAAACTTCCAGCAGGCCAAGGTGAGCCCGAATAGCTTCGGCAGCTGATTGCGGTCCTTCGGCCAAAAATTGTTTGCGTCGATGCCGGACAGCAGAACGCCCCGCCAATTGGGCGACCCTCTTGACGCGTTCCGCGTTCGGGTTCTCCATCCAATTGACGGGGCGATAATGCATATCCGCTCTATCGCTAGATACTATTTAGCTACTGGAGCGTTAACGTCTGCTGGCAGTGCTGCCTTTGCCATCTTGACCAGCGAAGAGAATGTAGCTGCATCTGAGACGGCAATTTCTGCAAGCATACGGCGGTCAAGTTCGATTTCAGCCAGTTTCAGACCCTGGATGAAACGGTTGTAGGTCATGCCATTAGCACGTGCTGCAGCGTTGATACGAGTGATCCACAGGCGACGGAAATCGCCTTTACGTTTGCGACGGTGCTGGTAATTGTATACGTACGAGTGCAGAAGCTGCTCGTGCGCTTTACGGTACAGACGTGAGCGCTGACCGCGGTAACCTTTGGCGCGCTCCATGATTGTGCGGCGCTTCTTTTTTGCGTTAATCGAACGTTTGACACGTGCCATGCGTTCTACTCCTTAGTGTGTTCTCCCAAACAGGGAGGAAAGCTGTTGGTTACTTACCTGAATAACGGTGAACTAGATGCCGAGCATGCGACGAATACGTGCTACATCGCTCTTTGCCAAAGGCACATCTGGCTTCAGACGACGCTTGTAGCTTGATGGCTTATGCTCGAGGTAGTGACGGCGATTCGCGCGTTCGCGCATCAGCTTTCCCGACCCGGTGACGCGGAAGCGCTTACGGGCACCATTATGAGTTTTCATTTTCGGCATTGTGGCCGCTCCTTCATTTCGTTCGCTGGCTTCCGCTTGAAACCAGTACCAGCCTTGTATATAAGACCTTGCGTCCCAGCACCGGCCTCGGCGCTGGTAAATTTATCGACCGATCGAACGGTCTAAGCTACCGCACCTGGCTTAGGACCATTATCAGATGGTTTAGCAGCCTGCTGCTTCAGCTCATCTGGCATCGCATCCGCAATCGAGTTTTTTGGCTCGGCTTGCTCTACCTGCTGCTCACGTTCGCGACGTGCTGCAGCGGCGGCACGGTCACGGCGAGAGCCACCACCTTCACGTGGCTTATGTGCTCCGCCTTTGCCCTTGGGAGTCTGGGCTCCACGGTGAGGACCAACGACCATGACCATGTTTCGGCCATCTTGACGCGGCTTGGACTCTACCTCGCCAAATTCAGCCACGTCTTCGGCAAAGTCCTCTAGGAGATGCACACCAAACTCCGGACGCTGCTGTTCACGGCCGCGGAACTGGATCATGGCTTTGACTTTGTCACCAGCCTTCAAGAATTTTTGGGCTTGCCCGACTTTGGTCTGGTAATCGTGGTCTTCAATTTTCAGACGGAAGCGTACTTCCTTCAGCTGTGTGGTTGCTTGGTTTCGGCGGGACTGACGGGCCTTGACTGCAGCCTCGTACTTCCACTTGCCGAAGTCCATCAATTTTGCAACAGGGGGTTTTGCCTTCGGGGCTACTTCCACCAGGTCTAATTCAGCTTCAACGGCCAGCCGTAACGCATCTTCGATGCGCACGATTCCGACCTGTTCGCCCTCAGGGCCAACTAACCGGACCTCGGGCACGCGAATGCGTTCGTTTACTCTTGGCTGCTCGCTAATGAGATATCTCCTTGCACTGATGGGTATCGATAGTCGCCAACTCCCAATGGCAGACTGCCACGGCAAGACATAAAAAATGCCTCCCGCGAAGACAGTGGAGGCTCAGAATTCAGCAAACAATGTTTGTTGAATTTTCTCAAATGCTCCCTAAAAACGAGCATTTGGCTTACCTGATAACTAGATTCAGAATCCGTCGGCAGGTGGGAGACGCGCTCCACTTGTCATACTTCTGATCATCATAGCAGCGTTGCCCAGTGATAACAATTCAAGCCGAAGTACTCTCAGCACGAAAAATATGCAGATCTGCATTTTGTGACCTGAACTTATGCCAAGCTTGAACCTATGACTGAACCACATGAACACGCACAACAAGGCGTACACGAATTTGGCCTCAATGACGTCGAGAGCCAGGTTCGCGAGATTCACGAAGTCCCTGCAGCAGAGGTCATTTCTACTACAGCAGTACACCTCATGACTGCGGCGGCTATCAAAGTTGGCTTGGGCGACATGCCCAATGCTCGCGACCATATTGACCTTGATGAAGCCCGTAAGCTTATTACCGCACTGGCTGGTCTCATTGTAGCCGGAGCTCCAGATATGGGATCAGCACACGCAGCCCCACTTCGCGATGGGTTGCGCTCGCTCCAGCTAGCATTCCGCGAGGAATCAATCGTGCCAGATCCACCCGGGCAAGGTCCCGGCGAAAAATACACCGGCGCTGTCAATTAAGCATTCGTTCGATTCCGGCGTTGCACAAGATGAGTGTTCAACGCCGGAGTAAAGAGCGTCACCAGCACAACACCTCCGGAAATCAACAGGGCTAAGCCAACGAGCACGTCACCGAGCTGCAGGTACGTGAATGACACGATAACTGCGAGCACTTCTGCCACCACGAGCGCTCCTCGCGGCCAGGCCTTTCCAAGGTAGACACCCCTTGCCGCCGCCAATAGCCACACTGCCCCCAAAACAAATAGAAACATCAAAAAGATTGTTGCCGAGGGTGGTAACTCTTGAGAGTCTGGATCCACAATCGTCAAGATAGCGTTGACGATTAAAGCGATGGCTTGACCAACCACCACCGCCACAATAAACAACACGGCCGGTGACGGATACGTGCTTTGCGGGGTCTGTTTCATGAAGTTACTCCGTGGTAAAAACTGGAATGTCCAACGATTGAACGTATCGTCCAAGCGTAGTCGTCGCCACAACTCAGGATGTGATCGTGGCATCATCGAGAGGCCACAATATCGTCAATGTGATTAACGACTCGCCGATTTGCGGATATTTCTGGAAAAAACTCTTGAACAGGTGCACACTCCGTGAAAAGCTGGTTCATAACACATTAACGAAGATCAGTACTCACTTTGTCATGGGTGCACAAAACGTCGATGCAATAAGGCCGCACGTTTTCGAGTTACTGACGAGTACACACTTTTTATTGACGCTGACACAGCGTTATCTTAGGGAGCGATCAGTATGGATTGGCGCAGTCGCGCAGCCTGTCTTGATAAGGATCCGGAACTTTTCTTTCCGGTAGGTAATACCGGACCTGCACTACTGCAGATAGAAGAGGCCAAGGCAATTTGCCGTACGTGTCCGGTGCAGGAAGTCTGCTTGCAGTGGGCCATCGACACCGGGCAAGACTCGGGTGTCTGGGGCGGTATGAGCGAGGACGAACGTCGTGCGTTAAAACGCCGTAAAGCTCGTGCCCGACGCGCCTCCTAATAACTCCTTAACCAAAGATTGGTGTTGCACAATCTGTGCAACACCAATCTTTGGTTAATGGTCCAGTGGGATTATTACCATGGCTCGAGTCCCCCCAGCCCCGGCAGCATTAGATCGCTCGCGTTGCCAAGTAATTGTGCCTCGAAGATCTGATTCGACCAGTGTTCGAATAATTTGCGTTCCGAGACCATTACCAATTGAATGCACTGCCTCCGGTGCGCCAGCGATTCCCTCATCTACGACTTCTACCTTGAGGTAGGGGTGAGACTGTCCTAGTGGTTGATACCGCTTGACCACCAGTTGGATATTGCCCCCTGCAGCCTCAGTGCCATGCTCAACAGCATTGGTCGCCAATTCGTTGACCACCAGCGCCAGTGGTGTCGCTAGCTGTCCAGGTAACTCCCCGAAACTCCCCTCGATGGTGGTTGTCAGCGGCCTGGATTCTGCAGCGATATCAACTGCCATCGTGAACTGTCTGTTCAAAAGGTCATCCATGTCTACAGTGGAATCCATGGTTTGGGACAGCGTCTCGTGGACCAGTGCGATAGCGTCCACCCGAGACATGGCTTGGAGCAGCGCATGCCGGGCACCATCAGATTGCATTCTGCGGGATTGCATCCGTAGTAATGATCCAACTGTTTGCAGGTTGTTTTTGACCCGATGGTGGATTTCACGAATCGTAGCGTCTTTACTTATCAGCTGCTCATCACGTCGACGAATTTCTGTGATGTCGCGTAGCAATACCAAGGCTGCGAACCTGGTCCCCTGTTGGTCAATCAATGGGATCGAACGTGCGGAGAGGACAACTTTTCGCGTTTCGATATCAACCCGGGCAGATTGCCTGCCAAATAAAACCGACGGCATCGCTTCATTAATCGGTGTACCTTGATCAAGCTCATTGGTAACCAGACGGGATAACTGGCGACCATCCATCGATTCACGAATTCCAAGTTTTCGAAACGCCGAGGTTGCATTGGGAGACGCATAGATAACTAAGCCGTATGAATCAATCCGGACCAGCCCATCGCCCACTCTGGGGTTTCCGTGGCTAGTCGACGAAGCTTTGGAGTCTTCCGCCGGCCAAACACCATTTGCCATCATCACGAAGAGGTCATTGGCCGATTTTCGGTAGATTTCTTCCAGCCGCGAGGCATGACGCTGTGAGACCAGGTTTTGATGCACGGTTACCACCGCGATGATTTCGTTTTGCCACGCTACCGGCCACGCCGCAATGCCTGGTGGCCCATAAGGATATTCGTCACTGCCGACCACGGGTTCCCCGCTGGTATATACGTATTTTAGCAGTGGCATGAGGTTCGTCGGTGGCCCAGAGCCAGTCATGTCTTGCGGCAGGCTGGTCTGGGCCGTCACTGGGCGGGCCTGTGCGTGCGCAAGATATGAATCACCGCTGGGATACCACAGGACAGTATCGCAGAACGACAGATCGGCCACGATCTGCCATTCAGAAATGATGAGTTCAAGACGTGGCCTGTGCCGATCAGCTATCAATGACCCGGGGGACGAGGTGTACATATATGTAGCGTAACCTCGTCCCCCGGGCCATCGGACGGTATGTCGTTTTTAGAGGATCAGCGTGCGCAAACGCCGTAGCACTACGGTGAGCATCGACAGGTCTGTATCACCTTGACTGTGAGCTTGTTCTTGGAGCTGTTCTGAAACACCATCCAGGAAAGTCCGGACTCGAGCTACGCGCCGTGCGTGATCTGCTTCCCAGTGTTTGACGGCCTCCTGGGCATCCATCTCTTCGTTGCCTGCTGTAAGCACAACGGAACCTGTGAGCTCGGTCAACCAGGTGTAGAGATCTTCACGCATTGAGACACGTGATAACGAATCCCATCGCGTGTGCCGTGACAGTCCAGTAATGAGTTCCAGGAGGTTACTGACGCCGAATTCCTCATGTAGCGCGAAGAATACACCGGCAACTCGTCGAGCATCGACGTCAATTGACTCCGACAACTCCACGATATCCAGCAGTGAATACGCCTCAAAGATTCTGGCGCTTCTGGCGGCCAGGTCTTGTGAGAAGCCGGCTGTGATCAGCCGGTCACGATCATATTCGAAACGCTGCTTGGTTTCGCCGATAAACATCTTCGTCAATGTAGGCAGCAGCGCTTGCACTTGATCTTGATAGGCTGCAATCCGCTGCTCCATCGCCAGGTCGGCACGTTGGTGATGAATGATCCAACGGGTGAGACGGTCGGTTAGACGACGTAGTCCATAGCCGGCTTCCCACCGCACCTGTGCATCCAAGGAGTTTGGCAGTGCTTCAAGCTCGCGGCGGTACTCGTTGATCAAATAGATCTCTTGAGCAGCCACGAACGACTCAACCACTGTTCGAACGTCTGCCCCAGTTTCTTCCTGGGCTCGGAATACTGCGGTGATACCGCCGGTATCGATCACGTGATTAGCTACCAGCATTGCGATGATTTCACGTGCCAGTGGGTGACGAAGTATCGTGTCACCGGCACGCTGCCGTAGTGTTTCTGGGAAGTAGGCGTACAGCCAGTTATTGAACCACTCATCTTCGACTAGTGGGGAATCCAGCAGGTCCTGCATCAACTGAATTTTGGTATACGACGCGAGAACCGCCAGTTCAGGGGTGACGAACCCTTCGCCCTCATTGAGCCGCTTCCGAAGTTCTTCTTCACTCGGGATAGCCTCTTGCTCACGGTTCAGCCCAGCATGTTCTTCGAGCCATGCTGTGTGTCGAATCAGCGTTGGAGTCCAGTCGTCTTCCAGTCCTTCTTCTAACCGCAGTAACGCATTTTGTGCCACGTTGGTGGCTAACACGAGATCTGCGACTTCATTGGTCATAGACAGCAGTAGATCAGTCCGCTGATCATGACTAATGACGCCTTCAGCCAGCATGGTGTCGATCAGAATTTTAATATTGACTTCGTGATCGGAGGCGTCCACGCCTCCCGAGTTGTCAATAGCGTCCATATTGATCAGGACCCCATGACGTGCTGCTTCGACTCGCCCAGCTTGGGTGGCACCGAGGTTGCCTCCTTCGCCGACGACTTTAGCTTGAATCTGGGCACCATTGATTCGAATCGCATCATTAGCCCGGTCCCCTACATCATCGTGAGTTTCATCCTCTGCTTTGATGTAGGTACCGATACCACCGTTGTAGATTAGATCCACGGGTGCTTGCAGTATGGTCTTGAGTAGTTCATTTGGGGTCATTTCTTTGATATCGCTGGGAATACCAAAGACCTGCTGCATGCCCTCAGTGATGGGCACAGACCGAGCAGACCGATCGAAGACACCTCCCCCGTCCGAGATGAGGTCGGAATCATAATCTCGCCAGGTCGAACGCGGTGTGAAGTACAGTCGTTCACGCTCCTCAAAAGCGACCTCGGGGTCGGGATTTGGGTCGATGAAGATGTGCAGGTGATTAAATGCTGCCACAAGTTTGGTGTGCCGTGACCGACGCATCCCGTTACCAAAGACGTCACCCGACATATCTCCGATACCGACTACCGTGAAGGGTTCGGTTTCTACGTCCACACCCATCGTGCCAAAGTGTGATTTGACTGATTCGAATGCACCGCGTGCGGTAATTCCCATTTCTTTATGGTCATACCCAACAGAACCACCCGAAGCATACGCGTCACCCAACCAGTGGTCATACTCGGCTGCAATTTCATTGGCCGTGTCCGAAAATCCTGCTGTACCTTTATCAGCAGCAACTACCAGATAGGAGTCGAGGGCGTCGTACCGGATGATGTTGTCACGGGTATACATGATGCGTTGACCATCAACGGTTTTTTGATTATCAGTGATGTCCAACATGCCCCGCATGAAGGTCCGGTAGGCTTCGCGGCCTGCTTCCATCCAGCCGCCACGGTCCACGGCTGGATCAGGCAGTTGGTGAGCGTAGAAACCACCTTTGGCTCCCTGGGGCACGATAACTGCGTTTTTCGTTTGCTGTGTTTGCACGAGCGAGAGCACTTCGGTACGGAAGTCTTCGCGTCGGTCAGACCAACGTAGTCCGCCACGAGCAATAGCACCAAAGCGGAAGTGGACGCCGGAAATCTCTGGTGAGTGCACCCAGATTTCATGGAGCGGCTGAGGGTGTGGCGCAAACGGAATTCGTTGCGGCGCCAATTTGAAACTGTGCCAACCGTGTCCGGTATATACGTTGGTACGATCGGTAGCTTGCATGACAGTGAGGAACTGACGGAGCAGTCGATCAGCGTCGAGCGTTGCCACTTGATCGATTCGTTTATGGAGGGAGTCAACGATTGTGCCGAGTTTTTCCAGACGCTCTGCTGATGCCTGTCCTTCAGGTTCTGTATCGACCCAGTCCAGGTTCGGGTCGAATCGGGTTTCGAAGTATTCGACCAGCCCAGCTGTAACCGCTGGATTGGCTAACAGCACTTCTGCCATGAACTGCAGCGAGTTCGGTACCTGCAGTTGACGCAGATAGTGGCCGTAAGCTCGTAGGACTGCCACAAGATTGGGAGCAAGGCCCTGGTGCAAAACCAGCTTATTGAAAGAATCTGCCGCAATATCACCTACGAGGGCAGCCGCTACGGTATCTTCAAGCAGTTGGCCCACGCTGCTGATATTTACGTCATCGCCGGCCAGTAGTCCCACGTCGTAGAGATAGTAGGTATCTCGATTTCGTGGAGTAATACGGAAAGGGTACTCGTCAGTTACTTCCACTCCGAGTTCGCCAAGAATAGGCATCAGCGTGGTCAGGGTGATCGACCTGGTGGAATAAATTTTCATCCGTGCGCCAGTTTCACCCGGCACGAGGTAAATCGCTGGTCGCCGACCATCTAATGCAGTAAACCGCGATATATCTTCCATCGCATCGTCGATGCCAAAACGGACTCGATAGTTGGGTGGGAAGGCTTCATCCCACACCTGTGCCGCTTCAATTCCCGAGTTCTCCCCAAAGACTGTGACAGCCTGAATATCTACGCCCTCTTTCCAAGAGCGCACGGCCATGACAAGTTCATCTTCGATGGTGCTATGATCCACCGTGTCGTAACCTTGCCAGTCTTGTGGAAGCTGGATGCGGTAGAACACCCTGGCCAAAACTGATTCATCAAGGTGAACGCTATAATCTAGTGATTCTGCGTTGAGGTGCTGAACCAGAACCTCTTGGATTCGCAAACGAACCGAAGTGTTATACCGATCACGTGGCAAAAATACCATGGCGGTCATAAACCGTCCGTAAATATCGGGACGTAAGAAAAGCCTGGTTTTGCGGCGTTGTCCGAGGCTGAGTATGCCCAGCATGGTGTCCAATATTTCGTTGGGCTCCATTTGCAGCATCTCATCGAGCGGATACCGATCCAACTCGTGATCTAATGCTGCAGCAGAGTGAGAGTCGAAGGCAAAGCCAGCTTCTTCACGTACCTGCGACGCCAATTCCCGCGCATATGGCACCTGGTCGATAGGTAGGGCCTCAAGAGTGGGGCGCCACAGCCCGATAAAGCGTCGCTCTCCAACCACCGTTCCTTGGTCGTCGTACTTTTTGGCTGCAATGAAATCCATGTAGGCATTGCGGTAGACCCGAGACCGTGAATTTGTCTTGGTGATGATCAGCGGATTGGGATTATCAATCTGCTGTTGCCCAAGTTCTGTGAGCGGGCGTGCGGTCGATGTTTGTTCTCGGAGCACACCGAGTCCAGTCTCACGATTGGCATCCAAGTACTGTTTGCCGTCGCCGTTTGTGGCCAAATCGTATTCACGATAGCCAAGAAACACGAAATTGTCAGCGTGCATCCACTCGAGCAGTTCGGCAGCAGGTTCCACTCCCCTCGCTGTCTCAGGGGCCTCGTCACGGAGAGCTTCTGCCGTTCGGGTGGCGGCTTGCTTGAGCAGTTGGAAGTCTTCATTAGCCCAACGCACATCGGCTAACGCTGCCTTCACTGCCGATTCGAGAGTTCCGGCTTGATCCGCGTCTAGCGGAACACCTGTCTGAATCGATATCCAAGACTGTAGTTCAGACTGATACCCCTCGGGAGCAGCAGGAATATGTTCCAGCGGCATGACAGCATCGCCAGAAAGTCTCGGCTGATGGGGAGGAAGTTCAAAGATTGCCGAGAGCCGCTGATCTGTTTGCTCGTGCTGGGCCACCACAATTGGATGGACAATTACAGACATCGGCACATCCAACTTATTCAGCTCTGCCGATACGGAATCGACTAGAAACCGGATATCCGGATGCACGACTTGCACCACAGCGTGTCGTGGTTGCCTCAGGATGCCAATTGTAGGTTCGCCACGAGCCTCAACCGCCAGTTCCAAATGCGATTGGACCATGGCCTTTCGACCGTCTTCACCAAGTTCACGTTGGTCCTCGGGAGAGATGTGCCGAAAGTAGACTTCCATGAGTTCGTCGGTGGCTTGGATCTGACTACCTGCGGACGGCGCTGTCCACAACGGATCATTTGCGGGCATTATGCATCTTTCTGTTGTGTGAAAAAATACTTACCGGCGGCGCCATTGCCGCCACACCACACATTAGCTCCTCGAGCTGATCAGACAACAGGGTTGAAGAACACGAGCGCCTGTCGAGATCATCACCGGCTCCCTATGAGCCGCTTCTTGAAAGTCGAAACAACATGACGTATCCGCGCGGTCTTGGCCTGTACGTCCGGTAGGTCAGGTGAATACGACGACACCAGCTTTGGCGCTGACGACACTAGGAGTTTACGAATCCCTTGACGCAGTTCGGATTTCGGAGCAGCTTCAGCCAGCGTTTTACCCGTCAGTAAAGCGTCAGCCACAATCTCCGGCGCCCACGGAATAAAGTAGGCTAAATCGGCGGAAGGCCCGAAACGTTCCCAAGCTCCGGTCAGTTGATGTTTTGGCCCGACCCCGGAGGTCATCGCGGTCACCTTATTCATCACCGGCACGACTTGCGTTTTGGTGGTTTCGGCTAGAAGTTCTATTCCCTTCATGAATCTGACGAAACCTACGGGGTCGCCGGTCCCCACGGCTATAACGGTGTTGGCTGTGCGAACAGCTGTCACAGTTGTAGCATTGCGCTGTGGAGCCGGTATATCAAAGCTGAGCTCTTCATCCTCTTCTAAACCAAAGCCACAATCGATTACTATCTGGTCCCAACCTGCACGTGCCGCCATTAACACTTCTGTCCATGCTGCAGCGCGCAATTGTGGCCAGCGTTCAGCTCGAGTCAGACCGGTGATGACATCCACATGAGCCTCGCCAACTGCAACATGTTGAGTAAATTTTGCTAACGAGTACGCATCAATGCCATGGTGTTCCGCTGCGCGGCAGGCCTGTGCGATAGCCGCAGTATCATCCAATAAACCAAGATGGACTGCGACGGCAGCACCGTAGGTATCAGCATCAATGAGCAACGTTTTGTATCCGGCCAAGGCTGATTCCACAGCGAGATTGACTGCCATCGTCGTGACGCCTGGTGAACCGATCGGTCCCCAGACCGCCATCACGTGACCCACTGGGTCCTGGTCAACTTCCACCCGCCGGTGCTGCTCTGTGAGCACGGGGTTCTGGTGCTCGCCTACCGGTGCATCGGCGGGAGTTGACACCACGTCTGCTGCTTTTTTGTCAGATTCGTCAGGAGATAGCTCCGACAACGCAGCTGCTTGAAAATCCTGGGCGGGGTCATAAGGTGCAGCTCTACGTCCTCTGCGCCTTGTCTGATGGGGTTGCTCAATACTTTGGGGAACAATTTGTACGTCCGGATCCACGTCCTCAAGAAAGCGTAGTTCTTCTAAACTCAGTTCTGCGGAAATCTCTACCGGTGCGATGGATTGATGGACTTCTTGGAGCCATTGCACAAGCTCTGAGCCAGGCAAGTCCGGTGAGGTCACGGGAATCCCTAAAGTGCTGAGGCGCTGGCGATCTTCAGCCACGTCGCTGATCGCGGCTACTTTGGGTCCATAGCCGTCCCCATCTGCCAACTGTTGCAAAGTCTCTAGGTTAAGCATTTCAAGGTCATTGGCGACTAACACAACGTCGACAAGCCCGGATCGGGCTACTGCCATCAGCTCCGCAATCACATGGCAACGGTTACTAATGGTTACCGCTGAACGAGTCGCTTCGATCGGCGTAACATGGTCAAAACGCGGGTTAATGGTTGTCGCGACATTCAGTGTTTGCATGAAGTGCTACTTACCGCCGGTCGTTGGTACAAGCGAAATCTGGGCACCATTAGCTTGTGCATCGAGCACGGTGGGCAATGCTTCCTCGGAGAGCATCAAATAGACCGTAGTCGTTTCAGCTGCTGCAAAGGCCGAAGAGTTATCGCTGATGCCGACTACTTCAGCATTGCTCACGAGTTTTGTTGGCTCGTCATAGCCACGCCCATCAGCACTGGCTAGTGCAACCCAGGCATCGGCTCGGGTACCAATTGAGACCGCTGATGGCATATCCTTCGACACGCGGACACCAACTTGTTGACGTCCGTCTGGATCAGCTTCCGCAACATCTTGGACTGGCAGCATTTCACCCTGTCGAATCGTGGATGAGACGAGAAATCTCGACGGTAGTTGCTCAGCTGCTAACCAATATTGGTCAGACGACTCGGACATACTGGCTTGCACGGCATGAAAATCTTCGGCGCTAACTTCGGCACCCGGAACAATGTCCACGGAAGCAGCCCAGTAGCCCTGCCTGGAGTCCATGGCTTGGATAAGTGCAACAACACCCGTGACAGAAAGCAAGACAAGAATGATGCCAACGATTAATCGCGGATCACGCCAACCGGGAGTCCGTATGCGAGACGCTTCTATTGGTTTTTCGTTCATATATTATCCCTCGGTGTGAGTTTCCAGCATCTACTGTGGCGTATTGCACTCAAGAACGAAAGGCCTGGTTCCCCCAGTCAGGTCGAACAATACCGAAAACCGCAAGAACATCAGGAATATGCATATAGACGCACTTGTGAACAATATCAATCTAGAGTATCCTAAAGACAATAAAATCCATCAATTATCCAGATCAACAGGAGCTGCAATGCCACGTTTTCTGACCCTTACGGATGTTGCAGAAGAACTCCAGGTTTCGACCGCCGCTGTTCGAACCATGGTCCTCAAAGGCGAACTCGAAGCATTTCAGATCGGCGGACGAGGCCAATGGCGCGTTGACTCGCAAAAATTCGAAGATTTTATCGACCACTTACACGAAGAGCAGCGTCAGCGAGTCGTTGAAACGGATCATCAACGCGATGTCCAGCACCAGTGACCTACTCAATCAACACTCAGATGTCATTCAGGCTCATGGGCGACGCACGAACTAGCAAGATCGCTTCAAAGGGTATAACTCGCACGCCCCGCAGCGAGGCGCCACGCCTAAATTCATCACGTGCATGCATCGCTATGTCAAAGTGATCTTTACCCACCCGGTCTATTGTTCCCTCTGCGAGGGTTTCTCCATGCTTTCCCAGGACCTGCAAAACTTCACGACGCCGACCAAGCGCGCGATAGATTGAGGCCATACTCGGCCCTGCATGTAATGGCCGTGACGGAACGGTGGCACGCTGAAGCCCACCTTCAATCCCTAAAATAGCGTCGCGACCAAGAACCACGGCACCTAATTCAGCACTACCTCCTACCCAAGAAGGACCCACGGCACGCAGTTCCAGCGCTTGAACTCGGCCATCCTGCAGCACAATACGGACTTGCTGCCCAAGGGCACCGCGCAATCTATCCATCAGCGACAAGTCGGCCCACATACCCCTGGTCAGCTCCGCAGCATCCTGTTCCACGGCCTGCCATTGCCCGAATTCTAATTGCGCTTCTAAGTCAGCAAAGAGGTCGTTCCATCGCATGAAATCACAATAGCGCCACTAGAGCCGAATTGCAGCTTCTGAACGTCGCTCACAGCGACTTCATAAACTCAGCCGGCCCGTACCGGAGTCCAACGAATTTTACCAAAATGCATCTAACATGCTGCAAAGTAATTAACATGGCTCATTGACATTCAAATATTATGTGTGCAAAGCTACATTCATCGTTTATAGCAACTTGGATCCAGGAGAAGGCATGCGGCAGCATCGTGGAACACCTCAACAGCGTTCAGCACAGCTTGAAGATATAGTACTTGCGGCCCTGGTGCTGCTCGCTGGCCCATTGCTGTGGTGGATGGGCCAAACATGGCAACAGAACCCTGCTGCTACTTCAATCCAAATGCTGGAATACTGGATCGCACTATTCTGTGGATTCGTGGGCATCGGCCTATGTGCGTTGTCAGGGATCGTCATTTTTGCCGGACTTGGTCTTGTCATTGCCACAAAAACCAAAAATAGAGTCGTTGGATACTGGGCGGCGCTATTTACTCCGAAATTCTTGCAACGAATTATTATCTCGGCTCTGGGGATCCAGCTGACGTTAGGGTCACAGGCATACGCCACTGAAGAGCCTGATGTGGAACCCACAGAAATCGCATCAACCCAGAGCATGAACCCTTTCATGCCAGAAGTTGCAGAAATACCAGCTGCAACAGGCCATGACCCGGGTTCATCCCCGACGGCTGACATCACACATGACGACGAGTCTCCTTCGGATGCATCGGCACGTCATCGACCAACCGAAAGTCCGGCTGCAACGGAATCATCGGCTGCTTCCCCTCAACCTCACCAGTCAGATCAAATCCAGTCTGAGGCTGTTCCTGATACCACGGCAACCAGGGATGGTGATAAAAGCCCGGTCAATCCCATGCCACGTCAAACCACTACGATTCCTGTCACACAACCCTCCTCGCGCGACGACGTCGAGCAGAAGAGCACACAACCAGACCCTACCAAGGCCTACTTGCCCCAAAAACCGATGCCCTCGCCGTATATTGCAGACCCGAATCCTGATCGTAGTCACGAAGGGCCCACGATCGTAATACAAACCGGCGACAGCCTGTGGGATATTGCCCATCAAGAGCTGGGAGCAGACTCAACGCTTCCACAGATCGACCAACGTTGGCGGCAATGGTGGCAATACAATAGCGACCTGATTGGTCCTGATCCTCATATGCTCTCCCCCGGAACCATCTTGAAAGCTCCACCTTTTACTCACTAAATCACTCAGTACCTTCACACGAAATGAGGATAAAGCATGTCAACTGCACTGCCTGAACCACTACACCTAGAACCCGAAGACACCAGCGATACGACAGCAACGAGACACTTAAGATCCGTTCCTGAACAGAAACTGACCATTCGTCAAGTATCACGCCCTGATCTCCTTGCTACTGTCCAAAGACCCCAGCTTGCATTACCATTGACCGATCCTGCAGACGAATACGCTCCACAACAGCTGCGTCGCACACACCACACACGGTCCAATGTCGTTTCACTACATAAACCTGGTGAACCGCAGGTTGCTGATCGCTGGCACGTTGAACAGCGCGAAGCGATCAAAAAGATGACGCAGACGATAGCCGCTGCTTTTGTTGAAGCTGAACTTGGAATACGTCCATTCAGGCAGCTCAGTTCTTGGATAGAGATGGAACTATTCCAGAAACTGCGTGCCCGGGTTGAACGTACCGTGAGCGGAAACCACCTTGTAGCAAAGTGCAATAAACCGGGAGTTACTTCAGTGCCCTCGATTACTCCCATCGCAGTCCGCGCTGAGGCACGCGAAAATGGAGATTGGGAAACCTCCATGACCATCCGCGTTGGTCAGCGCGCACGCGCAGTCGCAATGCGTCTCAGTCTACGCCGGGAGCGTTGGAAAGTGACTGCATTCGAGATTGGTTAGGAATTCTTCCGAGCTTTCTTGGCAGCCTTGCGCGCTGCACGCTCATCTGCCTTGCGCTCTTCTCGAGATTTTTGAGGTTGTTTGACGGTCTGGCCATCGGCAGCGCGAGTCTGGGTGACAGCCGTGCCCGGTGCTGCAGCAGAAGGACCTGAGTATTGCAACGGCTGCTGTTGCTGATTGCCAAAGTTCGCGATCTTCGAAAAGTCACCGGCAACCCCGGGCAACGAAGATCCAGCTTTTACTTCAGGTTTCCGGAATTGGACGTTGAAGAGCTTATAGACTGCGTCTTCGCGTACTGCTTGCATCATAGATTGGAACATCGTGTGTCCTTCGCGCTGGTACTCGACTAGCGGATCACGCTGTGCCATTGCACGCAGTCCAACACCTTCACGCAGGTAGTCCATCTCATACAAGTGCTCTTGCCACTTCTGACCAATGGATTCCAACAGCACGCGGCGCTCAAGATCACGCATCAGTTCCTCCCCGAAGTCCTCTTCACGTAATCCGTAGAGCACTTTGGCATCGGAGATGAATTCTCGTTTGAGTTCTTCCGGTTTGATCCTTGAAAGTGATCCGAACTCCTCTTCCATGTCCTCTTGTGTAAGCGACACAGGGTAGAGCCCGCGCAGATTCTGCCACAGCTGATCTGCATCAAGTTCTTCATGCTTGTCGAGCTGATATGCATCATCAACGATGTCGGAGACAGAGTCTTCAATAAAGTCCTCTATCCTGCTCTGGAGGTCTTCTCCTTCGAGGATCTGGATCCGGTCGTTGTAAATTGCTTCACGTTGAGAGTTCATGACCTGGTCGTACTTCAGCACGTCTTTGCGCTGCTGGGTGTTTCGCTCCTCAACGGTCGCCTGTGCACGTTCGATCGCCTTGGTCACCATCTTGGCTTCAAGCGGCATATCGTCCGGGAAATTGCTCATACCCATAACACGCTGGGCCATACCAGCGTTGAACAGTCGCAACAGATCGTCGGTCATAGACAGGTAGAACCGCGACTCCCCTGGATCCCCTTGACGGCCCGAACGGCCACGTAGCTGATTATCGATACGACGAGATTCGTGACGCTCAGTACCTAAAACGTACAGTCCGCCACTTTCCTTAACGGCTTCACGTTCTTGTTCAGTGTCCGCCTGAGCTTGCGCGAAGACCTCGGACCACACCTTTTCATATTCCTCAGGATGCTCTTCAGGATCAAGACCCCTGCGATTCATTTCAGCAACGGCTGCGAACTCCGCGTTACCACCAAGAATGATGTCTGTACCGCGACCGGCCATGTTCGTCGCAACGGTCACCGCACCCGGTCGACCCGCATCGGCAATAATGGCAGCCTCGCGAGCATAATTTTTAGCGTTCAAAACTTCATGCCTAATGCCTTCTTTAGCCAGCAGTTTCGAAACATACTCCGATTTTTCCACCGACGTCGTACCGATGAGCACCGGCTGCTTATTCTTGTGACGTTCTGCCACATCTTCAATGACAGCAGCAAATTTCGCTTTTTCGTGTTTGTAAACCAGGTCTTGCCGATCAACACGTTGAACCTCTTTGTGGGTTGGAATAGGTACAACACCAAGTTCATATGTGGACATGAATTCTGCTGCTTCAGTCTCGGCGGTACCGGTCATGCCCGAAAGTTTTGTGTATTTTCTGAAGTAGTTCTGCAGGGTCACCGACGCTAGCGTCTGGTTTTCAGCATGAACCTTGACCTTCTCCTTGGCTTCAATTGCCTGATGCAGGCCATCAGAAAGCCGGCGACCAGGCAACATGCGGCCCGTGTGCTCATCGACGATGCGAATTTCCCCGTCGATGAGTTCATATTCTTTGCCGCGTTGAAAGAGCTCTTTGGCGCGGATGGCATTATTTAAGTGCCCGATAAGCGGTGTATTGGCAGACTCGTAGAGGTTATCTATACCAAGCCAATCTTCGACCTTGTCTATCCCGTGTTCCAGTACAGAAACGGTGCGCTTCTTTTCATCGATTTCATAATCGGTGTCGCGCTTGAGTCTCGGTGCAAGTTTTGCGAACTGGGAATACCAACCAGATACGTCGCCTTGGGCTGGCCCGGAGATAATCAGCGGGGTGCGGGCTTCGTCAATGAGAATCGAATCAATCTCGTCGACGATCGCAAAACCATGTCCGCGTTGGACCATGTCGTTTTTCGACATGACCATGTTGTCCCGTAGGTAGTCGAAACCAAACTCGTTGTTGGTGCCATAGGTAATATCTGCATCGTATTGAGCTTTGCGCTGTGATGGCGGGAGACCAGAGGAGATCACGCCGGTTTCCATACCGAGGAACCGGAAGATACGGCCCATGAGTTCAGACTGGTACTCAGCGAGGTAGTCGTTAACGGTCACAATATGCACGGCTTCGCCGGAGAGTGCGTTAAGGTATGCCGGTGCAGTAGCCACCAATGTTTTACCCTCACCGGTCTTCATTTCGGCGATCCGGCCCTCATGCAGCGCGGCCCCGCCCATCAGCTGCACATCAAAGTGGCGCAACCCTACGGTACGAGAAGCGGCCTCACGAACAGCGCCAAATGCCTCAGGAAGTAACGCATCGAGACTTACACCGTCGGCAATTTGTTGTTTAAACGAATCTGTCTCGGCACGTAGCTCAGCGTCTGAGAGCGCAGCGAAGTCATCTTCTACCATGTTCACGGCGTCTGCGTATTGCCACAACCGTTTGAGGGTCCGCTTCTCACCGGTTCGCAAAATCCGTTCAATAAATGATGCCACGTGTCTTTTTCTCCCGAAATCTTCGACTCTTGGCGGTGTTACCGCACACTCTTGACAGTCTACGTCGCAAGTCTGTGCACTTGCCAAACTGAAAGGTCTTCACATACATGATGCCCCACCGTTGCCGATGGGGCATC
Source organism: Candidatus Yaniella excrementavium (assembly GCA_019115865.1). Classification (GTDB taxonomy): domain Bacteria; phylum Actinomycetota; class Actinomycetes; order Actinomycetales; family Micrococcaceae; genus Yaniella; species Yaniella excrementavium. The sequence continues at coordinate 50,269 of DXCT01000101.1, read as the reverse complement.
ATACTTTAGCACTGAGCTTTAGGCTTCAGCTTGACGATAATCACGTACCGTCTCAGATTCTTCCTCGCCCATGGCGATCACGCCGTAGGACCAACCACGACGTCGGTATGCAACGGATGGTAACTCTGATTCTTCATCGATAAAGAGGTAGAAATCGTGGCCCACCAGCTCCATATTGTCAATGGCGTCGTCGAGAGTCATTTTTTGGGTTGGGAATATTTTCTGACGAATCGTCACCGGAATATCGCCGTTTTGTTCCAAGCGTTCTTGTTCTGCCTGTTCTTGAGCTTCTGCGGCTTGTTGCTCAAGTACTTCTTCAACCAACGAGACATCGGAAGGGACCGGCGCAAAATTCTGTGTCAATTCTTGCACTGATGGACGACGTCGACCGCTCTTTGCACGTTCACGTAGCCGACGAAGACGCTCTTGTAGTCGAGCGAATGCGTGGTCGAACGCTATCTGTTTATCATTATCATTCGCTTCGGAACGGACCACGTTACGAGGTGAATGCAGTGTAAGCTCTGCGGTAACCAAACCAGAGGCCCCGGTATGTGATTCACGGGAAACGAGTTTGACCTCCAGACGCTGTGCTTGTTCGGTCAATGACGAGATCTTGTCGAATTTCTCTTCAACATAGGTACGGAAGTCGTCCGTAAGATCTGTATCGCGGGCCAGGTAATTGATGTCTAAAGCCATCAAATCCTCCTCGTAGTACTTAGTGCAATAAAGTCAGCGGTGAAACAACACGTGAATCGCTTTGCCTCACCGCCTACGCTGGGTCATCCCCATGGTACCTGGTGGATGCCTGAACGATAAGTTCTGGTGCTACGTTCTAGAACATTTCATTGAATACTGATTTTTGAGTGCTTCAGGCAACTAATTCCGCGGCATCACGGTTGATGCCACGACCGCGGCGACAACATCGAAACCCACAGCTTCCAGCGTTCTCGTCGCTGCGGCGAGCGTGGCTCCCGTGGTCAGGACGTCATCGACGAGTATTACTGGCTCTGCCGGTGGACTATGACGGCGCGCCACCCGAAATTTCTTACGGGAATTATCACGTCGAGACTGCATGCCGGTACCGGCATGTGACGAGCGGCTAAAGAGGTGCCACCGGGTTTTCAGAGTTGCAACGTCATAGCGCATCCTCGGCGGGATTATTCTGGGCGACATCGCTACGACCGGATTGTAACCTCGTTTTCTTATACTTGCGCCGGAAGCAGGGATGGGGACGACCCGGTAGGAGGAGTAGCCCAGGGTGTCGGCAGCGTGCTGCAGTGTTCGATAGACGATCGGCTGCAGAAAGCCTGCGGCTTTGACACGCTGGTGGTCTTTGAAGCGAAGCAGCAACTTCGACATTTCCGGGGTGTAGAAGGACGACGCAAAGACCGGCAGGGCCAGGCCCGTGACCATGTTGAGTGGTAGGGCGTCAGCAAAGTCTTGCGCCTGCATCACCTGGGCGTGCTGACGTTTGAGCAACTGGGTACAGCGGGTGCACAGTTGGTGTTTCACGGAGTCATCCCAGGCACACAACACACATGGGTTTGGTATCAAGAGATTCGACATACCTCGCCAGGCACGGGCAATTTTTCTGGCGGCAGGAGACGTGGCCAAAACATCCAGGGTGTGCAAAAGTGACTGCATACGCTCAGTATTCCCAAATACATCCAAGTGTTGGGCCCCACGGCGGCAGTTCTGTGGATATCAGCCCGGATACGACAGTTGCGTGGGGGCGTCGGGCTGTGCTCGCCAGTTATTTCCGACTCGAAGATAGACATTGTCTTCTGTTTCAGCATAGACATTGCCGGCCCCGGTAGAGAAATTCACCATTCCCAACATGGGTTTGAAATTGACTGACGGTCCGCTGAAGCCCAAGAGCTCAAGTTCAACACGATCCCGGTTGGACACGCGCCCAGCCAGCACTTCTGCCGTCGAATACCATGCCACGGTATTGGGCGGCTCATCGGCTTGTAATTTGAATGTGTTCCCCAACGCTTGGGGCTGGCCTTGCTCGTCTCGGATCAGCCCGGTCAGATAAAGTTCGGCTGGCTCATCTTCAGGTTTGACGACGATTGCTGCTCGAGTGCCTTCGGGAGAAATGCTCAATGAAGTGATCTCGACGTCCTGGCCGGCCCAGGGATGGGTGATCTCTAAGACTTGTCCGGTACGAGAAGTTTTCGCCGCAATAATTGTGTTGCCATCGGTTACCGAAAAAACCCAGTCATGGACGTCCATCGACGGTGCGATGAGATCAGTACCGGTAGCGATTTCATAGGACTGCGTTGCATCATTGGCTGCATAGAGGGTGTCCCGGTCAGCATTAAGAAAGGCTGCTGTATTTCGTTGTCGGTTCATCGTAGGATCAGCTGGTTCCAAATTTGCCACGTTTGGAAAACCGTCCATGGTGCTGGTCGAATTCGCTTCGTAGGCTACTAGTTGTTGTGTCTCCGAGTGCACACCAATCTGAGTGTTGCCGGTGGTAACGGTGCTATCGGCCGGCGTAAATTCCGCGGGTGCTTCATCGAGATCAATCATGGATCGTTCTCTGGTCATGGAAACGTCTGAGACCCCGGGATATCGCTGCAGGGCCAGCTCCAGTTGTTGTTGCATCCGATGCCGCGTGAGTTCTGATGTGTCGGCGAATGTCTCATCCGTCAGGTCTACCTGGGCGGTTGACGTCGAGACGGGTACGATATCGCGAAACAGTTCTGCATCCTGATCAAAGGCGGAAACTACGGCGCCGTCAAGATAGTCTGCCGGCCCCTCAAGTAGCGCCTGCACAATGGTGGCGGTTTGATCTGAGGTATTGAGCATCCACCGAACATCTGGCACCGCATACGTGTACGTGGGATCGTAAAAGTAGAGCGTCTGGGTATTGAACAGCGCCCGGAATTGTGCCGAGTCAAGGTTAATACCATCTGGGAGCTCATCAATTCGCCACTGACCATCAACCTGTACGAGACTAAATTCGAAGTTCTGTGTCGCCCCGTCGTCGGCCAGTTCCAATACACCAGCCTCATCCAAGGTCCCCACGGATGATAACTCAACGCTGTATTGGTCCCCCTCCTTGGCATCTACGATGGGTCGCCCGGTGTAAATAGTGGTCTTGGCGGTAGGATCCCACGTTTCTGCGGCTTCATCTGTCAAAAACTCACGAGCCGTGGAAAAATCTCCTTGGATACCGGTCGCTGCTAAAATGAAACCATTGATCACCGACGTCGCGGTGGCATCCTGTGCCGGCCCTGCAGGGTTGAACGTGTAAGCCACATTTTGATCTACGTTTGCTTGCTGATCTGATTCACCAATCTGACCGGATTGTGGGAGGCTGGCACAACCGACGACCAAACCCGAGGTCGCTAAACCAGCAATGATAAGTCGGAACAGTCGAACCAATCTCATGATTGCTCGTCCCTGGGTTGGTACAGATGCTGTTCGGTGATCCGGTTGAATACTGCGGACTGCGAGGCGGCGTCATCGGGATCCACAGCATCTACATCGCGGGGCGCAATGCGTTTGGCTCGGTCATATTCCGGAGGCAATGGTAGTGGTATGGAGCCTGAAACAACGGTTCCGGATATTCTTGGAAGTGTTACCCGGAACGCCGAACCTTGTGAGGGTTTACCCCAGGCGTCGATGCTGCCGTTGTGCAGGCGGGTGTCTTCCACAGCGATAGCCAAGCCAAGACCCGAGCCGCCGGTGGTTCTGGTGCGCGCCGGATCGGCACGCCAGAACCGATCAAAGACGTGTTCGAGGTGGGCTTCACTCATTCCCATGCCGTGGTCACGAACCACGATCGATACTGAAGTGTCGTCACCTTCGAGTATGACGTCAACGGGTTGTGATTCCCCGTGCTCAATCGCGTTATTCACCAGATTGCGCAAGATGCGCTCGATTCGTCGAGAGTCGACCTCGGCGGTAAATGAATCCCCCTTGGTTACAATCGACAGCAGCGTATCTGTCTCATCAGCCAGTGGCTGGGCAGTCAAAGCAACGTCGGCAACCAGGTGCAGCAGATCGGTTTTCTCCAACGTTACTTCTGCTGCACCGGCATCAAACCGTGAGATCTCTAGAAGGTCGGCTAACAGCGCTTGGAACCGCTCGACCTGGTGGTGCATGAGTTCCGTGGAACGTCGTAGCACCGGATCCAACTCATTGCGCGATTCATAGAGCACTTCAGAGGCCATGCGAACCGTGGTCAAAGGTGTTCGCAATTCGTGGGATACATCGGAAACGAAACGCTGCTGGATTTGTGACAGGTCGGCTAGCTGAGTAATTTGATCTTGAATATTGTCGGCCATCTTATTGAATGACTCGGACAACGAGCCGATCTCGTCTGTTCGTTTAACGTCCATTCGTACCGAGAGGTCGCCTGATGACAACCATTCGGCGGTTTGTGCAGCCTGCTGGATAGGTTTACCTACCGAACGTGTAACCCACAGTGCGATACCGATATTGATGACCAATAGCCCAACGCCGGCCACCAGCAGCACGTTCATCAGGTAATCGATCGTGGCCTGTACATCGGAAAGGTCATAGATAAAGTACAGCGCATAATAGCCACCCGGTGGCAAAACGACTTGGGTACCGAAAGCCAAGCCGGGCTGCGTTGACCCGGCATCAGGTAATGAGATCGACTGGTAGTAGATGCCGCTGCCAGACGACACCTGCCGCGCCAGGTCGTCGGTAATAAGTTGCTCTGTTGCCCCACCGGAACTCATCGACCCGACATAGAGGTTGTCATCCTCTTCAAGTGGTACTAATAGAAAATCTCGTGCGAACGCTGTCTCATCGGTAGTGAGCTGGCGCAGCGTATCAGCAACCAACGAGGTGGTAGATTCTTCATCAGCGGTCGCGGCATTTTCAAAGACCTGACGGGTTTGTTGCAGGGCATGATTGGCTTCTGCCTGGACCTGGTTGAAGCGCGATTGAAATAGCCCGTTTGTGATCTGGTGGGTCAAGAAGAACGCTAAAAACAACGAGCCAATGATCGTGGCTGCTGCAGCTATCACCGCAGTGCGCAGTGACATCGACGAATCCCACTCGCGAACAAATCGGCGACGAGTTCGCTTAAACACACTGAACACCCGTTTCCCCCACGAGGATTTGGGTTCTTCGGGTGTTGGATCGGCGGGAATCACGACGTCGGTGGACATGAGCTAGCCGGCTTTATATCCGACGCCACGCACGGTGAGAATCACCTCGGGGTTGTCCGGGTCTTTTTCGACCTTGGCACGCAATCGCTGCACGTGGACGTTAACTAAACGCGCATCGCCCTGGTGGCGATAACCCCAGATCTCTTCGAGGAGTTCTTCGCGTGTCAGCACCTGCCCTGGACGACGTGCCAGTTCTACCAGGAGATCAAATTCCAATGGAGTCAGGCTCAATGAAACACCATCGCGACTCACTTCGTGCCCGGCAACGTCGATGGTCAAATCTGAAATCTGAAGGGTTTCAGAATCCTTGGTATCGGTTTCGCGCAAGCGAGCCCGCACGCGAGCCACCAATTCTGCGGGTTTGAAAGGCTTGGGCACATAATCGTCTGCACCGGCTTCGAGTCCGCGCACCACGTCGGCGGTTTCAGATTTTGCGGTTAACATAACCACCGGCGTGTCAGATTCTCTACGCAGTTCACGCAAAATATCGATACCGTCTTTGCCCGGCAACATCAGATCGAGCAGCACCAGATCAGGGCGCACACTGCGGTACATGTCATTTGCCTGACCGCCGTCGTAACAAAAATAGGTTTCGAAACCATCGTTGTTCAGCACGATACCGATCATTTCGGCTAACGCTTCATCGTCGTCAACCACTAATACTTTGGTCTTCAACCGCATTCCTTCCAGCGCAACTCGCATACTCATTACCAGGGTAAAGCCTACCGGACAAGCAGAGGTATGACTCTTCATAAAGGCATTTCCGGTAATCGCGGCGAAATTGCCCCGATCCTCCAGTCTCATATGACTAGAATCTGGTTTACCACCGAGTGGATCCACACGGTATATGACAACCCAGCTCGAACAACTATTGAGGACGGCATGTCGCACTACGGCCCATCTAGCCCAAATCCAGGGCAACCAAACCCGTATCAGAGTGGTTCATATGGCTGGAATCCCCAGGGTGGTGTCCCACAACCACCACACAATTATCAGCCCGGCTACATACCCGTAGCGCAACCTGGCACGTTGCCACTTCGCCCGCTGGGCCTCGGTGATTATTTCAACTCGCTGTTTTCAACGCTACGAAAGTCCCCGGGCCTATATTTTGGTGCGGCACTGATCTTCGGTGGTCTTGCCGCGATCCTGACCGCCACCGGAGAGTTCCTGTTGAGCAGGTCGCTGGGAAGCCTCGGCTGGATGGACCCCGCTGCACAGATAAGTCAGACCATGGGTGTTTCTGCAATCTGGATCATCGTCTCGATGCTGTTGGCCCAAATCGCTACGGTATTTGGCTACGTTTTTACCTGGGGCATATATTCCACCATGGTTGGACGTGCCGCCATTGGGATCAAGACATTCTTGGGCCAGGGCTTTCGACTCTTGCGCGGGCACTGGGGTCGCCTCATTGGGCTAACGCTGATGATCTTCGCGGGCTTCGTGATCGCTATCCTGATGACTGTGCTGTTTGTCGGGTTCTTCGTCTATCTCTTCTTTAACGACTTCGAACCAGCCAACGGCGGTGCAGTGATTGGCTTGCTCTTCATGATCCTGGCGCTGCTTGTGATCCCGATGATCCCCGTGTTGTATTTCATGACCCGCTGGAGTCTGGTGGTACCCGCCATGATCGTTGAAGAAATTGGTCCTTTCGCCGCTATGCGCCGTTCGTGGCAACTCACTCGTGGATTTTTTTGGCGTACCTTTGGCATTGGAGTTTTATTCACGGTCATTGTGTCGATCGTCCAAGCAGTGATCATGACGCCGATGGTCATGGTGAGTAATTTCGCAATTCTCGGAGCAGGGACAGAGACAGAGTTCAACCTCGGCCTCGTCCTTGCGACCACGCTCATAGGTGCCGTTTCCACACTGATCACCTTTGTCGTCTATAACATGCTGGCGATCGTGACCAACGGGCTGTATTACGATTACCGATTTAGAAAAGAGGGTTTGCACCTGCAGTTCCAACAACTGGCGGCCCAATACTCCACTTCCTTTGGGGTGGATCGTTTTGACACTTCGCCTGACCAGCGTCAAAGCACCGGTGATGACAGCAGCCTGATCATGCCGGGGCGTCACACTGTTGGGATACATGCACAACAGCCCGGTCCAACATCACAAACGGGAGCATATCCGGGCTCATATGGTCAGCAGCCACCACAGGGCCCACCGCAACCTCCGGGGTCGTTTCAATGAGTTCAACACCCTGGACTCCCGACGATGACGAAGCGCGCAAACTACTGACCGAGCGTGTCGATTCCTACGAGGTCGATGGTTCGCTGAGCTTGTGGGAACGGTTCCTACGTTGGCTCAACGAGGCTTTGTCACTCAATGTTGACTCTTCCGGTCCAGGCGGCATCATCATCGTGATACTCCTGATCGTCGCGGTCGCCATACTGTTGTTCCTGCTGATCCGCTACTTCCGACCTTCGGTGAGTCCCACGGCTGCCAGAGAACCTGACCTGGTGGACTCATCAATTACCGCAGAACAATACCTTGCCTCTGCACAGCGTTACCTCGCGTCCGGCGACCTAGGCCAGGCATATGTTCACGCCTATCGATCGATTGTCCGCGACGCACAGCAACGCCAACTGGTCGAAGTCACACCCTCAACCACTGCAACAACGTTCGGTTGGACGATGGGCGCCATACTCCCCAACCACCGTCACGCCATCGATCAAGCCGCTAGCACGTTCAACCAAGTGGTGTACGGTTCCATGACCCCGACCCCAGATGCAGTGGACACCGTCATGCAGCTGGCACAGTCGCTGCAAACCGCGCAGCCTCAGGCATATAACCCACACAACGATCCAGCCAGGTTGATCCCTCGATGAAAACTGTCCCGCAACGAAAATACGGGTGGATCACCGCGGTGAGCCTGGTGGTCCTGGCCTGGATTGCTTTGTTAACGTGGCTTGCTTTCCAACCCCAGCGTACCGAAGGCAGTCTGGGTCTTGACGACGAAACGAACCTGGGTGCCGCCGGAATCACCAGCGTTTTACAGGATCAAGGTATCGCAGTCCGCCCGGCCCAATCCATGACGCAATTGCGTTCGGAGTTGAGTAGCTATCCAGAGGCCACCGTGCTCTTCCATGACAAGAATTCCGCCATGCAAAACAGCTCCTACGAAAGGCTTGAGGAACTAGCAGACCTTGTACCAGCCGACCAACGAGTCTTCGCCGGAGCACCTCACGCCGTGACGCAATACTTGGTAGAGGGTGTGGATTCCACGGTTCCGACACCGGCGATTGACCAGTTGGAGGTCGAGGAAGGTTGCCAGCTCGATGCAGCACGCGAGGCCTCAGATATCAACAATATTCGTTCCGGACTCATCCTGCGCGATGCAGCCCAAGGCTGCTTTGCGCTCGATACTGACGATACGGGCACCGAGCAGCAGACGTATGCGTACGCTGAGACTTCCGAAGGATCCATTGTTTTTGCGGATTGGCAGATGCTCTCCAACGCTGGTCTCCACGACAACGGTACAGCCACGCTGGCTACTTGGGCGCTTGGGCAGACCGACACCGTGATCTGGTTCCAACCGGACTTCAGTCTGGATCCGGATCAAGACGGCGATCTCTCGCCGGTCCAACTGCCCGACTGGGTGCGGATGAGTATCGTATGGGGCATCATTGTCACCGGACTTTTCCTGTTGTATATCGGACGCCGGACCGGTCCGATCATCACCGAACCATTGCCGGCCGAAGTCTCCGCAGCCGAAACGACCGTGGGCCGCGGCCGAATGTATGCCAAAGGAAAATACCATCACCATGCGTTGGCAATGCTCCAACAGGCCAGTCTTGCCCGGCTAGCTCGATTGTTGCAGTTAGGTCCAGCAACGGCACCGGATGCCGTCTTGGCAGAAGCCGCAGCACAACTTCGCCGACCGTTAACAGAGCTACAGCAGCTCTATGTCCCACCGACCCACGAACTCACCAACAAGGAATTTGTTTCCTGGGCACAACACTTACAGCAGCTCGAGCACCAAGTGCGTGACCGCTTCGCAGCACCAACAAAGGAGTCATAGTGAACCACACCCCCCGCCCCGCGCTGAACGATGTCCGGGCTGAGGTTGCCAAGGCCGTCGTCGGTCAAGACCACGCGGTGACCTCGTTGCTCATCGGGTTACTCGCCGAAGGTCACGTGCTCCTTGAGGGCGTTCCCGGCGTTGCGAAAACCCTGTTGGTCCGCAGCCTGTCGGAAGCGATGGACTTGAACAACACCCGCGTGCAGTTCACACCGGATCTTATGCCCGGCGATGTGACAGGTTCCCTCATCTACGACACATCGACCTCACAATTCCGCTTCCGTGAAGGCCCGGTGTTCACCAACCTTATGCTGGCAGATGAGATCAACCGGACCCCGCCAAAAACCCAAGCCGCGTTGCTAGAGGCGATGGAGGAACACCAGGTATCGGTAGATGGGACAACCTATCCCCTCCCCACACCGTTCATGGTCATTGCTACCCAAAACCCCATTGAGTACGAAGGCACCTATCCCCTGCCGGAAGCTCAGTTGGACCGCTTCATGCTGAAGGTAAAACTCGATCTTCCCGCCCGCAGCGAGGAGATTGAAATTCTTAACCGCCATGCCACGGGGTTCCGACCAACCGACCTCATTGCAGCAGGGTTGACGGCGGTAGCAAATCAGCAGACCATTGAGGCAGCCCGAACCGAAATTGCGCAAATCAAAACCTCGCCCGAAGTGCTGACCTACATCGTAGACCTGGTCCAAGCAACCCGAACTTCGCCGTCATTTCAGAGCGGTGTTTCCCCACGTGGTTCTACGGCGTTGATGAAGACCGCCAAGGCTTGGGCGTGGTTGACAGGCAGAGAATTTGTGACCCCCGACGACGTCCAATCCCTCGTCTTACCCTGCTTACGCCACCGGGTCTCGCTACGCCCTGAAGCGGAAATGGATGGTGTCAGTATCGACCAGGTGCTGCAGGGACTCACCGCGACGGTGCCGGTACCTCGGTAATGTTCATTTCGTTTCGGTTCATCATCCTCGCAATACTTGGGTTCATTCCCATGGTGTTGTGGCCCAGCTATCTCACGGTGTTTGGGCTGTTAGGTGTGCTCCTGCTCGTGTTCGCCATCGAACTACTGCTGACACCATCTCCGCGGATGGTGACGCTACACCGCAGCGAAAACAAACAGGTTCGTTTGGGAGAACCACTCGAAGTGTGGGTAGAGGTCACAAACCATTCGCAGCGCAGAATGCTTGGTCGAGTTCGCGACGGCTGGCAGCCCTCGGCACACGATAGGCAACCGGAGCACCGCATGGATATTCCGGCTGGTGCTGGCCAGCGTTTCACCACGACGGTTACTCCGAATCGTCGCGGCACCGTCCGGACGCGGAAACTGACTGTTCGCACGTATGGGCCGTTGCGTTTGGGTGGCCGCCAGCACACACATACTTCCACTGGTAGTGTGACCGTGGTTCCACCGTTTCGTTCTCGACGGCACTTACCCTCCCGGATTCATCAGCTGCGCGAAATCGAGGGACGCTCTGCTGTTCATGCGCCCGGTGCGGGACACGAATTCGATTCGTTGCGGGAGTATGTTCGAGGTGACGATGTACGGACCATCGATTGGCGTGCCTCAGCACGTTCAGACGAGCTCATTGTACGCACGTATCGACCCGAACGTGACCGCCGCGTAGTAGTCGTTCTTGACTCGTCTCGGGCCTCAGCCGTCCGGGTGGGCGATGAGACTCGCTTTGATGCCGGCATCGAGGCTGCACTCTTTATGTCTGCGCTTGCCAATGCTGGTGGGGATAGGGTTGATGTCCTGACTTTAGACCAGACCATCCGCACGCGGTCTTCTTCTGAGGAAAAAGGCCATCTGCTGCACCGTGTTTCCACAGCTTTATCACATGTTTTTCCTCGTCTTTTGGCCGCCGACTGGTCAATTTTACCGCCTGAGATATCAAAGGTTACAAAACAGCGCGGGCTCATTGTCTTGGTCACGCCGCTAGATTCTGCCGCAATTCAAGAGGGATTAGTTCCCATCTTGCCCGTGCTGGCGAAACGTCACGTAGTTTTGGTGGCTGCGGTAGCAGACCCAGAGCTCGATGCCATGGCAGCGGAGCGCCAGTCTTCTCATGCAGCGTTTATCGCAGCGAGCGCTGAGACACAAAAACTGCGAAACCGTAAAATGGTGCAACTCCTGAACCGTTATGGTGCAGATGTCGTTGAGGCCCAGCCAGACGATTTGCCGATGGCGGTGGGCGATATGTATTTACGGCTCAAAGCAGCCGGTCGACTCTAATGTCTTCGTAAGCCTTGCCGGCCACCTACCTGCCTTGGGTTCAGAGGTATTACAGCGTGGCGGCGTATCCGGCTGCATGGTCGGCCAGCATGCGCAGCCATTGGAGACCGGAACCAGTTTCCGTTGCACCGGCTTGATCAAATCGGTGCACGAAATGCACGTGCTCTAATCCGTTGGGACTCGCTGTCCAATCCAGATATTGCTCGATGAGTTCTTCGGCATAACGCTTCGGGTTGTCACGGCGATTTAGATGCAGAGCAACCGGTGTTCCTGCCTGCACGAGATGATCAATGCGTTGCCAAGTCAGCTCGGTTGCTGTGCTTCGTCCGTGCGGCCAATCCAGCACAATGCCACCGACTTGGGCAGCTGTGCCAGCGAGTTCACCTGAGGTTTCCAACAGCATGGTCGCATCCTGACTTTGGATGGCTTGCCAATAGGATTGGACCTCGGTCACGTCGATGGACCGTTCAAAACCAGCACCTGAGGCGGTAGGCACCCGACCGGTGACGGCGCGGTGGACTTGGCGCTCGTCAATAACGATGGTCGCAGTAGCTCCAAGCACCGCACGAATGCGAGCACTCAGGGTCGCTGCTCCTTCGGCCCAGGCTGACGCAATGTCTGCGCGAGCACCTGGGTCGCGTAGGATCCGTTGGCCAGAGGGCAACCACCCCAGCATCATCAGGGTCACAGGACCCAAGAGGCGAACCGATACCCCTGGGATGGCATCATCGGCCGCAATATCCGCCATGGCTTGGATGGCACTATCGCGATGGGATGTAGCTCGTAGTTGGTCGCTGGCTGAGATTCGTGCACCATGCTGCAACTGCCACCCATAGGAACGCAGTTCCAGGGGCACGCTGAGGTTCGCTGCAAGTTTTCCAACACCTGTGGCGTGTGGTCCAACGTCCGGCAGTTCGGCTAGCGCGGGGATATGTGGGGGACCAATTTCGCGGCTTTGCAGTTCGTAGACTGCGTGGAGATCAGTTCCTGCAAATGTACCATCGACCAGGCCCACCGGGGCCGTCACTGCTGCTCCTGCGAAATGGCTTTATGGTGCTGAATCACTTCTTCAATGATGAAGTTCAAAAACTTCTCGGCAAACACCGGGTCAAGTTCCGCGTCACGCGATAGTGCATGTAATCGTTTGATCTGGGACTTTTCACGTTCCGGATCCGATGGCGGCAATTCGTGTGCGGCTTTGAGCTGCCCGACCTTCTGGGTGCATTTGAACCGTTCGGCCAACAGATACACCAGCGTGGCATCAATATTGTCGATACTGGATCGGATGGACAAGAGTTCTTCAAAGATGGCCGGATCTGTTTTGCCCGCCAACGATGACGCCGTGGAGTCGTAGTTCATGGTTCCTAGCTTAGACGTGTGCCAGACGTTCTGCGTTGATCGATTTGTGGATGGTGGCCTGGCCAAGTACGCGGGTCCCCTGGTACACGACAGCCGTTTGTCCGGGTGCTACACCCTGGATCGTCTGATCAAGTTCCATTTGCCACACCACCGCTTCGGTCCCGTCGACGTCACCGGTGGTGACGCGGGCACGACCGGGTACAGGTTCTGCGTGTGCCCTGACCTGAACATGGCATGCAAACCATGCGCCGGTGACCTCTTCGGCAATCGGAGCCCCTGCCCAGGATGGCCGGATCCCGGTAATGCGGTCAACAGCAAGCATTTCGCGTGAACCGACCACTACGGCATTATCTTTCGGACTAATTTCCAGCACGAAACGAGGTTTACCATCTTCTGCTGGTTTGCCGATGGACAATCCGCGACGCTGACCGATGGTGAAGGCTTGAGCGCCAGGGTGAGTGCCGACTTGTTCACCGCTGGTGTCATAGATCGGGCCGTCTTCCATGTCGATCTTTTCTTCTAGCCAGCCACGGGTATCGCCATCTGGAATAAAGCAGATGTCGTGAGAGTCCGGTTTCTGAGCTACCGAAATGCCACGCTGAGCAGCCTCGGCACGAACCATCTCTTTGGACGGTGTGTCGCCCAGCGGGAACATCGAGTGTTTAAGCTGTTCTGCGGTGAGCACGCCCAGCACATATGACTGGTCTTTCGCATCGTCTGCGGCGCGGTGAAGTTCAAGTTCGCCATTTTCACCCTCAAGAACCTTGGCGTAGTGCCCTGTCACGACGGCATCGAAGCCCAGGGCCAGTGCACGTTCGAGCAGGGCCGCAAATTTGATGCGTTCATTACAGCGCATGCACGGGTTTGGCGTACGTCCGGCAGCATATTCTTCGATGAAATCATCAACGACTTCTTCCTGGAAACGCTCCGAGAAATCCCAGGTGTAATACGGAATACCAAGCATTTCGCAAGCACGCCATGCATCGGAAGCATCTTCAATGGTGCAACAGCCGCGCGAACCCGTGCGCAAGGTGCCGGGCATGCGCGATAGCGCTAGGTGCACTCCGACGACGTCGTGTCCAGCGTCTACTGCACGTGCGGCAGCCACGGCCGAGTCGACACCGCCTGACATTGCTGCCAAAACCTTTAACTTTTTCATAATGCTCTCCCGTTAGCGGTGTGAATTTGCTGTGCGGATGGATGACTTCTCTGCAGCCATCCCGGCATCTGCTGCCGCCCGGTAAATTCCCGGCAGTGCAGCTATCACCGCGTCGATATCTTCTTGCGTCGTCGTATGTCCCAGACTAAACCGCTGGGTGGATCGGGCCGCTGATTCGTCTTGACCGGTAGCCAAGATAACGTGCGAGGGACGTGATACCCCGGCATTACACGCCGAACCCGTCGATGATTCGATCCCTGCCATGTCCAACCCAAATAATAACGAGTCACCTTCGGCCCCCGCAAAGGAAAAGTGCACGTTCGTTGGAAGCCGATAATTTGGGTCAACCGGTCCCTGCAATTTTGCCGTGGGAATGTGTTCCTGAATCGCATGGATCAGTTGGTCTCGTAGGCCAGCCAACCGGGCCGATTCTTCGGTGAGCTGCTGCGTTGCTTCAACTGCTGCGGCAGCAAAGGCCACGATCAGCGCATCGGCAATGGTCCCCGAGCGGATTTCACGTTCCTGTCCCCCGCCGTGTAAGACCGGCACTAGTTTGGCGTCACGACGCACAAGCAGCGCGCCGATTCCTACGGGTGCACCGATCTTGTGCCCGGAAAGTGCCATCGTGGTTATTCCTGGAGTAAAGGTAATAGGCAGGCTGCCAAACGCTTGAACTGCGTCAACATGAAAATCTACGCCGGCTGCCCGGCACAATTCGGCGATGTATTCGACGGGCTGGATGGTGCCAATCTCGTTATTGGCCCACATCAACGTGACTAACGCTATACGCCCTGCATGTTCCTGCAGTGCAGTGTTGAATGCGTCAACGTCGACAAAACCTTCCTCGGTCACATCCACAAAGACCAACGTCGCGTTTTCGTGGGCTTCTAACCACTCAAGTGTTTCAAGTACCGCAGGGTGTTCAACACCGGTGGCAATAATGACGTCGTTGGGATGGTTTGCCCAGTACAGGCCCTTCAGCGCCAGGTTATCTGCCTCGGTGCCACCAGCCGTGAAAAGTACTTCGGTTGGATCAGCCTCCAAGGTTGCCGCCAGCTGATCTCGCGCATCCTCCACCTGGAATTTTACCGATCGCCCAGCCGAGTGCAGCGCCGATGCGTTGCCTTTGCGTTTTGCCTGGGTGATGAACGCTTGGAGCGCGGCATCGCGCACCGGTGTGGTGGCTGCGTGATCAAGATAGATTCTGGACATGTCCTCCAGTTTAGAACAGGACCGGTAGAATATGGCCCGTGTCAGACAATCTCAGTAACCGTTCAGACCCCTATCAGGTGCTCGGGGTCAGTCCGTCGGCCAGCGAAAAGCAGATCCGTCGAGCCTATCTTTCCTTAGCGAAACGCCACCACCCTGATCGCGGTGGTGATGCAGCACGCTTTGATGAGATCACCAAGGCCTGGAAACAATTGTCTGAACTTGATTCCACCACCAACGGTGCGGCTGAGCAGCGCTCAACCACGACACAACAGCCAACAGCGCGTGCCTACGAAACCCGACCGAATGTGTCGAAGCAACCCGAGCCACTCAGGTTCATTCCGCCTTTGGCAGATGGGCCGGTCCAACTACCGGGCAATCCACCGGTCACCGTGGATTCGCCATTGGCACAACAAGTCGTTCACGGCTCCATCCCGGGTGGCTTTTTCGGACGCAAACAGCGTACCCTGCACAGTCGCCTCTCGCAGGTGCTGCAAACCCGGGTTTCTTCGGCCCTACCCGCGCTGCGTATCTTCCATGGAGTCAAGTTGTCTCGACGCAATGTGCTGAGCACCGTGGTGCTTGGTGGCACGAAGGTCGCAGTATTTTCTGTGGCCCATGCCCCGCCGGACATCTACCAGTTCAACGGCACCGCACTCACCGGGCGCAAACGTATAGAACTGACCGATCTATCCGAAGCTATCGCTGGGCTCCAGCAGTTGCTGCCAGATTTTGAAATCGGTGGATTCGCCGTAGTCTTCTCTACGAACCCCCATGCACCAACAATTCAAGCGCCGGTTTCACTCAACACCCTCGGGCTCACAGAAGCTCCCGCATCGATCATGGATGCGGTCCGTCAGATCAAACTCTTTATCGGCACCGGTGACCACAACGTGGTGGATCGGACTGCGATGGGACAGCTGCTAGCAAAACTATGAATCCACACGCCAACGCGCCACGTACCCCCAACGAGACGAACCCCAAGTTTCGAGTTCTCTTTCATCAACCCGAGATTCCCGGCAACACCGGCAATGCCATCCGGCTCGCTGCGATTACCGGAGCAGAACTGCACTTGGTCGAACCCCTGGGGTTTAATTTTGACGATGCACACCTGCGCCGTGCCGGCCTGGATTATCACGACTTAGCGCTGGTAACCGTTCACGCAGATCTCGCCTCCGCCTGGCAGGCCTTGCAACCCACCAGGGTATTTGCCTTCACCGGAACCGGTAATGTGCGTTATGACGATGTCGCCTATCAACCCGGCGATGTACTGGTTTTTGGTAAGGAATCTGTCGGTCTAAACAATGACGTACTATCCGACCCGATGATCACCAATACCGTCTTTTTGCCTATGCAATCCGGAAGACGTTCCTTGAACCTGGCAAATTCCGCTTCAATTGTGCTCTATGAGGCCTGGCGACAGCATGAATTTTCGGGGAGTTAGGCTACCCTATGGCGCGCCGGGGTGCTCTGTGCGACAACACCTCATAAGCTGATAGAGATGGAAACTCAAACTCCGGGACCAGCCCAACTCTTGAAGCTTGCCGGCGACGACGACACCGCAGCTTTTGCTGCGCTCTATGATCTCACGTCACCGCAGGTCTACGGCATGCTCACCGTACTTTTTCCAATCGAACATGACGCCATGCAAGCCACGACTGATGCGTATACCTCGCTCTGGCGTCAGGCACCACATTTCACATTTGACTTCAATGTCGATCACGCCGATGAACAGGCCCGAGACCGAACCGTAGTTGCCTGGATTAACTCCATTGCCCAACAAATCGGCCGCTATCACCGTCCTGACGCCCAGGACGTAGGCGATGTTGATCGTATGCAGGCCGTTGCGTCCCGGCTCAAAGAACTTGAACCCCTCACTGATGCACAGGCACTGGCTTTGACCACCATCTGGCTGGGCGGCCGTACGGTCAACGAGGCAGCCGCAGAGCTCAACGTTGCCGTACCAACGTTCAAATCTCGGCTTCGGGATGCCACCATCCGGTTGACGCGGCACTATCAGACAGAGATCACCGGTCGCACTAGTGTCGACAACGATCCGCTGCTGACCACCCGAGTCACCGGTTCGCTATCCTCTTCAGGCGGCCAGACCGCCGCGTTTTCGGACAACGTCGAAGCTGACCTCCAGGTTGGCCTCGGCACCGAATTGGCTACACTGAACGCCTTACAAGCTCTCGATGATGACGACTCAGTTGCTGTAGAAGCCTGGATCAACCGCCAGGACCGTGATGTCGCGGCACAGTTGCGCGCCCGGCACGCACTGTTCCAGCGCATGCTCACCTGGGCCTACCGTCGCGTCTCTGCTCATCCGCCAGCATCGCTTTTGGATTCGGTTCTTGATCAGCTGCCAGAACAAAACGTCGGGATTGGTTTTATCGAAGGCGTTGAAGAATACGAAGTCGAAGAAGACCCTGAACAGCAGCGTCGTAGCCGCACGATGTTTATCGTGGTCGGCATTGTGCTGGTTATCGCCGTCTTGGCCGCAGTGATCTTCTTGAATACCGGTGACCTGCGTATCCGCAGCAGTGTCGATGATGCTGACGATACCGTCACCGTTGACGCCGAAATGGAAGACGGTACCGCCACCGGACACTTCTCGGCTTCCGAAGATGCGGCCTATTTGACCTTTGAAAATATCCCGGAGCTTTCCGAAGACGAGACCTACCAGGTGTGGCTCTTCGAAGAACCCGGGGGATCGGTAGTTTCCGTTGACACCTACACCGCCGAGGACCTCGAGAACGACGAGGTGGAGTTCCGGGGTGTAGCAGCCTATGAGCTACTGTGGATCACGGTAGAACCCGAGACCGGATCGGAAACACCGTCTGGCACCGCAGTCGTTGAGATGTCGATGCAAGACTAAAATCCAGCAAACGTCGTTTCGTCATTGATGGCGGCCACGTGGAACACTTCAGCAGCACGTCCAGCATCGGGATGATTCGATTCCAATGCGCTACGAACTCGTGCGTCCATAGCGGCGGGGTCCGGGTGTTGGGAGTTGTGTTGGTGCAGCGCCTCGAGTTTCATATCGACGTAGTCGGTAATGTCAACGCACAGATTCACCAGATCGGCGGGCGCACCCATCATCCACAGTTGTCCAATGCGGAAGGCTGGTAGGTGCCCCAGATCCGGGTAAGCAAAAGGATTCTCCACGGCCGGGTAGACGGCTCGTACCGTCGCCTCACCCACCGCAATATGGTCGGGATGTGATGCTTGCAGACGGTCCCAGTTGCGTTGGGGGTGCTGACTGATCACGATGTCGGGTTGTACTTGACGCATGAGTGCGACTAGCTCAGAGACCAACGCATGATTGGGCTCAACATAGCCGTCCAGATGCTTCAGGTATCGGACGTCGTGGACACCCACGACTTTCGCCGCATCGCGTTGTTCCTGCTCCCGCCGTGCGATCATGGCTTCTGGGGAGTGGTCGAGTTCGAAACCACCAGCGTCACCGGACGTAACCAGACAGTAGGTCACTTCCACACCGGAGGCGGTGAGTGCAGCAATGGTTGAGGCCGCGCCAAAATCAATATCGTCGGGGTGTGCTGCGATAACAAGTACACGAGAAATTTCTGACCTTTTCACCAGGTCATGGGCATATACGGGTTGCATATGCCCAGTCTAGCCCTAGTTCATACCGCCCAATTGCAGCATTTCAGTAAATTCTTCCCCGTCACGTACAACGGTCAGCTCGACTTCGGAACCGGCCGGATATTCTCGCACTGTTGCAGACAGGGCGCCTGGATCTGTCACCGATTTTCCGTCGACCGCAGTAATAATATCGTCTGCCTCAAGGTCCGCACCGGCAGCCGGACCGTCTTCCACTACTTCAACAACACGTGCACCAGCTGAGATGTTCTGATCCCCTGACGGGACAATAGACACGCCCAACATGCCGTGGGAGGCTTCACCGTTTTCAATGAGCTCATCGGCAATGCGCTGAGCGTAGTCAGCAGGAATAGCAAACCCCAAACCCACGTTGCCCTCGGTGCGGGTGGCAATGGCGACGTTGATGCCAATCAGGCGCCCAGCGTGGTCCACCAGAGCACCACCGGAGTTACCCGGATTGATGGCTGCGTCAGATTGAATCACGTTCAAGTGGATTTGACCTTGTTCCGCGGGCACTTCTTGGTTCTCGGGGAGACCGAATTCAAACGGGCTCTCCTGTTCAGGCATCTCGGGTTCTTCCGGTACGGCCGAAGATGCCACGGATATGGTCCGGTCAAGGTTGGAGATAATCCCCTCGGTGACCGTCCCGGAAAGACCCATCGGTGCCCCGATAGCCACGGCTTGATCCCCTACATTCAAATCTTCAGCGGAACCCATTTCGATTGGTGTGAGCCCTTCTGCGTCAATTTTAATGACGGCCAGATCAGACATCGGGTCGGTACCGACAACTTCAGCTTGGTGCACTTGCCCCTCAGAGGTTTGCACCTGCACGTTGGCTGCTGCGGTTTGTCCACCAAGGGTGACCACGTGACTATTCGTGAGGATGTGTCCCTCGTTGTCCAGAATGACCCCTGAGCCTGAACCTTGGGCCTCATCCCCACCAACCGACAAGGTCACAACGGAAGGCGAAGCGGTAGCGGCTGCTTCGGTGGTTGGTGTGACATCCTCGGTACGGTTGAGCTGTGGAGACTCCTGGACACTTTCACTGCTGGTCGCACCGGTAGAGCCGGCATAGTATACGGCGACGCCACCGGCTCCACCACCAAGCACTGCCGCTAAGACCACACCGGTGATCAGTACGGGCCAACGGAATCCACGTGATTTGGATTGTGACGGTTCAGAAGGTTGATCAGACCAATGCGGAGCGGCCGATGTTGGCGGAGGCGGCGGTGGTGTTTGCCCAAGAGTTTCTGTGGGCTGTTCGTCTCGGTGACTTTGCTCGCGGGCCTCATCTGACCAGTTATCGTTCATGATCCGTCCTTTCCTAACAGGACTATTTTGGTACAGCTTTCTGAACGTCGCCCGAAGGGTTTCACCATGCAAGCTGTGCGTGGGGTGTACAGCTACTCCAGGCATGCAAAAAGCCCCCGACAATGTCGGGGGCTTTTCTTTTACTCGTTGCGGGGGCAGGATTTGAACCTGCGGCCTTCGGGTTATGAGCCCGACGAGCTACCGAACTGCTCCACCCCGCGGCGTGTAGTTACACTCTACACACCGCGGAAATGGAATGCAAACTGACGATTCAGCTCATAACCCTTAGTCAGAGCCGTTTTCGGTGTCGCTGTTATCAGCGTCACCTTCGTCTTCTGCTGGTGCTTCACCTTCGTCGAGTTCGATCGCGCGTTCCAGTGCAGCTTGCAGATCAGCTTGCGCCTGACCGTATGCTGCCCAGTCACCATCGGCCATGGCTTCATCCGAACGTGCCATCGCATCGCGTGCGTCTTCAAGAGCCTCGGCAAGCTGTGCAGATGGGGCATCGGCCATTGGTGGTTCGGCCTGATCTGATTCTTCAGTGCCCTCTTCGCCGTCGGTTTCAGCTGGCTCTTCTGCCTGCTGTTCCTCTGGAGTCTCTGCACCGGCATCGCCTTCAAAGACCTGGTCGAGAGCCTCCGCGAAGGTATCCGCGAAGCCGACCTCATCACCGAATGCCACCAGCACCTTTCGCAGGACTGGATAAGACGTTTCACCGGTTGAACGAACGTAAACCGGCTGGACATAGAGGATACCTTGCGCGACCGGCAGGGTAATCATGTTGCCGTTGATCACGTCAGAAGCACCTTGACGCAGCAGGTTGAGTTCACGGGAAACCGTGTCATCAGAGTTGAAGTTGTTCTGCGCCTGTCCAGGACCTGGGGTTGTGGTCTGGCGTGGCAGTTCAAGCATCTGCAAGTGGCCGTAGCCTTCGGCTTTGACGCCGTCTTCACCGGTTCCCGCGTCACCATTAGCACCCAAGAATCCGTACAGGACATTTCGCTGAGCTACACCCTCACGTTCTTGTGGGATAAATGGTGTCGTCAGCTGGAACGCCGGATCCTGACCAGGCATCTGCATCGTCATGTAATACGGCGGCAGCTTGACGTCGTTTTCGGCCCCTGAGGTTGGGTCGTCTGGAATAGACCAAGCATCGTTATTTTCGTAGAAATCTCCTGGATCATCTACGTGGTACCGAGCCAGTTGTTCACGCTGAACCTTGAACATATCCTGCGGGTAGCGGATGTGCTCCATCAGATCAGCCGACATTTCCGAATACGGTTTCACGGTGCCGTCATAGACTTCCATCCATGCCTGCAACAGTGGATCTTCTGGTTCCCAGGCATAGAGGGTCACCGAACCGTCGTAGGCGTTTACGGTCGCTTTGACCGAGTTGCGGATGTAGTTCACTTGACCGGTCAGGGTGAGGTTCTGATCAACATTGAGAGCATCGGTGGTAGCCGATTCCAACTGGGACTGATCAGAGTATGGGAAAGCATCCGAGGTGGTGTACCCATCTACGATCCACTGAACTTCGTCGTCAACGATAGCCGGGTAGGTGTTGGTATCCACTTCCAGATACGGTGCCACTTTTTCAACGCGCTCCACAGGATCGCGGTCGAAGAGAATTTGTGACTCTGAGTTCACGTCCTGTGACAACACAATTTCGGTTGCCCCGAATTTGATAGCGAAGGCCAACTGGTTGAACAAGCCGCCAACGGCTGGACCGCCGTCACCGGAGAAGGTGTAGGACGTATCTTGGTCCGACCCTGTTTCCTGAGGACGGTCGCGTTCACGGTCTGGTTCGCCTTCTTCTTTACCGACAATGGAATAGTCGGGTGAGTTTTGGCCGAAGTAGATACGGGGTTCGTAGTCTTCTTCTGAGGCCAGTACACCGGAAGTTGGAATGCCGGACAGCAGGAACGATGGCCGTCCCCCGCCGCCAACTTCGGAAGCATCCGCGGCAACAATGCCGTAACCATGAGTGTAAATCACATGTTGGTTGACCCACGAGTCATCTCCGGGAGGATTTACTTCACGGGCAGCCAACACAGCATCTCGGACTTCGCCGTCGATCTCATAGCGATCAACGTGCAGGGTGTCCGGGAACGAATAGTAGGGACGGAACTGC
Organism: Candidatus Yaniella excrementavium; assembly: GCA_019115865.1. Lineage (GTDB taxonomy): Bacteria > Actinomycetota > Actinomycetes > Actinomycetales > Micrococcaceae > Yaniella > Yaniella excrementavium. The sequence continues at coordinate 28,054 of DXCT01000101.1, read as the reverse complement.
TCGAGTTGACCAAAGGTCTGGCTCAGCAGATTCGGGTCCATCAGACGGACGTTTGCCGTGGTAGCAGCGTCACCGGCAAGTGCGCCACGTTCCGCGGCGGTTTCACCCGCGTAATCGGTGTATTCGACATCGGCAACGTCATAGCCTTCACGAGTGAATTCAATGTTTCGCTCGATGTATTCAGCTTCCATGGTCTGCTCGGTTGGTCCTACCCGGTACTCCTGAATCAGGAAGGGGTAAATCGCACCGGCGATCAAGGCAGCCACGAGGAAACCAGCGACACCAATAATCGATAGGCGCCACCGACCGGTGACCATGGTTGCGATGAACAAACCGATAATCAAAATCGCGGCGATCGCCAAAATCGTAGACGTAGGAATGACCGCGTTGACGTCGGTGTACATCGCACCTGCCCAGTTACCCGACTGGTCCTGGAGTGTGCCATAGCGGTTGAGCCAGAAGCGCCCAGCCTGCAGCAACATGTAAACACCGGCAAAGATCAAAATATGCAAGCGCGCGGCGCGCTCAACAGTAATCCCCGAGCCTTCTTCGATACGCACTCCGCCATAGAGGTAATGCACAATCAGACCGGCGATACCTGAGACCAACACGACAGACACCAGGAACGAGACCAAGGTGTTCAAGAAGGGCAGCGTGGCCATGTAGAAAGTCATGTCCAGACCAAACTCTGGATCCTCCATACCGTATGGCACCTGGTTGAAGAACAGTAAGACCTGTTCCCAGCCGTTCATTGCGGCGGTACCAGCGAAGAACCCAATGAGAATTGGAGCACCAATGAACACCAGACGGCGGATCGGTTCAAGCTGTTTCTGGTACTGCTCAACATTACGGCGCAGTTGCCCTGCCAGGTTCTTGGGGCGATATTTATAGGCCAGGTGTAACGCCAACCAGGTAATCGCTGCCATAACCAAACCGGCGGCAACAAATAATATTGCCTTGGTGATGTACTCGGTCCAGAAAACCTGCTGGTAACCTAGTTGGTTGAACCACAATACCTCGGTGTAGACCATGGTAAATAGTACAAAGAGCGCCACCAGCACACCGAGGATAATCAGTGTGAGCAGGAGCGCTCCTGGGCGACGCGAACCTGCGCCGCCGCTGCTTCTAGCATCGCCATCTGACGACCCTCCGCTGCCTGACGAGAAACCGTTGCCGCGGTCAGCACCGCCGGAATCGTCAGAGCCACCGGAGGGATCATTCGGGCGGCCAAATATGCCGCCGAATCCTTGTCCGAAACTCACGGTAGTTCCCTATCTGCGGGCTGTGCCCGACTTATTTTTTGTACAATCAGTGAAATTCTAGCGAACTGACAGCTTATGAACAGGTCGGGTAATTCATTTCACCTGCTGGCGCATCCAAAATTTCTAATGCGGTGCCCAACGTGTCGACACTATAAACGGTCATGTCATCCGGTACATGGGTGATTTCTTCGCAATTCAATTCGGGGGCCAAAAAGATCGTGGCACCCTCGGATGCTGCAGCCGTAACCTTTTGTTGTATTCCGCCGATGGGCCCCACGGTACCGTCGGGGTCGATGGTTCCTGTTCCGGCGATATGACGACCATCGGTCACCGATTCTTCAGTCATGCGATCAATGAGCGCCAGCGTAAACATCAATCCGGCAGACGGACCGCCGACGTCTTCCAAGAAGATATCGACGTCAATAGGGAACTCAAACTCCGAGTCCAAAAGCACCCCAATTTGATACGTCCCATCTTCTGCTTGGGCGACCGGGATGGTATGCGTCTGTTCGGTACCGTTGCGACGAATTGTCATCTCAACGGGTTCGCCGCCGGCTTCCTGGATAGTATTCACCAGCTGCCCATGACCGGTAATTTCCGTACCGTTGACACTGACGATCTCGTCATTGGGTTCCAAAATGTCCTGTGCCGGGGAGTTCTCGGTGAAATCCAACGCGAATAAGCGCTGCATATACTCTTGGTCGAGCTGTTCGAGAGCCGCAGCCACCGCCCAGGACTGCGAATCCACCATGGCTTCAGCATTTTGATCGCGAACTTCATCGCCGGTAGTTTCGGGCGGATACAGCAACTCGGCCGGAGTGATGGCCGGATACGGTTGCACCGCGTGGTACAACACTTCAAGCAGCAACGAAGAAGACGTCGGAGGACCAGAAACTGAGATAGTGGTCAGATCCAAACGACCCTCGGTCGGATAGGTCTCAGCCCCGTCGATTTCGACCATGTCGTGCGTCGTACCATCCACCTCAACTTGCTCGAGGGTGTCAAACGTCGGACCGGGAGCCTGAATCGTGTAAGGGGTGGGGATGAACATCGTCAGGAACACCACTATCGCCAAATAGGCTCCTACGCGTTTGGCCCGTGGCCGAAGTTTTCGCTGTACGTCCATATATCGCTTTCGTTCCATCAAATTTGGCGTTGAGTGCCCAACGTCCGTTTAGGGTAAGTTGATCCAAGAACTCAGGCTACCCATACATACGTTATATAAGGACCACATTGGACTGGCTCGTCAAACTCAGCATGAAGAATCGTGCTTTTATCGCCTTAGTCACCATCGTCATTATGGTGTTGGGGCTGGTTTCGCTTAACATGCTACGGCGTGAGTTGATACCGCCGGTTGAGTTACCAACAGTTGCGGTGACTGCTACAAACCCGGGAGCCTCTTCGGAGCAGATGGCCGACCAGGTAGCCGAACCCATCGAACGACAATTGACCACGGTCGATAACGTCACCGCAACGTCTTCGACCTCCAGTTCCAATTTCTCCATGGTGACACTGGAAATGGAATACGGCTCAGATATCTTTCGGGCCGCTTCTCAGACCGATACCTTGTTGAACTCACTGGACGAGCAGTTGCCCGATGGTACAACCACCACAACACTGTCCGGTGGTTCAGCTGATATCCCTGCCATGGTAGTCACCATCAGTTCGGATCTATCCGCAGCAGAATTAGATCAGCGCTTTGAACAATCCGCTCGTTCCGATATTGAAAATATTCCGGGTATTGCCCAAGTACAGCTCTTTGGCGCAAACGACGAAATTATTCGGTTGAGTCCCGACGACGACGCGCTCGAAGCAGAAGGGTTGGACCGTTCAGCCATTGTCGATGCGTTGGAGGATGCAGGTGTGGTCTTGCCCGGTGGCAACGTCACCGATGCTGATCAATCCCTGGATATTTCAATCGGGAAAGCTTTTGACGACGTCGACGATATGGCAGGCACGCTGATTCCGGTCGACGAGGGCCCACCAATACAGCTCTCAGAAGTTGCTGAAGTTGAACAGACCGCGGCTGAGGCTGAATCACTTTCGCGGACGAACGGTAACGAAGCCATCACGCTGTTGGTGATGCCATCCAATGATGCGAACTTCATTGAAGTATCCGAACAAGCCCTCGCTGAGATGGATGAAGCCGCACAGCAAATGGGGTCGGGCACCGAGTTCACTGTCGTTTTTGATCAGGCTGAATTCATCGAAGACGCTATTGCAGGGCTTGCCACTGAAGGGCTCTGGGGCCTGGCCCTGGCCGTTTTAGTCATTTTCGTGTTCCTGTTATCGCTGCGTCCAACCATCATTACCGGTATCACCATTCCGTTATCGGTACTGTTTGCGTTCGTGGGCATGCTGGCTACCGGCACAACGGTCAATATGATGTCCCTTGCCGGGTTGATGATCACCATTGGACGCATGGTTGACGACTCCATCGTCGTCATCGAAAACATCATGCGACACCTCAGACAGGCGCCAAATGGTGAGTCGAAGCTCAGGACTATCACCAGGGCAACCGGCGAAGTTTCATCCGCGGTGATTTCTTCAACCGTCGTGACGGTCATGGTGTTTGTCCCGATCCTGCTGGTCGAAGGCATGGCTGGTGAACTCTTCCGGCCCTTTGCGCTCACCGTGGTCCTAGCCATGGTCGGCTCAACAATCGTGGCACTGACTATCGTTCCGGTATTGGCCTACTGGTTCATGCGCAATCAACAAATCCGTGGTGATAAAGCAGCGCAAATGGCTGATACAGATATCCGGGTCACCACCAACTGGATGGCACGGCTCTATCGTCCCATCATCGCCTGGACCATTAAATCTCGCGGAACCCGCTGGTCTACCGCCATCATTGCCCTCGGTGTCTTTGTCGGCTCCCTCGCACTAGTCCCGGCACTAAAAGTGAACCTATTGGGCGACACTGGCATGAACATGCATGCGGTCACCTACACCGCGCCACAAGGCTCAACGCTTCATCGCACTGCAGAACTCTCTGGCGAAATTGAAGAGGAACTCGCCGAAGTTGAACAGGTAGAGACAGTACAAGCCGATATCGGCGGTGGCATGATGGGTGCTGGCCCAGAACAGGCCTCTTTCACCCTCATCACTGATGCCAGTGCCGATCAGAGCGAAGTCGAAACTGACATCCAAACAACGTTAGATGCATACTTTGAAGACAACCCAGAGGCCGGTGAGTTCCAGCTTGAAGCAGGTGGCGGCATGATGGGTTCAGATACCGTTGACATCCAACTCGATGCCCTCGACGAAGCTGATTTGGCTGAGGCTACTGAGAAACTCACCGCTACATTTGAAGATCTTGACGATGTCGCCCGCGTGGAATCAGATTTTGAAGCCGCCGCGCCCTCGTTAGAAATCGTGCCACTCGAGGACGAAATCGCAGATTACGGTATGACCGTTCCCGAAGCAATGGGACTGATCGCATCGCACACATCCGACTTCCCCGTTGCCGAAGTCACTATCAACGACACAGAACTCAATGTGCACATGGAATCGGCCTCCCCGGTGGAAACGGTAGAAGACATTGAAGCGTTGGACCTCTTTGGCATTCCGCTGACCGAGATTGCCGAGGTTAACCGCGTTGATATTGCGCCGTCTATAACCACGATCAACTCGGTCCGTACGGTAACCATTTCCGTCACACCGCAATCTACTAACGACGTCGGAGCCGCAACCACGGCGCTCAACACGGCACTTGCCCAAGCTGAACTCCCCGACGGTGTACAAGCCGAAGTGGGCGGTGTTGCCGAAGAAATCGACACGACCTTTGAGCAACTAGCCCTAGCCATGGCGGCCGCAGTGCTACTGATCTATGTGGTACTTGTCTGGCTACTGAAGTCCTTGATCCAGCCATTGATCTTGCTAGTCGCTATTCCATTTGGGGCTACGGGCATGATCTTAGCCCTCTTGCTTACGGGCACTCCGTTGGGTGCAACCACCCTGGTGGGCATGCTCATGCTCATTGGCATCGTGGTCACCAACTCGATTGTGCTGATGGACTTGATCAACCAGTATCGACGACGCGATGCGAACCTTGACCAAGCAATTATTGCCGGTGCTCAAAACCGTGTTCGGCCGATTATCATGACGGCAGCAGCCACGATTGGTGCCATGATTCCGCCGTCACTTGGAATAGCTGGCCAATCGAGCTTCGTTTCCGCACCTATGTCCATTGCTGTCATCGGTGGATTGATTGCATCGACGTTGATCACCTTGGTGATTGTGCCCGTCCTATACCGCATGACAGAGGGTACCGCGCAGCGTTTGAGCCAGCGTCAAGCGCTGCGTGAAAAAGAAACCTTGACGAATGAGAAACATTTAGCGTAAAGCCCACAGAGGCTATTGTTTGAACCGGCCCCTACAGTAACGTGGAGAGATATGAGCAATACAGGCCCAACAAACGGCGACGACCACGATCCAATGTCCGAAATGTTCCGGAAGATGTTTGGTGAAAACGCACCCGATCCGGAAGAGATTCAACGCGCTATGAACCAATTCGGCGCATCCGGTATGCCTTTTGATCCTTCAATGATGGACCCGCAGATGATGCAAAACATCATGCAGCAGTTCCAATCCATGATGCAAGGGTCCAACGATGATGCACCGGTGAACTGGGACTTGGCTAAACAAACTGCTCGTCAATCAATCGCAGGACAGGATCCATCGGTGGGATCGTTTTCTGCCACCGAAATTGATGATGCACTCCGTCTTGCTGACTCCTGGTTGGACAATTCGACCACCCTTGAAGCAGCCAACGTTCCCGTCGTCGCATGGTCACGTGCCGAGTGGGTTGAAGCAACAATGGACAACTGGCGTGAGATGACCAATCCGGTTGCCACCTCCCTGTCTGAAGCCCTCAGCCGCACCATCACGGAACAACTACCCGGGCAGATGCCAGAAGAGTTCCAAGGTGCGTTTGGTGACATGCAGCCGATGATGAAGAACCTTGGCGGTTCCATGTTTGGGTTGCAACTGGGCCAGGCCATCGGCGAGCTTGCCCAAGAAGTCCTCTCAGGAACCGACACCGGTTTTCCGATCGCGGGTCAACGCATGGCGATGTTGCCGGTCAACATAGAAGAATTCGGCGATGGACTCGCTGTGGAACCTGACCAAGTCCGCATCTATCTTGCACTACGCGAAGCAGCCCGCATGCGCCTCTTTGCGAACTCCCCCTGGTTAGCGCGCGATCTCACAGCGATGGTGCAGCAATATGCCGCTGGAATCACCATCGATGTCTCTGCGATTGAAGATGCCGTCCAGCATCTCGATCCAACCGATCCAGAATCCATGAACCAAATGTTCTCTGGCTCAATGTTCATCCCAGAGCCCGAAGGTGCACAAAAGGCTGCTATTGATCATTTGGAAACGTTGCTGGCGCTCATTGAAGGCTGGGTCGATGTTGTCGTCACAGAAGCCGCTAAACCTCTGGATTCTGCCAATGCGCTGCGTGAAATGATTAACCGCCGTCGCGCCTCCGGTGGACCTGCAGAGCACGCCTTCGGCTCCCTCGTTGGCCTTGATTTGCGGCCCCGCCGACTACACGATGCAACGAAGCTGTGGATGACAATCCAAGAAGCCGAGGGAATTGAATACCGCGACGCCATTTGGGAGTCCCAGCTGCGCCTGCCAACCGACGAAGACCTGGACGATCCTGAAGGATATATCCCACGACAGACCTCTGCCGATGAGCAGTCCGCCACGCTCGATGACGATCTCAAGAAGTTACTCGAAGGCGGCTTCGACGACGACCAGGACTCCAAGAACTAGTCGAGCGCATCCGGGAAAGTTTTGCCCTTGCCACGGTCCTGGGCAAAACTGACCCCTTCAAGAAAAGCATCGGCTTCACTCATTCGTGGGTACCTTGCCGCAAAGTCGCGAAACTCTTGACCATGGCCGCTGTATTTCAGGTGGGCAAGCTCGTGCACCAGTACCCCATCGATAACCCACTGAGGCATCTCTTGCAGCATCGTCGAAATACGAATAGCCCCGGTAACAGCAGTACAGGACCCCCACAGTGTTGTCTGCCGATCTGACCACACCACTGAAGTCGGCATAACTTCCGAGCCAAGCCACACACGAGCTAAATGTTGTGCTCGAGTATATAATTCCGAGTCAGATCGCGGCGCTTCCCGTCGCCGAGATCTGAGCTTTGCGATCAATGTCGTCCCCGACCTCACTATATCCGCATCTCGCATACGTGATGGGACGGATAGTTCGATCATTCCATCACGCATTTTTGCGGATATGGTCTTCTTTCGGCGTGCCGAGCTAATCAGGCGAACAGTCTCTCCACCGATCTCGACAATTGATGATATTCGGCCCCCGGAAAGTTGCTCAATGTCTTCGCGTCTCAAAGTTGAAATAGTATCCATGTCCTTCATGCTGCACCACGAAACAAGCTCACGAAGCTGAGCGCTAGGACGTGTGGAGAACGCATTTCTGACATCCTCACTGTGGAAAACACGCCAGCCTAACTGCCACAATAGCCCAATATGGTAACACCTTGAACCGATGAGGAGTCACCATGCAAATCAATCCGGGACTATCCGTAACGAAGTTGGCCGCCAATGAGCTGCAGATCGGTTCCGGCCATCGAGGCCTGGAACTCTCAGGTATTAATCGGCAAGTTGAGGCATACCTTAAACTTCTTCACCAAGGGATTCCAGATGGCCAAGAGTCCCAGGTTGCCACTGATTGTGCAGTCTCTGCCGCTGATTTTGAACTTTTGATGAGCAAACTAGCACCCCTGTTAGTCTCAACACCGTTTGCCGACAGCGCAGTCACGAGCTCGGATCAGGATCACCGTGGAAGTCTGTCGCGTCTACGTTGTGTCACTCCTGTTTTTGAAGGTGGCAAACTTCGTGGTCTCGCGCCACATGACCAGGACCAATTCCAAACACAACGGTACGCTGCAGCGCTCCAAGTGTTTGGCCTGGGCCGGACAGGCGTTGCCTTGGCGAGTGTGTTGCAAGATTCTGGGATCGGCCACATCAGTATCTGGGATTCGCACCGGGTTATCGCTAGCGATGTTGGCACCGGGTTGCGTGAAGCAGATATTGGGACCATACGTTCGCTGGCAACGGCCGCCGTGTTGAATCCAAAACATCAACGCCCACGCATCCACCCCGCTGGCAGCGTGAGGCAACCACCACTGACCACGCTTGCCACAGTCCACATCACGCTCGGGCGGTGGGACACAGCAACGATCCGGCAGGCCAAAGAATTAAAACACCCGTATCTGCCCGTCGTTATTCGTGACGACGAAATTGATGTTGGCCCCTGGGTCGCCCATAAGGCAGCAGCCTGTCCGTTGTGTTTAGACAACACGTCTGTCGACACCGATATACACAACCAACGTGATATTTCAGCGTTAGATGGGCGTACCGGCGGTATCGAAACCGTAGCTGGCGCTCACTTAGTTGCTGGACTCATTGCCACTGAGATATTGTCGATGGTCGATTCCCAACACTTGCGGCACCGTGTTCCCATGACTAAATACGGTATGGTGCCGGGCGTGAATCTCAATACTTTTACCCGAATACATTTGGCCAATGGTTGGATTCAAACTTTCGAAGTCTCTCCACTGCGTGACTGTTGTGCAGCTGCTCAAGAACTCAAAATCGCAAGTACCTCAGCACCATAACGTTCCAATTTCTTCGGTCCGACGCCGGGTAACTGTCGCAATTGCCGAAGATCCGTGGGCATGTTTTCAGCAATGGCCACTAGGGTGGCATCCGTGAAGACAACAAATGCCGGTACTTTGTCCGTACTCGAAATGTCTTTTCGCCAGGCGACCAACTTATCGAACGTCGCTGGATCATATGTTGGTGGACACTCCTGGCAACGACCAATCTTCCGTTCCCCACCAGTGGTCAGCACGGCACCGCACGTGCGACACTTGGCTACTTTTGCCCGGGAGGAGCGCTTGGCTCTTGATTCCGATGCTGTACCGGCTTTGGTCGTGGTCGTGCGGATAGCCTGTAAGAATCGCGACGGTCTCCGGCTAGCACGGCCGCCAGCTGACCTCGATAACGCCCATGACAAATACAACCGAGTTTTTGCGCGTGTGATACCTACATAAAAGAGGCGCCTCTCTTCGTCAACGTTCTTGTCTTGGGTGGCAAAACTGATAGGCAATAAGCCTTCAGTCACTCCAACAATAAATACAGTATCCCACTCCAGGCCCTTCGCTGAGTGAATCGAGGCCAAAGAAACCCCCTCCATCACCGGCGCATGTTGATGCGAGGCTCGCTCATCGAGCTCCGCCACGACGACATCCAGGGTGATTTGATCACCTCGAGCCTCCACAAGGTCCTCTGCAAGATTCACGATGGCATTGAGTGATTCCCATCGTTCCCGTACCGCACCGGATTGCTGTGGAGCTTGGACTGTATAACCCAACGAGCCCAACACGTCCTGAATTCGGGTTATGACAGTTGGGCCTACGACACCTTCAGCGGATTTTGCAGCAGCACGTAACTGCAAAATACCATCGCGCACTTCCCGACGATTAAAGAAACGTTCCGCACCACGCACCTGGTACGAAATACCGGCATCACTAAACTGCTGTTCAAAAGCCGCAGATTGTGCGTTGGTGCGAAACAGTATGGCAATTTCTGAGCCTTTGTGCCCGGCCGCGAGAAGTTCCTTGATTTGACCGGTGACCCATTCAGCCTCCACTTGGTCATGGCTGCACTCGGCGAATACAGGTTCTGGTCCGGCTTCGCGCTGCGAGATCAGTTCTAATGGCTCCGGCCACCGCGGCAGCGACGGGCGGTCGGATTTGGTTCGTTCCCGTAATAACCGGTTGGCCAGATCTACAACCTGAGGAGTCGAACGGTAGTCTCGAATCAGCTTGATCTGGGTGGCATTGGGGAACTGTTGGCCAAAGTCTAAGAGGTAGTCTGAGGTTGCCCCGGTAAAGGAATAAATCGTCTGCGAGGTGTCTCCGACCACACAGAGATCGTCACGATCCCCCAGCCAAGCTTTGAGTAAGCGATATTGCAGAGGTGAGACGTCCTGAAATTCGTCGACGAGAAAGACTCGATATTGGTTTCGGACTGTCGCGGCAATGCGTGGTTCGGATTCTAGTATGCCAACCATAATCAGCAACACATCTTCAAAATCAATGAGAGCGCGATCTGATTTCAAATCTTCGTAACCTTGGAACAGCCGGGTCACCGCAACAAGGTCCCATCCTGCAGGCATAGTCCGGTGAGAAGCTCGCTGCTGATAGGTCTGCGGTGTGAGCATGTTGAACTTTGCCCACTCAATTTCACCAGCCAGGTCTCGAATAGTGGCTTTATCGGTACTCATTCGTAGCCGCTGAGCAGCTTCCATGATCAAGTGCGTCTTATACTCAACTAGCCGTGGAACGTCTCCCCCGACGGCTTGTTGCCAGAAGTATTGCAATTGTGCAAGTGCAGCCGCGTGAAAGGTTTTCGCTTGAACTCCATGAGCACCCAGATCTCGTAGTCGGGCACGCATTTCTGCTGCGGCTCGTGCTGTGAAGGTTACAGCCAGAACGTTATAAGGGTTATATACTCCGGTAGCTACCCCATAGGCGATGCGGTGGGTGATGGCTCGGGTTTTGCCCGTTCCTGCCCCTGCCAAAATACGGACCGGTCCGGATAGGGTGGTGGCGGCCTGGCGTTGTTCAGTATCCAGGCCGGCTAGTATTTCATCAGGATTTTGCAATCTAGTTCTCTAAGGTTCTGGGTTGTGGCAATGGTCCACCGTACCAGTGGCGTATCAACTGGTGTGCAATCGAGGCAGCTCCGGGAATGAACATCCGGCCTGATTCCACCTCGTCGCGTAATTCTTCGCGACTAAACCATCGAACTTCTGCAAGTTCTTCATGATCTGCTTGGGCGTCTTCAGGATGTTGGGTTTGCCCGAGATAGCCCAACATAAGCGATTGTGGGAAAGGCCAGGGCTGCGATCCCATGTACTCCACACCATCAACAATCACTCGGGATTCTTCAAACACTTCGCGCTTTACGGCGGCTTCCAACGATTCTCCGGGCTCTACGAAGCCTGCAAGCGTTGAATAGCGTTTATTGCCCCAAGCTTTGTTATTACCTAATAGTGCTCGGTCTTTCGGATCGGTAATCAACATGATCACCGCAGGATCGGTGCGCGGAAAGTGTTCGGATCCATCCTTTGGACACACTTGTACCCAGCCAGATGTGGTGAGTTGCGTTTTCGTTCCGCAACGAGGGCAGAACTTATGAGCGTTGTGCCAGTTGGCAATGGCGATCCCTGACACGAAGATACCCACGTCTCTGTCGTTGAGCGCCGGGGCTATGTCCGAAACCCCCAACCAATCAATGTCGGCAGGTTGCTCGACTACTACTCCACCGACTTGAGGATCTTGCAGCCAAGGCGCTGAGGTCTCAGATCGTGCAATGAGCAGCACAATTTCAACGTGGTCCTCCTCCCTTTCCACGAACTGACTGTGTTGCGGAGTGTGTTCTGCCGAGCGGCCAAGGTACACAGCATCGTCTGGAAGCTCTCCGGTTGGGGCAGTCAAGACCAGCCCCCCGTCATACATTGGCGCTGTCCTGCCGTGCAGCCAGAGCACCCGGGTATTGGGCTGATCCCAAATGGTTGAGAGCCATTGCTCATCGTCGCGAAGTTCCGTTCCACGGTCTACATCGTCACGGGCGAGCGGGAGGCGTCCAAGGGCGGTCAGCATATCCATGATTTCCACTGTAGTCGAGGAGCAAAGTTTTTCGACTCACCAGGTTTACTCAACCAGATCTTCTGCAAGCGGGCGTATGGTGGATGTGATGAAACGAACCGCCATGGAACTAGCAGCACTCGCCTCGGCTGCCATGCCCGGCTTGGATATTGTCCAAACCTCTGCAGCGCCAGATGACACGCGTGCATTCGACTCTGCCATCGTGACAGACACGGATAATAATCATTGGCGGGTTCGTTCCCCTCGAAATTCCCAGGCAGCGTTCCGTCTGGAAACTGAAATTCAAGTACTCTCTGGCTTTACCCCGGCTATTCGTGCCCATTTACCGTTCCGTGTCCCGTCGGTTGCCGGTGCAGTCCAGATCGATTCATTGCGAACATTCATCTACCACCAGATGCCTGGTCAGCCGGTGGATTTGGACACAATCACAGGCTCAGAACCCCAAACTATCGATGATATTGGTCGTATTGTGGCGGCCATTCATAAACTTCCCCGAGCCGTGGTCGAAACCGCGGATTTACCTTCCTACGGGGCCGAACAACTCCGTTCGCGGTTGCTGTCGGAGTTGGATCAAATAGCGTTGACGGGCAAGGTTCCATCAGCCCTGCTCCGCCGCTGGGAAAGTGCCTTTGAAGAACGCCGAATGTGGTCGTTCACTCCGCGTGTTGTGCACGGTGATTTTGATGAGACTTCACTGCTCATCGACCGCAATAGGGCGGTTGGCGTGACAGCATGGACCGATCTACATATTGGTGACCCCGCCCAGGATTTCACTTGGCTTGCTTCCACTGAGTCGCTGGAGTTCCGCGAGGCACTGTTGTCTGCCTATCACCAGCACATGGACTTGCCAGCAGATCAACTCGATCTGCACATCATGCGACGGGCAGCACTGGCTGCAGAGTTCTCTTTAGCGAAATATCTGATGTCAGGCATCAACACCGCCAACAATGAAGTCATCGATGAAGCCCAAGCTATGTTGGATGACTTGGCCTCCGATGTTGAAACAACCGGTGGCCAAGATATTGGTCAAAAATTCTGGGAGCCGGAACCGACCCCAGAACCTTCCGCTTCGACAACTGCGCCCACAGCACCAGTGGAATCTGAGTCCGCAATTTTCACGGACAACGATGTACAGTCCACCGAGACGGGCACTCTGGACGATGCTGAAGATGATGTTGAGTCTGAGCACGAAGGTGTCGTTGCATCAGAGGAGACGCCAACCGATGGTGCCGCAGACACGGAACCAGAACCAGATACCCAGCCTGTACCAAGGGCTGTACTTAGCTCCGATGCGGCCGAAGAGTCATCTCGCGATGATGCAGAAGAACTGACCCAGGATTCCCCGGCGCTTGACGATGCTGAGGAAGAGCTGGATGAACTACCAGAACCGCAGCGGCCTGAAGCTGAAGACGACGGTACAACGCTCGTCGTACACTCATTATCGGATGAGGATAAGATTGTACGTCATGACGAACCGACCCAGCCCGCTGCGACCGATGTTGATACGCAGCCTATTTCGTGGAAAACCGTCAAAAACAATTTGAACGACCGCTAAAGCTCGGCCATGGCTTTGGCGAGAATCTCCTCGAGTTCTTTGGCCGATGCGAAGTTATGTGGTGTTTTTTCTACTCCGTGTGCCAGGTACACAAATTTTCCGGTGATGTTTTCCATGGGGATACCGTGGAGTCGTGACCATGCCAGGCGGTAAATGGCTAACTGCAGACCACGTCGCGGCATTTCGCTGTCTGCAGGTACTCGCCCCGTCTTCCAATCGACAAGCTCCCAGGCAGCGTCTGGATCGAAGGCACGGTCCGGGTCTCCCCCGCTGCGAAAGACAGCGTCGATACGCCCACGAAGCGTCAGACCCGAGACTGAGGTCTCAACTGCAGCTTCGATCATTGTTGGTACTCGGTCGGCCCACGACGATTGCTCAAAGTTTTCGCGTAGTTCAGCAAGTCCGGTAGCCGCGTCCCATTCTGCATCGGCAAGTTCTTGGGTTTCCTCGATATCAAATGACGGCGTTAGTCCGGGCATCGACTGTGCATAGAACTGCTCAATCCATTCGTGTACCAGCGTACCTTCACGTGCGGCTGCGGTAGGTCGCTGCGGCATAGGACGTCGAATCTGGCGTGCTACAGCTGCTGGATCGTGAGCAAGCTCCACAAAGCGGCTCGTAGAAATATGTTCGGGCATATGTACATTGTTCGTCGCTGATAGCTGTGCCCGGTCTAATACCCAGTCGATACGTTGTGCCAGATCATCGTCTAAACATGCTCTTGATAACTCTGCTTCACGGACCCTGGTAGCAGCCTGTTCCAACACATCGCGACGTCGGTGGCTGCGTCGTACAAGAATCGCCTCCTGATCGGGTTCGGGCAGGCGATCGTCCTCACGGGCATCGACACGGTATTGGTCTGGCCCATCGAGGGGGTCGTAGGGCCACGTCGCTACAACCGCTCGGGAACGTCGTGGGTTTTCTGCTGGAAACTCGCTGGCCCAATAGACCTTTTGATCAAGCCCATGAGCGTCTTGATATTCGACCATTTCTTCTAAGAAAACTGACATGGGGGCAGGTTTCTTATTGGTCCCTTGCCAGTGTGCACCGGAAACCCATAACAAATCTTTGGCACGGGTAAAAGCGACATACGCCAATCGACGGGCTTCGGAGAGTTCATGGATTTTCACTTGTTCTTTGAGCGTCAAGACTTCGCGTCCTTGGGTTTCCGCGACCTTTTCTCCCATGGTTTCTGACCAACCGTCAACACCGGAAAGGCCCGCCCATTCACGCACATCAGACGCAGCGTGTTGTTCCCATTTGGGTAGCGTCTCGCGGTCACCGCGAAGTGGCCATGGTAAGTCCCCTCTGGTCTTGCTGGTCCATAAATCGTGCTGGGTCCCAGGAAATATGCTTTGGTTCATACCCGGTACGAAGACAGCATCCCATTCAAGACCCTTGGACGCATGCATGGTCATAATTTGCACGGCGCCGGGTTTCGGCTGCTGCGGCGGCATATCTAAGCCGTTTTCTTCTTCTGCAGCAGTTTCAAGCCAGGTGAGAAACGTGACGAGATCGAGTGTACGAGTGTGATCTGCTGAGGCTTGGAACGCTTCGGCAATCCGGGAGAATTCATTGAGATACCGTCGAGCCTCGATCGAATCTGCTCCAGGTCGAACAGCGACTTCAATTCCCAGCCCCGTAGTTTTTTCGATCTGACGAATCAGGGTTGGGATTGGTAAATGAATCTGCTCCATCAGTGCTTGCAAGGACTTCCCAAAATGCTTCAAGCGTGCGAAGCCGGTGTCACTAAAGGTTTGTCCCCGTGAACTCGTCCAGTTGCTATCCGGCAGCCGTATGATGGCATTGACCATCGAAGGGTGGTCAATCTCCTCCTGCGGTGCGCTGTCGGCATCCAGCGGGCTTGTACGAGCTTGTCTATCCAATGTTCTGGCATACTGGTTTAATACCCACAGGTCCTGTGGTCCAATGCGCCAACGCGCGTTGGACAGCACGCGCAGTAGTGATTCGGAGGATTGTGGATCGGCCAGAATTCTCAGAATCGACACAATTTCGATCACTTCTGGGATGCCAAGTAATCCAGCCAAACCAACGACTTCATAAGAGATGCCCCGGGTTTCGAGTGCCTCAATGAGCGGCTGAAATTGTTTTTTCGTACGGCACAAGATGGCTGCTGTATGTTTTCCTTGGCCCACACCGAGTTCTTTGACGCGTTCTGCCAGCTGTTGTGCTTCCGCATCCGCTGATTCGAACCAGTTGAGTTCAACCTGACCGATCTCGGCACCTTGTCTGGCGTGAAGCTGCGGAATCATCTGACCTGCCGCAGCATTGTCGCGCAGTGGTTGGGCTACATGGTTCGCCGTTTCCAAGATGTCGCTGCTGTTACGCCAGGCGGTCGTCAGCACCAATTGCTCGGCATCAAACTCGTGCACAAATGAGAACAGTTGCCCAGCCGAGGCTCCGCGGAAACCGTATATCGACTGGTTGGGGTCACCGACAGCGGTCACGGAATGCGACTGTTGGGTTCCGTCGCCCCTGCCGAAGAGGTGAGAGAAGAGTTGAAGCTGAGCATGCGAGGTGTCCTGAAATTCATCGAGCAGCACGATCTTATACTTCTCACGTTCGATGACCCGAACTTCGTCGAGCTTGGTGGCGATGATTGCCGCATAGCGCACCAGGTCGCCGTAGTCCATGACATTATGGTCGTGCTTTTTCTGGAGGTAGGCAGTCACCATATCGGCAATTTTTGTCCGCAGTTTTAACATCGAGAACAAGGATTCAGTGTTCTTCGTCATGGCTTTGGTCACGGGTAGCCCCTGACCAAAAGTGAACATTTCCGCAAGTGCCGTTTGCACCGCGACAGGCTCGACAAGATGTTCACAGCAATCTCCGGCAAGTTTTTTCACCGCCTGAATTGTCGACGACAACGGACGGTCGCGTACGTCATCAGCTATGAAGTTTCGAAGCTCTTCAGATTCGACATCGTCGAGGTCAATATCGGAATCGTGGTCACGCACCACCTCCGTAATCAACTGATATGACTCTGCTTCGCCGATTAGCCGTGCATCTGGTTCCACTCCGATTCTCAAACCGTGATCCGCCACCAGCGAGTTGGCATAAGAGTGGTAAGTGGTCACGGTAGCTTGGCCAAGATCTTCAGTGTCGAATGCCAATTCGATGTCGTCTCGTTCGGCCAGTTGTTCAATGGCATTATTGACGCGGGACTCAAGTTCGCCGGCGGCCTTGCGGGTGAAGGTTACGCCAAGTACTTCTTCTGGTCGGACATAGCCGTTGGCGATCAACCAGATGACTCGGTCAGTCATCGTGTGCGTTTTACCTGAACCTGCACCGGCGACAACCAAAAGCGGGTCAGGGCCAGCCTCGATAATGGCAGCCTGTTCGTCCGTTGGGTAGAGCCGTTTGTCTGGCGGAAGGTGATCTTGCAGTAGATCAGTAAGCTCGTGGGCGCTATACCGTGGCGCATTTCCCCATGTTAGACCAGCCATTCGGTTACCTGTTGTCCTTCCTTGCACATCGGGCACAGTGCTTTGAGATTGCAGCTGTCCTCTTGGTGCACAGCATAAAAGTAGGGTCCTTGCACCCATCGGGCTGCATCAGCGATATCTTGTTCCGCCCAGGTGGGGCCTGCTTCAAGGGCTGCCTGGGGCTGGATTTGTACGGTCGTTGGCGTTTTACCCAACTGCACAAGTGCAGCCCCACCCGGGTCTGTACGATCCACGAGGTGTCGTAGTGCACCGGCTTTAATCATGGCCTGATACACGCCCAACTGCGGTAGCTGGGCCATTTCCGCCACCGTGACACTGCGTGACCCCGTTTTGAGATCTACGACGTACGCGCGTCCCTGTTGATCTACTTCGACGCGGTCGATCACGCCGTTGAGTTGCACATTCAGGCCGTCCAGTTCCATATCCACTTGCAGTTTCTCTTCAACGGCGAGGAGGGTACGTGGGCCAAATTCCTCTTTGGTTGCGCCTCGGCCGGTGGAATAGCCGTACCGCATTTTATCGACGTATTGGTAGTAGTATTCCAATGCGCGTTCGGCCTTGGCATAAAGCGCATCGTATTCCCAACCTGGCTCGAGTCCAGCTTCAGCTGCTAGTAGGGGGAACTTCGCGTTGAGCTCTGCATACATCTTGCCGACGTCCGCGTCAGGATATTTCTCCGCTATCGCATGGACAAAGGTACCCGTTGCAGCGGCAGGTGACGAAGCTGAGGTAGAGACTTGATAAATGAACCACTGCAGGGGCGATTGGACTGCCGTTTCCACGGTCGATGGGGACAGTCGGATCCTATTGGGCTTCCCGGTTTCATCAATGCCGTGAATGGGATCATCTGTCGAAAGCTGATCCAGCCCCCACCAAGCATCCGGACCGGCCAAAGCTACACCCCCATCGACAAGGACGGCGAGCGCCTGGGCAGCTTGTGTCGCATTGGCTTCCAGCTGCTGAATTTCTATCTCGTCAGTGGCGGTAGTCAGTTGCCGCTGGCTCGCTTCAAGGGTACGACGCAGTTCGACGACCAGCCCATCGGCTGTCAGCGGAGTAGCGACCGTTGTGTATGGGCGGACCGGCTGTTTATCCGATGGCGTCCAGGGGTCCAGTCGTTCGATGAACATGGAGGGCTGGTGGTCTGCATCGGCGACAGCGGTGGCGATCAGGGTGTTCCAGGCACGTGAAATGGCAGAGGCAAAGGTACGGAGCTCGTCGTGGCGTACCTGCGCGATGCGTTCATTAATGGGTTGTTCCCCCGATGTTCCGGTCATTTCTTCTACGAGCTCTTGGGTGTGCAGGAGCTGGCCTCGAAGTCGTGTATTGGGCCAGATACCTTCTTGAACGCCAACAACAAAAACGGTATGCCATTGCTGTCCTGCAGCAGTCGTCGGCGTCAAAACTGAGACACCGTTATGTGTGGACCGTGACGACAGCGAGTCCATGGGCAAATCTTGTTCGGCCAGGTATTCGGTAAAGCCCGCAACGCTTTGGCCGGGAAATTGCACCACATAACGCTCTGCGGCTTCGAACAGTGCCACCACAGAGTCGAGGTCACGGTTGGCTCGCACGGCGAGATCTTTGTCCTCACCCAGGGCTTGTTCTTCCCAGAGCGTTCCGACTTCATGCAGAGCGGCTGCCCACCCAGCCCACAACACCATTTCGGCAGAGGATTGCTCTTCTATTGTTGTCTGCACCATTGCGGCCAGCATGCGACCTATACGGACTGCACCGCGAGCATAACGCGGCATGGCGCGTTCAGCGTCAAGGCCCAAGATGGTGTAAGCATCATCGGGGTTGGCGACCAAAGTATCGAGAAGTTGAGCAGAGTTTCGCGTCCCTTGTGCCTGGCGCTCGACTGCCAACAGTCGACGTCGTAGGTTGCGAAGTTCAAGTGGGGTGGACGTACCGTAGCGGCCCGTAATGAGCCAGTGGAGGTCTGTGGGTTCAATGCCGGTTGCGGTGACTGCGCTGTCATGCGCGACGGCGTCAGCGGCAGTAGTTAATACTAGAAGCGGGGCTGCTGCAGGTTGCTGATTCAGCATGACCTCGGAGATGGAGCGAGCCACGGGGATGGATTCTGATTCCAGTGCAGTCGCTACCTCCGATACTTTGGATGCCGTGCGAGACAGCACAGCCATATCTTCAAAAGCCACCCCGTGACGATGATGCAGTTCCAATACTTGCTGCACGATGAACAAGTGCTCTTGCACTGTTGACGCGAATCGGTGCACCGACAGTTCGCCGGTATGCTCAGCAGGACGCAGTGTGGTTCTAGCGTCGGGTAAACCCGCTACCGCGGGAATTCTTCCTACGGTGCGCTGATAGGCGGTGTGCAAAGGTGGAGACAAGCGATACCCGGACTCCAACGTGATAACTGTGGCATCTGGCGATAAGTTCTCCGGCCAGTCCACGAGTGCTTGCGGCCGGGCACCTCGAAATCCTTGTACAGTGGTATCTGGATTCGCCGTGAGGATGATATCGCGTTGGGCACCGATTAGCTGTACTAGCCGGTGTATAGCCGGAGTCGCGTCTTGGAAGTCATCGATCATGATGTGCTGGATACGCGTGGATTCCGCTCTCACAAAATCGGGGTTGGCTTCCCAGAGATCCGCCGCGGAAGTAATGAGTCCCGAGGGGTCATAGGCTGCATCTCCCGAAAGGTCCAACACGTCGCGATAATCCTGCAGAATCCGGGCGGCAACACGCCATTCTGCTCGCCCCTTGGTGCGACCTAGCTCTTCTAAGTGGCCGGGTTGAATGCCGTATTCGGCGCTGCGGTCGATCAATTCGCGTAGCTCATGGCGTAGGCCACGCAGTCCCACGGCTTCTGCAAGACTGTCAGGCCAGTCCAGCGCAAGATCTGGATCAGTCATGTAACCATCGATCAGATCAGCTATAACTCGATCTTGTTCAGCGCCTGCCAGCAGCCTCGGTGTAGCTGCTTCGTTTTCGCGAATTCGAGTGATGACGTCGAAAGCATAAGACGCGAAAGAACGCACCGGGGTCTCGGCCCGGGAGTCAATGCCTTCATAGTTCAACCGGGCGGTCAGCTGGCTACGCAACTGTGCCGCACCAGTGCGCGTATTCGTTAGCAGCAATATCTGGCTCGTGGGCACACCGGCCTTGATTTTCGCCACCGCGTATTCAATCGCCGTTGTCGTTTTGCCGCTGCCCGGTCCGCCAAGCACTAACACGGGTCCGTGACCAGCAGGCTGTCCAACAACAAACTGCTGCTGAGTATTGAGTACGGGTGCGGTGCGGAAGAGGTTTTTGGGCCGGAGCAATTGCGGAGTTGAAACCATGACCTCCATTGAACCACTTTTACTCAAAGGGCCACCCAAAAAGTATCCACAGCGTCGGACGGTGTCCACACGCCGCTGAATCCTCCCCGATCGGAGCGATGACAAGGTATTTTGGAGGCATGATCAATCCTGACAACGTGTTAGTCATCCCTGGCCCGGACGATCCGTGGCACACCGGTTCCATGGTGGGCTTCGACTTAGAAACCACCGGCCCAAATCCGCATGAGGCCCGAATCGTCACAGCTTCAATCGTGCTGATGGACCCCGATGGCCAAATGCGGGCAAATGCCGAGTGGCTGATTGACCCGGGTGTTGAAATACCAGCGGAGGCGGCAGCAGTGCACGGCGTGTCCACAGAGCATGCCCAGAGCCATGGAATGGATGCCACCCAGGGGCTCACTGAAATCGTTGCCACATTGCAGGACTTCATGCATCACAGGGTCCCCGTTGTCGCCTATAACGGAGTATATGACTTCACTGTGTTGGCCAACGAGTTAGCTCGTCGAAATATGGAGAAACTTCCCGTTGTTGGCATTATCGACCCGTTTGTTCTTGATAAGTATGCTGATACCTACCGCAAGGGTAAGCGCACGTTGACGGCAGCCTGCGAGCACTACGAAGTTGTACTAGAAAACGCGCATACCTCTCAGGCAGACTCCATCGCCGCAGTGCAGGTATGCAAGGCCATCGCCACGAAGTTCCCGGATAAATTCAACATGCCGCTGGAGCAGCTCTTCAACCAGCAAATTCGCTGGAAATCTGACCAGGCGGCTAGTTTTGAACAGTACTTACGACGCAAAAACCCTGACGCAACCGTGTCGCGAGATTGGCCGGTAGAACAGCGACGTTAGAGAAGTTGCTCATCTCGAACTTCGGCATGATGGCAAGCCGATGGATGATTGGTGCCTTCTCTAACGACTAATTCTGGGGTCTGTTCGGCACAGATCTCGGTTGCTTTCCAGCACCTTGTGCGGAATCGGCAACCCGAGGGCGGATTGGCTGGACTCGGTGGGTCACCCGGCAGCACTATTTGTTCTCGTCGACCGCGCAGCGTGGGATCGGGCAATGGCACCGCTGAGAGCAGTGCTTGCGTATAGGGGTGAGCAGCGGCACCATATATTCCTTCTTCGCTTCCGAGCTCCACAATTTTGCCGAGATACATGACGCCAACTCGATCTGAAATATGGCGAACCACCGATAGGTCGTGGGCGATAAATATATAGGACAGCCCGAATTCTTGTTGGAGGTCATCCAGTAAGTTCATCACTTGAGCTTGCACGGAAACGTCCAGGGCTGAAACCGGCTCATCGAGAATGATTACATCGGGATTCAGTGCCAGACCGCGGGCTATCCCGATGCGTTGTCTCTGACCGCCTGAGAACTGATGGGGGTACCGGTTAATATGGTCGGGGTTCAGCCCCACAACATCTAACAGTTCCTGAACTCTGCTACGAATACCTTGTTTCGGTTTGATATCAGGATGCACACGGAAGGGCTCCGCTATAATGTCACCGACCGACATTCTGGGGTTCAACGACGTATAGGGGTCCTGAAAGATCACCTGAATTTTGCGGCGTAAGTGACGTAGGCGCTCGCCTGATACCGCCAGAAAATCCTCGCCGCGGAAGAGGATCTGGCCTTCATCCGGGTCTTCTAGTCGAACCAACAGTTTCGCCAGTGTCGATTTACCACAACCAGATTCTCCCACGATGCCCAAGGTTTCCCCGCGCCGCAACTGCAGATCCACACCGTCCACAGCCTGAACAGCACCGACTTGCTTCTGGAAAATCACGCCTTGTCGCAGTGGAAAGTGTTTAACCAGCCCTTGAACCTCCAGCACGACCTCTTGATCTGCATAGGGATCTAATTCAGTATTCTGGGGTGTCATGCTGACCCTCCTTCGTGGCCGGGTGGAGATGATGACGATAGTGGCAAGCTGACAAATGTTCCTCCACTACCGGCTCGAGTTCGGGACGCTTGTCGACACACAGTTGAGTCGCCATCGGACACCGCGGATGAAACAGACAACCTTGCGGCAGATCTGTCAGCTGGGGTGGAAGACCTTCTATTGCCCGAAGGCGCCCGTCTGCCCCGTCAATACGCGGGATAGATTCCAGCAACCCCTGTGTATATGGATGCGCAGGGTGCTGGAAAATCTCAAAAACGTCAGCTGCTTCCATGACCTGGCCCGCGTACATCACAGCGATCTTATCCGCAACGTCAGCCACGACCCCTAAATCATGAGTGATCAGAATGAGCCCCATGTCGAATTCTTCCTGCAGGTCTTGCAACAAACGCATCACCTGTGCCTGGACTGTGACATCAAGTGCTGTAGTGGGTTCGTCTGCGATTAACAATTCCGGGTCCAAAGCGATGGCCATCGCAATCATGATCCGCTGGCGCATGCCTCCGGAGAACTCATGAGGGTAGTCCCCTATGCGTTCCTCAGCAGCGGGAATGCCAACGCGTTTCATCAGTTCAACGGCTTGATGTTGAGCCTCACGTCGTTTCATCTTCCGATGCACGCGGAACATCTCTGCGATTTGCCAGCCCACCGAATAAACCGGGTTGAGGGCTGATAGTGCGTCCTGAAAGATCATCGAGATGCTCCCACCCCGTAATCGTCGCCGACGTTCAGCCGACATGGTGAGCAAATCTTCTCCACGGTAAAGGATCTGACCGCCAGTAATTTGCCCCGGTGGGATATCCAGAATACTCATTATGGTCTGTGCCGTGACAGACTTTCCGGAACCGGATTCACCAAGAATCGCAAGGGTTTCGCCGGCTTCAAGGGTAAAGTTCAATCCATTGATGGCTTCTGCGATACCCGCTTTGGTGTGAAATTCCACGTGCAGATCCCGGACTTCTAGAAGTGGCGCTTGTTCATTCGTCACGTCGTAGGACCTCATTTCTTCACTTTCGGATCGATTGCATCACGAATGGCATCGCCCATGACCGTGAAAGCAAACACGGTGATGGCCACAAAAATCAACGGAAATACCAGCAGGTGTGGCACCGTTTGAATATAACCGTGTGCATTGGACAACTGCAGGCCCCAAGAAATCGATGGCAGTTGCAACCCAACCCCTAAGAAGGTCAGTGCGGCTTCTGCCGAGATCATCAATCCGACCAGAATGGAAGAGTAGCCAAGAATTGGCGCCAGCGAATTCGGCAGAATGTGGCGCCGCATAATCGATACGTGACCGGCCCCCATCGCTCGGGCGGCTAAGACATATTCATTATGGACCACGGCCATCACAGCTCCGCGCATTAAGCGCATAGTTATGGGCCAAGTAAATATGGTCAGCACGAAAGCTACTTCGAAGATTCCTCGGGACTCTAAGACATTGAGGAATACGATAGCGCCCAAGAAATACGGAATAGCAAAGACCATATCAGCGGCACGCGAGATGAGTGTATCAACCCAACCACCAAAGTACCCGGCGACTAAACCTAGAACGATCGAGACGAATACCGACAGAGCGGCGACCACCACCCCGACCGCAATCGATGCACGTGCTCCATAGATTACTCGGGCATAATAGTCACAGCCCTGGATATCGGTACCAAACCAGTGTTCAGCTGTCGGGCGTTGTCGGCTACGTTCCAGCAGACATTCTTGTGGATTGGTCTGAGTAAATACCTGGGGAAAGATTGCCATGACTAACATAACTGCCAAAATGAACGCCGAGATCAGGAACCACGGATTGGTTCGTAAACTGCGCCAGGCATCCTTCCACAGGCTGGCGTCTTCTGATGCATTGCCTGGTGCAGGTTCTGTCGGGTCGTACTGTGCTTCGACGAGCTCACTCATAACGAATCCTTGGATCGAGATAGGCGTAGACAACGTCAACGATGAGATTGACTACAACGAAAAAGATCACCAAGATCGTGACGATGCCAACGACTACGGTGCCCTCTTGTTGTTGGATGGATTGGAATACCTGTTGGCCAATACCCGGCAGGTTAAAGACGGACTCTGTGATAATCGCACCACCAATCATGGTGGCTAGGTCTGCACCGATAAATGTCACCACGGGGATGAGCGCGTTGCGCATCGCATGTCGACCAACAACACGGGAGCGGGGCAACCCTTTTGCCGTTGCGGTTCGTACATAGTCCGAGCCCAGTGTTTCAACCAGCGAGTTGCGCAGCAGGCGAGCCACCAACGCGGTGGAAACTGCTGCCAGGGTAAAGCCGGGCAAGATGTAACTGGATAACCCTGCGCTGGCCCCGGCTATCGGGAACCATCCAAGTTGGAGGCCAAATAACAGTTGCAAGCCAAAAGCAATCGCTAGCACGGGAATTGCCACGACGGCCACCGACCCAACTTGAACTAAACGATCGATAAACCGATCCCGGTACAGGGCTGCCAGGGTACCAGCAATAAACCCAAAAACCGTTTGGAAAATTAAGGCGACCATGGCCAGGTACAAGGTAACTGGTAAACGCTGAGTAACAATATCGCCTACAGGCCGACCCTGGAAGGTAGTACCAAAATCTCCAGTGACTACTCCCGCCATGTATTTAAAGTATTGGATCAAGAGGTGATCATCGAGGTTGTATTGATCCCGCAGTGCCTGTTGGACTGCTTCTGGCATCGGCCGGTCGCCGCTCAGTGCCCGAATCGGGTCGCCAGGGATAGCAAAAACTAGCGCATACACGATGAACGTCGATAGTAAGATCACCGGGATGAACTGTAAGATGCGTCGAAGAATATAGCGCAGCATAAGGGTCCTTCGTTCAAGCCCCATCCGGGGTTGAAACTAACGGTGGTGCAGCCTAATACACAGTGGGATGTGTCCGGCCCGACAAGCACATCCGTGCTAAACGAGCCGGACACATCCAAGTGCAGTGCATCACTGTTCAGTAACGACTACTTCTTCCGCACGAAGGAACGTACGCGGATCCACGTTGATGCTGTCTGCATCAATGCGATCCGAGAACACTGTATGGTGATCTGCGAACCACAGTGGTACCGCCGGCATGTCCTCGAGCAAAACGTCCTCGGCCGACTGATAGATTTCGTCTGCTTCGCCCTCTTCAGCAGCATTTGCCTCATCGATCAGATTGTCGAACTCTTCACTGGCATAGCCAAAATAGTTTGAAGAAGCACCGGTCGTATAGATCGGTTCCATTGCATACTGCGGACTTGGATAGGACAGCACCCAGCCGAGACGATACGGACCGGTGATCTCTTCGCTTTCCTGTAGGTCGAGGTACTGTGCAAATTCAAGAGACTCAAAGTTGATCGAGTCAATAGGCAGATTTTGCTGCAACTGATTTGCCACAGCTTCCATCCAATCATCGTGTCCTGCACCTGAGTTAAAGTACAGTGTCAACTCGCTTGGTCCACCGGCTTGCTCATAGAGGTCAGCCGCAGCATCGGGGTCGTATTCACAAGCTTCGCCGCATGCCTCTTCACGGCCTTGCGGCAGGGTTGGTGGGATAATACTGTAGGCCGCAGTGTGTCGCTCATCGAAGATTGAATCCAGGATTGCTTGACGGTCAATAGCCTTCGAAACGGCATGGCGGATGTCTACGTCTTCGAATTCTTCTTGATACATCGGGAAGCCCAGATAGGTAAATGATGAGGTTTCAGAGGCAACCCAATTGTCACCGAAGTCCTCGTCAAGGCTTACAAAGCGGTTGGGTGGGGCTTGATCAACGATATCGAGTTCGCCCGATTGCACATCCATGTAGGCGGTGTCGACGTCACTGTATAGTCGCCATTCGATGCGTTCAGGCACACCGGGTTCTTCACCTGGCCAGTCTTCATAACGCACCTGATTGATTTCGACATCGTGGACCCACTCGCCGTCCATTTGATACTGTCCGTTACCAACCGGTGCGTTTTCGAACGCGTCGATATCTTCAAAGGCTTCTTCAGGTAACGGATAGAACCCGGTATAGGACAGCATCATGGGCAGATCGCCAAATGGTTCGACGAGTTCAATTTCTAGAGTGTACTCATCAATGGCCCGAACACCTTCGAGTTCATCTGCTTCACCGTCGACTACTTCGTTATAGCCCAGGAAGCTGTCGTAAAATCCGGCGTTGGCCTGCGCATTATCTGGATCAACGGTCCAATTCCAGGTGTCAACAAAAGTTTGCGCGGTGATTTCTTCACCATTATGAAAGGTCCAACCTTCTTCCAGCTCGAAAGTCCAGGTGGTGTTGTCGTCGCTTTCCCAGTTGGACGCGACACCAGCAACCGTTTCGATGTTGTCGTAATCTACTGACGTGAGGCCAGTAAACAGCTGTTCCAGAACTTTTGAACCGCAAACTTCCGTACTGTTGCCTGGCAGCAAATTCTGTGGTTCACAATTATAAATCGAGACGGCCCCACCGCCCTCCACTGGTTCTGCGGCTTCACCGTTTTCGGCCTCGTTGCCGTTTCCGCCCGGCGCACAGCTGGAGAGCACCAGGGCCCCTGCAGCTGCCAGCGCGATGGCACTAAAGTGTTTTGGTCGTATCATGCAGTTATCCTCCAACAAGGTGTGTTGACTAGCGCATTGCACAAGCGTCTAGTGTGATCCATGTTACATCAACGTGTCTGAAATTTTCGCCCAGCAATACCTCGACGGCCCCGAATAAGATGCCGCATTGCCGGTTGAGTCAACAAGACTCAGGTTTTTTGCCAAATGAGCAGTTCTAGGAATAATCTCTATCTACGACCTGTTACTTGAGTTAGATACACTCAACTTTTGACGCACTTCTGAACCGAAGTGCTCCAACTAGGAGGACATAATGCCTGCATTCTTCGGCCCCGCCGGTTCCAACGGCGACTCCTTCGACGAATTCCTTGCTCGCTATCTTCATGGACAGCGTGCTGGACGACAAGGACGGCCCGTCGACCTCAACCGGTTTCTGAGCAAGCAGACCCATGACGTTGTTGCGACCGCCGCAAAATTCGCGGTGGAACGTGGTCAAATCGATGTCGATGCGCTCCATATCTTGCGCGTTATGCTTGACCAAGATCCTGCTGCCGCTGGCGTGCGCCAGGCGGGAGCTGACCCACAAACCATTATGGATGCTGTGGACGAGCGCTTGCCTACCCCCGAAGAAAACAAAGGTGAGGCAACCGCATCGCTCAACGCCTCAGCGCAAAAAGTACTACTCGACGGCTACCAGGTTGCTCGTGCTTTTGGCTCAACCTATATCGACCCAGAGCATGTATTCTTTGCCTTTGTACTGAACCAAGAATCCCCTGCCGGATCACTTCTGGCACAGGCCGGTGTGACACCGCAGTCACTGCAGGCTGGCGCCCAGGGAGCCCACGCTGGTCAGCCACACGAGCATATCAGCGATCAAGACTCATCCGAAGACTCCATGCTGGAACAGTATGGCCTAGACCTGACGGCCGAAGCACAGGCTGGTCGACTCGATCCAGTCATCGGCCGCGAGGATGAGATTGAACAAACCATCGAAGTGCTTGCTCGCCGTACCAAAAACAACCCGGTCCTGATCGGTGAAGCCGGTGTCGGTAAAACCGCCATCGCCGAGGGTCTGGCACAGGCCATCATTGATGGCAAGGTTCCAGCACAGCTGAAAGATCGTCGCATTGTTGCCTTGGATCTGGCAGGTATGCTGGCCGGAACAAAGTATCGTGGTGAATTTGAAGAGCGCCTGACCGGCGCGATCGATGAGCTGACCGAGGACGAGAAAACTATCGTTTTCATCGACGAGCTACACACCATGGTGGGTGCTGGTGGCTCAGGCGAATCTGGCGGCATGGACGC
>DXCT01000100.1 GCA_019115865.1 Candidatus Yaniella excrementavium | reverse complement strand
CCCGGTGGCCCGCTAGATGTCGATGAGACGTTCTATGCGGCAATCCGGGATCGCACCGGTCAACAGCAGCAACTGGTTACAGAACTCACGGTTCCCATCCGCTCGGGTCGGGCCTGGGTTGTGCCTGCCGGACATGTGTGCCGTGTAACGACCATCGAAGGTGCGCAGGTCGCGGATATGAATTTCTGGAATCTGCACGACCCCCGAGAACGGCTGTGGGCGTCCAGAACCAGACAACTGCAGGCCGCTCATGTCACCGAGTTTGATCGACTCTGGACCAATCTGCCGTTTCTGCGGCCGATGCTGACCATTACCGGAGATTCGCTACGGGATTATGGTCGCGATGCCGAAGGTGGCAGGGTCCACGATCTGCTGGGCACCCGGTGTGATCCGTATGTCAGCCGGATGCTTGAAGGTGAAGACTTTGATTTACATTGTCATTCAAATCTGACCCGCGCGGTGCTGCCGTATTCACTGACAGAATTTGATGTGCACGATGTACTCAATGTTTTCCAATGCACGGGACTCAATGAGCACGACGAATATTTTATGAAGACCTCGCCGGCCCAGCAGGGCGACTATTTTGAGTTCTTCGCAGAATTCGACCTGCTCGTGGCCCTCTCCACCTGTCCGGGCGGTGACCTGTCTACCCCGATGTTTGGCCCAGACGCCGGTGATGCACTCAGCGTGTGCAGCCCATTGGGTGTGGAAGTCGTGTCGCTGGATGACGAACTCTTACAGGGTTGGAGTCCGCCCCAGCGTGCCGCCTATGCGGGAAGGCATGGCTTGAAGGGCCCCGAGTAGTCGCTGGTTTCAACACTTCTCGAGCGTTAAACACAACGGCGGATACTGCACCTGTAGGTGCGGTATCCGCCGTTGTAATGCCGTGTCGCTTAGAGAGTCGGGTCCATATCCAGGAAGTCTTCTTCGGTCATGATCTGGTCGTCGCTTGGACGCTGTGGAATCTCGACGTCGTCATCCCAGCTGAAGTCCATCCGGGTGTCACCATCGGCGATCTCCACCAGACGTGGTGCTTCACGGTCTGAGGCGACCCCGATAAATTGTTCGGCTTCACCGTTCATAATGGCGTTATCACCCTCGCCGTCAATCGAGTAAAACCAGCCGGTGTCATCGCTTTCCATATCCAGTTGCATGTAATTGCCTTCAGATTGGAGCTGGCTGAAGTCGAAACCGGTCATCTCATCGGTTCCACCGGATTCAGCTGCGGAACGCATATCGTCCAAGATTTGTGACATCTCGAGGTTCTGGTCTGAAGCTTGGAAGTCTTCGCTCATATCAATATACTTGCCTTCGGCTTGGGCCGACAGCTCGTCAAACTGAGCGCGCTCAGCTTCGCTAAGCCCTTGTGGCATGAGGCTGCCCATTGCCTCAAGTGTCATTTCCAGCGAAACAAACATTTCGTCTTCGAAAACATAGAGGAGTGGGTCTTGGTCTTCACCCATGCGAATGGCGGTGGCGGGTTCAGTGAGCGAACCGTAGATTTCTAGGTCATTGAGGTTGCCACCGTAGAGCTCTTCAAGCATTGCGACGTCTTCGCCCAGCGATTCTGGTACTACGGCCGTCATGGCGACCGCATCGGATGCGGCCATGGACTCCCACATGGTCTCTTCGATGTCTTCAAATGCTGGCACATTTGAGGGGTTATCGGAACAAGCGGTCAGGGCTAAACCGCCGATGGCAGCCGTGGCGAGGAGACCTTTGAGTGGTCGTGACATATGCATAATCCTTCGTGATGAGTTGAGGAATGACGGAAACAGCATTCAGTGTAGACGGCTTAGAACAGTGGGCTGAAACCATGACGGCGGATGCCGCACCGTCATGGTGCGACATCCGCCGTGGTGGTGTTGGTTGGTAGCGCCTAGGAGTTTACGGGCGCAGCCTGGCTGGCGATCTTGGTTTCTTCGCCAACGCGGGCACCGGTTGGGACCTTGCGATCAGCTGCTGCTTCAGTGACCAACGGGTAGACACCGGATGCGTCGTGGGTTTCACGGCCGGTGACGGGCGGGTTGAACACGCAGGCCATACGCAGCTCGGTGGTGGCGCGCACGGTGTGTTTCTCGTGGCCGTCCAGCAGGTACAGTGTGCCATCGCGCAGGTCGTAGACGTCACCGGTTTCTTCGTTGGTGAGGGTGCCTTCGCCCTGAACGCAGTAGACCGCTTCGATGTGGTTCTCGTAGTGGAACGTCGAGGTGGTACCGGCGTAGATCACGGTGTCGTGCATCGAAAAGCCAACACCTTCACGTGCCAAGACGATGCGACGTGACCGCCAGGTTTCGGAGGTGATGTCGCGCTCTGTGTCGTTGAGGTCTTCTAACTGGGTAACGATCATGAAAAAGTCTTCCTTTGTGAAAAGTCTGTGGTTGTGGAAACGCTAGGGTCTTAGACCTTGGCAGTTTCGTTCAGGACCAGGGTGATTTCTTGACCGGTGACGTCGCTGATCACTTCGGCCAGGATGGTCAAGCCGCGTTGCAGCACATCAAGTTCGATGGTCAGAGCAGGCATGAGTTTCAGGACTTCGTCCTTGGGACCGGAGGTTTCCATCAGCAGGCCCTTTTCGAATCCGGCTGCGGCAACCTTGCCGGCAATCTCTGGGTCTTCGAAGTGCAGACCGGTCAACAGACCGCGGCCTTTGACGGATGTTCCTTCCACCTCAATGGCGATCTTGGTCAGGGCATCTTGGATGGTGTCGATGACCTGAGCGAGGTGACCTTTTTCGAAGGAGTCGTCAGCCCAGTAGCGGCGCAGGGCAGCAGTTGCGGTGACAAAGGCTGGGTTGTTGCCGCGGAAGGTACCGTTGTGCTCGCCTGGAGCCCAGACGTCGAGTTCTGGCTTGAACAGGGTCAGGGCCATTGGCAGGCCGTAACCGGAGATGGATTTTGAAACACACACGATGTCCGGGGTAATGCCGGCTTCTTCGAAGCTGAAGAAGGTACCGGTACGGCCACAGCCGGCTTGGACATCGTCGACGATCAGCAGGATGTCGTGGCGGGCCGTTAGCTCACGGAGTTCTTTCAACCATGCCATGCGTGCGGCATTGAGGCCGCCTTCGCCCTGGACGGTTTCCACGATGATGGCGGCTGGTTTATCGACGCCGGAGCCGGAGTCTTCTAGGACGCGTTCCAGCCACAGGAAGTCTGGGGTTTCACCATCGAAGTAGTCATCGAATGGGATCTTGGAGCTATTGGTCAGGGCCATGCCTGCGCCCTTGCGCTTCATGGAGTTGCCGGTGACTGACAGGGAGCCCAGCGTCATGCCGTGGAAAGCATTGGTGAACGACAGGATGTGCTGGCGGCCGGTGACCTTGCGAGCCAGTTTCAGGGCTGCTTCAACGGTGTTGGTACCCGTTGGTCCTGGGAACATAACTTTGTAGTCCAGATCGCGCGGGGCAAGGATCAGATCTTTGAACGTCTGCAGGAAGTCGCGCTTGGCCGGAGTCATCATGTCCAGTGAGTGCACCAGAGCATCGGAGGTCATGTACTCAACGAGCTCGGAGCGCAGTTCAGGGTTGTTGTGACCGTAGTTCAGTGCGCCGGCGCCAGCGAAAAAGTCGATGTAGTCGCTACCCTGCTCATCGGTCATGATCGAGCCGGATGCCTTGGTAAACACGGTTGGCCAGCCGCGGCTGTAACTGCGTACTTCAGATTCTGTTGATTCAAAAATACTGGTGTCCATGTGGTTCCCCTCCAGGGTCATCTTCTGTGTTGTGTTCTGCGCTGACGTGGGTGTCAGTGGACCAATACTGTGTAGGTATTCGGTGTCGTGATTGTCCGGATACACTTCCGGGGTGAATAGCGGTGTGATGTTGTGGGTGGCACCGTGGCGTTGGGCCAGTGAGGCGAACAGTCGGTTGGATGCCACATTGTCGTCGGTCACGGTGGTTTCCAGCCGCTGGGCTGAAGTGGCGTCGACCAGGTAGTCGAGCATGCGGCTGGCTAAACCGTGGCCGCGTGCTGCGTCATCAACGGCTACCTGCCAGACCATCAAGGTGGTCGGATCGTTGGGACGCATGAAGCCGGTGATGTAACCCATCAGCTGCTTGGTTTGGTCAGATACTGCGACCACGCTGGTCGCCGAGAAGTCTCGGCACCACAGCAAATACTGATACGAAGAGTTCAGATCCAGTACGCCGGTGTCTCGGGTCAGCCGCCACATGGCGGCCCCGTC
>DXCT01000099.1 GCA_019115865.1 Candidatus Yaniella excrementavium | reverse complement strand
TTTGTTGGGCCGCTGGCTCTGGCTGTGTATCTGTCAACGAACCGTCGAGACTATATCTGGATTGGTGCAGCTGGTATTGGTTTGGTGCTGCTGGGCGTCGAGTCGCTGACCGGGTCGATGGTATTTGATCCTGTAGGCATGCTTTTTGCAGGGCTGGCCGGGGTGTCCTGGGCACTGTATATTTTGTTCAGTTCCCGTGTCGGTCGACACCTCCCCGGACTGGAGGGCTTGCCGGTTGCCGCGTTGATTGCGGCCATCGTCCTGCTGCCCGTTGGGTTCAGCGGCGTCGTAGAATTGGTCTTCACGCCAGAAATCTATTGGCTCATGCTCGCCGTGGCGTTTATTTCGACGGTTGTGCCGACGTCGTTTGAGCTGGCTGCGCTGCGCAGGCTCCCGCGAAACACCTTTTCAATTCTGCTGAGTCTGGAGCCGGTGTTTGCTGCCCTGATCGGCTGGGTGCTGCTTGACCAAACGTTTGGGGTGCTGCGGACCCTGGCGATTTTCCTCATTATTGGTGCGACAATCGGTATGACCGTTGGTGCGGCCCAGTTGAGTTCAGAGGTGGTTGAGCAGCGACGTGCACGGCAACGAGGAGACGAGGACGCTGACGGGGCCTCCTAGCTGGGGTGGGCACCGTGTGCTGGGGTGACGAAAATCATAATATCTCTGCAGGTCGGCATCGGATTTCCCCGCCGAGCATGTCTGTGCCCGTTGCCACAGGGTCACGAAATGATCACATTCCGATCAAGAGTTGGCTGCGAAAATAATCGCTGGAATCGAGAGTAACCGACAGAAGCCGCATGTTTGCAAGTGATTAGCCAATGCGCTACCCCGACGGTAAGTTTCACGCCATTGATCGGCACTTTCGCTTGAGGAGCCTTCATGCCTATGCTGGCCGTCATGCATGATTATCGCCCTCGTTTTGGAGTGCCTAAAACAGCGCTCATCGCGGCAACAGCCGGATGCTTAGCGTTTGGTTTCGCGACTCCAAGCCTGGCCGCCGAAGAAGAATCAGCATCCGATGAAAATATGTGTATTCTGGCCGGCTCAGCCTCAAATATCTCCACGGCTGATGCATCACCTGACGAAACATCGGCACCCGTTCTCACGGAAGCTGACGGCGATGCCCTTCGTGTTGCAACGTTTGATGCGAACCTCAGTCGGTCGGCTGCTGGAGACCTCTATGAAGATTTGTCCGCGCCAGGCGCTGAAGACGCCGCTGAAGTTGCCAGGGTCATTCAGCAGGCGCGTCCCGATGTGTTGGTACTGACCGGCATTGATGTCGATGCCGGCGACGAGACAGCCGAAGCCTTCAATACCAATTACTTAGCGGTGGGTGCTCAAGACAGTGACGGCATGACCTACCCCTATAGCTACACAGCACCCTCGAACGCCGGTGTTGAATCCGGCGCAGATCTTGATCGCAATGGCACCATTGGGGGCCCCGGAGACGCGTTAGGCTATGGAGATTTTCCCGGCCAGTCGTCCATGATCGTCTACTCGAAGTATCCGATCGAAACCGATAAGGTCCGGGACTTTACGTCGTTGAGCTGGTCCAAAATGCCAAATAATAGCATTCCAGACGATGTCACTGATTTAGAACGCAGTATGCTGCCGCTTGCCTCAGTTTCACACTGGGATGTCCCCATCGACATTGACGGTGAATCGGTGCATATCCTGGCGTCGGCAGCAGCAGATGCCTCCGAAGGGGCAAACTCCGCAGAGCGAAATCAAGATCAAGTGCGGTTCTGGGAAGATTACCTCGACCAGGACACCGAATACATCACCGATCATCGTGGCAACCGCGGGCCACTAGACCAGGACGCACAATTTATTATTGCCGGCTCCCTCAAAGCCGATCCAAACGGCAACGGTCCGGCAGACCCCACAGCCATTTCAAGCTTGCTGGAATCCGAGGCTGTCACCGATCCTGAACCAGTCCGCAGGTTAGCCTCCAGCGATGTAGACCAGGGCGGGCAGTCCATCGATTCTGGGCTACCCTTCCACACCGCACCTGATCCAACCAGTAGCAGCAGTAGCTACCGCGCAGACTATGTGCTGCCAAGCTCCGATATGAACGTTGTGAACTCGGGCATTCTAGAAACTGACGCCGAAAGCCGAGACAATTACCGCGGCTTCTTCGGTATGCACTCCAATGACAGTGCCAACCACCTCGTGTGGACTGACACAACCATTGAAAACTAAGTCCTGAACCACCGCGGTACAACACGAGTAGACTGCCACCGTGGAAGTCATCGTAACCCTCATAGCAGCCTTGCTGATGTTGGTGGCCATCTTCGGAACCATCTTTCCCATCGTCCCGGGCTCACCGGTCGCTATCCTTACCATGATTGCTTGGGCTTGGATTATCGGTTCGTCAGCGTCCTGGTCCACCGGCATCGTCGCCGCTGCCCTAGCGCTGGTCGGCATGAGCGCTTCATTGGTGCTTACGGGCAGAACTATGCGCCGAGAACGTATTCCCAACACACCAGTTCTTATCGCAACCGGTTCGGCCATCATCGGACTCTTTGTCATACCGTTTGTGGGTTTGTTCATCGGCTTTGCGGTGGGCCTGTTCGCAGCGGAGTACTACCGACGACGCGACCTTGCGGCGGCCACTCGATCCTCACTGCAAGCTATGAAGGCCATGGGCTGGGGCATGCTTATTGAATGTGGTTGCGCCATCATGGCTTTCGGCGTCTTTGGTCTTGGTGTTTTGATTCATTTCGTGGGCTAAGCCCAGCGCCGAGATCGTGCGGGGGTCACAGCAGTTTCGTTAGAGTAAAGCCCATGTACCCAGAAACCTTGTCTTCCGGTCATCGAGTCATCTGGTCGTTGCCCGAACACTTACGTACCGATCACCTCGTGCTCGTGTTCCACGACGCCGGCTCAACCATCGAAACGGTAGCAGAACACTACTTTGGCTATTTGCCTGCAGCGACCACGGGCCTGGCCATTCAAGCTGGTTTTGCTACAACATCTGGCAACAGTTGGTTCACCACAACGGACCACGAACATGCCAACTTTCCAGAAGTCATCTCCGCGGCTCACCGAGTCTTCGACGCTATAGACCAAGACGAATACGGTACCAGCAACTATGCCAGCATCCAGCTGCTGGGTGTCGGTCAAGGCGCCGCACTTGCGACCACGCTGTTGCGGGTACGCGCCGAAGCGATCAACGGCATTGTCGGAATCGGTGGTTACGTCATCGATAATGCGATGCTAGCAACACTTGACAACGGTGGCGCCGAAATAGCTGCGGAAACCACGCCGGCCCTGTGGCTGACAACCAGCGAGTCCCACGACCCCTCAGCTGAATTCTCCCGTGCGTGGTTGACAGCCCACACACGCTTCATTGAAGCTGAAACAACCTCGGCCATCACACCGTTTCTGACCCAGAATGTGAGCTGACTTTGGCGAAACATCCCGAAGAGCCCAAATCATCGTCCAAAGGTGCCCGCGGCGATAAGGCAGCCAAGCGCGCACAGAAACTGCTGGGCAAAGCAGTCGACTCTAAGGGCCGCCCAACGCCCGCCTTTCAGCGAGCCGTCCTCGCCGCGATGCGTGCCCAACGTCCGATGGTCATAGCTCAACTGCGACGTCTGGTGAAAAAGTACCCGCACGATACCCCGGATGAGCTCGCCCAACGTCTGGGACGGTTCTATATTGGGTCATTGACGACAACCGGTGCGGCGGCCGGTGGGGTTGGTGCGGTCCCAGGCATCGGGACGGCAGCCAGTCTGGGAGCATCTTTTGGTGCAGCCATCGGCTTCCTAGAGCTGACCGCACTGTATGCCCAATCGGTCGCTGAGCTGGCCGGATTTCACACCAGAAATGATCAACAGTCCCAAGCGCTAGTCATGACCATCATGCTCGGCGAAGACGGTAGAGAACTATTGAAACAAGCTGCTTCGGCACAACCTGGCACACGGTTTGGAACATTGGGCCCTGCAGCATGGATCGCCTCCGGGATCACCGGACTCACCGAGCGGGCGTTCGCGGCGATGACCCGACGTTTCACCACAACGTTGCTGCGCGGTGAAGCCGTTCGGTTCATGGGCCGCCTCGTTCCCTTCGGGCTCGGCGCTGGGATCGGTGGATTAGCTAACCGCAATCTCGCGCGCCAGGTCGTGGTCCAAACCCACGAAACCTTCGGGACGCTACCGCAGTGGCACTCCCTTCCCGAACTCTTCGTTGAGCTAACCTCGCCGCGCAAGCCCAAGGCCCAACGTGAGCTTGAAGCCGGTAAAGACATTGCAGCACTGGAAAGCGCCACAACCACGCAGGACGAGGAAGCCTCTTAGAGGCTGACGCCGTTGGGATCGATATCATCTCTAAGCCCACGCCACACCGGATGCCGTAGCCGACCAGCCTCGGTGATGCCGCCGAACGTGACCTCACCAACCAGGCGAGGTGTCACCCAATGAGCGTCGTGACGGTCTCCGGACGGCACTTCTACAGGTGGGGTCTTGCGAGATAATTGGTCGAGTTTACTGCGAAGTGACTGCAGTTGTTGGTGGTTAAATCCGGTGCCCACCCGACCAAGGTAGAAAAGGCCGTTATCGCCATGAGCTGCTAACAGCAGGGAACCAAACGTATCGGAACGTTCACCCGTACCGGTCCGCCAGCCCACAATCAACGCATCGCGGGTCGAAGCGTGCTTCAGCTTTAACCAGGTGCGGCTGCGTCGTCCGGGCTGATAAACGCTCTGGCGCTGCTTGGCCATGACACCTTCCAAATCCAGCTCCTGGCTGGAAGCTATGGCCTCATCAAGGGTTCCTTCCAACGCTTCGGGAACAACGATATGGTCCCCCTGGCTAACGGCTTCGGCCAGACGCTGACGGCGTTGTTCATACGGGGTGCGGAGTAACGATGCTCCATCGATGTTCAACAGATCAAAAACCATCAGATAGACCGGGGTCTTGGTTTGTTCGCGCTCGATCTCTGACACCTTGGTGAGCCCCATACGCTGTTGCAGGCGACCAAAATCGGGACGGTTCGAAGGGCCCAGAGCCACGATCTCGCCGTCGACAACACAATCGCGACTGACACACTGGGCAAGTTCGCTAAGCTCCGGATAGGTAGCGGTCATATCCTTGCCATTGCGGCTGGTCAGCGTTACCGCACCCGCCGAATCTTTGGTTGTCGCTTGGACCGTGGCGATGGCACGAATCCCATCCCACTTCATTTCAAAAGCCCAGTCGGATTCGTGACGAGCTACCGTCTTGGTTTTTCCGATGCTGGCCAGCATCGGCTCGATTGCCACCGGATCGGCTCCGGTCTGTGGTGAGGAGGGCGGGGAGTCCTGCATCAGATGGATCATCCAGTTCTTGGATGGATCGTCATTGGGCCCGCTGCCACCGGTATTGAACAGCGAAAACTTCCGCGCCCCGCCGAGCCCACCGTCGTGTTGTCCATGCAGGGTGGCAACAACTTTTTTACCGTCTTTCCACTCGTGCAGCTCGTAGGTGCCCGAATCCCAGATAGACACCTCACCGCCACCGTATTGACCCTTGGGAATCGTGCCTTCGAAGGTGGCATACTCCATCGGGTGATCCTCGGTTTGGACCGCGAGGTGATTCTTCTTCGGATCGGTCGGTGGCCCTTTGGGCAGGGCCCACGATGCCAGAATGCCGTCGTATTCGAGACGAAAATCCCAGTGCAGCGCTTGAGCGTGGTGCTCTTGAATCACAAAGGTGAGCTCATCTGTACTGTCCCCATGGCTGCTGGGGATGGGTTCGGAGGTGCGTTCTGGGTCGCGTTTGGACCGATAGACTTCCAGCCGGTCGGCAGGGGTGGCCGCTGCAGCAGTTTTCGAAGCCCCGGCGGTTTC
>DXCT01000011.1 GCA_019115865.1 Candidatus Yaniella excrementavium | reverse complement strand
GGGCCGTCTAGCAACCACGCGATGACGCCGTCTTCACCTTCATAAATTGGGACCGGCGAGGTCTGGCCGCGCAGTGCACGGTCAATGGATTCCACGGCCATTTTGCCGGCAAATGCTGGTGCGTGAGCCTTCCACGTGGAGATCTCACCTTTGCGTGATTGGCGGGTGGCAGTTGAAGTATGCAGTGCTTGGCCAACCGCTTGGAAGATGGTTTCGGTATCGGCACCGAGCAGGGTTCCCAAGCCGGCAGCAGCCGATGGACCCAAGTGGGCGATGTGGTCAATCTTATGCTCGTGCAGACAGATCGCTTTGACGAGGTTGACCTGAATTTCATAACCGGTGGCGATACCACGGATCAGCTCATGGCCGGATTTCTCGGCGTGCTCGGCTGCGGCCAGGATGGCGGGAATGTTGTCGCCGGGGTGCGAGTAGTCGGCGGCCAGGAACGTGTCGTGGTAGTCGAGTTCACGAACGGCCACTCCATTGGCCCATGCTGCCCATTCTGGGGAAACCTTCTCGTCAACACCGAATACGGATGCTCCACTGCCACCGGTAGATGGAGCGTGTGTGGCGGCCTGTGCGCGAGCCGAGATGATGGGCGCACGATTCAGTGAGGCAACGGCAACCGAAGCATTATCGATGATGCGGTTGATGATCATGTCTTTGACATCGTTGGTGACGGCGACATCGTCAGTGGCAACTTTGGCGATCTTATACGCCAGCTGATCTTCGTGTGGAAGATGCTGCGCGGATGGGTAGACACGTACTTCGTGGTTAATCATGACGTCCCTTCGGAGTTTCTGCATGGGTGAGGATATGGTCCAGCGACGCCTGCAGGTGCATGGTCGTTGCTGCACTGGCTAACAGTGGATCTTGTTTGGCGATTGCCTCGGCAATCTTGGAGTGCTCCACCGCGGATGCGGTCAGACGAGTGCGGTCGTCTTTGGCCATGCGGCGAACGCGTGCCAGGTGAACGCGTAAATTTGTCAGCGCGGTGGACAGATAGCTGTTGCCCGCCGCTTCATCGATGAGCTCGTCCATGGTGTTGATCAGTTGGTAATACGGACCAGGATCTTCTAACGTTTCGGAATGCTCGACGACGGCCCGGAATCTTTGGGCCAGTGGAGCGAAACGGTGGGCCTGATCGCTGCTTGCTGCAAGCCGTGCCGATTCAGTTTCAAGTACTCGACGCAGCACAAACATGTCTTCTAGATCTTCCAAGGACACATCAGAAACGACGGTCCCCCGGCCCCGTTGTGCATGTGCCAGTCCGTCAGCCACCAGTTTCGCCACGGCTTCGCGTACCGGGGTACGCGAAACACCAAGACGTTGAGATAGCTCAACTTCGGCAAGCACCGAGCCGGGTGGAAGCTCCCAATTGAGGATGTCCCGACGCAGCGCCACATAGGCTCGTTCACTGGCTCGCATACCTTTAGTGTATACACAGCATGGGCAACTTGGCCAGCTGAGTGAGATATGCGCCATATTATGCAGATCCATGTATACATGGATGGCTTGTCCGCGCTACCGTTGGCGCCAGGCTACAGTGGAGCAGGAAAGACCACAACAGCAAGCTGGGGAGTTTTGGCCTTGTCCATACACGTCATCACCGTGGGAAAACGGCATGAAGCCTGGGTCACCGATGGCATCCAACGCTTCATCAAACGTCTGAAGAAACCCTATGATGTGACCTTCAAACTCGTTCCGCACACAACTGCCGGTGAGCAGCGCTCGCGGGATGAGGAATCGGCTGCCATCACCAAACAGCTTCGTTCCAGTGACCACGTCATCCTGCTGGATGAACGGGGCAAAAACTTTTCCTCGCCGCAGTTGGCCGACCATCTACAGCAACTCTTCGACACCTCACGCAGCGTCGCCTTGGTGATCGGCGGAGCATACGGCGTCAATGATCAGCTGCGGGCGCGAGCCGATACGGTGTGGTCGCTATCGAATCTAGTCTTTCCGCATCAATTAGTGCGGCTCATGGTCACCGAACAGATTTATCGCGCGCAGGAGATTTCCGCCGGACGACCGTATCATCACCAGTAGTCTGGACCTATGACAGATTCGGTGCCGGGCGCTTTTTCTGACGCCACGCGTTCGTGGTTTGAACGGTCGTTTGACGCGCCAACCCAAGCGCAGTTGGGCGCCTGGGAGACGATTGCTTCGGGGCAGCATGCTCTGGTCATCGCCCCGACGGGTTCCGGCAAGACACTCGCCGCCTTTTTATCGGCGATAGACCGCCTGATCACCCAGCCAGCTCAGGCCAAGCGCCGAACAAAGGTCCTGTACATCTCACCGTTGAAAGCACTCGGGGTTGATGTGGAACGCAACCTGACCGCACCGCTAGTTGGTATCACCCAGATGGCAGCGGCGCAAGGTTATGAAGTGCCCGAGATTCGCACCGGGGTGCGCTCCGGAGATACCTCACCGCGGGATCGTCGTCGTCTTGTCACCGATCCACCCGAAATTTTGATCACCACCCCCGAATCGCTGTATTTGATGCTCACATCAAAGGCTCGCCAGACACTCACCGGAGTAGAAACGGTGATTGTCGACGAGGTCCATGCCCTGGCCGGAAACAAGCGCGGGGCACACCTGGCGGTTTCGTTAGAACGCTTGGATACACTCTTAGACCAACCCGCCCAGCGCATTGGTCTGTCGGCAACGGTTCGTCCGGCCGAAGAAGTCGCACGATTTTTAGGTGGTGTCCAGCCGGTCACAGTTGTGGACGGCGCCGAACAAAAACGTTGGGACATCACCGTCTCTGTCCCCGTGACGGACATGACCCAGCCTGCGGCTGGCGCCTCTGCCGAAGAAAACGTTTCTATGTGGCCGCATGTAGAAGCCCGCATTATGGAGATCGCGGCCCAGTACCGCTCCATGATTGTGTTCGTCAATTCGCGGCGCTCTGCAGAACGACTCACCGAATCCCTCAACGAACTCTGGGACGACGAAGATGTAGCGTTTGCCCGGACCCACCACGGGTCGATGTCGGCCACCGCTCGCGCCGAGGTCGAAGAAGGGCTGAAATCTGGCATGCTGCGGTGCGTGGTGGCAACATCGTCATTGGAGCTGGGGATCGACATGGGTGTCGTGGACGCTGTGATACACCTACAATCCGCGCCTACTGTAGCTGCCGGTCTCCAACGCGTTGGCCGTGCGGGACACCAGGTCGGCGAGGTGTCCATCGGCTGGTTCTTCCCCCTGCATCGTGCCGATGTGGTGGATGCCGCGGTGGTCACCGAACGGATGCTCGCAGGTAAAATCGAGGCGCTGTCGATACCGGCCAATCCATTGGATATTTTGGCCCAGCACACCATTGCTGCCGCTGCCATGGATGAGTTGACCGATCAACAATGGCTCGACGTGGTGCGCCGGTCGGCACCATTTACCACGCTGTCACTGGATGTCTACGCTTCGGTGTTAGATCTACTGGCCGGCAAATACGTCTCCGATGAATTCGCCCAACTCAAGCCCCGAATTGTATGGGACCGCGAAGCCGGAACCCTCAGCGCCCGGCCCGGTGCACAACGCCTGGCGGTTACCTCGGGCGGCACCATCGCAGACCGCGGACTATTCGGCGTTTACTTGGCCACCGACACCGATGCGGCGAAGCGCGTGGGCGAACTCGATGAAGAGATGGTGTACGAATCTCGGGTGGGCGAAACCATTATTTTGGGAGCGACCACCTGGCAGATCGAAGACATTACCCACGACCGCGTGTTAGTCACTCCGGCCTTCGGGCGTCCCGGGCGACTCCCCTTCTGGCGCGGCGACCAGCCTGGCCGTCCGCTCGAGCTCGGCCGGGCCACCGGTGCGTTTCGTCGCGAAGCGCTCGCCGACCCCGATATCCAGACCAGGTTGAAAGCCGCCGGCCTGGATGAAAATGCCCGCGAAAACCTGCTGAACTATCTGACCGAACAGCGCGAGGCCACCGGACATCTGCCATCCGATACCACCGTGGTGATCGAAAAATTCCGCGACGAACTCGGCGACTGGCGGATCATCCTGCATTCACCGTTTGGCAAGGCCATTCACGCACCCTGGGCACTGGTAATTTCCGAACGCGTCAAAGATACCTATGGTTTCGACGCCAACGCGATGGCCGGCGACGACGGCATCATCGTT
This sequence comes from Candidatus Yaniella excrementavium, assembly GCA_019115865.1. Classification (GTDB taxonomy): domain Bacteria; phylum Actinomycetota; class Actinomycetes; order Actinomycetales; family Micrococcaceae; genus Yaniella; species Yaniella excrementavium. The sequence goes on along the minus strand of DXCT01000011.1, from coordinate 10,795 downwards.
CGAGTCCCAGCGACCGACGGCGAACCTCCGACCGCGGACATCTTCTGGTTTGAGCCAGAAGATCTCCGCGACCAGCTGCGTCAGCACGTGGGAAGTTCTGCACTGTTTGCTGCGCACTTCCGCGAAAACGCCGCCCGAGCGCTCCTGCTCCCCCGTCGGGATCCGGCAAAACGCACCCCCTTATGGCAACAGCGCCAACGCTCAGCTCAACTGCTCGCCGTCGCGTCCAAGTACCCGCAATTTCCTATTATTTTGGAAACCGTGCGTGAAGTGCTCCAAGACGTCTACGACATCAATGGACTGACCGAAATCCTGGACCAACTCCGCACCCGTATCCTTCGAGTCGTCGAGGTCCAAACCCCGCAGGCCTCGCCCTTCGCCCAAACCCTGCTCTTCGGCTATACGGCACAGTTCATGTACGAAACAGATGCGCCACTTGCCGAACGTCGTGCTGCGGCACTCTCCCTGGACCCGGGCCTGCTCTCGCAGCTACTGGGCCAGGATATGCTGCGCGAATTGCTCGACGATGACGTCATCGCACAGGTGCAGGCCGATCTGCAGCATACCTCCAACACCCGGCGACTCACCGGGATCGAAGGCACCGCGGACCTGTTGCGGCTACTCGGCCCGTTGACCACTGAAGAACTCACCGATCGACTGCACCTCAAGGACGAAGCCGTTGACGCAACGACGGCACAGCAGTGGGTTGAAAACCTCGTCGCCGATAAACGCGCCATCAACGTACGCATGGGCGCCCACTACTATTGGGCCGCGATTGAAGACGCCCCCAGATTGCGCGACGGGCTCGGCGTCCCACTACCCATCGGGGTACCCCACGCCTTTTCTGCTTCGGTGAACGATCCACTCGGTGATCTGGTTGCCCGCTATGCTCGCACCAACGGTCCGTTCACCGCACCCCAAGTCGCTCAGCGGCTGGGCATCGGCCAGGTGATCGCCCACCAGGTGCTGCAGCGCTTAGCCGCCCAACACCGTGTAGCCTTCGGGGCCTATTTGTCCACCCCGCCACCAGGTGAGGGACCGGTAGCCACCGATGAATGGTGCGACGTCGATGTGCTGGCCCGCATCCGACGTCGTTCACTGGCCCAATTGCGAGCCGAAGTCGAACCGGTTGAACATCGCGCTTATGCACGCTATCTGCTGCAACAACATCAGGTTGTACCCACCCCGCAGGAACGCGGCACCGATGGCCTGGCCATTATTCTGGACCAACTCACCGGCTTCGCAGCACCCGCAGCAGTCTGGGAGGCGGCTATTCTGCCGGCGCGCGTGGCGGACTACCAGCCGGCCATGCTTGATGAACTGCTGGCAACCGGTCAGTTTGTGATGGTCGGAGCCGCAGACCAAACCGTAGCGTTCCACCACGTCGACACCGTAGACCTAACCCTGCCCATCAGACCCTTAGCTGATCGGTTGGCCGTGCACGAAGCCATCGTCACGGCACTCACCGGAACCGGCGGCTGGTTTTACTCCGCACTATTGGCTCAGCTCGACTACCCACGCGACGACATTCTGGCAGCGCTGTGGGACCTCTTCTGGGCCGGGGTGATTACCAATGACACCTTCACCGCGGTGCGGGCCACCTATTCCAAGACCACCCGTCGAGCCCCAACACAGCGCACCCTGCCGCGGCGGGCCGCGCGGCTGCGTCGACTCAATCGTGCGGCACCAACCTCGCAGGCGTCCCACAACCCTGATCCGCCCTCGGCAGTAGGCCGGTGGTCGTTACTGCCGGCACGCACCGATGAAAACACGACCGCCCTGCATGCCCAGGCCGAATATTTGCTGGACCGCTACGGAGTAATCACCCGAGGCGCCGTCACCGCCGAAGCCCTGCCTGGCGGCTTTTCCGCCTACTACCGGTTGTTATCCAAGATGGAAGAGGCCGGTCATATTCGTCGCGGCTACTTCATCGAAGGGCTGGGTGCCGCACAGTTTTCGACCGCTGCAACCATCGATGCCCTACGCGCTTATGATGAACAGTCCAGACATCCACAAGCCATCGGGTTGGCAGCAACCGACCCCGCCAACCCGTTCGGCGCCACACTGGACTGGCCGCCCACACAGGGCCACCACCCGGGACGAAAGTCCGGTGCCTACGTGGTGTTGGTTAACGGTGAGCTCGTACTGTATTTGGAACGCGGCGGCAAAACGCTGCTGCAATTTGGCACGCAGCACCTTGGCCCCGCAGCAGGCGCCCTGGTCGATGCCCTGCGTCGAGCCCAGATCGACAAATTAACCCTCGCTACCGTCAATGGTGAACCCATCGCGGGAACAGAGCTTGCTTCCCACCTGGTTGAAGCCGGTTTCTACACCGCGCCCAACGCAATTCGTTTCCGGGCCTAAACTAGCACCATGGCAACACCACCACTCCCCGTCCGCAACGGCGTCGGCCCCACCCGGCTGCGCGTCCCCAACGATGTCGCAACCACCATCGTGGAATATCTGCACCAGCGCTTCCCGCACCTGAGCCACGAGACCGTGGCCGCACGCATCAACGACGGCGAGATCGTGGCCGGCGACGGCACACCCATTGAGCACCACACGCCAGCTAGTGCACACGAGTTCATTTGGTACTACCGATCCGTGCCTGATGAGCAGCCCATCCCGTTTGATATTAACGTCTTGCACCACGACGAGCACTTGGTGGTCGCCGACAAACCGCACTTTTTGCCCACCACCCCCGGCGGCCAATTCTTACAAGAAACGGCGCTGGTGCGACTCCGCAACCAACTCAATCTTCCCGACCTGGTCCCGCTGCATCGTCTCGATCGTGGCACCGCAGGTCTCTTATTATTCTCACCGAATCCCGCAACACGTGGGGCATATCAACAGCTATTTGAACACCGGAAGGTCACGCGCCGGTATCAAGCTGTCGTGCACATCCCGGCACCAGCTAAGCCCTACCTCGAGCGTTTTCCACTGACGTTTCGCAATCGGATCGTCAAGGTCAAGGGCATCATCACCGCTGAAGTCGAAGCTTATGCCGTCAAAGATTCAGGCCGCATTGAAGCGCCACGGGTCGGAAAGCGTCGCCGCAGCCATGCTCCGACCACGGGCCCCAATGCCGTGACGAACATCACTCTATTATCGCACCGGGCTACCGACGACGGCACACTCGCGCATGTAGCGCTGCAACCACGCACCGGTCGAACCCATCAGTTACGCATCCACTTGGCAGCTTTGGGGCACGCCATATTACACGATCGTTTCTACCCTGACCTGCTAGAACATGCACCTGATGACTACTCTGAACCGTTGCAATTATTGGCGGACACGCTGTCATTCACCGACCCGTTGACGCAAGAACCACAGTTGTTCACATCCCAGCAGGTGCTCAGCTTCGCACCGTAAATTAGAACGTTGTGTCTGCCCGGCGCAACATCGAGCGTGTCCGTTTTAGGAATGTTGTGTCCGGCAGTAAAATAGGCAGACTCGTTTGAATGGGAACATAATGCGGCGAAAGGAGTGCACTTGACCGAGGAATCGTCGGAGTCGACAAACGCTTTATCCAGGCTCAAGCAGCACAAGCCGCCTCGCACAGCGACCCAAATTCCCGAAGATGCTGCGGAAACACCTGAGTCCAATGGCGCAACACCTGCAACCGCGAACAAGACCACAGCCTCCCACGACAGCGAAGAACACGACGCGTTAGAACTCTCCGAAGTACCTGCAACCCAGCGGAAAACCTCCCGGGTACCCAAAGAGGATAAGTGGACCCTGCGCGATAAGTTCAATGCTTGGCTCGATTCCTTCAAAGGGCCAACTCAAGAAGATATTGAGCAAGCCATTGCCAATACGCCAGAGCGACTACAAGCCCGGTGGCAAAAACTGCAAGATGACCGGCGGGCTGCCCGACTGGCTGAAGAACATGCAAAGCAGCTGGCTGTTGAAGTGGAAGAAGCACGGCTGGCGCTAGAAGAGCAGTGGGAGCGCGAATCAGAGCGCATGGCCGAGCTAGAACGTCAGCATGCGATTGATGCGCGTCGGCGTCAGCAACAACGCGAAACCGAAGCACTACTTCGGGCGGCTCGTGAGTTAGAGTCTGACGACGTTCCTGCGCCACAAAATCGTCCGATGTTACAGCAAGACGACGAGTATCTATCGGATGATGAGCTTTTCGAACGTGCCCGACAGAATTTGCCGGAGTGGCAGCGATTGAACCGCATTGTGTATAAGGCACGTTCAATTGAGTCACAGACTCCTGCCCCTACCGTAAACGAGGCAGCAGAAACTGATGAGGACGAGGCAGAAGTTGTACTGCCCTTCCGTAAGCCGCTTACCGATGATCCGGATCCGCAGCAGCTTGATGGGTTCCGTCGTATTACGTTGACCATCAGTTGGGCACTTTTTGTAGTTGTCGGGCTTGTGAGTCTTGGGTGGGTTGGCCCGTGGTCGTCAATTATCGATGCTCACGATGGCTTGTACTCGGGTTCGACGTCGTTATTGTCCATGGCGTTTTGGCATGTCGCAGCCTGGCCTATTCTTTGGGTCGGCATGTTGCTCTATACCGCTTATCAGTGGGCGCCATCGCAATACTCTGCGGTGCGCAATAGGACGACCGCCTGGTATGTATCAAATGCAATGCTCCTGGCAGCCGGAGCCAAACTTTTAGCGCATTTTCAAACTTGGGGTTTGGAAGCTATCGCTTCAATAGCGGCCGCAGTGTTGTTGGCCCGAGCTGTAGGAAGTCTCAATCGATATACGGAGCGAACTGTTCAAGAGCGCTTCTTGGTCGACATGCCCATCGGCTTATTTACCGGTTGGATGATGATTTTTTCTGCCACCACAGTGTTCACGGCTATGGCCTCACACAACGTTTCCGATTTGCTTTGGGTTCCTGAGATTTTTTGGGCACTGGTTGTCATACTCGCGCTGCTCGTTGTTCTATCGCGGTTGACCCTGACCGGCCGAGGACGGATGTCCATTGCTATTGGTTTTGGTTTCGGCATGATCGCGCTTGCTGGTAGCCGCCTCTTCGGTGCCAACACCTCCTTCCTCATGGTCGGGGTGTCGCTACTTGGGCTATTTGTTATTATCGCCGCCACTGAAAACCGTCGCTACCAAATCGCCACAGCTGAAAAGCAAGCAATAGACTACCTCGTCTACGCTGATGAGAAAGACTAGCTCCGTGCTAGCGTCATCGGTGTACTACGCACGCGCCACACCGTCAAATAGGCAGCCAACGCCCGCCACGTCGCAGCAATAACCGTGCGGGTCCGGTAGTTGCCACTTCGGCCACGGCGTCGTGCATCGCACCGGCAACATCATGGGCATCGCCGTCGCCAGCAATATGAAACCGGACCACGATTTGCGGCACATTGGACAGCACTTGAATATCGGTTTGTTCCACGGTTGCCCTTGACGACACAGCTGTGACGGCAGAATCCATGACCGCTTCAGGGCCATGACCTGGATGGACGTCTCCGATGGAGAGGATCGCACGGTATGAAGGCATAGGGCCAATTGTAGTTGTAGAGTGGGACCCATGACGGTTCGAACTCCTGACCCGGATCCCGGGTGGCTCCATGAAACAGAACTTGCCGCGGCCCGAGCACGGTTGCCAATGGTCTACGTTGAAGCTCTGCCTGTCCGCCTCGATTCCCACGGTCGCGTCATCGAAGTCGGTCTGTTATACCGGGCCGATGCAAGCGGCACCTTCCGATACTCTTTCGTCTCCGGCCGAGTGCGATACATGCAACCGATCCGCGATGCGCTGATGACACACCTTGAAAAAGACCTGGGCCCATTGGCCATGCCCCAATTACCCATGACGCTAACACCCTTTACCGTAGCCGAATATTTCCCGTATGGTTCCACATCAGGGCTCACCGACGAACGCCAACATGCAGTAGCCCTGTGCTACGTCGTGCCGGTACGCGGTGACACACAGCCACGCGAAGATGCCCTGCAGGTAGCATGGCTGACCCCGGACGAGGCGCTGTCCGACGACGTACAAAACGAATTCGAAGGCGGCCGCGCCCAACTTGTGACACAGGCAATGGCCTGGGCAAACTGGGGAATCTAAGCTGATATTGGAGGCAAATATGACAAGTATTGATATAGGCTCAGAAGACGATTTCCCTCTCGAAGAGGGCGTGTACATTGGCAACGACATAACCGGTGGCGAGCCCATCGCCGTGTTCCGTACCGAAGACGGTATCTACGCACTCAATGACCGCTGCACGCACGGCAACTACTCGCTTTCTGAGGGCTGGGTTGAAGACGGTACGGTCGAATGCCCCAAACACGCTTCCAGCTTTTGTCTGGCTAACGGCAAAGTCTTGAATCTGCCAGCCACGCAGGATGCGCCAACCCATGATGTGGACGTCGTCGATGGTCGAATATTGTTGACCCCGAAATTCGATGCCTAACACCGTCATCATAGGTGGTTCGGTTGCCGGGTTCTCGGTAGCTGCTGAGCTGCGCGACGCCGGCTACACCGGTGCGATCACCATTATTGATCCGCATGAGACTGCCTTGGACCGGCCACCGTTATCCACCGACTATTTAGTGGGCGACGACGTCGACCTAGCGCTTGCATCGGATTCCTGGTTCGTGGAAAACAACGTGACCTGGGTGCAGGACACCGTTGTGAGGTTCAGCCGCGGCAACGTCGAAACCGCGAGCCAAACCTTCCAAGCCGACCACATCGTGATCGCCACCGGAGCAACACCCAAAACACTAGAGTTACCCAAACCCGTCTACACGTTTCGGACGCGGGCTGACGCCGACGTGTTACGCAACAGCTTGGGCCCCGGCGTTTGCGTTGCTATCGCCGGAGGTGGTCTACTTGCCCCAGAGCTGGCCACATCTGCACAACAGTTGGGTGCACAAGTCACGGTATTCACCCCTCATATCCCGGCCGGCGAAGTCTTCGGCGAACTGGCTGAAACGCTTTACACCACGATGACCCAACGTGTTAAAGTCATTCCTCGCCGTCTGACCGTGGATGAAGACTTAGACCGTTTCGATCTCGTCATCGCCGCTGTGGGGGTTGAGCCAGCGGTGCAAATCGCTGAAGGCACCGGGCTAATCCTCGACGATGGGATAGTGGTCGACGAAGCCTACCGCACCAATGTGGCGGGGGTTTATGCGATCGGCGATGTCTGTCGTATCCACAACCAGCCCAGGCAGGATCACTGGGACCACGGGCGCGCGTCTGCTACACGCGTGGTGCACACGATCATGGGTACCGAACCGCCTGCTCGCACGCCACAGTGGGTGTGGTCAGATCAGTTTGGTCACGATGCTCAGGCCGTAGGACGAGTGGTTCCCCGCGCACACGAACATCTCGTACACCGCGGGGACAATGCAATTTTTGTTGTCTCCGACCAGCAACTCATTGGAGCGGCCGCCATCGATGAACAGCTGGTGATTCGTGCGGCAACCCGCATGATCACCCGGGGTATCGCAGTCGATCCAGAACAGCTGGCTGACACGTCTGTTTCGATCCGGCAGCTTACGCGGTAACCGCCCCGGCGGCAGACTAGACTAAAGCGCATGGCTCAACCCAGCGATTTTTCTTTTACCTTAGGTACTCGGCTCGAAGGTGCACACGGTCGCACCGGAACCATTCACACACCCCACGGGGATATTCAGACCCCCGCATATATTCCGGTCGGTACCAAGGCCACCGTCAAAGCGGTACTGCCCGAAGTGATCAAAGATCTGGGCGGCCAAGCTGTGCTTTCCAACGCTTATCATCTCTACCTGCAGCCGGGGCCCCAGCTGCTTGATCAGCACGGCGGCCTGAGCAAGTTTATGAACTGGCCCGGCCCAACGTTCACCGATTCCGGCGGCTTCCAGGTCATGTCTCTGGGCTCAGGTTTTAAGAAAGTCATTGATATGACAGGACCCGAGGCCCAAGGCAAGGTGGGCTCCGATGACGCAGTTGCTCCGGGGAAAGAACGCTTAGCAAATGTCGACGACGACGGAGTATGGTTTACTTCCCACATCAATGGCGACCGGCATCGGTTCACCCCCGAAATTTCCATGAACATCCAGCATCAGCTGGGTGCCGACGTCATGATGGCGTTCGATGAACTGACCACGCTGCATAATTCACGCGACTATCAAGTGGAGTCACTAGAACGCACCCGGGGTTGGGCCCAGCGGAGTCTCAACGAACACGCCAAACTCACACAGGCCCGTGCCGACCGCCCATACCAGGCGCTCTACGGTGTCATCCAGGGCGCACAGTATGAGGATCTTCGACGCAAAGCTTGCCAGGATCTTCGTGCCATGAGCGCAGATTTCGACGGTGTTCAAGCCGGGTTCGACGGGTACGGTCTCGGCGGTGCCTTCGAGAAAGAAAACCTCGGTACCATCGTGGGCTGGTGTACTGAAGAACTGCCCGAGGACAAGCCCCGCCACCTGCTAGGCATTTCCGAGCCGGATGATTTATTTGCGGCGGTAGAAGCCGGCGCCGATACCTTTGACGCCGTGTCCCCCACCCGGGTGGCTCGTACCGGTGCATTCTATACCGAGTACGGGCGCATCAACTTGCCGCGTGCCCAGTTCGCAGCCGACCTGTCGCCGTTGCAGGAAGGCTGCGACTGCTATACGTGTGCCAACTATACCAAGGCGTACATCCGCCACCTGATCAAGGCCGACGAAATTCTGTCTGGCACGCTGCTGTCTATCCACAATCTGCGGTTCACTATTCGCCTCGTGGACACCATGCGTCAGTCAATCATCGATGGTGATTTCTATGAGTTCAAAGAACTGATGCTGGGGCGGTACTACTCCAAGTAACGCTGCACCGGCGTCATGCTTCACGACCGGCTAGATGTTGGCCCGACCAACCGTATATTTGCGTTCGGGCGAAACCCCGTTGACGAGGTAGTCACCTAGGATGCGAGCGCGATAGATCAGTGGATTGTGGCTGGCCAATACTCGCGCATTGCGCCAATGACGATCCAGTGCACGAGACTGCGAGGTGGCCGATGCGCCACCGAGTTCGAAGATCTTCGTGGCAATCTCGAGCGTAACCGGAGCGATAATCTGTTGGGCCTGATACACCTGCGCATACAGCGCATCGATAGCTGTTGCTGCAGGCCTCTCCCCTCGGGCATCCGCAGCAAAATGTTCGACGAGTACCGGCGGGATAGCACGGAAGATTGTATTAATGCCGGCCGCCTTGGCGTCGAGTTCCCCTACCAGTTGCAGCACCTGTGGGTCATTGGCGACGACGTCGGCTGCTCCATGGCTGAAGGTTCGAGTACGGGATTGCACATATTGGGCTCCGTCTCGGACCACCGCTTTGGCAATACCGACCAGCGTAGCCAAATGCACTGTCTGCCAGGCAGCTTGTCCATATGCCGTCCGCTCCCCGGACTCAAGGCCGTAACCTGCTGGGAATACGTCGTCGTCATCGACTGCTACGTGACGGAACCGTGTGGTTCCAGAGGCAGTGAGTCGTTGCCCGAAACCGTCCCAGTCGTCCACAACTTCAACCCCGGGCGCATCTGCCGGGACCAACAGCGAAACGGGTTGTTCGTCGTCTCCGATCGCTGCAACGGCTATCCAGTCAGCGTAGCCTGTACCGGTTGAGTAGTACTTCGCGCCGTTAAGCACCCACTGACCGCCAGTGCGCTGCAGACGAGTGGTACTTTGGCCGTGGTGGTTGCCGCGTTCGGTTATCGCATTGCCAACCACTATGCCGCTACCCAGTCGGCTGAGCCAACGGTTGGTGAATTCGTGTTGGTCCTTCGTGCGGCTCAGCACATCTTCGGTGAAGCTCCAATGCGCGCGAAGTGCCTGCGCGATATTGGAGTCCGAAGCGGCCAGGGCAACGAAAAATTCATAGGCCTGGGGTAGAGACAATCCGAACCCACCGAAGCTTTCGGGTATCCGCAGCCGAGTAAATCCTGCGGCAACGAGCTGTTCTATCGGGGAAGAGTCAAGATCGCCTGCCGCATCACGGGACGGCGCGGTGCTGAAAATGTCGTCGAAAACCGGGGTGAGCGTTCCCCATAAGCGCTCAAGCGTTGCTTGGTCAGCGGCATGGCCGGGGGCTGAAAGAATCGTCTGGGTCATACAGACTCCTGAACATGATCGTGGCGTCGTCAGAATGTGATTCGCGCACGGCGCCATACTTGCTGAGAACGGTTGGACTCAGCCGAATCATCACCTGGAGCACCCCACTATGACAAGAGGGTTGCTGGCCGATCAGCCAGGGCTTCGTTGATCAGCACTCGTGATTCTGCTGTCCTACATAACCAGGTTCTGTCAAACCGCGCAACGTGTGTTGCAACACAGCGACATATTAGGCCTCGGTGACGGTGCCATACTGTGGTTCGGCGGCCTTAATCTTGCGAATTGTCCACATGGTGACCGGCGCCATGACTATCTCCACGGTGAATTTCCAGACCCAGCCGATGAGCACAAAGACGACGTACTGCCCGATGGTCTCGATGCCGATAACCGTTGCTGCGATAGCGGAAAAAGCGATGGTGTCCAGTAGTTCACCCACCAGCGTGGATGCTGCGATGCGTCCGAAGAGGTAGCGCTCACCGCTGCGGCGTTTCATCGCGACCATAATCCAGGCATTCGACAGCTGTCCCACGAAGAAGCCGACCAGGGACGCCAAGACGATCAATGGCACTGGACCAAGTGTTCGCACCAATGCCTCTTGTCCATCGTAGAACTCTGCCGGGGGCAGGATGATAATAATCCAGTAGGTCAGCGACGCGAAGACGGCGATCAAAAACGTGGTGTAAATGACCCGGCGAGATGCTTTGAAGCCGTAGACCTCGGAGATGATGTCGCCGAC
>DXCT01000098.1 GCA_019115865.1 Candidatus Yaniella excrementavium | reverse complement strand
CCTACCAGGCTGGCAAACCACCGGTGGAAGTGCCCGGTGTTGTCGCCTATAAATTAGCCTCCAATGAGAACCCGTATGCCCCGATCGCCGCGGCAACGGATGCGATCCGTGAGGCGGCGACATCCGAGGTCGTGCAACGATACCCCGAAACCACCTATGCCCAGTTGCGCAGTTTGATCGGCGAAACCTACAACGTGGCCGCCGAGGATGTGACCGTGGGTGCCGGTTCATTGGGCGTGCTGACAGCCCTGGTGCAAACGTTTGCCGGAACCGGCGACGACGGCGCGGTCGATGAGGTCATTATTCCGTGGCGGTCTTTTGAGGCCTATCCGATTGTGATTCGCTCGGCCGGCGCCAATGATGTCATGGTGCCGCTGCAGGATAATGGTGAACATGATCTCGAGGCGATGCTTGCAGCCATTACCGACCGCACGCGCATCATCATGCTGTGCACCCCAAATAACCCCACGGGTACGGTGTTGACGACCCAGGCGGTCCAGGACTTTATTGACCGGGTGCCCGAGCACATTCTGGTCGTGATCGATGAGGCCTATATTGAATTCATTCGTCGTGAGGATGCCGTTGACGGCATTGCGATGTACCGTCAGTATCCGAATGTGGCGGTGTTGCGCACCTTCTCCAAGGCGCACGGTCTGGCGAATCTGCGCATCGGCTACTCGGTGGCGCCCGCCGGTATTTCGCAGCCACTGAAGGTCATCAACCCGCCATTTGCCACCTCGATGATTGCCTCGGCCGCAGCCTATGCGTCGCTGTCCAATTTGGATGAAGTCTTGGCCAATACCGAAAAGGTGGTTGCAGAGCGACGTCGCGTGTGGGAAGCGCTGGATGCGCTGGGCTATAACCCGCCGCAGACCGAGTCGAATTTTGTGTGGCTCCCGCTGGGTGATAAAGCCCAGGCCTTCGCAGCGGCCTGCGAGGCCCGGGCGTTATCGGTGCGCGCGTTCGCACCGGAAGGTGTTCGTGTCTCGATCGGCGAAGTTGAGGCCAATGATCGATTGATCCAGGTGGCCGAAGACTTCGCCGACTAGTACCGGCGCTGTGTTAGAGCGCGAACGGTTTCATGTCGATCTCGGACCCGGAGACTACACCGGGCCGACCTTCGACCATCGAGACAACAACCTCGGCGGTAACCGGTCCCAATGAGAGTCCGTGCATGTTGTGACCGGTTGCCACAATCACGTTGGGGTGCTGCTTCATTGGGGAAATGATCGGCAGGCCGTTCGGGGTCATCGGGCGTGGGCCGGTCCATTCGTCAAAGCGGGGTTTATCGCCGATGCCCTTGATGAATGCTGAGGCCTGGGATGCCAGGTGCTCCACACGCTGGGCGGAGAATTCTTGAATCTCAGATGAGAAGTCCATCAGCCCTACAACGCGCAATTCGCCCGACATCGGCACACCAATGGTTTTGCGGTCAATTGAGGCCAGCAGGTAGCCGGGCAGGCGATCGGGTTTGACGTGATAGGAATAGCCGGTGCCCGAGGTGACAAACGCCGAGCGGGTGCCGGAGAGGCCCTCGACCGACGGTGTGGTCCAGGCGCCAATAGCCACGATGGCTTTATCGAAGCCGCGGGCTATCTCGCCCTCGGTGCTGCGCATGGTGGCGGTGTTGTTGTTCAGGCCCACCAGTTCGGTGTGTTCCAAAATTTCGACGTCGAGTTCAACGAGTTTCTCATGCAGCTCATCAACGAAGAGGCGCGGGTCGATATAGCGCTCGGTATTGGCAACGAACCCGGCGCGGACATGCTCATCCAAGACGGGTTCGAAGTCGTGGAGATCGCCATCCAGCATGATCCGTCCCGGACGCTCGATGCCGAAGGTATCGGCGCGGGCCACTTGGCCATCGCGGAATTTCTGTAGCGCATCAGCTGAGACGTGGGTGTTGAGGAACCCGTAACCGCCGCCATCTAGCGAAATGCCATCCTCGTGGTAGGAGTCAAACGCGGCAAATGCGCCGCGGACCAGCTGGTCGAGGTTACGGGTGTTTTCGCGAACTTTCGACGGCATGGTGTTGTAGATAAAGCCGGCGCCAAAGCCCGATAGCAGCGGCATCGCAACCGGTGCGATGTTGAGGTAGTGACGACGCGTGGTCACACCCTTGAAGATTTCGGTTAGCTGTTCTGGTTCGGGCATCGGGGTGGCTTGAATTCGAGTGATTTCCCCGGCATTGCCGCGTGCTGCACCTGAACCGACCTCATCTTTGTCGATCAGGGTGACGCGGTGACCGGCCCGTGCCAAAGAGTATGCGGTGCACAGCCCAATCAGCCCGGCACCGGCAACGAGAACATTCTGTGAAGCAGTCATTCTGCCTTCCTTTCACCTAAACCAGCTATGTCGTCCGAGTCTACAAACTTGTGTGCGGCCATGGCGAAAAACCGGCGCTCCAAGCGAAACGCCAAGCCGCCACGCGCCATTTATCGTGAGTTCAATCACATTCAGTTGCTCATGAGCGGAAGGCGTCAATGTTGGAAAAATTCCATAAATTTGGTGAGTCGAGATGAACTCACCGATGGCACTTCGGTGCCACGGCCGATAAGTGGATGATTTCGCAACATCGCAGCTCAGATGCACAGCTGCACAGTCGGCATTTTGCGTGTACAGCAAGCTATTCACGTGTGCAGTCCAGACGTGTAGAATATCTGTGATCCGCCTCACTTTGGCCCGCCACCATTGGGTAGGATGAGGGGAAATCACGGAAACTTCGTTGCGATTCATAACCCGAAGCCAACGATCATCTCTGACCAGGAGAATTGCATATGTCTACGATCTCATCGCCTCCCGGGCATCAGCTGCCCGAAGAAGCCATCGGTGTCTTATCCTCCGATGGATTTATTGATCCCACCGAAAGCGCCAAGGCGTTTGTTGACGACGCCACCGCCATCGACCACGAGCGCGTGGCTGAAATGTACCGCCTGATGGCCACCACTCGTCGCATCGACGAAGAGGGCGTGAATCTGCAGCGTCAAGGGCAACTGGTGCTCTGGACACCATCGGTGGGCCAAGAAGCAGCCCAGGCCGCAGCCGTCACCGCACTGGAAGACCGCGACTGGATTTTCCCGACCTACCGCGAACATGTCATGGCCCGCGGTCGCGGCATCCCCGATGAAAACCTCTTTGACTTCTTCCGCGGCGCCGTCCATGCCGGTTGGAAACCGCACGACTACAACATGCAGCCCTACACCGTGGTGCTTGCCGCCCAGGTACCTCACGCCGTCGGATACGGCTGGGGCATTGCTCAACAACAGCGCGGCTGGACCGATGCTCGCCGGGCAGCAGAAGGCCGCGTTGCCGTAGCCTGCTTCGGTGACGGTGCCTCGACCGAAGGCGATATTCACGAAGCCATGGTCTTTGCCGCTTCATTCGATACTCCGGTGGTCTTCTTTATTCAAAACAACTACTGGGCCATTTCCACACCGTTTGAAGTCCAATCCAAGGTCCCGCTGTACAAACGGGCCCAAGGTTATGGATTTGATGGCTTTGCGGTCGACGGCAACGATCCAATCGCCACCGCTGCGGTGATGGACCGTGCTGTTGATCACGCACGTCGTGGTGGGGGACCAGTCTTGGTTGAAGCACATACCTATCGCATGGGCGCCCACACCACCGCGGATGATCCCACCAAATACCGCACCAGCGAAGAAGAGTCCCAGTACGCCCAAACTGATCCGATGGTGCGCACCGAACAGTATCTGCGCCGTCGTTTCGACTACACCGATGCGTTCTTTGACGAAGTCGTTGCCCAAGGTGAGCAGCTCGCCGCCAACCTGCGCGAGAACATCATCGATGCGCCAGACACCATCTCACTGCGCGAAAAATTCGATCTCGTCTACGCCGAAGAACACGGTCTCGTCGAGGCCCAGGCCGCGGCATTTGACCGTTGGATGGAAGACGAGGACGCGTCATGACCACCGTATTTGATGAAGTCGCCACGGGGACCAAAAAACTCACCATCGGCCAGGCAGTAAACCACGCCCTGGGTGATGCGCTGGCTAGCGATGAACGTGTACTGCTGCAAGGCGAAGACATCGGTGCCCTAGGTGGCGTCTACCGTGTAACCGAGGGCTTAGCCGCGCGATTCGGTTCCGACCGCGTGGTCGATGCACCGCTGGGTGAAGCCGGCATCGTTGGCACGTCCATCGGACTGGCGCAAGCCGGTTTCGTACCCGTTGCCGAAATCCAATTCGACGGCTTTGTGTACCCTGCGTTTGACCAGATCGTCTCCCAACTGGCCAAAATGCACTCCCGATTCCAAGGATCCCAACACTTCCCGGTCACAATCCGCCTGCCATACGGAGGCGGCATCGGCTCGGTAGAACACCACTCGGAATCTCCCGAAGCCTATTTCGCACACACCGCCGGGCTCAAAGTCGTCACCTACTCCAACGCCCATGACGCCTACTGGGTGACTCGTGCCGCGATCGCCTCGGCAGATCCCGTCTTACTGCTGGAACCCAAGAAGCACTACTTTGTGCGTGGCGAAGTGGACTTCGATACGCCAACACCCAACCCCTTTGCCACCGTGGAAGCCCGCCCCGGAACCGACGGCACCCTGCTGGCCTGGGGCCCGCAGGTCTCAACCGCACTGGCGGCAGCAGAAGCCGGCGTCGAAGATGGCTACGACCTGCAGGTGCTCGATATCCGGGGCCTGTCGCCACTGGATATGGCCACGATAGCCGATGCGGTGCAAACGACCGGTCGCGCTGTGATCATCCACGAATCCTCAACATTTGCCGGCTTTGGTGCAGAAATCTCCGCCGCGCTCATGGAACAGGCGTTCCTCAGTCTGGAAGCCCCGGTACAGCGGGTGGGCGGCTATCACATGCCGTATCCACCATCGCGGTTAGAACAGGACTATCTGCCCTCGGTGGATCGGATCCTGGACGCCGTCGATGAGACATTCACCTATTAGACCGCCGCGCAAGGAGACCACATGAAGATCTTTACCCTGCCCGATGTGGGCGAAGGGCTCACCGAAGCTGACGTGGCCAACTGGATGGTCAAAGCCGGCGACACCGTGACCGTTAACCAAGTGATCGCCGAAATTGAAACCGCCAAATCCCTGGTCGAAATTCCCAGCCCCTGGGCCGGCGTTGTACATGAGCTCTACGCCGACGTCGGAGACACCGTCAACGTGGGTGACAACTTCATCGCCATCAACGTCACCGCCACCGGTGAAGACGACGACGAAGAAGCACCGCAAGCGCCACTGGTTGGCACCGGACCAAAAGCCGATACACCGGGACGACGACGCCGCAGAGGCCGCGCCAAGACCGCTGCGCCAGCTGAATTCGACACACCGGTCGTCAACGAACCAGAACCTCAGCCTGCTGCCCAACCGGTCAAAAGTGATCTGTTTGTCAAAGTGTTGGCCAAACCACCGGTCCGCAAGCTGGCCAAAGACCACGGCCTGGATCTGACCACTATTGCCCCCACCGGCCAGCACGGTGAAGTCACACGCTCAGACGTCAACGCCGTGCTTGAAGCCAGCCCACCGGCAACCACCTCGGCACCGTCGACTACAACGGGGGAGTCGGAGACCATCAGGGTCTCCGGCGTTCGGAAAGCGACAGCCAAGGCGGTCACCGACTCCTATACCTCGGCACCACATATTTCGGTGTTCCGGCAGGTGGACGCCACCAGAACCATGGAATACCTCGAAACGTTGAAGAAACACCCGCGGTTTGAAAACGTGCGGGTCTCCCCGCTCCTGGTGCTGGCGATGGCCGTATCCCAAGCCGCGCTGCAAACCCCCCAGGCCAATGCCACCTGGCACGGGGACACCTACAGCCTGCACCACTACGTGAACCTCGGACTAGCAGCCGCCACCAAGCGCGGGCTGATCGTACCGAATATCAAAAACGCCCACCAGATGAATCAACTCCAGATGGCCCAAGCCATCCAAGAACTGACGAGTCGGGCGCGCGATGGCAAGACCCAGCCGGCCGAGCTATCCGGCGGCACGATTACGATCACCAACATCGGGGTGCTCGGGCTTGACACCGGCACACCAATCTTGAACCCGGGCGAGTCCGGGATCATTGCATTTGGTGCGATCCGACAGCAGCCGTGGGTGGTCAACGGTCAGATGGAACCACGCTGGATTACCACACTGGGTGGCTCATTCGACCATCGAATCGTCGATGGTGTGGAAGCGGGCGCCTTCCTCGCCGATGTGGCAGCTATCCTGGAGGAACCAGCCTTATTGATCAGCTAACAGTGGAGTGATTGACCGTGGCCAACCCGCATATTGCCGTGATCCGTTTGACCGAATCCGGGTCCTTTGATCCAGACGTCCGGGACACCCTCATTGTCGGCCCCGGCATGGGAACCTCCGTCAACGGGCTCTTCACCGAAATGGCTCAGCATCTGACTCATAGGTTTCAGGTCATCGGCATCGATTTGCCAGGCCACGGCCAATCTCCGGCACACCACGAAGATGTGACCATCCCAGAAATTGCCACAGCCGTGGCACAGTTGGTCAAAAACCTGCGGCAGACCGGCACCATTCGTGGTGAATCCAAGGTCTACTTCGCAGGGTTGTCGATCTCGGGTCAGATTGCACTTGAGCTTGCGCTGAAACACGCAGACCTCTTCGACGGCATCGCAGTGATGGCATCAGCTGCCAAAATTGGTACGGCAGACGACTGGAATGAACGCGCTGAGATGGTGCTGTTCTCCGGAACCGAAGTCATGGTGGAAATGTCCGCCCAGTTGTGGGTTTCAGACAGTTTCCACGATTTCAGTAAACTCGATAGTCAAAAACAAGCGCTGGCCAATGCCGATGACCAGTCCTATGCCGCCCTGTGCCAGGCGTTGGCCACGTATGATGCAACCGATAGGCTGAGCGAAATCACATTGCCGCTGTTGACAGTTGCTGGTGATCAAGATCAGATGTGCACGGTTGCTGATGCCCAACAGATCTCCTCGGCCGCGCAAAACGGTAGCACCGCCGTGGTCAAAAATGCGGCACACTTACTGCCGTTGGAAGCGCCACAACAGTTGGCCGAACTCCTCGATAGTCACCTTTAGATTCGTGGCGACACACGCAGCGGGGGTTGCTAGTTCGAGATCAGTTCGACAAGGTCGCCAACCTTGTCATCGGAAATACTGCGAGCAATATCGGCTTGGGCAATCATGCCAACGAGTGTATGGCCATCGATCACGGGCAGCCGACGAACCTTATATTCCTTCATGGTCGCAATGGCGTCATCAATGGAATCATCGGCCCCGATCGTCACGGGCTTTTCACCCCCGAAACTCCCGGCATTGACTGCCTCGGGATTCTTGCCCTCGGCAATGGTCAACACGATGATATCGCGGTCGGTCAGCATGCCTTGGAGGCGGTTATCTTCACCGCAAATTGGTAGGGCGCCGACGTCAAGATCCCGCATCATCTGCGCGGCCTGCTTCAGGGAATCATTCTCCCGAATACATTCGGCGCTTGGAGTCATAATTTCACGAGCGGTCAGCATAGTTTCCTCCTAGAAATTGGGGAACTCTGACACACCTCCACACTTCCAAGACGTGTAATCTGTGTCAACAGCAACCAACAGCGCAACGACTGCACCCACCTGAAGCAGCAGACCTGAATCACAAGTGCAATCGCTTTACCGAATAAACGTGCCCGAGCTGTTGTCTTTGACTGGATAGGCTTTTAGCGTCGATGCAGAAGCGAAGAAGCATTCCGCGAGATTTTTCCGAAAGGAAGCTCATGAAGCGTCACAAGACGATAGCGCGCAGTCTGGTGCAGGCTCTGCTGCTGGGCGGCGTAGTGCTGGGTGTCATCGGTTGCGGGAACCACTATCCGGCTGATCCCGAAGGGACATTGGACAGGGTCAGCGACGGTACGATTCGCGCCGGCATCTCACATGAACCGCCGTGGACTGATATCAGTACCGGCGACAATACTGTAGAAGATCCCGGCGGCATCGAAGTACAACTCATTGAAGACTATGCCCAAAGCATCGGCGCTGAGGTCGAATGGCAGGCAGGTGGCGAGGAAGAACTCATCGGCCTGTTAGGCGAGCGCGAACTCGACCTGGTAGTCGGCGGGTTTACGGATCAATCACCGTGGGCATCAGACGTTGCGTTGACGACGTCGTACGCCGAATCCAGTGGCATCGCTGGCAGCACCGATAAGAACGTGGTTGCCATCCAAATGGGCGAAAACGCATTTATGACCAGCGTGGAACGGTTCCTGCTGAACGAAAACGTTGATCAACAACTGCCAGAGAAGATGCGTCCATGAATTCCCCTCCAGAACATAAGCGCGACCACTCTGGTCAACATGATCTCCCACAGCAACAGCAAGAAGCCTTTGCCAAGGCCAAACGGTTAGAACGCCTGAGCATTCTGGTCCGTGTCTTCACGGTGCCCATTATTTTTGCGCTGGCTGGTAGCTCGCAGGCGATGAAAGCGTCCTGGATCGAAGACTCGCTGGGCTTTATCGCACCGATCGCTTTTCTCATTGCAGCACGGCTAGTGTACCGCCAACCAACACCGAAGCACCCCTATGGGTATCATCGTGCATTTGGTGTAGGCCACCTTGTGGCAGCGGTGGCCCTGCTGACCTTTGGTGGGTATCTGTTGGTAGATTCCGCCACGGGATTGCTTACCGGTGAACATCCTCCGATTGGCATGATGGAACTGTTTGGTGTCTCGTTCTGGGCGGGCTGGCTTATGGCCGGGGCCTCGGTCGTCGTGGTCATTCCGCTGGTGATTCTGGGGCGGATGAAAATCAAGCTTGCACCCCTGTTACACAATAAGATGCTGCAGGCCGATGCGGCCATGGATAAGGCCGACTGGATGACGGGACTTGCCACCGGCGTGGGCATTCTCGCCGTGGGGGCAGGCATCTGGTGGGCTGACGTCGCCGCCGCCATCGTCATTTCCTTTGATATTCTGCGCGATGGAGTCAAGAATTTGCGCTCCAGTCTCTCGGACCTCATTGACACGCGCATCACATCGACCGACTCTTCCAAAGCGCATCCCTTGCTGGCGGAAGTGCGCGACCGGACACTAGCGCTGGAGTGGGTCAAAGAAGCAGAGCTTCGGTCCCGAGACCAAGGTCAAGTCTTCCACACCGAAGTGTTTGCGGTGCCCCACGACGGGAGCATGCCATCGCTGGAAGAACTGGAACAGGATCGTGAATATCTGAGCGATCTGGACTGGAAACTCCACGATCTGGTGATCATTCCGGTGGCAGAATTACCCGAGGAGTTCCTGCCGCAGCTTAGACAAGGCCAGCAGAA
>DXCT01000097.1 GCA_019115865.1 Candidatus Yaniella excrementavium | reverse complement strand
TTCAGACCCAGGACTTCCACCATGGTGTTGACTTCGCTCAGACGCTGTTTCACTCCATCCACATCATTGGCATCAAGCGCGGAGTTGCCAGCGCGCACGGTCGCGTGCAGTGCAGCCAATGCTTCAGGAACATTGAGGTCATCCTCCATGGCGGCCGCAAATGCTGGGGGCACCGTTGCTGTTCCGATGGCTTGATCGAATATCTTGGCGGCGCGAGATTGGAACGATTCGATCCGTTCCAAAGCAGTTTGCGCCTCCTCGAGTGCAGAAGGATGGTAGTCCAGTTGCGAACGATAGTGCGCTTGACCGAGGAAATAGCGGACCGCGCCTGGCCGGGACGTGGCCAACATTTGCTGAGGCGAAACGGTGTTGCCCAGCGACTTCGACATTTTCTCGCCCTCGGCAGTCACCAATCCGTTGTGCATCCAGAAATTTGCAAAGCTATGGCCGGCAGCACTGGACTGTGCCAGCTCATTTTCGTGATGCGGGAATCGAAGGTCCAGTCCGCCACCGTGGATATCAAAGTGAGTCCCAAGATATTTAGTTGCCATCGCTGAGCATTCAATGTGCCACCCGGGTCGCCCTGGTCCCCACGGCGAAGTCCAAGCGGCACCAGCGGGATCGGAGGCGAGTTTGGATTTCCAAAGGGTGAAGTCGCGTGGATCTTTCTTGCCACGTGCCGGAGCGTCGTCGGCATCCTGCATCATGTCCACCGATTGATGGGTCAGAGCGCCGTATTCCGGCCACGAGGTGACATCGAAGTAGACATCTGCCGAATCATCGAGTGCTTGGTAGGCATGGCCAGCATCGATGAGCCGTTGGATCAACGTGATCATTTCTGGGATGTGGCCGGTCGCACGGGGTTCATAGGTAGGACGACGAACGCCCAGTGCCGCATATGCTGCTGCGAACGCGTTTTCGAAACGGTATGCCAGTGCCCACCATTGTTCTTGGGCCGGGTAATCGTCGGTGGCTTCGAAATCTGGGGCAAAGGATTCGTCTGAGCGAGACAGGATCTTGTCGTCAATATCGGTCACGTTGCGCACCAAAGTAACCTTGTGTCCCGCGTACTCCAGCCATCGAACGAGGATGTCAAACACCACGGCGGAACGAATATGTCCGACGTGCGGCCGACCCTGCACTGTTGCGCCACAATAATAGACCGAGACCTCGCCTTCATGGATTGGCGTGAAATCCCGGATCGCACCGGCGGCAGTATCATAAAATTGTTGTCCCACGGTGCCCAATTTTAGCTCAGGACTGGTGTTCAACGGCAATTTCTTCTCTTCGTCGATAGTGTGTCGAGGCCGCCTCCTGTTTTTTGGCTCCTACGCTAGGAGATATCTTGTCGTAAAGTGGCCTCCATTTAGTCAAATACGATAACCTCATGAAGAAAGCATCTTGCACCTTCGGGACCGACGCGCCCAGTGCAGGGAGAACATCACCTCTAGCGCACCTTATTTTTACGAGGAGAACCATCGTGAAGGTCAACACAACTCGCCGGAACGTATTTGCCGGCTTGGCATTGGCTGCCCTGATTGGCACCACCGGTTGCTCTGCAGTGAACCCGCAGGCAACCACGTTCGAGTACGCACCCTCCGACGGTACTCAGACCACTATTACGAGCGAAGAAGTCAGTGACTCAGCCTCCACTGAAGACGATTTCAATGCCCCCGGCGAGCACGTTGATTTCTTGAACATCGGCGTGATTACGGGTTCAGCCGATGATATCGGGACCCTGATGGGCACCATCGATAACCAGTCGGCTAGCAGCCAGAATGTGGAACTGCAGATTAATAACGAAACATTCGAGTTCTCCCTAGAAGCCGGTGAAATCCTCAAACTAGAGGACGAGGAAATCACCATCGATGGTGTGGGCACCGAACCCGGCGGTCTCGCCGAGGGCATCGCTACGGCATTCGGCCAGGACAAGGAATTCCATGTGTCGATCCTGCCTCCAACGTTGGAAGAATATCGCGAGCTCTACCCAGGTGATCTCAACGAAGAAGAACAAATTGAGCACCTCTACGACTTCCAGGGTCAATACCACCGCGATGAGCAGTAGCACTGCATTGTCGTAACACTTGAGGGCCTGTCCGTTTGGGACAGGCCCTCAAGTGTTTTTACTACGACTATGCTTCGAATTTATATCCGAGCCCGCGCACGGTCATCAAGTAACGTGGCGACGAGGGGTCAGGCTCGATCTTGGAGCGCAACCGTTTGATATGCACGTCCAAGGTTTTGGTGTCTCCTACATAACCTGGACCCCATACCCGGTCAATGAGCTGACCGCGAGTCATAACTCGTCCAGAATTACGCAGCAGCATTTCTAATAGGTCAAATTCTTTGAGCGGCATGGTGATGTCGGTGCCGTCAACGGTGACGACGTGCCGTTCGACGTCCATGCGCACCGGTCCGGCGGCAACGGTATCGGGAATCAGCTCATCGGCGTCCGCGTTGCGGCGCATCACGGCACGAATTCGAGCAATGAGTTCACGGGCCGAATACGGTTTGGTCACGTAGTCGTCTGCCCCAAGTTCAAGACCCACCACCTTGTCAACCTCGCCGTCTTTAGCCGTCAGCATGATGACCGGCACCTGTGAGTCTTGCCGAATTTGGCGAATCACATCTGTGCCCGGTTGTCCTGGGAGCATCAAGTCCAGCAGCACCAGATCGGCTCCGTTGCGGTCGAATTCTGCTACAGCCTCCAAACCATCATCAACGACGGTAACCTCATATCCTTCCCGTTGTAGCAAGTACGCGAGTGGGTCAGAAATTGACGGTTCGTCTTCAACGACAAGAATCCGAGTCATCAGTGTTGTCCTTTTCCTTCTACAGGTGGGTGTATGTGTGCATCATGTTTCACACTGTGCGTATTTGGTTCGGTTCCCTCAGTGGTTGCTTCGTGGGCTTGGGGGTCCAGTACCGGCAGTCGGATAATAAACGTAGACCCCTCCCCTACGGTAGATTCCACCATGATTTCGCCGCCGTGATTGGAGACCGTATGTTTGACGATACTCAGGCCAAGACCGGTACCACCGGTAGCACGTGATCGGGCCGAGTCGACGCGATAGAAGCGCTCAAAGATGCGTTCCCTGTCGTCGTCAGCGATCCCTGCGCCCTGGTCGCCCACAGCGATGAGCACGACGTCTTCATCCTTGGTCACTTCGACCCATACCGTAGAGCTGTCCGGTGAATACGTCACTGCATTGTCAATGAGGTTGCGAATCGCCGTCATCAGCTGGTCATAGTCGCCATAAACCGACAAGGCTTCCGGTTGACGATTATGAATGGCAATATCTCTTGAGGACGCTTCGGTACGCACCCGGTCGATAGCTTCGGAGACGAGACTGGTAATTTCCAGTGGCTCAGCAGTCTCAACAATGTCTCGGCCTTGCAATCGCGACAGTGAGATCACATCTTGGACCAGGGCGGAGAGCCGCACCGATTCGATCGACAAGCGGTTGGCGAAGTGCCGGACAGCCTCAGGATCATCGGCCGCGTCCTCAATGGCTTCCGCTAAGAGACTCATAGCGCCCACCGGTGTCTTCAATTCGTGCGACACATTGGCCACGAAGTCATGCCGAATCGCTTCGGTGCGGTGTTGCTGCGACCGGTCTTCAGCCATAATCACAATGAACTGGTCGCCGATGGCGGCTGCGCGCAGGTGTACGAGCCAGTGCCCTTCGGCAGCGGCCACTGCTGGTAGTTCGAATCGATAGTCGTAGAGTTGTCCGGCGGTTCGTACCCTCGAGGTGAGTTCGGTGAGCTGTTTGTGCCCCAATTGGTTGCCTCTGACAAGCCCAAATGCATAAGCGGTGGGATTTGCGCGAACAACTGTATCTGCGACGTCGACGATCACGTAGGCTTGGCCTACCACCGCCAAAACATCCAGGGCACCTTCGGGGATAGTTTGCTCATGGTCTGCCAGCCGTTCGATTCTTGAACGCGAGGAGAGACGGAAGGCGACCATAGCGCCCACCGTGACGATCACACCGGCCAGTCCAAAGAGGACGGCTACCGAAACAAGACTTTCCACAGTTCACACAGTACCCATACTTTGCGAGGCAGGTTGACCCTTTTTCGTCATTTGGGCGCTAATACATGTATTTGTCTGGCAGAATTCACCACTCGTTTACTTTGCTTGGAGACAGTGGACACCGTCGGGCAGGATAATTGGCCTGCAATCGTTCAATGTATCTACGAGGACTTAAATTTATGCGAAAACTCTTTATGGCCGAGATGGAGGCCGTAGGTGACCAGCTGGTCGAAATGGCCACCCTGGTCAATCGAGCTATGAAGCAAGCGCGAGTAGCCATGGAATCCCAGGATCTGGGTTTGGCTGAGACAGTCATTACCCAGGATGCTCGGATCGATTATCTGCAAAATGCACTCGATGAGCGAAGCATTGAACTGCTGTTGCTACAAAACCCTGTTGCCACCGACCTTCGCGTGTTGATTGCGGCGCTGCGGGTGTCGTCTTCTATGGAGCGCATGGGTGATCTGGCACGACATACGGCCGCTTTGACCCGGCTGCGTCACCCCCAACCGCTCGTTCCGGAACCTTGTCAACCAGAGATGCAAGAGATGGCTGAGCTGGTCGTCCAGATCGGTGAGCATTTGCAGCAGCTGATGACGGATTACGATCTGACGCACGGGCGAGCCATCGTGAAGCTCAACAACGACGTCGATATTCTGCATTCTAAAGTTCTGACCTCGGTGACAGACGGAACATGGGATATCACTGCAATGCAAGCACAGGATCTCACGCTACTGGTCATGCGGCTAGAACGTTTTGGTGACCACGCGGTGTCGATCAGTCGCAAGATCGCCTATTTGGTTACCGGTGAATGGGAACCACCTGTTATCGCTTAGTTCTTGTCCCGTAGTTATACAGCGAACATCTCCCACCAGGCAGCCTGCCATTGTGCGGCTGTCTGGTGGGTTTCAATACGCTTTTCTCCGGTAGCGCTGCCGACGGTGTTCACCGGGGAAATCCCGTGCAGCGTATTCGAAAACCACACCGGGTATTTCCCGGAGGCCAGCTCTTGAATGGCCACCAAACGTGTGGTCACGTCAATATTGAGTGATCGCGCGTGGTTGGCGATACGTTGTGCGGAAATCGAAGCAAGCTGCTTGGAAGCCTGACAGAGCACCAGGTGCTCTGGTGTGTGCCAGACAAGTAGCGCACCGGTGGTGGTCTCATGGACGTTGGTGCCGTCATGCAGGAGAACATCATCGGCTGGTGCTTCGTCCACCAGCCCGCGCATCAGGTGAATATCCGGTCCTTTGACCGTTGGCCTGGTGCGCGGGTCGGTGTAGTTCGGGATCCATAGACTCGTTGTTCGGCGGGGTTCTGGCGCCGGCCGTACCAGTAGGATTATTCGCCAAGACGCCTCATGAGATTCTGCACTAATCCGTGGAAACAAATCCACCCCTGGATGGGCAGCGGAAATTTCGGATAGCTTGCGCTGCAATGCCTCATGCAATTGCTGTGCGGTGAGACCTCGCGGCAGCCCAGAATTTAGGTTCTGCTGTTCAATACCCACCATGAATCGTTGCACGTGGTCTTCAAGGCCCCAGGTGATGCCTTCGTGCACCCGCCAGGAGTCGGCAACTTCCAACTCGGTGGTGTTGGGCTGCTCTATGGGAACAAAATCGTCATCCAGCCAGCCAAAGTACTGCGGAAAAGCAGTCATAGTTGCTCCGCTATGCTGTCCATCAGGGCTCGAGCTTTCAAGTGCTTTTCTTGTTCTTCTGCTACCGGGTCGGAATCCACCACGACTGCGCCGCCCGCCCCGATACTGAGCTGGCCGTCATTAATGACGATTGTTCGGATCACTACGTTCAGCTCAGCTGTATTGCGGTGACCAATCCATCCCATAGCGCCGGAATATATCCCTCGAGGGCCCGCCTCGAGGGCATCAAGTATTTCCAAGCTCACGTGTTTGGGTGCTCCCGTCATAGAGCCCCCTGGGAAAACGGCTTTCAACGCCTTAACCGCTGAAGTGTCTGCCAGTAGCTGTCCGGTCACGGTGGTCACCAACTGATGTACCGTTGCAAACGTTTCTACAGCCATCAATTTGGGCACCTGAACCGTTGTTGGAACGGTCACGGATGCAAGATCGTCTCGCAACAGGTCGGTAATCATCAGATTTTCGGACTGGATCTTGGCATCGGCTGCCATACGTTGGGCAATAGCCGCATCCTGTTTGGGGTCGGCGCTACGAGCTACGGTTCCTTTGATCGGCTTTGATTCAACCGTGCCGGTGGGATCGATACTGAGGTATTTTTCTGGCGAAGCAGAGAGCACCTCGAGGTCATCCCCAAAGGTGTTGAAGCGCAGATAGCCGGCATACGGGGCCGGATTTTTGGTCCGCAAACGACGGTACAGCGCCAACCCATCGAGGCCAGCGGCCTGCATGTTGAATGTATCAGTCAGGCAGATGCCGGCGGCTGTACCCGCTTGCAGTAGCTCCTGGATACGGCCCACCCGGTCCACATACTCCGCTGCGCAGAGCCGCCACTGCCCGGCGATATCCGAGCGTTCTAGAGTCTCTCCTTCGATATCCGATCCAAATACCAATGCTGCTTGCAATGTATCGAGCAGCGCCGGATCGTGATACGACACCAAGGTAGTGGATCGGTCGCTGTGGTCATAGCGAAGAAAAGCTTGCGGTTGGATCCAGTAGGCGTCCGGTGTGGTTGCTTCCCACCGATTCTGGTGTCCTGGAACTGTGGCCTGTTTCGCTTCATATCCGAGATATCCGACCCAACCGCCAGTGTAGCCACCCAAGTCCAGGACGGCGCTAGATTCCCACAGGTGTTCTTCCAGGTAGTCGAAGACGTCTACGGTTAGGTGCTGCCGACTGGTGCCTTCGAGTACGTCAAGCTCGTTGGTGGTCACATCCCAGCGGATCGTTTGTGTCAGTTCGCCGACGTTGGTACCCAACACCGTGATGTTGCCTTGCCCTCTATCGGCAGAGGCGGAGTCGAGCCAGAACGCCGCTGAACTGTTGTGTTGCAGGGTGGCAAACGTGGCGCCTGTGTCGAGTTCGCCGTGAAACGTCCGGGTAAAGACCTCGTAACGCCGAGGTTTGTGCGTTTTGGCGGTGATGTGTCCCACCGGAGCGGTGGCATGGGATCCGAGAGCTAAAAAATTTTGAATCACGGTGTGCCCCGCCACTGACTGCAACGCAGCAGGATCTCCGTGAAGCCCCCAGTGGTTGGTGCCGTTCACTGAAAAAGCCAAGACAGCGTCGTCGCCATCGGTAGCGTGAATAGTGAAACGCTCGGAGTTCAGCCGAGACAAACGCCACGCGTGATAGCTGACGAGCTCAACCTGCTCCGCAAGGCCCACGAAGAGTTCACCTCCGGTGTGGTGGTGTACCACCGGCTGACCGTAAACCGGTTTTGCACCGGTGGTTTCGGTATGTCCATAAAAGGCGGCTAGCTGTTGGTAGCTCGCCCCAATGGCCAGTACCGGAAGGTGGGGCACGTCGCGGAGCGGTTGTAAATCCATGGCTCCGGTGCCGTGCCCGAGCACCACGTGGGAATACTCGTTCAGATCGAGACCACGCAGCTCGGTGGCGGTAGCAAGGTGTACCGCCCCGAGCTGGTGCGTCAAGATTCGGGTCGTGAACCCGTGATTTTCAACGACGAGTATCATGCAGGTTTTTCACGAAACCAAAATTACTTGCCTTGGGCAGCAACGGCAGCGGCACCTGCTGCAGCCGCATCGGGATCCAGGAAACGGGCTGGTCCCGAAGCCTTCATATCCGCGCCGAGTTCGTAGGCGAAGGGCACGCCCGTTGGCAGGTTGAGTTCGGCGATATCGTCGTCCGAAATACCTTCGAGGTGTTTCACCAGTGCGCGTAGCGAATTACCATGTGCCACAACCAAGACTGTCTTGCCCGCGGACAGCTGTGGAACGATGTTGTCGTACCAATATGGCACCAGCCGGGTGACGACATCCTGGAGGCATTCGGTACGAGGAATGTCTTCGCCCAGCTGACAATAGCGTTCATCGCGGTACTGCGAGAATTCGTGATCATCAGACAGCGCCGGTGGTGGCGTGTCATAGGAACGACGCCAGGTCATAAATTTTTCGTCGCCGTGTTCTTCACGGATTTCAGCCTTATTCATACCCTGCAGCGCACCATAGTGACGTTCGTTAAGACGCCAGCTGCGATGAGTTGGAACCCATTGGCGGTCCGCCGTTTCCAACGCCAGGTTTGCAGTACTGATGGCACGGCGAAGCAATGAGGTAAAGACGACATCGGGCAGCAAGTTCTCGTCTTTAAGCAATTGGCCAGCGTGGGCGGCTTCAGCGCGTCCCTTATCGGTCAGTGGGACATCGACCCAACCGGTGAATTGGTTGAGTTCATTCCACGTAGATTGTCCGTGGCGCAGTAAAACCAGTTTCGATGATGTAGACATGACGATAACTTTACCTGGTCGTTAGGCCCACAGCTCGAATTGACGTTTCGGTCCCGCCAAGTACACTCCTGCAGCCACGATAGCTGCCAGCCCAAACAGCCCCATCCGGCCACCCATGAAGATGGTGAGTGCCGCGGAACCCAGGCCAAAGATCAGCGCGGCCCCGAGAATAAGCAACCAGGTGGGTTTGGTCTGATTCGTGTGGGCTTCAAAGATACCGGCGGGACGGCGAGCTGCATCGGCCATTGCCCAAATCACCATGCCGGCACCTACCAAAGCCAGGCCTGCCTGCAACCCATATTCGATCATCACTACCATTCGCAGAAAATCCATAAGATGAGTCTAGTGGGTGGCACTAGGCTAATGGGAGCATACGGTTGGAAAGGTTGTGTCGTGACGGGACTCTTTGTGGCGTTTGAAGGCGCCGATGGAACGGGAAAGTCGACCCAGGTGGCCGCGGTAGCCAAAGCCTTGCGTCATAGCGGGCACGATGTCGTGGTCACTCGCGAGCCAGGTGGCTCGGATGTTGCAGAAACATTACGCGCGCTAGTGCTTGATCCTGCCACCCATATTGACGATATGACCGAAACGCTCCTCTTCGCTGCGGCTCGAGCAGATCATGTGGCCAAAACCATCCTGCCGGCACTGCACGCTGGCAAAGTGGTTGTGTCAGATCGCTTTGTTGGGTCCTCCATCGCGTATCAAAGTGCCGGACGTGGAATTCGTGAAGACGCTGTCACCCAGATCAACGAGTACGCCACCGGTGGGCTGCACCCCGATCTCACCGTGGTGTTGGACCTTGATGCGACAGTTGCCGGCGTGCGGCGCGATGATCGCGGTGAGATAATTGATCGAATGGAATCAGCCCCTGATGGTTTTCAGGAAGCGGTGCGTGCGTCATTTCTCGACCAGGTCAAGGCCGCCCCAGACCGGCACGTACTGGTACCTGCCGCCCAGGCACCTGAAACTATCACGGCACAAATTTTGACCCACCTTGAAACCAACTACGCAGTGGAGCTGTAATGGCGAGCCCAGTCTGGCAATCATTGGCCGGCCAGCATCCGGTCATCCAACAACTTTCGCATCCCGAAACGGTGAGCGCCCCAACCCACGCCTGGTTATTTACGGGCCCGCCCGGATCCGGTCGTTCTGTGGCAGCCCGAGCTTTTGCACAAACCTTGCAATGTGAACAACGCGAAATCTCTCAGCGTGGGTGTGGAACCTGCCAGGCCTGTGTGACCATTGCTGCTGGAACCCATGCCGACGTCAATATTGTGACGACCGAAAAGGTACAGTACGCAATCGACGATGTTCGTGAGCTGGTATCAGACGCCCACGATCGCCCCTCGACCGGGCGCTGGCGCATTCTTATTATCGAAGACGCCGATCGCATGACCGAACGTGCCACAAATGTGTTGCTTAAAGCAATCGAGGAGCCTCCTGAGCGCACCATTTGGATGCTTTCGGCACCATCGCCGGCCGATGTATTAGTGACGATCCGCTCCCGCACCCGCCACATCAACTTAGTCATTCCCGCTGTCGAAAACGTCGCACAGCTGCTGGTTGACCGCGACGGCATCGAACCTCAGTTAGCACATGTTTGTGCCCGCGCTTCGCAATCCCATGTCGGGGTCGCCCGCTGGTTGGCGCGTTCCCCGGAAGCTCGCGAGCGCCGAGACATGATCGTCAGTCTTCCTATGACTGTACGCTCGGCCTCGGCTGCGGTCGAGTCGGCCAATAATCTCCATAAGTTAGTGCAAGATGAAGCTGAGGCTTCTTCTTCGGACCGTAACGCGGCCGAGCGGTCGAGTTTATTGCGCTCCCTTGGACTGTCCGAGGACGATTCGGTTCCACCAAAACTGCGTGTGCACTTCCGTCGGATGGAAGATAATCAAACCGCGCGTAATCGCCGCGCGATTCACGATGCTCTGGACCGCGCCATGATCGATTTGTCCGGCGTCTACCGTGACCTGCTGGTCCTGCACCTATCCCAGGATACGCAGCTCATTAACGAACACCTGCGACCTAACCTCACCGAGTACGGTGCCAAGGTGT
Source organism: Candidatus Yaniella excrementavium (assembly GCA_019115865.1). Classification (GTDB taxonomy): domain Bacteria; phylum Actinomycetota; class Actinomycetes; order Actinomycetales; family Micrococcaceae; genus Yaniella; species Yaniella excrementavium. The sequence continues at coordinate 35,479 of DXCT01000097.1, read as the reverse complement.
CTGCAGAACACTGCTTGGGCAGCCTGGAAGCCATCAACACAGCACGACAGCGCTTGTCCGGCAATGTTCCACCACTGTTGGCGCTAGAAGCTATGCTGCTGGCCTTTATTCCTCGAACTCGCCGACACGCGCCCTTATAACCATGCAAAGGAACCTGATGCCTACTACGACTCGAATCCTGGCTGCTGTTGGTGCCGTTACTGCACTGGTGTTCACGGCCTGTGCACCTGCGGAACCTGAAACGTCGTCGAGCGACCAAGCAGAATACGCCCCCGATGGGTTGGAGACGTTCTACGACCAGACCATTGCGTGGCAGTCATGCGACGATAATGCCGATTTTGAGTGTGGCACCGTGGAAGTCCCGATGGATTATGAAAACCCAGACGGAGAGCGTATCGATATTCATCTGACCAGGGACGCCGAATCAGCAGACGAACCACCCATGTTGGTTAACCCCGGCGGCCCAGGATCCTCGGGTATCGCTTTTGTACAAGACAGCCTGGGTGTTGTCTTTTCTGACAACCTATTAGAAAATACCTCCCCGATTGGCTTCGATCCACGTGGCGTTGGCGCCTCGGAACCCATTCAATGTGAGACCGCCCAGGAGCTCGACGAATCACGCGAAATAGTCCATGACCCATCAACACAAGAAGGTTGGGAGGCAACAGTTGAAGACAACGCAGCCTACGCCCAGCAGTGTCTGGAACGGTCTGGAGATATTATTGGCTTTGTGGACACTGCTTCTGCAGCAAAGGACATGGATGTCATCCGAGCCGCCCTTGGGACTGATCAACTCGACTATTTCGGTATCTCGTATGGGACGAAACTCGGCGCTACATATGCCGAGTTGTTCCCCGAACAGGTCGGAAAATTTGTACTGGACTCCGTCTTGCCCCCCAGTGCTGCAACGTTTGAAGTGTCCAAGGCTCAATCTGCCGGCTTCGAGCAGTCGCTACAAGCATGGGCGCAATGGTGTGCTGACAGCACCGAGTGCAACATCGGACAACCCGGCGATGCAGAGTCAGTCATGACGACGGTCACCGATTTCATTGCCCAGGTTGAAGAAGAACCTCTGACGTACCCGGACGGCCGCACTCAACCGGTATCTGATCTCTTCTTCGGTATCGTTACACCGTTGTATTCCCAGGACAGCTGGGAGCTGTTGGCTCTAGCGTTTGAACAAGCGCTAGAGGATGACTACGCAAACTCAGACTACCGTCCGTTGTTCCTCTACTTCGCGGATACCTACCACGGGCGCCAGGACTCCGGAGAGTACAGCAATGACACCGCAGCGTTCAACGCCATCAACTGCTTGGACTACACCGGAGAAGACAAAACCTTTGAACAAGTGCAACAGGAAGCCCAAGAGCTCACCGAAGAGGCGCCGATCTTTGGCAAATATCTCTCGTATTCTGCGGGCTGTAACGGCTGGCCCATCGATCCAGTCAACCCGGTTGAAGACACCGATGCCAAGGGTTCATCTGCCATAGTAGTAACCGGCCTCACGTCGGATCCTGCTACACCGATCCATTTTTCACACGAGCTAGCGGATGAACTCGACAACAGTGTGCATATCACCGTGGAGGGCGAAGGCCACGGTGCATATTCCAAGGAAAATGAATGTATTGTCAATGCAATCGACGGCTATATCTTGGACGATGAACTCCCCGAAGACGACATGGTATGTGAATAAACGTTGGCGATTTTTGACCAATACATGTCACACTCGCTATGATCTCTTATCGGACCACATCATAGCGATGTCGTTCGCGCCGACTTAGCTCAGCTGGTAGAGCAGCTCCCTCGTAAAGAGCAGGTCACCGGTTCAAATCCGGTAGTCGGCTCCATTCACTCGAAGAGGGAATGCCCCGGTTCTGTGCAGCTTTTGCACGAACCGGGGCTTTTTACTTCCTAAGATTCTGCGGAAGTTTCTTCGGAGGCATCGGAGACGGTTTCCCCACGAGGTACCGGACGCGATCCACGAATGAAGAACGCCCCGATAATGCCTAAAACAGCGACCAATCCTGCTACGAGGAAGGCGATATTAACTCCACGAATCAGGCCTTCCGTCCCGTGCGTGGCCGGGTCCAGCGCGGTTCCAGTCATCACCGTCACGAGCACTGCGGTTCCAACCGAAGCAGCAACTTGGCGCATTGTATTATTCAGCGCGCTCCCGTGTGGGATGAGCCGCTGCGGCAACTCGTTGAGCGCCGCAGTGGTGACCGGCATGATCACCATGGCAGTCCCAAACATCCGAATTGAGTTGAATACCGCCAGATAAGCAAATGACGTCGTCGGGGTTAAGGTCGTTAAGAATAGGGTGCCCGCGGCAAGCAGCGCAAAACCTATAATCGCTAACCACTTGGCCCCATAGCGATCGAAGATACGTCCCGTGACCGGGGACATAATGCCCATAATTGCGGCACCTGGCAACAACATCAGCCCAGATTCGGTGGCCGTATATCCGGCCATCGTTTGCATGTAGACCGGCAGCATCAGCATCCCACCGATCATCGCGATAAATACCGCCATGCCCAGCACGGTGTTCAAGGTAAACATAGGGTTCTTCAAAATGCGCAGCTCCAACATTGGTTCTTCCAATATCAGCTGACGCCAGATAAAGAGACCCAGGGTCACCACACCAATACTGAGCGGCACGAGGACTTCATAGCTTAGCCAGCCAGTATTGCCCGCGTTTCCGAAACCGAAAAGCATCCCACCGAAGGCTAATGAAGACAACACGATCGACAGCGAATCCAGTCGTGGATTAGTCCGTTCGGTGACGTTATGGAGAATAAAGTAGGCGATGATCATGTCGATGATGGCGATCGGCAGCATCATCAAAAACAGTGTTTCCCAGGGGAAATGCTCTACGATCCAACCGGAGAGCGTCGGTCCGATCGCTGGAGCAAACGAAATAACCAGGCCAAAAGTCCCCATGGCTTGGCCGCGTTTGTCTATCGGGAAAATGGCGAACAAGATGGTCTGCATCAGCGGCATAATGACCCCGCCGCCTGCCGCTTGAACAAAGCGGCCAGCAAGCAAAACCGCATAGGTCGGCGCCAGAATGGCAAGCACTGTCCCAATGGTAAAGAGCCCCATCGCAGCAAAAAAGAGGCTCCGCGTCGTAAATTTTTGGATCAAGAACGCGGTGACCGGAATCATGATGCCGTTGACCAGCATGAACATGGTCGTGACCCACTGCGCAGAATTCGCGGTAATGCCAAAGTCGTCCATCAGGGCCGGAAGTGCCGTGTTCATGAGGGTCTGATTGAGGATCACAACGAAGGCGCCGGAAACTAGCACAGCAAGCACTACGTTGCGGTTGACCGGCTTCCTGCGCGGCGAGTCGTCTTTCTTTACTTTCGCCCGGTCGTAGTGCGCCTCGTTATACCGACCTTCTACGACCGGAATCGAACCGGTAATGTCACTTGCCACTCGCTGTCATCTCTCCTTCACTTCTGCTGCTGTCAAAGCTGTCACTTCGGTTCTACCTCGACGTGCCAACGGTCCCGTCACGAAAAAGGTCAATACTTTCAAACCGTTTGAACGCCGTATCGATCACTTCATAGAGCGGTTTATCGCCCTCGGCCACCCAGTGGCGCATTGCCACTCGAATAATGCTTCCCGCCGTCGCGGCTAACAATTCGGGCACCAAATCCTGATCAATGTCGTTACCCATTCGTTCCGCCAGGGCTACTGCGAACGTTCGCTCCGCATTGGCGATCTTCCCCAACTGGTGAGCCATCAGCGAGGGATGCTTTTGCGTGAGACGCTGCCGGGTGAGTAGCCGATCGCGGTCTGGTGGTACAGAACGGTAATAGTCGCTGTTGATGATGGCGTGATGCAGTGCTCGCATCGGAGACTCATCCGCAGGACGCTCCAGCAAGAGGACTCGCACTTGGGTCGCACCTTCGGCGGCTTCTGTCACCAACGCGTCTTCTTTGCTACCGAAGTAATTAAAAAATGTTCTCGGCGATACACCAGCGTTATGCGCAATGAGTTCAACGGTAAGATTTTCCAACCCGTCTTCGATCGCTAGGTCCAAAGCGGCATTTCGGATTGCTCGACGTGTGTCGAGCTTCTTCTGTTCGCGACGACCCAGGGACGCATCCTCTTGAAAAACCATAGAAGACGACCCTAAACTAAAACTTGCACAGTGTGCAAGTTTTCCGTATGCATATTCGCCTTACGGCATGCCTAGAGTGACAAGCGACACCGCAGGTGTAATCGCTGGGTCATGCGCCCTGGGGGCGAGCGGCCTTCCAACGCCAATAGGCCAAAACAGTCAACATCAACACAATGGCCCAGCTCACCGCAACAATTGTGCCGGTGAAGACACTCGGATTCGATATGAACGCACCTATGGAGACCAAGGAGAACTGACCCGGGATTACTGCGAGCGCACTTCCGACGAGAAAATCACGTTGGCCTACACCGAATGCTCCACTTCCGTAGTTCACTGGCCAATATGGAAAACCTGGCAAGAGTCGCAAAACGATAATCGCCTCTAAGCCGGCCTGGTCCAGATGTCGCTCAACAGAAACGGCCCGTGAGCCAAGCATTTTTATCGTCACCTGGCGCCCAAGCCCACGCGCCAACCAATAACCAGCCCAGCAGCCGATAAGCACACCTATTACGGACAAGACCGTGCCATCAAAAACACCGAACAACAGTCCTGCGGTTACGGCCATAACAGTGACAGGAATGGGAGTCATCGCCACCAACGCGTAGCTCCCAATGAACACTAACCAAGCTGCCCAGCCCCAGGAATCAATAATGTCTCGCAACCGGTCTGCCGACGGTAATTCAACGTTAAACAGCAGCCACAACAGGCCAAACAACACCACAATAAGAACCATATTGCGGACAACTGGCGTCCAGTCGAATCGGTCTGACTCAGGTTCGTGCCAAGCCGCTGCTGATTCGTCATACTCTGGGGACATAGTCCCACTGTAGACCCCTTCAGCCACCCGGTCATCCATAGACCGCACGCGACTGAGGTTAGACTCAGTCGGATGAACGCTGCATGAGTTTCTCTGCAGCTGCAACCGAGTCCAGCACCTTCTCGGCACGCCTACCAACGGACAACACATTCGCTTGGCCACGCTTGAACATAGCAACAGCTTGCGCCGCAGCAGCCAAATCATTGGCAGCGCGTGACACCATACGATGCACTTCGTCGGCTCCAGCCGGAACATTCAGCTCTCGTTCCCCATAGCGCTGCCGGGCTTGCGCGCAAATAATTCGCACCTTGGCTAGGGCATCGACCAGGGCATTGCCGGCGTTGACCAAACCATTATGTTCTTCTTGGGTGACGGTGCTTGCTCGTTCAGACTCGACAACCTGCCAATACCGGTCAAGCGACCGCGCAAAACGATCGTGAGCTTGGCGCCACAATAGGTTGCCAAGCTCTGCATCGAGCTTCTTCGCCTCGCGACGGCGTGCGAACGGACCTGATTTCATTATCAATTAGTGTCTCACATTGTCAGGATAATTTTCCCAACTCGGTCAGACTCGGCGAAACGTTCATATGCGGCTGCAGTCTGATGAAACGGAAAGGTTTGGGCGATCAACGGATCAATAGCACCGCCAGTAAAGAGCGGCCAGATATGTTCCACCAACCCGCCCAGAATCTCGCCTTTTTCCGCTGCAGAACGTGGGCGCAAGAGGTTGCCAGTCAGCACAGCCTGTTTGGCCGCCATGCGCAGAAAGTTAATGGGCCCTTTGATGCCACCCTGAGTGCCAATAACCACCCAGCGCCCGCCATGGGCTAGTGCACGCATATTATCCTCGGAGTACTGACCAGCGATGATGTCCAGAATGATGTCGACGCCGTGCCCATCGGTAATCTCTTCGACCCGAGTAACGAAATCCTGTGTGCGGTAGTTAATGCCTTGCGCCCCCAAGAATTGCGCATATTCGACCTTGGCGTCGGAGCCGGCAGTAGCAATCGGATGCCCGCCCATGGCTTTAACCATCTGAATTGCCATCGTGCCAATACCACCGGACCCACCGTGAATGAGCACACGATCTCCGGGTTGGAAGGCCGCAGTCATGAAGACGTTAAACCACACTGTTGCAGCTGTTTCGACAATACCGGCGGCTTCATGAAGATCTAACTGCTCTGGCACTGGAATCACTTGACGCGTATCGACAGCTACGTATTCAGCGTAACCCCCGCCAGTCAGCAGCGCGCATACTCGGTCGCCCACGCTCCAGCTCGTCACCCCTTGTCCAAGAGCCGCCACGGTTCCAGCTATTTCTAACCCGGGAATATCGGTGCCGCCCTTGGGTACGTTATAGCCTCCCGCTCGCTGCAACAGATCTGCATTGTTAATACCGGCGGCCTTGACCTTGATCAGGATTTCCCCCGAGCTTGGTTTGGGTACCTCATGGTCGACCACATGGATATCGGCTGGTTCATCCTTGGAAGCCATATCTGTTCCGGGCTGCGGTATAAAGCGGATGGCCTGCATTTGCGACGGGAATGACATGCCTTTTATCCTCGTCAGTACCTCGGAAAGACGTCAATACGTGGCGGCCTAACTATCGAGAAGCCCTCGATTATGTACCTGACCAAAAGAACAGGTACAATAGATCCTCGTCTGGATGGTTGTCCGAGCGGCCGAAGGAGCTGGTCTTGAAAACCAGAGGGCGGCAACCCCGTCCCGGGGGTTCAAATCCCCCACCATCCGCGAAAGTCATGTCTCGGGACATAGTTCCACTTATGTCCCGAGACATGACTTTTTTAATCACTAGGCGCCTCAAGCCAGGCCCGTCTTTCTTGCTCTACACAAATCCTGACCCTTCATTTCAGGCCAATCACCTGCCAACGACTTCCGCACTCCCCGCGCGCTACAGCCACCTAAATCGTGCACCGACAGAGAGTTTCCTGTTGAACAATTCATAGAAAATGCTGGAATTCGGGTCACGGTGCTCTAGCCAGAGAGTCAGGAGAGCGGGTGCGACTCGTCACATAAAACGCGTCAACATCGAGTTGCAGCTCGAAATATCGCAAGCGTGAGGCATCCTCATACCTCTTTCGCGGCAGCAATTTCACTACATTCGCTACTGGAGAACAGCCATCGGCGTCCAGGCATTTCTCAGGGTGAACTCTGGTGTTTCCCAGGTCAGCAAAATCGTTGTCGATTTCGGCGTTGTATTCGACAACTGACCAGTCCCGACAAGGGCAGTACGAGCATTGACCTTTCAATAAAAACGTACGGGTTTGCTTCGAAAATCTTATCTTCCCCGACTGCGGTCATACTTAGAAATTCACCCCTGCAATCCGGAGTATAGCCTTCAGTCGTCACAGTTGAACTGTACAAATCCCCCGACGCCGCAAAGCTGAAATAAATCAAGCCACCAGATCGTCTCGGTGCGAGTACGAGGGTGGCACACGAAAGAACTTGGCTGGGACGACCCACTATATGAGGTGGGGGAAGAAGCCAATTTCGGGTCACTAGACAAGATTTTGAGCGTATCGAGCCGACTAACTCGATGTTTTTTATTCTTGCGTTTCGTACCAAGGAACTGACCACACGACGATTACGGAGGCTACCGCGGCCATATCGCGACTGAGCTAGAACAACGCCAATACCAGTATCTGGAGGATTGCTTTTTGAAGACTGATACCATGCCAAACTCGACCGGGGCACCCCAGAAAAAGCGAACGGGCGGAATAGTCATTACCGTTTCGACCCTGCTGGCGTTCTCATACGGACTGCAGATGTATGCGATCGTACCGGCTTATTCGACGCTAACTACAGAGCTTGGCCTCAGTTATTCTCAGGTCGGATTGATGGTTTCCCTCTGGTTTCTGGGCTACGCCATAGCGCACATACCTGCTGGCTTCGCCGCGGCCGCTTGGGGACTCAAGAAAGTAGCTGTCTGGGGTGGATTTATCACGGCAGCATCTAGCGCCCTCATCGCGATGTCTAGCAGCTATGGAGTGATGCTCTCGGCACGGTTCGTTGGCGGTGTCGGCATGTCACTCATCGTCGCATCCATCTTCCCGCTGGGCTCGTATTGGGCGAAACCTGAAAACGGCAAACTTGTAGCGGGGATTCTCAATGGCCTTGGGCTCACAGGCGGCTCAGCCATCGGTCTGTATGTCTGGACATTCCTCATGGAAGCTTATGGCTGGCGTGCCAGCTTGTGGATGGCCGCTGGCCTGGGAACAATTATTGCGATAGCTGGCGCCGCACTGATTCAAATTCCTCGGAATATGGATGAGCTTGAAGGCGACGAATTTAGCTGGTCGGCCACCATCAAACTCCTCAAATCAAAAACGTTGTGGGGTATCGGTATCGTCAGTGTCGCTGCTTACGGCGCATTCTTCACCGTCTCACAGCTTGCTCCAGGCTATGCCGAAACAGAACATGGCTTCAGCAGTTCAAATGCGAGCCTCTTAGGTCTTGTGATGCTTCTGATTGGCATCCCCGGTTCGATCCTGGGCGGCATTTGGGCCGACCGCGCCAAAAAATTCTTGTCCACACTCTGGATTCCTGCGGCTCTGATCGTCGTCCTACTGGTACTGATTCCAGTGGTGAATAGTGTCCTACTGTGGGTCATTCTCAGTGCTATTGGCCTCTTCGGCATGATGTACCTGTCACCCGCCAGTGTTTCACCTTCGGAGTACCCAGAACAGGTTTCTAGCAAAGACTTCGCTACCGCATTGGGACTGGTTCTAACCCTCGGAAACCTTGGAGCGGTAGTTTTCCCATATGTTTACACGCTCGGAACCGAGTTGGGCAGTTCTGACCTGGGCTGGTGGATGATTGCCGGCCTGTCCGCACTAAGTGTTCTTGGTATCCGCATGGCTAAGGAATCTAGGGGACCTCAGCTCGAGGGCCAACCCGCATACGATCCTGCTCGTCCAAAAATCACAGCTGCGTCCCGCTACCAAAGCTAAAGTCATCACTTCAGACATAGGGCGTGACTCGATTCCACCTTCGAGTCACGCCCTATCTGTTGGCAGGCATATCCGGCAAATGCCCTGCAACCACAGCAGTCAACGGGATAGACTAAAGAAGTCATGACTACATCATCCAGTGACACCGTATTGGACCGCGTGCTGCGCATCCTGTCAGCTTTCGATGCACACCGCCGTCAACTCAGCGTGACTGACCTGGCCCACTTAGCTGACCTCCCACTAGCAACTGCTTATCGCTTAGTAACCAAACTCGCCGCCGAGGACATCCTGACGCGCTACCCGGACGGCACGATTGGACTGGGGATGCGACTCTGGGAGTTAGCAGCCCGCTCCTCCCCCGCGGTCAGCTTGCGTACGGCAGCCATGCCATTTCTGGACGACGTCCAAGCTATTTTTCGTCAGCATACGCAGCTGTCGGTACTTGATGACAATGAAGTCCTGGTAGTGGAACGCCTATCGTCCCGGAACTCGGTAGTCAACCAGGCAACAGTCGCCACCCGGATGCCGATACATACCGTGTCGATGGGATTAGCTCAGTTGGCGTTCCAACCGGCACACGTGCTCGACGAATACTTTATAGCCCATCCCCAAGCGGCCGAGATGATTTATCCGTCCTCCGGTCACATTACCAAGACGTTGGCTCAAATTCGCCGAGAAGGTTTTGCGATGCTGGATGGCATGCTCGATGATGGCACCACCGGCGCCGCTGTACCGGTCTACAACACATTGCGCGGCAAAAATCGCACTGCAATCGCGGCCATCTCGGTGGTGATCCCCGAAAATTTTGAGCAGCGCGCCGCAGTCATACCTGTCTTAATGGCAGCCTCCCGCGGACTCTCACGTGCGCTTCACCCGATCCCAGAAGTCGAGTAATTCTCACTGAATGAGAATGCAGTGGCGTATAACACGGCACATGGCACACACTGTTTAGAGACACCATCTAGCAATTGACACGACAGGAGTTTTCGTGACCACTCAAGCAGAATCCACACAGGTGGGTATTGTCGGCGGCGGACCAGCCGGGCTGATGTTATCGCATCTCCTATCCCGTGCAGGTATCGACAATATCGTGCTGGAATCCCGGGACTACGAAACCATCAAGAACACCCATCGTGCTGGGATTCTTGAAACCGGTGCGGTACAAATGTTGACCGACTACGGTGTCGACTCTCGCGTACAAGAGATTGGCTACGAGCACGAGGGCATCGATCTGCGCTTTGATGGTGAATCACACCGGATAAATTTCAAAGAACTCATTGACGCGTCTGTTTGGCTATACCCACAAAATGAAGTGTTCGTGGACCTTGCAGCCGCCCGCGCCCGAGACAACGGCGATGTACGCTACGAACACACCGTGACAGACCTGAGTGACGTCGAATCGGATACCCCAAAAATTCACTACACCAACGCTGATGGTCAGCCCGGTCTCATCGAAGCAGACCTTGTTGTCGGTACCGATGGCTCACGATCATTCTGCCGACGCGCCATTCCGTCCGAAACACGGGTTGAGCACAAAATTGAATACCCCTTCGCTTGGTTTGGCATTTTGACCGAAGCACCCCCCAGTGCCGAAGAGCTGATCTATGCCAACTCTCCTCGGGGTTTTGCACTCATCTCACAACGCAATGAGACGGTGCAGCGCCATTACTTTCAATGCGATCCGAACGAGAACCCAGACAACTGGACCGAAGAAGAGATCTGGGCAGAACTGCAGGCCCGCGTTGATGGTCCAGATGGTTTCCAACTGCAACGCGGCCCGATCTTTGAAAAAACCGTGTTGAAGTTCCGCTCCTTCGTGGCAGAGCCCATGCGCTGGGGCAAGCTGTTTTTGGCCGGCGACGCCGGACACACCGTTCCGCCCACCGGTGCTAAAGGTCTCAATTTGGCTTTTGCTGATGTCAAAGTTTTGTTCAGCGCACTGGAGCAATTCTTCACGACGGGCGATTCCACCGGAATCGACAACTACTCTGAGACTGCGCTCAAGCGTGTTTGGAAGGCCCAGAATTTCTCGTACTGGATGACGAGCATGCTGCACACTCGAAAAGATGCCAACTCATTTGAAACTCGCCGCGCCATCGGTGAGTTACACACCGTGGTGGGTTCCAAATACGGGCGTCAATATCTTGCCGAATCATACTGCGGCTGGCCGCACGAATAACCCGACCGACACGACGAAAGGATGGCGAAGTGACTTCTACCAATAGTCCGAAACTCGATCCACTGGCCACGGCCGACTCTCAGGAGACCTTGAACTCCGAAATCCAAGACATTAGCAACACCTATGAACAAGGTGTTCAAGCGGACCCGACGCAGGAAGAAACCCAACCGCGGCTGAATTATCCGCCCTACCGGTCATCGCTGCTACGGCATCCCACTAAGGATCTGCACCACACCGACCCCGAAACCATCGAATTGTATTCACCGGCCTTTGGCCACCGTGATGTCCACCAGCTGGAATCGGATCTAACCATTCAGCACAATGGCGAACCGATCGGCGAGCGCATCGTCATTCGTGGACGCGTACTCGATGGTCATGGCCGCCCGATACGCAACCAGCTCATTGAGGTGTGGCAGGCCAACGCTGCGGGCCGGTACATTCACAAACGCGACCAGCATCCGGCTCCGATCGATCCAAACTTCTCGGGTGTGGGCCGCGCAATCACCGGTGATGACGGAACATACGAGTTCACCACTATCAAGCCTGCGCCATACCCCTGGAAAAACCACCACAACGCCTGGCGTCCAGCGCACGTGCATTTCTCACTGTTCGGCACCGATTTCACACAGCGCATGATCACGCAGATGTACTTCCCGGGTGACCCCCTGTTTGCGTTGGACCCGATCTATCAGTCGATCACCGACCAAAAGGCCCGCGACCGTCTGGTTGCCACCTACGACCACTCAATTACCAGCCACGAATGGAACACCGGGTACCGCTGGGACATTGTCCTGACAGGCTCGCAGCAAACCCCGATGGAGGACGAAGACCATGACCACTAATGATCTGACCCCAACGCCGGGCCAAACCATTGGCCCCTTTTTCGGCTACTTTAACGCTGCCGAACAAGTCCACCTGCCATTCGAAGATGGCCAGAACCTGGTACCACCAGCGGATGATCGGGCGGTCCAATTGATCGGTACCGTCTATGACGGTGAAGGCACCCCGATCCCCGATGCCATGATCGAAATCTGGCAGGCGGATGAACACGGCAACATCCCCAACCAGGATGGTTCACTGATCCGTGACCCATTTGCGTTCACCGGTTGGGGTCGAGCTACCACCGATAACGTGGGCACCTACCGGTTCACCACCATCCAACCAGGCGCCACTGACCAGGGCAAGGCACCCTTCATTCACGTCGTCGTTTTTGCCCGCGGCCTGTTGAATAAACTGCACACCCGCGCCTACATTCCAGAAACCGAAGGCTTAGCAGACGACGCGACGCTGTCGGCACTGGGCGATCGCGCAGCCACTCTGATTGCCAAACGCGACGGTAAACGCTTACTCTTCGACATCCATCTGCAGGGCAAGAACGAAACCGTATTTTTTAGCTATCCCGGTATGGACTATCCAAAACCGTAGGTTTGTACTTTCGATACCCGCTCGTTGAACCGGGCGGGTATCGTTGTGTCTAACCCCAAGCAAAGGAACACTCTCGTGGACGATTTCGGCTTGCTCAACCCCGCCTGGGCCGGCACCCGTGCCGCCGAGCTCACTTCGGACACCGCATTCGGCCAGGCCATGCTTGATGTTGAGGCCGCCTGGTGTCGGGCCCAAGTTCGGTTTGGTACTGCGCCGGCAACGCTTAACGACGCCGTGGCCGAGGCCAGTCGAATAGACGACTACGATCTGCTGGCCATTGCAGCACAAACCCCTAACGGCGCAAATGCCCTGATCCCGCTGCTGCGCGCGCTACGAAATAAGGTTACTACCCAGCTGCCTGAGGTCGGTCAGTACGTGCACCGCGGTGCGACCTCCCAGGACATTATTGATACCGCCTTGATGCTGCTAGCAGCTCGAAGCGGTGAACATATTCTGACAAACCTCAAAACGGCAGTTCGTCAGCTTTCAACACTAGCCAGCGACCATGCGCACACCGTGATGATCGGGCGCTCATTAGATCAACATGCCCAACCTATTACTTTCGGTTACCGCGTTTCGCAATGGATCGAAGCGCTGGGTAGCGCCGGACAACATTTTGAGAACGTGGTGTGCAATCTGCCGCTACAGTGGGGCGGCGCAGTCGGCACCTCAACCTGGTGGGTGGACTATTTCAAAGCAGAGCAGCCCGAAGACGATCCTATGGGACTGGTAGTTCGTCAGCGCGATCTGCTAGCCGAGGAACTCAACCTCGTTTCAGCGCCGGTCTGGCATGCCAATCGCATCCCTGTTCTCCAGCTGGGCCAAGTGGCATTTCAGGTGACTGCGGCCGCTGCGAAACTCGCCAATGATGTGCTGACGTCGGTGCAAGCCGAAAATGCCGAACTGGCTGAGCCGACCAAACCCGGTCGTGGTGGCTCCTCTGCGATGCCGCATAAGAATAACCCGGTGCTGTCGATTCGCCTCAAACATGCGGCCCAGGAAGCCAGCGGTTACCTGAACACCCTGCAAACCGGTGTCATCTCGAATACCGCAGAACGCGCCGACGGCGGTTGGCATACCGAGTGGTCCGCCTTTCGCGGGCTGCTGCGCGCCACCGGCGCGGTCAGTGAGATACTCGCGGAACTTAGCGACGGGTTAGCAGTCCACCCCGAAGCGATGCGGCATAATCTTGCAATCCACGGCGATGCGGTATTCCTAGGGCGCCTGACGCAGTGGTTGGCGCCCATCGTTGAGGCGCACGGTGCAGCCGAAAGCGGGAAAGGCAAGCATCTTGTGGAGACGATCAGTACAACAGCCATGGCCAATGGCGACGATCTGGCCCACGCCCTGGTGGAGCAGCTGCCAGAGGCAGTCGTCACCGTGGAAGCTATTGAAAAGATGTTGGATCCTTCCGGCTACACGGGAGGTGCTGCGAGTATCGTGGCAGAAGTACATTCGCGTTATAGAAAGTGGAGCTCATGACCGAACCAAAAATCGCTGGTATTCAATTCACCGACCATAATCCCGCCAAACCACTGCTTGTGCTTGGGCCCGGTATTGGGACCGCTGTGGAACCCCTCTGGGGCAAAGCCGCGCAACTGCTAGCTAACGACTATGAAATCATCGGTTATGACCTGCCCGGCCACGGACGCTCTAACGCCTCGACCGAGCAGTGGGAAATCGGTGATCTCGCCAATATTGCAGCACGTTTAGCTTCGGAAGCTGTTGACGGTACTGATCGAAAAGCTTATTTCGCCGGAGTCTCACTGTCTGGGGCGGTCGCACAGCGCATCGCAGCAAACCACGGCGATGTCTTTGAACGCGTAGCGATGGTGTGCTCGTCACCAAAATTTGGCACCCCGGAAGCCTGGCAGGAACGCGCCGAATATGTTTCGACGGCGGGTACTCCGGCCATGGTGGAACGTTCTGCGAAAACGTGGTTTGCCCAAGGCTTCATCGACGCGCATCCGACCGAGGCCACCGCGCTGTTGCACTCCCTCCAAAATGCAGATCGTCACTCCTACGCGCACGCTTCGATCGCCCTGTCGCACTTTGACATGACCGATCAGCTAGCCGAGATTGAAACGCCACTGTTGGCGCTGGTCGGGGAAGTCGACCCGGTCTCACCACCCGAGCACGCTCAGAAGGTGGCCGCCACTGTGCAGCACGGTCAGATGGCGGTCCTCGATAACGTGGCACACCAGGCCCCAACCGAAGATCCAGCAGGTACCGCACAAATTCTGCATGCCTTCTTCTCGGGCCAGCTCGTGGACCAGCCCTCTGATGAAGAAACCACCACGCACGTGTACGATGCCGGGATGGCTGTCCGTCGTCAGGTGTTGTCAGACGCACACGTTGACCGTGCCAACGCAAATATCGACGATTTCACCCGGGACTTTCAAGAAATGATCACCCGCTATGCGTGGGGCACCATTTGGACCCGCCCCGGTCTGGACCGTCGGATGCGTTCAGCCGTCACACTGACCGCAATGGTGGCCGGCAAGTACTGGGATGAGCTGGCCATGCATGTCAAAGCTGCACGTCGCAATGGACTCAGCGTCGACGAAATCAAAGAGATCTTGCTACAAACAGCGATCTACTGCTCTGTACCGGCCGCTAATGTGGCATTCTCT
The DNA here is from genome assembly GCA_019115865.1 of Candidatus Yaniella excrementavium. Taxonomy (GTDB): domain Bacteria; phylum Actinomycetota; class Actinomycetes; order Actinomycetales; family Micrococcaceae; genus Yaniella; species Yaniella excrementavium. The sequence goes on along the minus strand of DXCT01000097.1, from coordinate 20,325 downwards.
GTCGCCAAGCAAGCACTGTCAGAATTCGAAGCCGAAGAAGCGTAAATCGCGACTCTACAAATCCGGGCCGATCACTTGATGGGCCCGGATTTTTTCGCCTCGAACGCATTTATGACCACCCCCTTCCGCACAACGGTCGCATCGGCTAAACTCAAAGTATCGCACAGTGAACCATCGTTCGCCTAGCGAACCGAAAGTTTTACTTCAGGCTTGGAAGGAACCATGCAGCAGGTATATATCTATGACGCACTACGCACCCCCTTTGGTCGACTTGGCGGTGGCCTCGCCGGCGTCCGGCCAGATGATCTCGCCGCAACCGTCATCACAAAATTAGTCGAGCGTTATCCAAACCTGGATCGCAACGCTATCGATGACGTCGTCTTTGGTAATGCCAACGGCGCCGGCGAAGAAAACCGCAATGTTGCCCGCATGGCGACCCTTCTCGCCGGACTCCCGACGTCTATCCCGGCGGTGACCGTCAATCGATTGTGCGGCTCGTCCTTGGACGCCGCTTTTCACGGCAGCTATTCGATCGGCGCCGGTGACAACCAACTGGTAATCACCGGTGGAACCGAATCCATGTCGCGTGCCCCCTATGTTGTGCCCAAGCCAGAACGCGCCTATCCAGCCGGCAACAGCCAGATGGTTTCCACCACTTTGGGCTGGCGTCTGATCAACCCGGACATGCCCAAGGAATGGACTGTTTCACTTGGTGAAGCCACCGAACAACTCGTTGAAAAATACGACGTGTCCCGCCAGCGCCAAGACCAATACGCCGCCTTGTCACACCAGCGCGCCAATGCCGCCTGGGAAGCCGGCCACTACGACAACCTTGTCGTGCCTATCGATGAGGTCACCCGCGACGAAACCATTCGCCCCGAAACCACCGTCGATACACTGTCTGGCCTGCGGACCGTGTTCCGGAAAGAAAATGGGACCGTTACCGCCGGCAACGCGTCATCAATGAACGACGGCGCCGGCGTGGTCCTGATGGGTTCAGAACAAGCTGCCACCACGCTGGGAGCTGACCCACTGGTTCGCGTCGTCTCACGCGGCGTCGCCGCCAACGAACCACAGTACTTTGGCGAAGCACCGGTGCCAGCCGCCAATCTGGCACTGGAACGTGCCGGTATTACCTGGGACCAGGTCGGAGCCATCGAACTCAACGAAGCCTTCGCCGCACAAGTGTTGGTCAACCTAGATTCTTGGGGTATTGCCCTGGATGATGAACGTGTGAACGCCTGGGGTGGTGCCATTGCACTGGGCCACCCACTGGGCGCTTCTGGTTCCCGTGTGTTAGGTACCTTGGCACGCCGTTTGAAAGCTGAAAACCGCCGCTGGGGTCTGGCCGCGCTGTGTGTTGGTGTGGGCCAGGGTGTTGCCATGGTGGTTGAAAACGAAGACGCCACTGAGTAAAGGAAACGATATGACAAAGATTGTAGATACTGCAGCCGATGCGGTCGCCAATATCTCTGACGGTTCAACGGTACTCATGGGTGGTTTTGGCGATGCCGGCCAGCCCATGGAACTTATTGAGGCCCTGTTGGACTCGGGTGCGAAGGACCTGACCGTCGTCAACAACAACGCTGGCCAAGCCGATGCTGGGTTGGCACTGTTGATCAAAGAACGCCGCGTGAACAAAATTATTTGTTCGTTCCCACGCCAATCGGACTCCTGGCATTTCGATGAGGCATACCGTGCCGGCGATATTGAACTGGAACTTGTGCCGCAGGGCAACCTCGCAGAGCGTTTACGTGCCGCCGGCGCTGGTATTGGCGCATTCTTCACCCCGACCGGTTACGGCACCAGACTTGCTGAGGGCAAGGAAGTCCGTGAGATCAGTGGTCGCCATTACGTGCTCGAGTACCCGATCCATGGTGATGTAGCGCTGATCAAAGCATTCCAAGCTGACGAGAAGGGCAACCTGGTCTACCGTAAGACGGCCCGCAATTTCGGCCCGGTCATGGCCACCGCTGCCAAGCAAACCATTGCGCAGGTTGAAGAGGTTCTGCCCACCGGAAGCCTTGATCCAGAAAATATTGTGACCCCGTCGATTTACACCGATGTGCTGGTTGCCGTTGAAACGCAGTCCACTGAACTGGCCGCACGCGAACGTGCACAAGGAGCGAAGTAATGCTACGTAGCGAAAAAGTTGACCGTAACACCCTGGCAGAGTTCGTTGCCGATGACATTGAAGCCGGTTCTTTCGTCAACCTCGGGATCGGACAGCCGACCTTGGTGTCCAACTACCTGACCGCTGAACACGATGTCACGTTGCACACCGAAAATGGCATGCTGGGTATGGGCCGGGCTGCCGAGGAAAGTGAAGTTGACGTTGACCTGATCAATGCCGGCAAGATCCCGGTCACTGAAACCCAAGGGGCGGCGTTCTTCCACCAGGCTGACTCATTTGCGATTATGCGCGGCGGTCACCTCGACGTCTGTGTCCTGGGGGCATTCCAGGTTTCGGCAACCGGTGACCTGGCCAACTGGCACACAGGTGCTGAAGATGCGATCCCTGCGGTTGGTGGGGCCATGGACTTAGCCATCGGCGCCAAACGGGTTTTCGTGATGATGAACCTGTTCACGCGTGACGGCGACATCAAACTGGTGCCAGAAGCCACGTATCCGCTGACCGGAGTAGGCTGTGTTTCTCGTGTGTACACCGATCATGGCATATTCGAACTCTCAGCCTCGGGCACCGTTGAGGTGCTTGCCCTGTTTGGTTTGAGCTTCGAGGAGCTCACCTCGAAGTCGGATATCGAATTCGTTGATGCAACCAGCAAGTAATACGGGTCTGTTCGTCCAGTCGTTTGCCCGGGGTCTCGAAGTCATCGAGGCCTTCGGGCAAACGCCAACGATGACCCTCACCGAGGTCGCGGAGGCGACCGGTCTCTCCCGAGCGACCGTGCGGCGGTTCCTTCACACGCTGGTATCACTGGGCTATATGCGGACTAACGACAAAACGTTTCGACTCACACCGAAAGTTATGAACCTGGGGTTTGCGTACTTATCCTCGCAGCCGCTGGTCGAATTGATCGATCCGGTCTTGGCGCACCTGTCGAAGCAGCTAGACCAATCTACGTCGGCATCGGTACTGGATGGCACCGACGTCGTCTACATTGCTCGGCAAGAAACGACCTCGATCATGCGGATCAATATCACGGTTGGGACGCGATTCCCCGCTTATGCCACGTCGATGGGGCGTGTGCTATTGGCGGGGTTATCTGCAGCTGAGCTGGAATCGTATTTTGCACAGGCAGATCTGGCTGAAGTCACCGATTACACGATGACTGACCCAACGTGGCTCAGAAGCGAGATTGCCGAAATTCGAGCTCAAGGCTATGCCGTGGTCACAGAAGAACTCGAAGTCGGTCTAGCTTCCGTGGCAGTTCCGATTCGCAACCGGGCGGGGGAAACCGTTGCTGCGATGAACACCTCTGTTGCGGTGACTCGACATACACCCGAAGACCTCACCGAACTACTACCAGCCTTGCAAGCAGCAGCCGATGAGGTCTCCAACGCTCTCTAGTGCTTCCAGCGTCGGGTTTGTCCGGCAAAGGATTCAAGCACATCTGGATCATCGATAGTCGCAGGCGCAGAAAACTCCTCGCCTTCGACAATTGAACGCATCGTGCGTCGCAGGATTTTCCCGGAACGGGTTTTTGGCAGTGCTGAAACAACTTCAACGTCCCGGAAAGCCGCGACCGCACCGAAGTCGTGACGCACTTTGGCAACCAATTCTTTGGATAATTGTTCTGGTGTGATGCTCGCACCGGCGGTCAACACTACATAGGCCACCGGTTTTTGCCCTTTGATGCCGTCTGCTACGCCGATCACCGCGGTTTCGGCGACGACCGGGTGATCAGCAATAACCGATTCCAACGTGCCCGTAGACAGCCGGTGACCTGCCACGTTGATGACGTCGTCGGAGCGGCCCAGCACAAAGACATAGCCATCTTCGTCGATATATCCGGTATCACCGGTTTCGTAGAACCCAGGAAACGCGGCCATATATGACGAGTGGAAGCGTTCTGGCTCGCCGTACAGTCCCACCATGGCGCCCGGGGGCAGCGGCAATTTGATCACGATGTTGCCCTCGCTACCTGGGCCAACGGGTTCGCCTAGTGGATTGACGATACCAACGTCGTAGCCGGGGACCGGGACCGATGGCGAACCAGGTTTCATGGGCATTGGATCCAGCCCTCGTAGATTCGCCACGATCGGCCAGCCAGTTTCTGTCTGCCACCAGTGGTCAACCACCGGCTTACCCGTAACTTCGGCCAACCAATGATAGGTATCCTCATCGAGCCGCTCCCCGGCGGAGAACACGTTGCGCAAAGCAGACATATCGTATTTTTGCCACTGCTGCCCTTCAGGATCCGCTGCACGGATAGCACGGTAGGCGGTGGGTGCGGAGAAAATCATCGCGGCTTGGTGTTCCGATGCCACGCGCCAAAATGCACCGGCATCTGGGGTGCCAACGGGTTTGCCCTCATAGACTACGGTTGTCGCTCCGGCGATCAGGGGTGCATAGACAATGTAGGTATGGCCCACGACCCAACCGACGTCGGAAGCCACGAACATCGTCTCGCCTGCTGCTACATCATATACCTGCGGAATCGACCAGGCACAGGCGACAGCGTATCCGCCGTGATCACGAATCACAGCCTTTGGCTTCGAAGTGGTCCCTGAGGTGTGCAAGAGATACAGCGGATCGGTTGCGGCCACCGGGACCGCATCAACGGGCTGGTGTGTGGCCAGTTGATCGTCAAAATCTAACCAGGTTGAATCGAAGTCGGCAATGGTGTCGTCGATTTGTGGACGCTGTTTAATGAGCACGATTTCTGGTTTGTGCTCAGCTATTTCAAGCGCTTCAGCCACGTTGGGAAGATAGCGAATAGCCCTTGAAGGTTCAATACCACCGTTGGCAGCGATGACAGCTTTGGCTTGGGCATCATCCAGTCGGGTGGCCACTTCTTTGGGAGCAAACCCGCCAAAGGTCACCACGTGCACAGCACCCAAGCGGGCAACGGCCAACATCGCAATCAATGCTTCAGGAATCATGGGCATATAGATCAGCACCCGATCCCCGTGTTCGACCCCTTGAGCTTGCAATGCCGCAGCTAACCGAGCAACCTGATCCAACAGCTCGGAATAGGTATAGGTTATTTTCTGATCGGTCATGGCCGAGTCCCAGATGAGCGCAGGCTGGTCGCCTCGACCATTTTTCACCCAGCGGTCCAAGGCCTGGTAGGTGATGTTCAGACGGCCATCCGGATACCATTTCCACGATTCTGCGCCGTCGAAGTCGAGCCCTCGAGTGGGTGCTGTATGCCAATCGAGCAGATCTGCCTGTTCGAGCCAAAACTTTGCCGGTTGCTGGATGGACTGTTCAAATACTGCACGGTATGCAGAACCTGATTCTTGCGACTTTTCTTCACCCATGCTGCTCCTTCGCACACTTCGCACTGTTTGCCCAATACAACAGATTATGTATACATTGCGTGGGTCACACACTAGTCGCCTGTGATGTGCATTACAAACTCAACGCAAGGGTACCCCACGAATGTCGTGGTCGTTTTGCTCTATCCGTGATCGTCCGATATGGTAAAGGGGTTATTTGCTCACAACGATGTGCAAATAGCCCGGAGGCGTGCCAGAGAGGCCGATTGGACTTCACTGCTAATGAAGGGTCTGTTTAAACGCGGACCGGGGGTTCGAATCCCCCCGCCTCCGCCAAATAAAGCCCTGCAGACTCAAAGAGTTTGCAGGGCTTTCTATGTATCGAACACCCCGGGTATGGACCGGCTTGTGCCAACTGGCTGCCACCGACGTTTCCGCGAACTCTGCAGGCACTGCTTTATGGCGTGTTTTCCAACATATTCCGACCGTCGTGATGCATCCGACTTCCAACTCAGCACACCATTATGTATACATAGCTACCGCGCGGTACTTTTCAGGATGCCACAGATTTCTGCCTGTAGATCATGGTCTTGAAGGCTAACAGCCCTAGTGAAAGACTAGAAGCAGAGGCATATTCCATCGCTTCATGAGAGGTTGTTGCATTGAAAGCAGTCAGATATTACGGAACAGAAGACGTCCGGATCGAAGATATTCCAGAGCCTGAACTCGTGGAAGGCTCAGTAAAAATTGCTCCCGCATTCAACGGATTGTGTGGTTCTGACCTCTCCCTGTTTTTCTCCGGCCCCCTCCCGCCAGCTCCTACCGAACATGAACCCCACGCACTTTCGGGCGAGGTCCTTCCCGTGGTGTTTGGTCACGAATTTTCTGGTGTGGTTACTGAAATCGCCGACGACGTCGACCATCTCCAGGTTGGCGATCGTGTGGTCGTAGAACCTCTGATGGTCGATAACACCTGCTGGGCATGTCAGCAGGGTCAATACAATCTGTGTCAACACATGGGGTTCATCGGTATCTCCGGACGAGGCGGAGGTATGGCCCAATCCATTGTGGTTGAAAAACGCTGGGTCCACCCCATCGGTGATATGTCGCTTGAAGAGGGCGCCCTGATTGAACCCCTGGCGGTAGCCCTGAATGCCGTCAACCGCGCGGGTGTGATCGCAGGAGAGACCGCCGTAGTTGGCGGCGGAGGTCCAATCGGGCAGTTAGTCACCGCCGTTTTGAAGGCTAAAGGGCTTAGTGTCGTTCTTTCCGAAGTATCTGCAGCGCGTCAGCAGATTGCCAGGGATGCTGGCTATGCCGATCATATTGTTGATCCCACGCAGGAATCGCTGCTGAATATCGTCGACGAAGTCACCGACGGTGTAGGTGCCGCCTTTGCCTTTGACTGTGCAGGTGTCGAGGTTGTCTTCAACCAGATGTTTGAGGTGGTCCGTCCAACCGGACACGTCGAAATCGTTGCAGTATACCCAGAAGCAATTATGTTTGCAGTTGCCGATGCACTGACCATGCAAGAACGGACGATGGGGTCATCGATCGGATACGCCAATGTGCATCGCGAAGCCATCGACCTTGTTCGCAGCCAAAAACTGAACGTTCGACAATTTATTAGTTCTGTCATCGCGATGGATGACGTGGTAGATGAAGGCTTGCGGAAGCTTCGCGATGCGGGCGAAACTGAAGTAAAGATCTTGGTCAAGATTGATCAATAACTGGGGGTCGTTATGACTATTCAAGACGTATTCAACTCCAACCTGGCCCGAGCTGGTCGCGCACTGGTAGGTATCTCGACGTGGTATATAGCCGATGAAACGGGCATAGAGCGTGACGAGATCCGGAAGTTTGAACGTGGCATCATTTCGTTGCCCGAAGAGCAGGAGCAAGCAATTCGGGCGGTCCTCATCGAACACGGGGCCCTGTTTTTACCGGATTCGCAGGCCGGCGGCTACGGCGTGCGGCTGAAGCATTCGAGTGCAAAAGCCAAACAGATTGACCGGTGGGAAGGTGAAGGCGGACCAGCGGCCGAGGACGACGTCTAAACTGGACATGAAAAAGCTCCCTGTTTCCACAGGGAGCTTTTTCATGAGCGTTACTTATTCTTTGCTGTCATCATCGGCGGCATGAATCTGCTGCGCGATGACTTTAATCAGGTCCTGTGCCTCGGTCTGCTGCAATACCGTATGTTCAGTCAAAGTTTCTGCCGCGTCATCAAGGCGCTCGTCACGGACCATCGCCTCAATCTGATCCCGAATCCAGGGCGGCAATTCCTCAGACGACATGGAAATTGTTTCTGACTCCCGGCTAATCTGGACTTCGAAGCGCTGTTGTTTGGCAGGTGCACTAAGTTCCAGCCATTCGTCCGGCACCGTGAGGTCGGTGACTTCTTGTTCATCCGCTGGAATGAATGGATCCGACCCGGCTACATCTTCCAACGGTACCGATTCATCGGATTCTGCCACGTGTTCTTGCGGGAACTGATACAGCGCTTGGACATCTACAAAAGCCTCAATGCGTCCCACGCCGGTAGCCTTATGGTACACATCTGCCGCTTGGGCAAGTTGACCCACAGCAAGGTACCGATAGACCTTGTTGTGCGACTCTTCGTCTAAACGCCGGGCAGCAGCAGACGCGCCTTCTTCAGACATGCGATCAAAAAGTGCCGGTGACTTACCGCGTGATCCTGCGGATTCGTTCTGCAGGCCCGATGAGCGCCCCAAAAAGGCGATGAGGCCCCACACCAATAAAGCCGAAACCGCAAGCAGCAAGAGCGGGATAATGAATTCCATGCCGCCTATTGTACTGTCAAGTTGTCAAGCGCGTGTCGAGTTCGGCTCTTGGGCGGTGTTAATTCGCGGTCGGACAACAAAAACGTATAACAATGCGGTAGCAACCATCGCCAACAGTGCCAACCCCGCGGTCATCAACACTGTTCCAGTCCACCCAAACTGGGTCAAAAAGATACCCCCGAGCCAACCAAAAACTGACGACCCGGTGTAGTAACAAAGGTTATACAACGATGTTGACTGGGCTCGTCCGCCTTCTGCGGCAGCGCCAGCCCACCCGGATGCAACGGAATGAGCTCCGAAAAACGCACCGGTAAATATCAAGAGTCCCAGCAGCAATACCCAAAGATTAGGTACGAGTGTGAGAAGAACGCCTGTGATCATCAGGGCGGTCAGTACCAGCAACACTCGAGAGGGTCGATATTTGGTAGCCAGAGAGCCTGCCCACGGGGAAGTGATGGTGCCCATCAGATAAGCCAGAAACAGCAGCGAAACCACTGAGACCGGCAGATTGAACGGGTCTTCAAGTAAGTGGAATCCTAAGAAATTGTAGACGGCCACGAATCCGCCCATCAGCAACATGCCCTGCAGATACATGACGTTGAGCACCACGGAACGCAAGTTGGCGGTAATTGCGGCAATTGCTTTTCGAGGTGAGGATTTTGTGGGTTCAAATTTCCTTGCAGTTGGCGTCAAGATCAGAAAGCAGATGGCCGAAGCGACCGCTAGCGCTAAAACCACCCCCATCCCCATACGCCAGTGGTACCACTCCCCTATTGGTGCTGAAACGACGCGTCCTAGGAGTCCTCCGAGGACCGTTCCGGCGATGAATGTCCCGGCTGATCGGCCCGCTGCTATCGGATGGACTTCTTCATTCAGATACGCCATGGCCAGCGCTGGTACACCACCAAGAGCCATGCCCTCGAACACACGAAACAGCAGAATCCAGCCGAAAGTCGGCGCCACCGTGGCCCCTATACCGAATAAGCAGGCGGTAATAATGGAAATCGTCATGGCTGGTTTACGGCCGAGTCTATCGCCCACAAACGACCATGGAATGACAGCAGCTGCTAGGCCAATCGTGGAAGCAGATACCAGTAGTGCGGCTTGATCTGCGCTAACTTGCAGGTCGGCGGCGATCAGAGGCAGTAGCCCCTGAGGCGAATAGAGTTGGGCAAAGGTTGCCACTCCGGCGAAAAAGAGGCCGACCATCAAACGGCGGAACCCGGAGGTTTTTGGAACGTGTCCCAGCCAGGTTTCTCCGGTCTGCGGCTCCGGAAACTTCAGCTGGTGCATGGCTACCTTTCTGCTGTGACGAGGGTTTATGAACCAGTGTGGTTTGAGACTAGACTCAGAAATCGTGAAGCTTGCTTTTGATCTCCCCAAAATGAATCTTGCCGATAGTTTTAAAGCCTACGACGTCCGCGGTATCGAAGACGAAACCATCAATGCTGACGTAGCGTTGGCTGTCGGCTTCGCATTCGTTGAGGTAACGGGCACCGATATTGTTCTCGTTGGTGGTGACATGCGGCCATCATCTGAGGACTATGTGAAGGCTTTTACTCGAGGCGCAGCAGCAGCTGGTGCAGATGTTGAACAGCTCGGTTTGATCTCCACCGATATGTTGTATCATGCTTCGGGCGTGCTGAACGCTCCCGGTGTGGTGTTCACTGCATCGCATAATCCCGCCGGCTATAACGGCATAAAGATGACCCGGGCTGCTGCCGTCCCCATTTCTGCAGAGACCGGCTTGGCGGATATCCAAGCGACAGCACAACGCTATTTGGACGCCGGTTTTCTGGAATCCGTGGGTCAAGTAGGCAAAGTGTCGCAGCGTGAGACGCTCACCGACTACGCGAAATATCTGCGCTCGCTCGTGGACTTGTCGGGCATTCGTAAACTGAAGGTCGTAGTCGACGCCGGCAATGGTATGGCCGGGTACACCACCCCGGCGGTGCTGGGCGATACGGTGTTAGGCTCGCTACCGATCGAGATTATCCCGTTGTATTTTGAGCTGGATGGAACGTTCCCCAACCATCCGGCAAATCCTATTGAGCCGGCAAACTTGGTTGATCTGCAAAAAGCCGTCCTAGAACACGACGCGGATCTCGGTTTAGCCTTCGACGGCGATGCCGATCGGTGTTTTGTGATTGATGAGCGGGGTGAACCGGTCAGCCCCTCGGCCATCACTGCCATGGTGGCCGTACGAGAAATCGCCCGAGCCCAGGACGCCGGTGAGACCGCTCCGGTGGTTATTTATAACCTCATCACATCGCAGGTTGTCCCCGAAACTGTTGAGGCTGCTGGCGGTCGAGCGATCAAGACTCGCGTAGGCCACTCTTTTATCAAGGCCTATATGGCCCAGCATGCCGCAGTATTTGGCGGCGAGCACTCGGCCCACTATTATTTCCGCGATTTTTTCAACGCCGATACCGGGATGTTAGCAGCAATGCACGTCTTGGCTATGCTGGGCACCACCGACGCTGCTGCGTCGTCCTTGGCAGCCCAGTACACCCCGTACGTTGCCTCCGGTGAGATCAATTCTCACGTTGCAGACCAGGCGGGATCGATCGCACAGGTGCTCGCCGAATTCGATCCTGGTGTTGAGACCAACATTTCGACCATGGATGGCACAACAATGGCAGCGGCCAACGGTCAGTGGTGGTTCAATCTTCGTCCCTCAAATACGGAACCTCTGTTGCGCTTTAACGCTGAAGCGACCGATGCGTCCACCATGGTGTGGTTACGCGACACCGTGCTGGGGATTCTTCGGGCCTAAGCCATGCCAAGCGTCAGCGGGAGGACATCGTCGGCGCCGGCCTCCAGCAAGGCTGCAGACGCTACGGTCAATGACCATTTGGTCGAAGCGATATCGTCGACCAACAGTATAGGCCCCTGTGGTGCGTTGCCCAATGCTTCGTGGAGCGACGTTGGGACAGTATACCGGTTGTGCACTTGAGCCAGGCGGAAGGCGCTATTGGCAGCTGGCGGATGTACCGGACCATTCCACTGCAACGCACCGAGGTACGGTAACCGGCCAATGCTAGCGATAGCCTGTGCCAGCGAGCCCACCAGTTGTGGACGGTTTGGGGACGGCATGGCAACAACCGCAATGGGTCGTTGTGCCCAATCCCAGTCCGCCAGGACTTGGACCAACCCTTGCACCATGGCATCGGTAACGGGGTGGTCCTCACTTGCTTCGAGCTGGCGCAGTGTGGGTCCCCAACCGAGATCTGTTATTCGGGCGAGCGCACGGCCTGGAAGATGCTGCTGTGTGATCTTGCCTTTGAGCTTGATGCCCAGATTATCTAAGCCAGTAGGCCACATCTTTCGCGGCGCAATTTCGACACCGGGCCGGGATAAGACCTGTTGGGCATGATTTCGTGCCTCACCTGAGATCTCAAACGTGAGCCAGGACCCCACACAATTATCGCACCGCCCGCACGCTTGCGCATAGGGGTCGTCCAATGTCTGCGATAGATACTGCATACGACACTGCTGGGTACGTTGATATTCCAGCATCAGATTTTGTTCGGCAACACGTTGAGCTGCGACATATTCATAGCGTTTAGCATCGTAGTGCCAGGGGGTGCCGGTAGCTTGCCAACCACCTTGAACTCGCACGACAGCATCATCCACCGCCAGAATTTTGAGCAACAGCTCCAAGCGAGAGGGTGACAAGTCCACCCGGGCCGATAGTGCCGGTACCGAAAGCGGTTGCTGGGTGGCTTCTAAAACTTGATGAGCGATCTCCTCGTCTGGCATTGACGCTGTGGCAAAGTATTCCCAGATCCGTTGGTCTTCTACGCCCGGAAGTAAGACTGCCTCTGCATGATCGGTCCCACGTCCTGCACGGCCGATATGTTGGTAGTAGGAAACCGGTGACGAGGGCGCACCAAAATGTATGACAAACCCCAGGTCTGGTTTATCGAATCCCATGCCCAGCGCAGAGGTCGCAATCAGTGCTTTGACTCGGTTGTCTTTCAACGCCTGTTCCAGCTCGGTGCGCTCCTCAGGAGCAGTCGCTCCGGTATAAGCGGCCACATTGTGTCCGGCGGCTTGCAGCGCTTCGGCCACATCGTGGGCAGCAGCGACTGTGAGCGTATAGACAATACCCGAGGATTCAAAACGCCCCAAGTGGTCCACCAGCCAACCAATTCTGGTTTGCGAATCTGTTGACGGTAAAACGGAGAGTTGCAACGACGAGCGGGCTAGCGGACCGCGAGTTAGAAAGACGTCATCACCGAGTTGTTCCATTACATCATCGACCACACGTTGGTTCGCCGTTGCCGTTGTGGCCAGGATTGGGGTATCCAATTGCATGATCACCGAGCCAATTCTGCGGTAGTCTGGGCGGAAGTCGTGGCCCCAGTCAGAAATGCAGTGAGCCTCATCGATGACTAACAGCCCAAGGCGGTCGATCAGATCAGGTAATTGGCCCCGTCTGAACATCGGATTGTTGAGCCGTTCCGGTGAGATTAACAGGACGTCAATTTCATCGCGTTCCAGTCGCTGGGCGATCAGGTCCCAGGTAGCTGCATTGGTTGAGTTAATAGATTCAGCAACGATGCCTGCACGCTGGGCCGCTGACACTTGGTCGGCCATGAGCGCTAGCAGAGGCGAGATAATGAGTGTGGGTCCGGCGCCGCGGCGTCTCAGGAGTGCTGTCGCTACGAAATAGACCGCAGATTTGCCCCAACCGGTGCGCTGCACGACCAAGCCACGTCGCCCGTTGACGATCGCTTCAATCGCCTCGAACTGGCCTTCGTGGAAGTCGGCTGGTTTGCCAACGAGCTCGGCTAGGATCTGGGTTGCTTCAGCGCGTAGTGTCATACACTTTAACGTAGTCAACCCGGGCCGCTATTGCAGACCCGGGTTGACGTGTTGTGGGAAACTAGCTGTTCAGCCCTAGACGATCCTTGAGACCCTCAAGTTCGTCCGACATAGCCGTTGGCAGTTTGTCCCCGAATTTTTCGAACCACTCTTCGATCATTGGGATTTCGTCGTGCCATTCATCGGCGTCGAACTTGATCGAGTTCAGGAGGTTCTCTTCTGAAATTTCCAGACCAGTCAGATCTAGTGCATCCTGGGTTGGAATGACTCCGATTGGGGTATCGGTGCCTTTACCTTTTCCTTGGAGACGTTCAACGACCCACTTCAGGACGCGAGCGTTCTCGCCGAAGCCTGGCCAGGAGATCTTGCCGGCGTCATTACGGCGGAACCAGTTGACCAAGAAGATCTGAGGCATATTGTCAGCGCCGATTTTGTCTTCCATATCCAACCAGTTTTGGATGTAATCGCCTGCTGCATATCCCATGAATGGCAGCATGGCCATTGGGTCACGGCGGACTTCGCCGACTTTGCCTTCTGCTGCGGCGGTGCGTGCCGATGACAGTGTTGCGCCTTTAAAGACACCGTCTTGCCATGAGCGAGCTTCGGTTACCAGTGGGATTGCACTGTCACGACGTCCCCCGAACAGCACGGCATCGAGTTTGATACCGTCTGGGTTGAAGTATTCCTCAGCCAACATGTCGGTCTGATCAATTGGCGTGCAGAACCGGGAGTTCGGGTGCGCTGCCGGGGTATCAGATTCAGGTGTCCATTCGTTACCCAACCAGTCAGTGAGCTTGGCAGGCTTCTCCTTGGTGAGGCCCTCCCACCAAACGCCACCTTCTGGTGTCAGTGCTACGTTCGTGAAGATCGTGTTCCCCTTGGAGATGGCTCGCATCGCATTGGGGTTGGTGTGCCAGCCAGTGCCGGGTGCAACACCGAAGAATCCGTATTCTGGGTTGACGACCCGCAGGTTCTTATCCTCATCGGGAGTGATCCAGGCGATATCATCGCCTAGTGTTTCAGCGGTCCAGCCTTCCAAGGTGGGATCGATCAGCGCGAGGTTGGTCTTGCCGGTTGCCGACGGGAAAGCGCCGGTGATCGTGTAGGACTCATTTTCGGGGCTGGTGAGCTTCAGAATCAGCATGTGCTCGGCCATCCAGCCTTCATCACGTGCCATCGCCGAAGCGATGCGCAGCGCATATGCCTTTTTGCCCAGCAGTGCGTTTCCGCCGTAGCCGGAACCGTAAGAGACGATGGAACGCTCTTCTGGGAAGTGCACGATCCACTTGGTGTCGCTTGATGGCCAGGCAACGTCATCTTGACCTGGTTCTAACGGGGAGCCCACGGAGTGCAAGGCCGGAACGAAGAATGCTTGTGTTTCAGCAATCTTGTTCAAAACATCGGTGCCGATACGAGCCATGACGCGCATAGACAGGACAACGTAGGGGCTGTCGGTAATTTCAACCCCGAACTTGGGATCTTTAGCACCCAGTGGACCCATAACGAATGGGACAACGTACATTGTCCGGCCGCGCATGGCGCCGTCAAATGCATCGTTGAGGATGGATTTCATCTCGGCTGGGTCTTTCCAGTTATTGGTGAAACCAGCATCTTCTTCTTTTTCAGAGCAGATAAATGTCCGGGATTCGACGCGCGCAACATCGGCGGGATCGGAGAAGGCCGCATAAGAATTCGGAAACTGCGGGTCCGTGAGTCGGACCAATGAACCGGCATCGACCATTTCCTGAGCAATGCGATCGTTTTCTTCCTGCGAACCATCTACCCAGTAAACCGAGTCCGGTTGGGTCAGCTCCGCTATTTCTTTGACCCAATCCAATAACGGTGCGTAATTGGTGGGTGCGGTGTCCTCGACCTGTGCAGCCAGATCGGAGGCGGCGTTTTCAACCATTTGGATCCTTTTTCGTATCGACTTACCAACCGCAGCATGACAATACCAGCACGTCGTCGTGCTGCGAACCGTTCCGGTCGGAACGAGAGTCTATGTCGCACACTTTAGCAGCCTGTCCACTGAATGCGCCCAAGTTGATTCACCAGAACTTCGCTCAGAGACAAGATTGACTTTACCCAACCGAGCAAAGGTGACGAAAGCCACCGATTTTCACGCTGAAATCCTGGAAAATGGCATATTTTCAGGTTTTTCAGGTTGCACTCATCTTGTGAAAATCAGTTTGTGCACGTTACTTAAGCCTATTTCTGTTCGTTTTCGCCAGAGCAAGACTAGCTCCGGTTTTGCATTTTCAAAAAGTGCGAGTATAGTTAGTTCTCGTTGCCCGGCGCCCTTAGCTCAGCTGGATAGAGCGTCTGTCTACGGAACAGAAGGTCAGGGGTTCGAATCCCTTAGGGCGCGCTCAATATATTCGCAGTATCATGCGGATCCTCAGCCCTTGAGATTGATTGCAGATCAAATCTCAAGGGCTTTTCGTTTTCCTAAACACACTTACTGGAGTTCACGACACGTCGGTGAAACATCAGTAGCCTTGAGGAACAATGACTTGGTCCCGCATTCTTCTCGCACTCGCATTGGTTGCGATGATGATTACGATGTTTGTGCCGCTTCCCCTGTGGCTAGCAGTAGCCTTAATGGGCTTCGCGCTCTGCTCAGCGGTCGGCGTTGTCATCCTAGGCGGAAGAACTCGTGAGGACCTCTAGCGCGGCACGACGAAATGCGTCATATCGGCATCACGACCGTCCAAGCTAGCCCACTCGCCAGGGATATTGAAGACCATCAGCCCTAATGTCGGATAGCGTTCAGCCATATCCAGCACCGCTTGTTCGTTGGAATCGACCGAGGCTATACGCATCCCAAGTTCTTGCACCCAGGGCATATGGCCTACAACCATAAGCGTTCGAACCTGCTCTTCGGTTTCGTTAATCACCGACAACACCTGGGTTGCAGAGCTCAAGTACAGACGGGAATCCAGATAAGGAGTCGGTCCTTTGTCTCCGAGTTCACTGAGGACCCACGTAGTGGTTTGGCGGGTTCGCACCGCGTCTGATGAAACAATGGCGTCAGGATAGATGCCCTGTTCAATCAACCAGCGTCCCGCTGCCGGGGCTTCGGAATTGCCGCGGTCTGCCAGCGGTCGTTCATGGTCGGGCACGGGCGGGTAGGCAGCTTTTCCATGCCGCAGGACGATGAGTCGTTTCTGGTCTGGCTTAGTCATCATGAAAGTGCTCCGCGGACGGCTCGTCACGGTACTGCAAGTACGCACCGTTGTCGTGTTCCCGAACCCATTTCGCTACATATGGGCAAATCGGCACTATACGATAACCTTCTAGGATTGTCTGGTCGAGCGAATGCTTCGTGAGTTCTCCAGCCAAACCGGCACCTCGGTAGTCGGGGTGCACAAAGATCCCCGGAAAGA
The DNA here is from genome assembly GCA_019115865.1 of Candidatus Yaniella excrementavium. Lineage (GTDB taxonomy): Bacteria > Actinomycetota > Actinomycetes > Actinomycetales > Micrococcaceae > Yaniella > Yaniella excrementavium. The sequence continues at coordinate 3,899 of DXCT01000097.1, read as the reverse complement.
CACGTTTTTTGGTGCCGTTTGCGGGTTCAACATCGCGGTATAGGTTGCGTCCGATGACGTCTCCGGTTTCATTCGTGATGCCGAAGGACTCCTCATCGCGGAACCAGCGTGATTGTGTAGTCATGTCTGCCTCAGTTGAAGTGTTCGGGACGCGCAGTGTCACTGACATCGGAATAACGTTTGTCGTCGCTTTTTTCGATCCAGCTTTTTACATACGGGCAGATCGCAACGATCCGGTAGCCCTGGTCTATTGCCTTATCGAGCGAGTACTGGACAAGTTTTCCGGCAAGTCCAGCACCGCGGTAGTCTTCTTCGACCACGGTCTCGATAAAGACTCGTTGCTTTGTGCCCTCAGCTGTTTCGTGGTTTCGATAGATTTCGCGAGCTGCAATGGTTTCCGAGTCATCGACGATCATGCCGATATACCCTTCATGCTCGATAAATTGTGGGTGGTTCGTAGATGGAATCGTCATCTAAGCCTCCTTGCGCCGGGCAACTGTTGGCGGATTTTTTCTTGGCTTCATCGCGACCGTGGGCAGCCCTGGAGCCGGTAGTGGCCCCGGTTGGTTGGGCGGGAACTGTCCATACTGCGGGAAGTGCGTACCTTCCGGATAAGCGTCTGGCACTAACGTATCCAGCACCGGACCTGCAACAGGTGCATCGAGTTTGCGACCAGCCAGCGGAGAGTCTTTTGCTGGTGCTTCGAAGCCCATTTCGGCTTGATAGCGTTCTCTCCAGCGTGCAATCTCATCATGGGATCGCCCCACGAAGTTCCACCACATGACAATATCTTCGTTGAGCGGTTCACCACCGATCAACATGACACGAATCGGCGTATCGCCTGAACTGAGCTCCAATTTCGTCACGCCCGTACCTAAATATCCAAGGTGATTTTGCTCGATCAGCGCGCCATTGAAATTTGCAGTGCATTCCACAGCCAGCAGACCGTGTTCGTGCTCTCCTGGTACCTCTATTTCCAAGGTCGTATGTGGTTCCAATGAAATTTCTGCTGCTGACAGTGGACTGTAAGTTTCAACTGGAGAGGTAACACCCAGCAATGATCCGATAGCGACTTTGGCTTCCCAACCCGGACCGCGAACGACTTCGGCGCGATGTTGGTCAAGATGGGGCTCGACGAAGCGATACTTCTGCGGAAACGCGTACCACAGCTGCACGCCGTGCAGTGTTGTAGTGTCATCGCTGGAATGTTCGGAGTGGGTGATGCCGTAGCCGGCACTCATGAGATTCACTTCGCCTGGACGAACCAATGCCCAATTTCCAGCGGAGTCGACGTGGTCAACCCAACCTTCGAAAAGCCACGAGACGGTAGCCAAACCGGTATGTGGGTGCCGTGGCACTTGCATACCGCCTGATTGTGCGACGTCGTCGGGTCCGAAATAGTCGAGAAAACACCATGCACCGATCAGTGAGCGAGCTCGCTGCGGAATCGTGCGTTGCACCGTCATCGCACGCGGGCCGCCCAGCGGCACGCCGCGCGGTTCAAGTACTTCGACGATATAGTCGGTACCGCGTTTCTCCTCGAACCCGGCACTGAGCCCCTCAGCATAATTCGGGGCGTTAAAGTCAATGAGTTCTGGGTTGGGATCGAGATTGGTCATGGCTGCTCCCCTAGCGCTTGCCTCGAGTCCTTATTCGGACGGACCGGATGATGGGAAAGAATGGAGATCCGGTTCGTAAGGTTCATGGTCATCGCGACCCATTGAACAGCCGCATATTGCTCCTCGGTGAGTTGTCCAAAGGCGATCAGCTGTGCGGCTTGAACGGCATCGATGTCATCCACGTTGGTGACTTCTTGAGCGAGGTGAAGTGCGGCGCGCTCCTGCTCAGTGTAAAGATTTTTGGCTTCCCACCAGGCAGCCAGTGCACCGAGTCGTTGAGCTGATATGCCAGCCTCGACTGCGTAACGAGTGTGCAAGTCCAAACAGTAGGCGCAGCCATTGATTTGGGATACCCGAAGGTTGACCAGTTCGATCAGCTGGTCTGATAAGCCTGCCTTACGTGCGTCGTCACCGACTGCTCGAGATAACCGAATCACTGCTTTCCAAGGGTCAGGATTCGATTTATCCAGGAAAAACTGCAGGGGGTCACGATCTGCCACAAGGGCTCCTTCCAAAAGCTCTCTACGAGTCTAGCCCTGCGTGGCAGTTAATGCAGGGGCTGATTGGAAGGGATAAGGCGACTAAATCGAATACTCAGGTGCGGCCCAGACGACCACTTCTGGGTGTTCATAAAACCGGTAGCCTTGTCCACGGACAGTTCGGACTGTTCCGGAGAGGCGACCAAGCTTCGCCCGGAGACGACGAATGTGGACGTCGATGGTGCGCTCGTTGGGGACTTCTTCAGTTTCGTCCCACAGTGTCTGAAGCAGCTCTTCGCGATTGACGGTACGACCGCCATTTTCAACCAGGTAGTTCAGCAGCTCAAATTCTTTATATGTCAGGTTGAGTGGTTCCCCATCGAGCAAGACTTCGCGACGGGCCAGATCAATAAGCACTCCGGGCTGGCGGGTTGAGACCGGGGCAGGAGCAGCAGCAAGTTCTGGTGAAATGGCCTGCTGAATAGTAGGGTCTGCCGTGACCTGACGTACGACGTCGAGATCTTCACCGGCGACATCAGCCGGGGCAATGGCAACTGCCGCATAGGAGTCTGCACCAGGAACTAGGGTTTCGACATAGTGGCGCAATTCGTTAGCCAAACGCGTCAATGACGTGCCCGCTGCCAGGGCAGACTGTTCGTCCATGCCCACATACAGCACAAAACCGCGAGCTTCAGTTTCCATGTGCACTGGAGCCACACCGTTTTCTGGGGCGAGGGTCTCGTCTGAAGGAACTGCCCTGAGACGACTCTCATCCGCCTCCCGATAAGCTCGGACACGCTCTGCTCGGCGTTGTGCGTTACGTACCGAAATGTGAACGTAACCTTGCTGGGGTGCGCTTGTCATAGAGTTATTCCTTCAACAAACTAAACGGCGATGACCACCGATGACGCTCGGGACTAACCTGACCCGAACTGGTATGTGCTATCACAACATTGACCCGTAATGGTCACGTAACGCAAACGCCGACCCCACATTTGTCTCACGATGTGGACTTTTCGCTATATTAAGTGACGAGAATCACTCGTAACATTCGAGTTCTCAGGAGTTTTGCACCCAATACAGCTGTATAAGCACTACTCTGCTACGCCGTAAAGTCGATCTCCTGCATCGCCGAGGCCCGGCACAATATACGCGTTGGCGTCCAACCGTTCATCAATGGCCGCAGTATAGAGGCTGACGTCGATATCGGTGAGATGTTCTTTGAGATAGTCGATCCCTTCGGGGGCCGCGAGCAGGCAGATTGCAGAAACCTGTCGTGCATTGCGTTCATATAGGAAGCGAATGGACTCGGCTAACGTGCCGCCGGTCGCCAGCATAGGATCCAGCAAGAAGACATGGCGTCCCGTCAGGTCCTTGGGCAGACGCTCCGCATACGTAACAATGTCCAACGTTTCATCATCACGGATCATCCCCAGGAAGCCAACCTCGGCGGTCGGCGCCATCCGAACCATGCCATCAAGCATGCCCAGTCCAGCACGCAGGATCGGCACCACAAGCGGGCGGGGCTTAGCGATCTGTGTGCCGGTCGTGGCGGTCACCGGAGTCTCGATTTCAACTTCGACGACGTCCAGGTCACGGGTCGCTTCGTAGGCAAGCAGCATGACGAGCTCTTCGGTTACCTGCCGAAAGATCATCGACGGGGTTTCTTTTCTGCGCAGTACCGTCAGTTTGTGAGCCAGCAGCGGGTGATCTATCAGATGAACATGCATAGGGTCAGTTTAGCGTGATCATCTACAGTAAATGTGTGACTACCTCGACTACTACCCCACTTCCGCCACGC
>DXCT01000096.1 GCA_019115865.1 Candidatus Yaniella excrementavium | reverse complement strand
GTATCACGCTTCAAGGTGTCTACTGGAGTCGCCAGGATGCCAGCTGGGTCTGTCGCGGCCAAGCCTACCCGGGCTCGGCCGACGTCTACTCCGAGGCGAGACCCGTGTAATGTCTCGCAAGCGTTGCGTGTTGTCATGAAAAGTGTTAGTTACCGTATCGTCGTTTCATACTCACTATGCTGTTTCGACTTCTTGGCGGATGCTTGTCAGCGCCTCACCGAGTTTCGAGGCATCCTGTCCCCCACCTTGTGCCAGATCGGGTTTGCCACCGCCGCCACCACCCAGCATTTGCGAAGCAGTTTTGACGAGGTTACCTGCCTTCAGACCAAGAGCCTGGGCACCCTCGTTCACGGAGATCACCACCAGCGGCCTGTTATTCGAGGTGCCTACCATGCCAACAACAATATTCTGGTTTCCTGCTTTCGTCAGACGATCACGAAGATCCAGGACGGTTGATCGCAGGTCATCAGCACTTGAGACATCACCCATATTGTGGGTCAGAAGTGTTACCTCTCCCACGGATTCAGCCTTGTCCACAAGTTGACCGGCCTGGGCCAGCATGTGTTGGGCACGAAGATCGGCCAGTTCTTTTTCGACCTGACGCAGTTTCTGTAGGGTCTGTTCTACACGACCTGGAATATCAGCAGTCGGGGCTTTGAGCATGTTCGACAGTTGGTTAACAAGGGTACGTTCGGCCGCGAAATGGTCGAAAGCGTCAAGTCCGACAAGTGCCTCGACACGGCGATTCCCTGAGCCAACAGACTGTTCATTGAGTAGGGCAAGCGTACCGATTTCAGCGGTGCTGGTGACGTGGGTACCACCGCACAGTTCTCGCGACCAAGCGCCGTCAATTTCTACGACTCGTACACGGTCACCGTACTTTTCTCCAAATAGGCTCATCGCCCCCATAGCTTGTGCATCTTGCAAGCTCGTTTCAAGCGTATTGACGACGAAGTTGTCTCGAATCGCGATGTTGGCGAGTTCTTCCACCTCTTGACGTGCCGAGTCGGACAGAGCATCCTGCCAGCGGAAGTCGAAGCGCAGATAGCCTTCTTTGTTGAAAGACCCTGCTTGGACGGCATCATCTCCGAGAATTTGGTGCAGCGCAGCGTGGATTATGTGCGTCGCAGAGTGCGATTTTTGTGCATCGAGACGACGCCGTAAATCAATGGCCCCAACAGCGCGAGCACCAACAGGAGCTTCACCTTCACGGATGATGCCCTGATGCACGGATAGACCGTTGATGGGTGACTGCACGTCTTGGATTTCAATAACGAATCCGTCACCGGTTATGAGACCTGTATCGGCTGCTTGCCCACCAGCCTCTGCATAGAAGGGGGAGGCATCCAGAACGACTTCTACCTGCTGTCCTTGCGCAGCAAATCCGGCTTCCGCGCCGTCGATCAGCAGCGAACGAATCTGTGACTCGGTCGTATGCTCGGTATACCCGGTAAAGACCGTGTCCAGACCAGCATGTGCCTGATAATAGAGGCTGGTATCGGCGTGACCTGTCTTTTTAGCTTTCGCATCTTGACGTGCCCGCTCACGCTGTTCTTGCATCAATGCCGTGAACTTGTCCTGATCAACTGATACGCCAGCTTCTTCGGCCATCTCAAGGGTCAGATCGATAGGAAAACCATAGGTGTCATGGAGTTCAAAAGCGGCTTTCCCGGATAATTGCGTGCCGGCTGAACGTGCTTGTGCAACAGAGGCTTCCAGGCGCGTCGTACCAGCAGCGATTGTGCGCAAGAAAGCGCGTTCCTCGGCGTAGGCGATCCGTGAGATACGTTCAAAATCTTCAGCGACCTCCGGATAGATGCCTCGCATCGCATCGCGAGAGACCGGCAGGAGCTCGGGTAGCACCGCGTTGGTGACCCCCATAAGACGCATCGCACGGACTGCACGTCGAATCAACCGACGCAACACATATCCACCGGCCTCATTGCCGGGTACGACTCCGTCACTAATCAACATCAATGCGGAGCGAATATGATCAGCGATATACCGCAACCGCATATCATTGGCGAAGTTGGGATCCTGGGGATCCTCGGTTGAACTGTACTTCACACCGGAAAGTTCTGCTGCACGGTCAAGTACCGGACGGACTTGGTCGGTTTCGTACATGTTTTCGACGCCTTGCAAAACCATGGCCAGACGTTCTAGCCCCAGTCCGGTGTCGATGTTTTTGTTGGACAGCTCGCCAGCGATGTCAAAATCTGCTTGGCTACGAACGTCGGCTAACTGATATTGCATGAACACTAGGTTCCAGATCTCAAGGTATCTGGTGTCATTTGCTGCCGGTCCCCCGGCCACGCCGTAATCGGGACCACGGTCATAAAATATTTCAGAGCACGGGCCACCGGGACCAGGTTGACCTGTGTGCCAATAGTTGTCTTCTTTACCAATGCGTTGAATACGCTCTTCTGGCAGTTTCACCACATCGCGCCAGATACTATATGCTTCTTCGTCCTCGGTGTATACAGTGGCCCACAAACGTTTGGGGTCGAGACCGTAACCGCCGTCTGACTGCGGTGTAGTGAGCAGTTCCCAGGCCATGGTGATGGCGCCTTCTTTGAAGTAATCGCCAAACGAGAAGTTCCCGGCCATCTGAAAGAAGGTACCGTGACGAGCCGTTTTACCGACCTCTTCAATGTCGGCGGTCCGGATGCATTTCTGCACCGATACAGCACGCAGATATGGCGGGGTTTGCTGTCCTAGGAAGTACGGAATGAACGGGACCATGCCGGCGACGGTAAACAGTAACGAAGGGTCCGGAGAAACTAACGACGCCGACGGAACTACACTGTGGTCGTTCTTTTGAAAGAAGTCATTCCAGCGGCGGGCAATTTCATGTGTTTGCATAACTGTTTTCCATCACAACATAGAAGCCGGTGGCAACACCGGTTGAAGGGTTAAGGTCTTTTAGAACGAAGCGTTATTCGGCGCGTTCTGCTGTCACGTCTGTGACTTCGCCTTGCAGTGGCTGGATGTCCTGATAGTTCTCCACGACCGGCGGGGCAGGCTGTCCACGATTCAACGCTGGAATCTGCTCTCGTACGGTGGAAAAGAAGCCTCGCGTTGACTCCACAATAATATTTGCGGCTCCTTCACCGATGGTACGTCCCAGGTTTTCCGGAGCCAATGAGGTACGTAGGGCTTCTTCAGCACGTAGCGCTGCCTCGTCCCGACCTTTGGACAACTTAAAGTGACCGTACCACCCGATTGCAGCACCTACGCCAACAAGTATGACTCGTTTCACAACTGCCAACCCTTTCTGTTTCGTAACCGTACTTACTCTACCAATCCAGAGTTGGGATGGGCTATTGAAGTCGATACTTTAGGAATCAAGACACCACCGGCCCGGGGCCTTGCAGCAGCAAGATCCACCGAGCCGGTTTCAAAGTGTAGAACTGGGTGCTTAGCGCGAGTAGTGCTCGACGACCAAGTTTTCTTGGATCGACACAGGAATGTCGGCGCGTTTTGGTTCACGGACCAAGGTTGCGCGAAGTTTATCGATTTCTACGTCGAGATAGCCTGGCACATCTGGCAGGACTTCCTGGTGTGCACCGGTTGCAGCAATCTGGAATGGGACCATCGATTCGCTGCGTTCTGCAACGTGAATCATCTGGCCTTCCGAAACCAAGAATGATGGACGGTCAACACGCTGGCCATCCACCAAGATGTGTTGGTGTACAACCAGCTGACGAGCCTGCGCAATGGTGCGGGCAAAACCTGCACGCAGCACGAGGGCGTCCAGACGTGATTCCAGAGTCTCAACGAGAACTTCACCGGTCAGACCAGCACGACGGGTTGCTTCCTTGAAGTACCGAACCATCTGGGCTTCACGAATGTTGTAGATCGCGCGAAGACGCTGTTTTTCTTTCAGACGGACCGAGTAGTCAGAATCGGCACGACGACGTGCGCGACCGTGCTGACCTGGACCGTATGGACGGCGCTCCATGTACTTTTCAGCTTTAGGAGTGAGCGCAATGCCCAGTGCGCGCGAGTGGCGCACTGTGCGACGGGTACGTAGACCTTTTGCCATGAGTGGCTTCCTTTTCTTGTCATGCGGTATTGATTGGTTTTGCATCATCTACATGACAAAGCCGACTAGCTATGATGTACATGAATCCTGGCCTCTGATGTCAGTGTTTTCCAGAGAGCTGAGGGTTATACCGCCAACCGTCAT
>DXCT01000095.1 GCA_019115865.1 Candidatus Yaniella excrementavium | reverse complement strand
CAGACGGCGACACCAACCCCGACGCCTACTCCGACACAGACGGCAACTCCGACGCCGACCCCAACGCCAACACAGACTCAGACTTCTGCTCCAGCTCCACCGAGCGGGAATATGTCTGCGGCAACGAGCTGGGCAGTCAACAAGACCAATGAGGCAGGAACCTATTACTCCTGGGGTGGTAATGGTCCGAAGGGCTACGATTGCTCGGGCTTTACCCTTGCAGCATTCCAGCAAGCAGGTAAATCACTACCGCGTACCTCCAGCGCACAATATGGTGCCGCCAAACAGTACGTCTCACTGAACAACCTGCAGCCAGGCGACTTGGTCTTCTGGTCGAATAACGGCGCTCAGTCGGGTGTTTACCACGTAGCAATTTACATCGGTAATGGCCAGATTGCGCATGCTCGCAACCCATCAACCGGTATTACAGTAACCGGCCTACACTACTCGCCATACAACATGATGAGTGTTGGCGGCCGCTACTAACACAGATTCCTCTGGGGGTTCGGAGTCCGGGGAAGTTCTCCGGACCCTTGGAGGCCAAAACTACATATCGCACAAAAATGTTCGGGGCGGATAACGCATTGGTTATCCGCCCCGAATGTTTTATTCGGCAGTTACAGCACGGGATCTTGGTCTATCATCGGGCCGTACTCATCGCGATCTTCCAGGCGAGGATCCTCAGCGTAGGGAACGATCATGACCGGTCCACGGGCGTGCGCTGCAATACCTTGGGACGTCGAACCCAAAAGTGCTCCGGTGAACCCACCCAGACCACGGGTACCGACCACGGTGAGTCGAGCAGATTCTGATTCCGCGACGACCGCATCTACTGGAACACCATCAATGACTTCTGATTCGATCTGCAACTTGGGAAAGTGCGATTGCAGCCAGTCCACTCCCGCATTGACCTTGTCACGCAGCTCATCGAACATAGCCCGTTCGTCCACGGTCGATGGCAGCCATTCAACTGCAGAAGAGACCGGGGCCATAGCGCTCACGACTCGTAGGCGGCACGGTGCGCCGCGACGCTGGGTTTCCTCCGCTGCACGCAGCATGGCAACGCGCCCCTGGTGGGAACCATCGGAGGCCACAACAACCGGTGCATCGGTATCGGCGCGAGATTCCTCCGCACCGCGAGGCACTAAGACCACCGGGCATTTCGCCTGGGCGGGCAGTCCTCGTGATACGGAGCCCACTAGCAGACCAAGAAAGCCTCCGCGGCCACGCGGGCCGGCGACCAGCAGTTCGGCGTCATAAGAATAGTCCACCAGGATGGTTGCCGGATCACCGAGTTCAACGGCCGTACGGATTTCAACATCGGTTTGACCAAGTTCTGCCTTCGTGGCTTCCAAGATTTGGCGGCAGGATTGTGCCAGCGCGGAATCTTCATGCCCACCGGTTGCAGCATCCACCGCAACCGACGGGAAAATCGGCAACGTATAGGCCGAGACCATAGTCAGTGGCGCGTTGATTCTTTTGGCTTCGCGAAGAGCCCAGGTTGCGGCTGCCAGTGCACGTTTGGAACCATCGACGCCGACAACAACGCCGTGTTTTTTCTGCGTGGTATGTTCTGATCTGGTTGGGTCATGGTCGGTCATGGAAATCCCCTCCTGGCGATTGTTTTCGAGGATCGATTACGAAGGTCCTTAAAACCAGTCTAGCGCTGAAGTGAGCCCTCTTAGGGCTTCTCCAGTGAATCGGTCAGAAGTAGTGGTGTGGTTGCCGGTGGCATGCCGGCGATGAAGTTCGTGGTGGCATTGCCCATGCTGGCCTGGGCGGGAAGTGGTTCGGAACGCAGTGCGGCACAGAAAGCATCGGGCCCGCCCAGCGCGGTATCGGCCAACGGGGTCTGAGTTCCGATCATCACGATATTGCCGCGCCGTCGTCCTTTGAACATGGTGGCATCAGAAATCAGCGTGACATGTTCAAATGCGTGTGCCAGCGCGGCTGCTTCAGCGCGTGCCGGGTTGAGATTGGGTGGGCCACCGTAATTGATGAGGTAGGCGCCGTGGTGGCCAACAGCCTGTGCGGCGACTTCTGCTGCTTCAACACCGGTCAAGTGGTTGGGAACGATATGGTGCCCGAGGTCTTGTTCCACGAAGACGTCGCGGATAATGACATCCCAGCCCTCGGGCCTGGTGTCGGCGAGCACCTGGCCCGCTTCGCCAACTCGCATTTTGACGATGGGGGAACGCGGCAGACCAAAATTATCGCGCGCTAGTTGGGTGAGTTTGGCATCCGACTCGACCGTCGTGTGCCGGGAGTTCGGGTACCGATCGGCGCCCCAGCGGGCAAGGGTTGCTCCCCCGCCGCCCAAATGCAGGAACCTCAGCCGCGTCGTTGGCGCGTATCGGAAGCCCAGCGCGATGGCGATCCAGCGCATGTATTCGAATCCCAGCCGTTGCGGATCATCGGGGATCAGCTGGGAGGACTCGACCCCGTTGATCAACAGCAGCCAGGCCCCGGGTGTAAACGGGTCGGACCGGATTTCTGCGGTGCCCGAATCGATCTCATAGATACCGGGTTCAATATTGACTGCGGACCGCGTTTGGTTACGGCGTCTGTTGCTCATCTGCGCACCATAGCTTGTTTTGGCACGCCCTGCCACGGTGCATCCGTGGGGTCTACCGGTTCACCCAGCGGTTCAAATCCGGCGGTGCGCAGGGCCGTGCCCACCAGGGGAGTCTTGCCCGCTAGCCAGGCCAGAGCCGACCGCTCCCCCACCGCGTGCTGAATCAGCGTTGCTGCCACGTTGGTGTCTTGGGCGGCATCGCAGAGATAGAAAAATCGGATCTCTTGGAGCTCGTCTAGCCCGTAGACTTGGCTGAATTGTGCTGTCTGGTCACTGAGTGTTTGCGTGGCGTGGATGGTGCCGACTATGGATCCGCGCAGGTCTTCGGCTAACCAAATGGTCGCGCCACCACGGATGCGCGACTGCCAGAATCGTGTCTGTTCTGTCATGGTGGCTTCTGCAGCTTCAAAAAAGGCCGGGTCTTTGAGGTCGGCGTAGATCTGGCGCCATAGGCGGTGTTTGAATTCCACGACTGCTCTGGCATCAGCGACGGCGGCATCCCGGATATAGTGTGTCGCACCGGTTTCGGTGGTGTTGTTGCGCTTGAACGGCCAGATCGCCATCGGTCTACTCTGGGCTATCGAGCAGTTGGTTGACGCGGGTGATCTTTGCATCGAGTTGGTCGGTCTTGGCATCACGAATATCGGCTTTCATCGTGATCGAAATTCGAGCGCCGTATGGGCTCACGGCTTCAACACACTGTTTGAGTACGCCCATCACTTCGTCCCATTCACCTTCAATCTCGGTGAACATTGAGGACAGTCGATGCGGTAGCCCCGACTGGCGCACAACGTTGACTGCGGCGGCTACCGCACGGGCAACGGAACCGGTTTGAGCGTCGTCGGCAGAGTTGGCGGCAGCGTCGGGACCGAGCTCGCCGACACCGGATACAGAAATAGAAAAAGCTAAGATCATGTTCCCATCGTAATCCTGTCTGGTCCGCCCGACTATAGTGAGTTGCGGTGCATTAACCATTTTTCGAAAGGTACATCAACGTTGGCGCAGGGAATTTACATCACAACGACGACGGCTCGGGCAGGCAAAACGCTGGTGTCCATGGGCTTGGCCGATGCGTTGAACCGCCGTACCGGGCGGGTGGGCTACTTCCGTCCGATCGTCGCCGGTGATGCCGTGGACGCCGACCCCATGGTGCAGCTGATGCGCGAGAATTTTGGGATCGGTGCAGAAGCTGCCGCGGGTGGTGTCACCGATGCGTATGCGCGAGCGATGGTGGCCTCCGGGAAACAGGATGAACTGTATGCCGAGTTAGTGGTGGCCTATGAGCAGGTTGCAGCGAATGCGGATGCGGTGGTCATCGAGGGCACCGATCTGGTGACTGGTGATTCAGGGTTCGAAGCGGAAATGGATACCGAGCTTGCCCTGCACTTCAATGCACCGGTGATGGCCGTGGTCTCCGCCCAAGGTTTGACCGCTGAAGAAGCTTCCGAAGCCGTTGAACTGACTCGTTCTAATCTGCGTGATGCGGGTTCCGAGTTGCTCAGCATCGTAGTGAACCGGGCTGATCCGGCACTGTTGGATGAGATGTCCCAGACGATCAAGCCGGGGACCAACCAGCGTAAGGTCTACATCATTCCCGAGCTCGAAGAGTTGCGCTATCCGACGGTCGGTGAGGTCGCGACCGGACTTTCATTGGATCTCGTAGCTGGCTCAGAGCAGTTGGACCGTGATGTTTCTGAGGTCAAGGCTGTTTCCATGGAGGGCGGCAACTTCCTGCAAGTCCTCAATGATAGCGCCCTGGTCATCGTGTCCGGGGACCGTTCAGATGCCATTCTGGCCACCCTGGCGGCAGCGCGAACAGCAGAGTTCCCAGTGCCCGCCGGCATGATTTTGACCAACGGCATCGAGCCCAATGCGATGATCCAACGGCTCTACTCCGACGCACCTTTTCCCGTGTTCGTGTCCTTTGCCGATACCTTCACGATGGCCCGACAAGTCGCCGCCGTTCCATCCAGCCTATCCGCCGCGCAACCGCGCAAAACCGCCGCCGTCCTCGGCGCGTGGAATCAACACGTAGATGAAGACGAGCTGCTCGGCCGTATCGAATTAGCCCAGCCCTCGGCGATGACGCCGGTACGGTTCCTGCACCAGCTGACCGCACGGGCATCGGCGGATCGCCAGCGCATCGTGCTGCCCGAGGGCGAGGATTCGCGGATCCTGCGTGCCGCCGAGATCCTGCGTCGTCGTGGCGTATGTGACCTGACCATTCTTGGCGATGTGGACCGGATCAGCGAGAGCGCTGCTAGTGACGGCGTCGATCTAACCGGCATTGAGCTGATCAACCCTGCAGAATCCCCCGATCGGGAACGCTACGCCCAAGCCTATGCCGAGGCCCGTGCGCATCGCGGCGTGGATATCGAACTCGCCCGCGAAGTGATGCTGGACGGCGCCTACTTCGGTACCATGATGGTTCAGCTCGCCGATGTGGACGGCATGGTCTCGGGCGCTGCCAATACAACCGCCCATACGATTCGCCCGGCATTAGAGTTTGTGAAAACCAAACCGGGCACCAAGATCGTCTCCTCGGTGTTCTTCATGCTGCTGCCGGATCGAGCGCTGGTCTACGGAGACTGCGCCGTCAATACCGATCCCAATGCCGAACAGCTGGCAGACATTGCTGCCGCTTCGGCCGAAACCGCCCAACAATTCGGTGTCGATCCGCGGGTTGCGATGCTCTCGTATTCAACCGGCGACTCGGGTTCCGGTGAAGCCGTGGACAAGATCCGCGAAGCAACCAGCCTGGTCAAAGCTGCTCAACCGGAGTTGAAGGTGGACGGGCCGCTGCAGTATGACGCCGCGGTCTCAGCATCTGTTGCGGCTTCGAAGATGCCCGATTCGGAGGTCGCCGGAAACGCGACCGTCTTTATTTTCCCGGATCTGAACACCGGAAACAATACATACAAGGCCGTCCAGCAGTCGGCCGGTGCGGTCGCAGTTGGTCCGGTGCTGCAGGGACTCAATAAACCGGTCAATGATCTTTCGCGGGGCACCACGGTTGACGACATCGTCAACACCGTTGCCATCACCGCTATCCAGGCACAAGCGCAGTAAGCAGGTATACGATGCTCATTTTAGTGATTAACTCTGGTTCGTCGTCGTTGAAATATCAGCTGCGCGAACTGCATGACGACGGCACAGACACCGATAATCCGGTTCAAGCGTCCGGGCTGATTGAACGGATCGGCGTCTCAGGTTCTGGGGTTTCCAACCATACTCAGGCCCTGGATGTCGTTGCCAAGCAACTCGACGAGGTGTTGGATGGTCGCCGGATCGATGCGGCCGGACACCGTGTGGTGCACGGCGGTGAACGATTCAAAAAGCCAGAACTCGTGGATCCTGAAGTCATCCGCGCTATCGACCGGCTGGCCCCGTTGGCCCCGCTGCACAACCCACCGGCCACCGAGGGGCTGCGCGCGATTCGCGATAAGTGGCCCGATATGCCCCAGGTGGTTATTTTCGATACATCGTTCCACCAGACCATGCCGCCCGAGGCGTGGCGGTATGCGATTCCGGATAAGTGGTACACCGAGCATGGGATCCGCCGCTACGGGTTCCACGGCACCAGCCACGATCTCGTCACCGGTAAAACCGCGCATCTGCTGGGCATCGATCGTTCTGAGTTCAACGGCATCATCTTGCATCTGGGCAACGGCGCTTCGGCCACGGCTATCCGCCGCGGTAAGTCCGTTGACACTTCGATGGGTTACACGCCGTTAGCCGGACTCGTTATGGGTACCCGTTCGGGTGACGTTGACCCATCAATCATCACGCACCTGATCACCTCCCACGGTTATGATGCCAACCAAACCGACAGGATTCTCAACCACGAGTCCGGGCTGTTGGGACTCACCGGGCACGCTGATATGCGCCAGGTGCTCGAGTCCGCAGAAGCCGGTCACCGCGAATCCCGTATGGCACTCAATGTGGCATCCTACCGCTTAGCCAAATACATCGGTGGGTACCACGTTGCAGTCGACGGCGCGCAAGCCATCGCCTTTACCGCTGGCATCGGAGAGAACTCTGCCCCGTTTCGGGCACGAGTACTCGATCGTCTCGGTGTGCTCGGTGTGCGCTACGACCACGAGTTGAACATGTCCCGCTCTGATGAACCACGCGTCATTTCCACGGACGATTCAACGGTTGCTGTTGTCGTGGTTCCCACGGATGAAGAAATGGCGATCGCCCAGCAAACCTTCCAACTCGTCGAGATGTCCGGTGCTTGGGGCCAAGGAACAGACGCCTATAAGGTTTCCTGAGCTACAGCTAGACCCCGGCTGCGAAAACAGGATGCTCTTCCAAAGACGGACCGGTCAGCTAGCCTTCTTCTTCGTTGATTTCTTGGAGCTCTTATTCGAACCAGATTGCTTTGATCCCGATTTCTTGGACGAACGGGAACGATCCACGGATTGGCGCAGGGCCTCCATCAGATCAACGACGTCGCCACCGGTATCGTCGTCCTCGTCTTCGTCTGGGAAGGTTTCTTCTAGATCCAGGGTCTCGCCGGATTCGATCTTCGCATCGATGAGTTTCTTCAGTTCTTCCTGGTAGTCATCGGTGAACTCTGCTGGAGTGAAGTCTTCGGAGTAGGTTTCCACGAGTTGGGCGGACATTTCCAATTCTTTATCCGATATTTTGGCACGAGAATTCACGCCTTTGAAATCGACTTCCCGAATCTCATCAGCCCATCGCAGCGTTTGGATCATCAGTAATTTTCCACGCGTACGTAAGATCGCCAGCCGGGTACGTGTGCGCAGAGTGACCTTGACGATAGCGGTCTTATCGGCTTTCTCCAGCGTCTGGCGAAGCAGCAGATACGCTTTCGGTGTTTTCGAGGTGGGCTCCAGAAAATATGAGCGTTCCAGCATGATCGGGTCAATCTGGTCGTTCGGCACGAACTGCAGCACGTCAATGTCGTCGTTGTCTTCTGCCGGCAGCGCCTCAAAATCGTCTTTGGTCAGAATGACCCGGTGTTCGCCGTCTTCATAGGCTTTGTCGATCTCGGAATATTCAACAATCTCATCGCACACTTCGCAGCGGCGTTGCTAGCGGATGCGGCCACCGTCTTTATCATGCACCTGATGCATGTCGACATCATGATTTTCGGTTGCCGAGTACAGCTTTACAGGTACGTTTACCAGCCCGAAGGCTATGGACCCTTTCCAGATTGCTCTCATGTACCCCATTCAAACTGACCCGACGGCCTGTTGGCTAGGGCAGACTGTTTTCGGGTCTCGTTTCGCGTCAGTCCCTCAGGTAGCATGCACGGCACAGGAGGTGGCCATGTCATCCAATGAACAGCAGGTCTCCGTCGACGGGCACCGTTTGACGCTGACAAACCTCGACAAGGTCTACTACCCAGAAACCGGTACCACCAAGGGTGAAGTGCTCGACTACTACGCCCGTATCGCACCGTATTTAATTCCGCACGCCCAAGATCGTATCGCAACCCGAAAGCGGTGGGTCGACGGAGTAGGCACCCCCGATGACCCAGGCCAGGTATTCTTCGAAAAAGATCTCCCTGACCATGCGCCGTCATGGATCGCCACCCGGTCGATCAAACATTCGACCGGTCGCAAACACTATCCGTTAATTCAGGACCAAGCGACCCTGACCTATCTTGCGCAGTTGGCTTCGCTCGAGCTGCATATTCCCCAGTGGCGAGTCTCGCCTGGTGCTTCGGATCCCGGCACGATCACGTCGGATGATCGGTATCCGGATCGCATGGTGTTTGACTTGGATCCGGGTGAAGGCCGCGCGTTGGTCGACTGTGTTGAGGTCGCCCAGCTGGTGCGGGAGTTGCTCAATGGCATGGGCTTAGATGTTTACCCGTTGACCAGTGGGTCCAAGGGGATCCATCTGTACGCGCCATTAGATGGTTCGGCCACCAGTCAGGAAGTCTCCGACGTCGCCCACGAGCTGGCCCGCAGTCTGGAAGCTGACCATCCGAAGCTGATTGTGTCGGCTATGAAGAAGAAGTTGCGCAAGAACAAGGTGTTTATCGACTGGTCCCAAAACGCAGCGGCCAAGACAACGGTGGCGCCCTATTCGCTGCGCGGTCGTTTCACCCCGACCGTCGCGGCACCGCGCACCTGGGATGAACTCGATGACCCGAGCACTGTTGAACATCTACGGTTCGAAGAGGTCCTGGAACGCGTTGACGAGCTCGATGATCTGCTGGAACCACTGGCCGAAACCGCCGGGGCTTCGAAAACTGCTGCAGCGGCCACCCCTGCCGACCGGCTGGAAGTCTATCGGTCCAAACGCGACCCAGAACGCACCTCCGAACCCATCCCCAGCAGCCATGGGGACAGTACAGATGA